>CANHGW010000041.1 GCA_947460175.1 Bacteroidota bacterium | reverse complement strand
TTACTTCGGGCAATTTTATTTTTTTGTAATAGGACTCAGTGATTGCTACGCAGTTTCTTAACGCTATTTTTCTAAGGCCTGTCCCTGAATGAACTTTGCGTTTCAAATAGTATACTATGAGTAATAAATAATTTTAATATTTTGTTCGTTCTAATTCAACATATCCTATCAAGTTAGAGAGATGTGTTTTGTGTCTTAGATAAATCTTATATTGCTATATGTATTCCAAGTCAACCTCATGGCCGATTGCAAAAGTGAATGAAATGAATATTTTTAAATAAAAAAAAGCTATCAATTTGATAGCTTTAATGTGAAAATTATATTGAAAATTATTTCATTCTTTTTTCTTTGATACGAGCAGATTTACCTTGTCTGTCTCTTAAGTAGAATAATTTTGCACGACGTACACGTCCTACTTTATTAATCTCAATTGATTCGATATTAGGTGAGTTGATAGGGAACGTTCTTTCTACTCCGACATTATCACTCATTTTACGCACAGTAAATGTTTGAGTTACACCATTTCCTTGTCTTTTGATTACCACTCCTTTAAAAGGTTGGATACGTTCTTTGTTTCCTTCCTGAATTTTATAGTTGATAGTTACACTGTCACCAGCTTTAAAGCTAGGCTTTTCGGTGTTGCTATTGAGGGCTTCGTGTATAAATTTTACTGCTTCTTGCATCGTTATTCAATTTTTGGGAATGCAAAAGTAATTCTTTATTTTATGAATATGAAATTTATTTTAATAAAAAACGCCTCTTTTTTTAGAGGCGTTTTTGTAGAATATAATTGAATAGGATTAAGGGAAAATACCCAATTCCATGTATGAAACACCTACTTTGTTGATAGAGTTAACAAATGCAGCCGTTCTCATATCAGTGATTTTCTTATTTTTTAACCAAATATCTCTGATTTCATGATAAGATCCCATCATGGTATCTTCCAAACCACTGTGAACTAAATCAACTTCATCTGGTCCGTGAAGGATGATTTTACGTTCTGCATTGGAAACTTTTTTACCAGTAAGACTTTCGATAGAACCTAAAATGCTCGTATTCATATTTTCGCTGAAGCGTTTTTCCATACGACCATAACGAACATGGCTTAAATTTTTCAACCACTCAAAGTATGAAACAGTTACTCCACCTGCATTGATATACATATCTGGGATTACAACAGTTCCTTTTTTGTTTAAAATAGCATCTGCCTCAGGAGTTAAAGGACCATTAGCAGCTTCTGCCACAATACGAGCTTTTACTTTAGGGGCATTGTCGCCATTGATTACATTCTCTAATGCTGCAGGAATCAAGATATCACATGCTAATTCCAATGCTTCAGATGATTTTTTATGATTCTTAGCTCCAGGGAAGTTAAGAATAGAACCTGTTTTTTTACGGAAAGCTACTACTGCTTCGATATCTAGTCCTTTAGGATTTGAAATTGCTCCTTCAAATTCAGCAATACCTACTATAGAAGCACCTGATTGATGGAAATATTTCGCGGCATGATAACCTACATTGCCTAAACCTTGTACTACAACTGTTTTATCTGATAGACCAACAGTCATACCTAATTTTTTCATCATTTCGGTATCGTCGCACATTTCACGTACACCATAATATACACCAAGACCTGTAGCTTCTGTACGTCCTCTTACACCACCTTGTGTTACAGGCTTACCTGTTACACAACCAGCAGCATCGATTTCGCCAGGACGCAAACTCATGTATGTATCTACAATCCAACTCATTTCACGTGGGCCAGTTCCGTAGTCAGGAGCAGGTACATCAATACCAGGTCCGATGAAATTTTTCTTCACAAGTTCAGAAGTATAACGACGTGTAATTTTCTCCAAATCATATACTCCTAATTTTTTAGGATCGATTTTGATACCACCTTTTGCACCACCAAATGGTACATTTACGATAGCACATTTATACGTCATCAAAGCAGCCAATGCCATTACTTCATCTTGATTCACATCCATACTGAAACGGATACCACCTTTTACTGGTAACTTATGATGAGAGTGTTGTACACGATAAGCTTCAATTACCTCTACTTTGTCGGCAATTTTTACTGGAAATTTCATGCTGTAAACGCTGTTACATGCTTTGATTTGATCCAATATACCTTTGTCTTTAATGTCGGTAAATGGAGCCGCTTTGTCAAAGTTTCTTTCTACACTTTCGAAGAAGCTATAATGTGCTGTTGGTTTGCTTTTTGATGCTTTTGCCATTTTTTAAATAATTAAAAGTTTGAATTTTTTTTATGTTGGGTTTAAATACGAATTGTTGAATGTTAGTTTTTTTGTTCTTTTTCTAAACGTATAAGTTTGCGTTCAATACGAATGAGCATAAATAAAACGCCCGCAAAGATAGTAAGCAATACTAAAACTACAAGGTATATTTTACCATTTTGATGGAGCACATTAGCCATTTCAACTTCAGGTCGTGCTTGATCTTGTGCCGCTAATGAAACAGACGATAGCATACAAATGAGTATTGATAGGTATTTTATTAATTTATTCATGAAAATAATTCAGGATTTTGAAGTTTTTTGGTACGAATACGAAGGTTGAAAACCCAAACGCCAAGCAATATCCAAGCAAACATAGCAGGGACTGATACTCTGCGAAAACCTGCAGCTTGTGTATACAAGGCTTCAAATGGTTTGCTATCGGTACCAGGATGCAAGGATTTGAAATGAGCTGGTATAATAAATAACAAAGGCACCAATAAGGCAAAGGCAAATACATTGTATACAGCACTCAAACGGGCTTGCTTATCAGGATCTTTGACCGAATTACGTAAAACGATGTAAGCAAAATAGACTAGAAGACATAATGCTGCACCCACTTGTTTGGGATCGTTGCTCCATGGAGCTCCCCAAGCAATATTGGCCCATTCCATACCCGTAATCATACCTAGGCAGCCAAAGCCTATACCTACTAATACATACTCTTTAGAGATCAGATCATCTTTGATTTGATTTTTTCGAAGAAATTTGAGTGCATAGATAGATGAAACTAAAAAACAAACTATCATGACATACCACATAGGTACATGATAGAAAAGATTTCGTGCAGACTCGTTGAGCTTTGGAATGGCAGGTACTGGCAATAATATGCCACCTATGATAATGTATAAAAGGAGTAGTACACAGAGTATTTTCCACCAATATTTAGCCATACTTCGTTGAAAGGGTGCAAATATAGTCTTAAACTCTAGTAGAAAAAATATTAATGCTTGCTTTCTAAAAATCGAAAACCTACCAATGAAATAAATCCTATACCTGCTACCGAAATCCATAATCCATTGTAACCCACTAATGCTATGATTTGGCTTCCAAGTAGTGGTGCTAATATTAATGCTACCGACCAGCACATAGAATAGAGTGCCATATATTCACCCATAGCTTTGGGTGAAGCTCGTTTCATACTATGGGTACTCATAAATGGCATAGCGAGCATTTCGGAAAATGTGATTAAAATAACACTGACTATTAAAATAAGGATACTGTGAAATGGAACTAATATTAAATAACTCAACATTAATAATATAATACCCAAGGATATGAATTTAAACTCGGTCCATTTATTACGGATATAGTAAATCAAAAACATTTCGATGACAGCTACACCGATGCCATTGAGTGCCATCAACCATCCTATATGTTTTTCGTTGAGAAAATATACATTTTTGTAATACAAAGGCAATGCGGTAATTAATTGAAAAAAAGCCATGGCATATAATGTAGTGAAAATTAAAAAATATAAATAAGCACTATCTCTATAAGGACTCGCGGCTTTGGCTTCTTCGGCAGTAGGCGTAGATGGTTTGGTAAATTGTTTTTTGGGAAGCATAAAAAAAATAAAACCAGCAGCAAGCATACAAGTAAGGCCATCGGCCCAAAACAATAATGTATAACTATGCGATGCCAATAATCCACCAAGCATAGGACCGATAGTGAAGCCTAGGTTCATGGCCAAACGATTCAATGCAATGGCTTGAGTATAACCTTCTTGTGTAGAATAGGAAGAAATAGAAGCTGAATTGGCTGGCCGAAACATATCGCCAAAGGCGGTGACTAAAAACGTAAAAAACGCTATGAGATAAAAGCTTTGCATTTGACCTAAAAGCAAAATCATGATACCACTCAATATCAAACTCCAAATTAAGATAGGATAAAACCCTATGCGATCGACCAATTTACCACCAATGAAAGCACCTACCAAAGACCCAATACCAAATAAGGATAATACTACACCCGCTTGTGGTATGCTAAAGTGTTTTTCTTTGGTGAGGTATACACTCATAAATAGCAATACCATCGATCCTGATCGATTGATCAGCATGGCAGCGGCCAATAGCCACATTTCTTTGCTAATGCCTGCATAGGCTTTGGTGAGTGATTTGATTTTCTGCATGAAGGTTGCAAATGTAAGGAGTAGTATTTTTTAATACATTATTTGTGAATTAAAATATTATTCTGTGTGCTATACAATTCGAATCAATACTATTTCTTTAAGATTTATAAAATAGTACATTTGATAAGTGGAACAGCAAATAATAGTGAAGTAGGATGAAGCTTGTGAATAAATGATATAATAACAAACAATATGACAAATATAAAAAGTATACTAACTGCCATACATGAAAATTCAAAAGATTATCAAAATGATATTGAATTATTGAAATCGAATTATTCGCTTTTTGTAGATAAAAAAATAGCTGATATTGATTATTTAAACCAACTTGTTGTTTTGATAAAAAAATATCCTTTGAATGCAACTGTCTTAAATATTTTTATGGCTTTTATTGAATTAATAAATAGTCCTGAATTGATAGTTACGTATGATTTTGAGGATATGAATAAATTCAATGATTTGATAGTCGAATTATTTCCAAACGATCTTAACATCGTAAGCGATGATGTTTTTTACACATTTAACATTCTTGATGATGAAGATTTGGCAATTAAAAAATATAAAAATCTTAAAAATAAAATAGATGTTATCTTAAATGAAATTAATTCGTCACTTGAAATGCAGTGATATTTTCCTCTAAAGAAAATAATCACAAACCCTAGAACGAGAATGAGGTTTAGTAATTATGCTTGACCTCCTCTTACTTAAACATCAAGCTAAAGCACAAAACTCAATAATAAATAATTATCTTGCATTAGAATAAAGATGTGTAAGACAATTACATTAATTATTAAATAATAAAATTTAGAACAATAAAATATCAGCAGAAACAAGAGAAGACATTACACAAATTCAACACTACTTTATAGCGCAATTGGAAAGAGTAATCAAAAAAACTATGAAATTTTTTAACTTTTTATTTTACAAATCATATAAATTAGCTATCCATTTAGGTAATGAAGGATTTTATCCAGAAGTGAAAGCTTGGTTTTTAGCAACATTTTTGCCTTGGCTGAATTTGTTTTCAATTATTATTTTATTAGAAAATAATGATATAGTTTCTAAAGAAGTAGGTAAATTTATAATAGTCAGTAGTTCTTTATTTTGGATACTTAGTTTTGTATTTTGTATAATAAAGAAAAACCATATTAAAATTTTAGCAAGTCAAGAAAATTCAAGTCTAAATAATAATTTTAGCAACATTTTATATTATAGTTACTTTTTAATTACTTGTATAATTTATTTTGTCTTTTTGGCTGATTAAATTTGATTCCCACTCAGAATTTATTTCAATTTTTTTTTAATATAATTCATAAGTATGTTGAGATTTTATAAAAAAGATAATCAATTCATACATATATTTAATTCTATAAAGATTGTACATATATCGGAAAGCAACTTACAATATGTTGATTTCTGGTAAAGAAGGCAATTTTAATTCCACAGGATGTTTGACCTATGGATTTGTACGAAAATATTTTTTTACGAGTTGAATAGGCTTCTTGCAGCTTAGCAATTAATGTTTCTTCTTGCCAATGAAGTGGAAAAAAGGTAGATGGTTTTTCTTTTTTACCCCATACTTTGGTGCGAGGATGTTTTACATTGATATTGGCTTCCCATATACCATCTTGATTGGGTGCTTTGGTTATTTCTCGTATTTGATGATGTTCGCTTTTGAAAAAATGTATACCGAAATATTTACCTTTTTTGAGTTCACCAGTAATGATATGTTGCATCATATGTGGCAATTGAAGGTCGAAATCACCATTCAATGTATGGTCGATTGTAACATGGTCATTTATGGAAGAGGAAGGAATCATGCAATAGTTGGCAAATATAATTGAAGATTAAGTAATGGAAAAATAGGATTGAGTATAGGGATAAACCCAGAATCAGCCCCGAAAAAAAATCGAGGCTGAAACGATTAAGTATTTGTAAATCAGCTTTTTGCAAAATCTGATAACAAATACTATATCCCCGAATTGCGGGACAGGCGGGGTAACCCCAACTAACGCATTATTCTTTTCCTTCGTCAAAGCCTATTGCGTAATTTGGGATAAAAAAAAGCCCCATTATGGGGCTTTATCTACGATTATATAAGTTTTATTTGCTACACTCTTCTAGCATTTTCTTAGCTTGTTCAACACCCCAATTTGGCATCATTTCAGAAGTTGGTTTGAATGTTTCAAATAATTCGACTGATTTTTGAAATATTTCTTTTGCTTTGGCTTTACCACCACCAAATGCTTCTGGCGTATAGAAAGCGGATTGTCCTTGTAGGAAATAGATACGTGGATTGTTAGGATTTATTTTTTTTGCAGCTTCTAGCAATTGCGCTGCTTCTGTACCATATTTCATACCACGACTCATAGGGTCTACACCTATACGAGCACTTTTGCACCAAGCTGCCAAGCAAAGTAATTCTTCACTTTGAGAAATGACTTGAGCATCGGCAATATTTTTTTCGGCCATATCGATGATGCCATCTACTTTCGATTTGTCTTCGGTCATCATGCCTTGCATGATATAACTAAATGCCGCATAATAACGTGGAAGCCATTCGCCTTTTTCGGCAGATGCGATACGTTCAAATCCATTTCCAACTACTTGATATGCATCGGGTGAAGTAGCTGAGCCCATTTTAGACATAAAGCCTTTCATGGCATTGGTGTATTGCTCAGATTGTGCAAATGATGCAAAGCCGATTAACATTAAACTGAACGAAATAAAAAGTGATTTCATAATATTATTTATTTTTAATTGTTTGACAAATGTCGTAAAAAAAACGCTACCATTTTAGAGCGAATTGTTAATTATAAATTACCATCAATGGCTTCTTGCGTGCGATCGATACCCCAACTCATAAACATACCTAAGAATACAAACTGTCGAGCAGCAGGCGTAATAGCTTTGCGATAGCGTGTGCCATCGCCATTGAGATCGGCTTGGGCATAGTTGTAGCCATATTCTTGTTTGAATCCAATGGGATTATTGATACCTAATACAAATACTGTAAATGCTTTTCGTATAGTTTTAAGATAATTCAACGAGATATTGATGGTGTGGTAATCAATCGTTCTATTCTTCATGAAATTGACAGGATTGGTTTCATTGTAATCGATGTATGGTCTGCCTGAAGAATATGTGTAAGTTCCATTGATGCCAAACATGTATTTAGTCCAGAATTTTTTGACTACAAATGAACCTGTATGTGTTGCTGCAAAGTCGGGTTGTACCAATCGCTGATAGTTTAGGAAATCGCGTTTGGTATCAAGAAATGAATATGATATCCAAAAATCAATTCCTTTGATAAGTTTTTTGTCACGATAAAAAAGTTCTAATCCACGTGCATAGCCATTTCCAAAATTAGTTGGATTTTCATATAAATCTGTTTTGATCAATTGATGGTATTTTTTGTAAAAGGCTTCCATGCGAAGCAATCGATCTTTGGGTTGATATTGGTAATTGATAATATAATGATCGGCACGCATATAATTTAAGTTGGTATTGCGAAACAGGTAAGTTTGTTCGGGCTTTTGGTAAAACATGCCATAGGCAATCGAAATTTGTCCTCTACGATTTAATTTGTAGGCAGCCGATACACGGGGTGCTATATTGAATTGATTCAATAATGAAGAATGTTCGGCACGAACCCCAATTTTACCTGCGATGTCGTTGGTGATATAGATATCGCTTTCAGCAAAAATCGCTTTGTAATGATCTTCGTTCACCAATGGTGCACGATCGATTAAATTATCGACTATGGCATAGTGAAAACGATCTTTGCCATAAATATATTCTGCTCCGAATCGAATGGTATTCAAATTATTTAAATTTTTTTCCAATACAATTTTAGTAGTGGCTAAAAAATTTCGATTTTGAATTTCATTCCAAGTTTGGTTTTTAAAATTGGAATCTTTTACTACTTCATTGTTCTGATCAAGAATTTTTGTAGAAATATCATCAGCATTTTGACTCACACATACACCAATATTGAGTTTCCAGTCTTTGTTGAAATATTCTTTGTAAGATAAATTAGTATAAATATTACTATTCTTGATTCCGAATTCATCATTGTATTTTTTACTATCAATACCATAATCAAGGCTTGTCACATTGTTGCGTTGGATATTGATACCAGTATGATTGATATATCCATAAAATTTCAAAATACCTGTTTTAGATGTTTTAATTCTATAATTTAAATCGAGTTGATGTACCGTTGGGGCTTGCTTATAAGTTACATTTTGTTTTATCAATAAAAAATAAGGCGTAAGGTTGGTGTAGTTATACCCAACACCCCAAGACGATTTTTTGTTTTTGGCTAATTGCTGAAAACTAGCACCAATACCCACGGATGATACATTGAGGTTAGCAGAACTACGTTCAGGAAGATCGATGGTCTCTAATATAACCGCCGAGGAAAGTGCACCACCATACAGCGCTGAATACCCACCAGTACTGAAAACAGTGCCCTTGAAAATAAATGGATTGAATCGTCCTCGTGCGCCTAAATCTGGTATAGAAGCAGAAAATGCATTTCGTACCCAAGTGCCATCAATAAAAGTTTGGGTTTCGGCACCGGTACCACCACGTACAAATAATCCTTCTCTGTCATTGGTTTGCTGTGCACCTGGTAGGGTTTTCAGTGCTCCATAATTATCGCCATTGCTTCCGGCTGTAGTTACGATATCGAGTGGTTTGAGTACAGTTCCTTTTTTTTCATCACTGGCTTCAAAAGCACCTGCACTAATCACTACTGCTTTCAAATCATTGATACGTTCTTTTAACACAATATCATAATTGATTTGTTTTTGATTTAGAACAATTTTTTTCTCTAAAGGTAGAAATCCAATATATGTGGCTGTAATTATAACACTGTCTTTTTCCAGTGTTTCAAATGTGTATTGTCCGTTGATATTGCTCGTAGCGCCATCATAGCTATTTTTGATTGAGATATTTACACCAGGTAATTTTTCACCTTTGGTATCTTTTACAGTACCCGATATGGTAGTTTGTGCATTTGCAAATATGGTTGATAAGATTAAAACAGCGATTAAAGTTGATTTCATGTACGAAGAGAATTACATGCAAAAATAGATAAACTAATCCCAGAATCAGCATTAGAAATACTGAAACGATTAAGTATTTTTAAATCAGCTTTTTGCAAAATCTGATAAAAAATACTAAATCGGGGTGACCCCAACTAACGCACTATTCTTTTCCTTCGTCAAAGCCTATTGTGTAATTTGGGGTAAAAAAACTCGATGAACCTATTTTAAGAATGGTGATCTAGTATGATGAATGTATTTATTTTACTCAATCTTGTTTTTAATTTCTTATTGAAGAATAATAACCGGAAGTTTTAAACATAGCTCTTTGTTAATATGTTCAAACCATTCCTCTCTGAGTATGCTTAACACAATACTATCTCTGCGTTGTCCATTCGCTTTGAATCCATTGCTTCTTAAAATACCTTCAATGCTTGCTCCAATATTTTTCATTGCTTGAATGCTTCGCTTGTTTTCATTATCAGCTCTGAATTCAACTCGTTCCATCTTCATTATTTCAAAAGCGAATTCTAACATTAGATATTTACAATGTTTATTGATTCCACTTCCTTGGTATTTTTTTCCATACCAGGTATAGCCAAGTTGCAGCGTACGATTTGCTATTTGTATATCATAAAATCGTGTACTACCAATATACTGTTGATTTACTTTATCAAAAACAATGAAAGGATAATCGGTTTGTTGCATTCTTGCATCAACAGATTGATGAATATATCGTTTCTCATTTTTAATACCTGCTGCTGACACTAATGAATAGGTCCATATTTCTGGTTCATTGATTGAAAATATACTTAAATGCTCAATGTCAATTTCTTGTAAAGGAGTTAGTTTTACATATTTATTTTCTAAACAGTAATCATTGTTGAAATCGAAGTCTATTAGCATAAAGAAAAGGGGTGAATTATTTATTGTTAAAAGCTGAAAGTAAAAGTACTTTCTTAGTCTGTTAATATTATTAGAAAATACTTTAAAATGATTTTTTTTTAAATTATTTAAGAAACAATAATCTTAATTTGTGTTTAACTACAAATTCATTTTTATGCAACGCTTTAAATTTAAACTGTTATTCAGTTTAATCATGTTATGTACATTTCATTCATTTTCACAATCATTTCAAGGACCTATTAAAGTATTTTTAGATTGTAGTAATTTTGGAGGAGATTGTTACAATGACTATGTAAGACAAGAATTAACAATTGTCAATTTTGTACGTGACCGATTGGATGCAGATGTACATATTATAGCCAAAAACAATCAGAATTCAATCGGAACACAAATCAATACATTTTTTGTTGTAGGGCGCAATCATTTTCAATATCATAGCGATACGTTGAATTATACTGTGCCACTCAATAGTACAGAATCGGAGATAAGAAATCTTTGGGTGAAAAATATAAAATTGGCTTTAATTCCCTATTTAGCCAAAACAGCATCTGTAGCCGAAATAGAAATCAATATTCGAAAAAAAGATGTGAAAGAAATTGATACCACATTGAAACAGTCAGATCCATATAATTTTTGGGTTTTTCAGATAGGTTTATCAGGTTCCTATGATGGCAATCAGGTATATAAATCTGCCGAAGGGAATGGATATTTATTTGCAGACCGAGAAACCAATGATTCTAAAACGAATCTATATATCAATGCCAACGAACAATTTAGTAAGTACGACGATAATGGAACTATTTATAAATACGAATATCAAGTATTTAATGTGGGTGGTGATTATGTTAAGAAAATAAATCAACATGTAGCCTATGGTGGAGGAATCGATTATACCAATTCTATTTTTAGTAATTTGAAATCTCAATTTACCATTGGTCCAAAAATAGAATACAGTGTGTTTCCATATAAAGATTTTAATACCAAGCGATTTGTATTTCAATATGGTGTTGATGTAAGAAATAATATATACTACGATACTACCATTTATTTGAAAACAAAAGAATTGTTCTCGGCTCAATATTTATTTGCCATCGTAAGTTCTACTCAAACTTGGGGCAGTATCAATGTTGGTGCATTTTGGCGTAATTTACTCAACGACTGGAAAAAAAATAGTCTCTCATTCAATGGTGCTATTACAACTCGTTTGGTAAAAGGTTTGAATTTTGCATTATGGGGTAATTATAATTTTGTGCGCAATCAAATTAATATTCGAAAAGGAGATGCTTCTATAGATCAATTATTGGCAAAGAATAGGGAAATACTGAGTGCATATCAATTTAATATTGGTGTAGGCCTTAGTTATCGATTCGGCAGTAAATTTAACATTGCTGTTAATCCTGCTTTCAATGGATTGAATTATAATATTAACTTTTAGTTGTTATCGTTTTAGAAGAAGGTACCCGTCAATGCTAAAAATAGAATTACTCGAATCATAACGTTGGATCTGCATTTGATTGATCAATAGCTGATTTTCACCTGCAGTATATTTCATACTATCGGTTGGGAAGCTATATATATAATTTCCTTCTTGCACTAAATGAATCGAATTGTCAATTGTATTATTTACTTTTTTTAAACTGTCAATTGCTTTTTGATATTGAAGAAGGCTATTTATTTTTTCATTTAAATTAATATTGAAAACTGTATCCTCTTTTTCAATGTATATTATGGAAGTACGATTAGAAATGAAACTATGTTTATTGGTATCATTCGTTTCATGTTGTTGAAAAAGATTTACATGCAACATTGTAAATGAATTATCCAAGGCATAAGGAGTGACTTCAAAGAAATAGGGTGTAGCATTCAAACTAAAGTTGTCATATAGTTGATCTCCAAGACTCATTTCATTCGAATTGAAAATTGCATTCAACGAAAATATTTCATTGTCTTTGATGGCCTTTTCCAGCACAAGTTGATCCTCTTTGCCTAGCCATCGATGAATACGATTGAGTTCGCCTCTTTTTTTTAAATAAAATAAAATCGAACGGATGCTTTTTGCGTCCTCGTTATTTACTTTTTGTTGTTTATTATGCACTAGTTTTTTATTCACTAAAAGATGATTTCTTGTCAATAATTTTTCAAGTCGCATCATTTGATTTTGTCCACTCAGCTGAAACATTCCCCACGGACCTATAGCACTCAATGATAATAGTAAAAACAAACTTACTGGAATCAATAGTATATTATCTTTTTTTGAAAATATTATATACAGAGAAACGATCAGTAACCAAATACCAAGTATAAATACAATGTATCGATCTTCTGTAATCCCATAGGGAATTATACGTTTAAATATTGCATTGAAATAGAGTGTAAGTAAAGGAAGGAGACTATAAAAAAAGTATTTTGAATAAACAAAAAATAATCGATTGGATTCGTCATTTCGGATTGGATAAATCAATAAATAGGCAAATAATCCCAACACTGAAAAAAGCAGAATTGGAATGCAAATCCACCCATTGGGTATTTGATGTTCCATCAGGCTTTTAAACATATAGGCATATAGGATAAGCATATAGATTCCAGCTACAGGAAGCAATACATATTGAACAAAGAGTTTAATAGATTTTTTATATTCTTTTTCGATTTTAAAATCATTGAAATTTTCGGGTATCCCCATTAGAAATACAATTGTATTGAATACAATGAAAATGAATGCGCCGAGATATACATAATAATCGCCGTTGAAACCCATCCCAAATAAGTTGTCAACGGCCCATATGGCGCTACCTAATCCTGCAAATAAACTAATACTAAAACCTATGGATTTTAAGAATTGTATAAATAAGAAATAATTGTATCGCCAAAAACTGATCGTTTCATCGGAATGATAAAAAGTAACAAAAGAAACTGCTAGATGAAATGAAGCAATAAAGATTAAATACCTTGAAACAAAAATTGTTTCGGAATCAAACATGCCTGGTGTAATAGAGTAATAATGAAGTCCCAATATGCAAAATCCCAATAGGTATAATCCTAATTTTTTACTTTTCTCTATTTGCTGCGATTCGGAAAAAAAATCAAATACAATATACAATGAAATACCTGAAATAGCTTCAAGGATAATACGAACAAAAATGAAATTTTTAGAAATTGCCGTCGATCTGTAGAATCCTTTTATTTCAAGTATTATAAATACAAAAGCAAGTAGACTCATCAAGATTGGCAGTGGAAATCGAAGTATTGTCCTGCCTACTTGACTAAAAATCTTTTTAAATGAGGTTAATAATAACATATTCGGTATAAATTTAATTGTAATATTGGATTAATAAAATCTTTAATTTTGCAATAAGTACTTTATTATGAATAAACTAATTCCTTTTATTTTCATATTGTTGATAGCTTCTTGTAAGGTAGATCCTGCTATGATGCCTAACGATGGTCATGAACATACACATTATGATCTTAATATTCCAGCGGGTTTGCCTCCAATGCCAATTCCAGCTGATAATCCCATGTCGGTAGAAGGCGTTGCGCTCGGTCGTAAATTATTTTATGACAATTTGCTTTCTGCCAATAATACTATGAATTGTGGTTCTTGTCATCAATTGCGAAATTATACGATTGATAGTAATTTAGCACTTAGTGTGGGGATTGATGGTATCGCAGGTACTCGCAATTCTATGCCTCTATTTAATATTGGGTATTCACCTACCTTTTTTTGGGATGGAGGAGCAGCCAATCTAGAATCACAAGTTTTAGGTCCAATAGCTAATCCAGTAGAATTGCATGAAGATGTTGCAAAAGTTGTTGTGAAATTACAAAATCATCCCGAATACCCTGCACTTTTCAAAAAAGCCTTTGGGACTGATGTTGTTTCTACAAAATTATTAATGCAAGCCATTGCACAATTTGAAAGAACATTAATTTCGGCTAATTCTAAATTTGATCAATGGAAACGTGGTGAAGTTGCACTCACTGCTGAGGAGCAACGTGGTTTGGATGTCTATTCATCAAGTACTAAAGGAGATTGTACACACTGTCATTCATTTGGGAGTACATTCACCGATTTTGAATTTCGAAATACAGGACTTGATAGTATTCCTATAGATTTAGGAAGAGCGCTTATTACACTAAATTCAAGTGATGAAGGCAAATTTAAAACACCAACCTTACGAAATATTGCACGTACTGCTCCTTATATGCATGACGGCCGATTTAAAACATTGCGTGAATGCATCGACCATTACAATACTAACTTTAAGTATACCAAAAATCTTTCACTTGAATTGAAAACAGCTGTAAAAGGTAGAATGAGCGAACAAGATATCAATGATTTAATTGCTTTTTTAAGAACATTGACCGATTACGATTTTATCAATAATAAAAATTTTGACAAACCTGAATGAGAAAAATATTAATTCTACTTGCACTCTTTACAGTAATAACATCGAACTCATATGCACAGTTGAGTATAGGTACTGATGCTCCTGAAATCAAATTACCCGATTCGTTGGGGAAGTGGAAGCCATTGAGTGAGGTAAAAGGTAAAGTTATTTTACTCGACTTTTGGGCTGCATGGTGTTATCCATGTGTAAAATCAATGCCTGATTTGGTCAAATTGTACAATAAGTATCATACAAAAGGACTTGAAGTGTATGCAGTTTCCATAGATAAAGGATATTATAATTGGGTGGAAGCATGTCGTAAACTAGAGTTGCCATTTATACTTGTCAACGATGCCTATGGATTCAATGGCAATGCATGTAAGGAGTATAAAATTGAATCTATTCCCAATAAACTATTATTGAAAGATGGGAAGATAATTGGTGCCAATATGAGTCTGTACGATTTAGAAAAATTAATACAAAAAGAATTGGGAGAATAAAGCATTCACTCCAACTTTATTTCATTTGCGCTTTATTGCTTTACTTTGCAACCTAATCAATGGGGGCCTTGCCTTTTTTATAGTACATTAATATGAAATCAAAAAAATTACATCGAGATAAAGTTAATATAACCACTTTAGGCTGTTCTAAAAACATGGTAGATAGTGAGGTACTCAGTGGTCAATTAATTGCCAATGGTATTGATGTAGTGCATGAAAGTGTAAAGCCCAATTATAATATTTCTATTATCAACACCTGTGGTTTTATTGATAAAGCCAAAGAAGAAAGTGTCAATACAATTTTAGAACATGTTGCTTTGAAAGAAGAAGGTTATCTAGACAAAGTCTATGTTACAGGATGCTTAAGCGAACGATACAAAGATGATTTGGAACAAGAGATTGAAGGTGTTGATGCTTGGTTTGGTACAATGGAATTACCCAATATTTTGAAAGCATTCAATGCAGATTATAAAACAGAATTAGTTGGAGAACGTTTTTTAAGTACGCCAAGTCATTATGCATATCTAAAAATATCAGAAGGTTGTAATCGTACATGTTCATTCTGTGCTATCCCATTAATGAGGGGTAAACATGTGTCCAAACCAGAAGAAGAAATACTTGAAGAAGCTCGAGGTTTGGTAAAAAAAGGAGTAAAAGAAATCATGCTCATAGCTCAAGAACTTACATATTATGGTCTTGATTTATATAAAAAAAGAACATTACCTGAATTGTTGGAGAAATTATCAGCTATTGAAGGTGTGGAATGGATACGATTACATTACGCCTATCCACATAAATTTCCCTTGGAAGTAATTGAAGTGATGAAAGCGAAAGCGAATATCTGTAATTATTTAGATATGCCTTTACAACATGTTTCTGATAATATGTTGACGGCTATGAAACGTCAAATTACTCGCAATGAAATGATGGAGCTCATTCGAGACATTCGTGCCATTCTTCCTGAAATCTGCTTACGAACCACCTTAATCGTTGGATTTCCGGGCGAAACAAGAGAAGATATTGAAGTTTTGAAAAATTTTTTAGAAGAAATTCGATTTGATCGAGTAGGGGTTTTCACTTATTCGCATGAAGAAGGCACAAGTGGTTACACACTTGAGGATACACTTACACAAGAAGAAAAAGAGGCTCGTGCGCAAGAAATCATGGATGTACAACAAGAAATTTCGCTTGAAAAAAATCAAGAAAAAGTAGGCCAGACACTCAATGTATTGATCGATAAAAAAGAAGCAGGACGATTTATAGGTCGTACCGAATTTGACAGTGTTGAGGTCGACAATGAAGTGATCATCAACACGAAAAAGCGCTTAAAACCTGGTGATATGGTGAAAGTGCTTATTACCAAAGCGTTTGATTACGATTTGGAAGGGGAATTGGTTTAGAAGAATTTCAATAAATTGAACCATTAACAAGCAGATTTAATAAGCAGCCACAACCAAAGAATGAATGTATTAAAAAACTCACTTGGCAATTCCTCTGCATTTTCTTTGCTTTCTTTGCATTTATAAGTCTTTGCTTTTTTGCGGTTAATAAACACGTTTTCCAATAACATACCATAGCGCACTCTGCAATCTCTCAGCTTTCTTTGTGGTCAAATGTCTTTCCTTCTTAGCGCACTCTGCAATCTCTCTGCTTTCTTTGCGGTTAAATGCCTTTCCTTCTTTTAGGATAAATGTCTTTCCTTCTTTGCGATCACAGCGATTTCTCAGCTTTCTTTGCGGTTAAATGCCTTTCCTTCTTTTAGGATAAATATATTTCCTTCTTTGCGGTTCAATGCCTTTACTTTTTTGCGATCACTGCGATTTCTCTGCTTTCTTTGCGGTTAAATGCCTTTCCTTCTTTTCGGTTCAATGCCTTTACTTTTTTGCGATTACTGCGATTTCTCAGCTTTCTTTGCGGTTAAATGCCTTTACTTCTTTGTGGTCAAATGTCTTTCCTTCTTTGCGATCACTGCGATTTCTCAGCTTTCTTTGCGGTTAAATGCCTTTACTTCTTTGTGGTCAAATGTCTTTCCTTCTTTGCGATCACTGCGATTTCTCAGCTTTCTTTGTGGTCAAATGTCTTTCCTTCTTCGCGGTTAATTCCCTTTCCTTCTTTGCGGTTAAATGTATTTGTGGTTAAATAGCATTCCCATCTTTTTGCTTAAATTATCAAGTACAAAACTATTTATTTTCCTACATTTGCGCCTTTCTAAAGAAGAACTATGAAGATAGAAATTACAGGAGGCGATCTTACCCTCAGAGAGTTTTACAATATTGTATTCGAAAATGCCGAAGTGGTTTTAAACAAGCCTGCATTGAACGAAATTGATAAGTGCTTTAAATTCCTAAAAGAATATTCTGATAAAAAGTTGATTTATGGTATCAATACTGGTTTTGGCCCTATGGCGCAATACCGTATTCCTAATGAAGAACGACATGCATTGCAATTCAATTTAATTCGTAGTCATGCGAGTGGATGTGGCGATATTTTAAATCCTACATTTTTAAAGGCTACGTTGGTCGCTCGATTGTCCAACTTAATGAAAGCACGTTCAGGTATTCATCGTTCGACTGTTGAACTATTACGCGATTTTATCAATCATGAAATATTGCCCCTCATTTTCGCTCATGGTGGTGTAGGTGCAAGCGGCGATTTAGTGCAATTAGCGCACGTAGCCTTGTGTTTGATTGGAGAAGGAGAAGTTATATACAATGGCAAACTACAACCCACTAAAAATGTATTAGCTAAAACTAAATTAAAACCATTGCAAGTTCACATACGCGAAGGACTATCGTTGATGAATGGTACTTCTTGTATGACAGGAATTGGCATGGTAAATACTATATTGGCCTACCGAGCTGCAAAATGGGGTATGCTCATGAGTGCAATGGTCAATGAAATATCCGAGGCTTATGACGATCACATTTCAAAAGAACTCAATCAGGTAAAACCTCATCATGGTCAACAGCAAGTAGCTACTGCTATGCGTAAAATACTAAAAGGAAGTAAATTGCTTAAAAATCGTCATGAGCATTTGTACGACAAGGAAGTATTAGCTGATGTATTGGATGAAAAAGTACAAGAGTATTATAGTTCACGTTGTATACCACAAATCATAGGCCCAATATGGGATACAATAGCTTATACTGAAAAAGTGTTGACCCATGAAATTAATTCAGTGAATGATAATCCTATCATTGATTATCACAATGGTAATATATATCATGGAGGAAATTTTCATGGTGATTATGTTTCAATAGAGATGGATAAATTGAAAATTGCGATTACTAAATTATCAATGCTAGCTGAGCGTCAGTTGAATTATTTATTGAATCATAACTTGAATCAAAAACTATCGCCTTTTATCAATTTAGGCAAATTGGGTTTAAATTTTGGAATGCAAGGTATGCAATACACTGCTACATCAACTGTTGCAGAAAATCAAACCCTTTCGAATCCTATGTATGTGCATAGTATACCTAACAACAATGATAATCAGGATATTGTAAGTATGGGGACCAATGCAGCCTTGCTTTGTAACAAAATAATTGAAAATACCTTTGACGTTTTTGCTGTTCATTTAATTGCTATTTGTCAGGCGGTTGATTACAGAGGAATTCAAAATAAATTGTCACCTATTACGAAAAGTGTTTATGATACAGCTCGAAAACTGGTTCCAACTTTTACGGTCGAGGACAAAGCACGCTACCAAGAATTGGCTAAGATTCGTAAATATATCGCGGAAACTGACTTGTATTAATTCATTTAATCGATCTTTTTTCTATTATGAAATTTGAAGTTTTTACTTCTAATTCATAAGATTCAACAAATCAGATGATAAAAAGTTTTAAAAACAACTTTTTTGGTCGTAAATTTCAACCCAAATTCAAAAGAATGTTAAGAAAAATCATATTATCAGTCCTCATAATGATGTTTTTTAGTGTTGTTTCGATAGCTCAATTGAGAATCGGACCAACGGGTGGACTTAATTTTAATCGTCAGGTTTTTAAATCGAATACTAATTTATACGAAGGTGTTTTTAGAAATAGATTAGGATTTCATGCAGGTCTTATGACTGATTTAGTAATCACTAAAAATTTAAGTTTACAATCTGAATTATTATATACCTTAAAAGGTGGGTTTTATAGATCTGATAGAGCTAATATTTCTGAAGAGTATCAAACTGATTTAAGCTATATCACTGTTCCTGTATGTCTTACCTATAAAGTAGACGTAAAAAGTGCTTATTTAATCGTAGGTGCTGGTCCTTATTTAAGCAAGTTATTACATTCTCAACATCGTTACTACAGCAATGGATTGAATATCGAAAATGGTCCAATGCGCGTAGGTACTGATTATTACACCGACCAAATAAAACCTTGGGATGCTGGTATCAAATTTAAAGCAGGGTTTGAATTAAAAAAAGGATTGTATATGGTTGGCTTTTATGATATGAGTTCAGCTGATATCAATCCACAGTTTACAGTAACTCGTAATAAAACGTATGGTGTTCAATTGGCTTATATCTTCAGTTTATCTGAAGAAGATCGTTATAACCGTTTTGAGAAATTCTACGAATTCTAAATTTTACACTCTTGAAAAAATATGCTCTTGTAACTGGCGGCAGTAGAGGTATAGGCCGTGCCATTTGTCTTAAGTTAGCCGAAATGGGTTATCATATTTTGATTAACTTCAAAGGCAACGAAGCAGAAGCTAGTATTACACAACAACTTTGTATTGAAAAGAATGTTGAAGCCGAATTAATGAAATTTGATGTGTCATCGCGGACAGAAATTGATGCTACCATTGGCAAATGGGTTGAAGATGCTGGAAAAGAAAAAGTCATAGAAATTTTAGTTAATAATGCTGGCATCCGACAGGATACACTCATGTCATTTATGAGTGATGAACAATGGCGATCAGTTATGGACACAAGCCTTGAAGGTATGTTTTTAGTTACGCGTACTGTTTTGAATCCTATGTTGATGAGCCGATATGGTCGTATTATCAATGTAGTATCCTTAAGTGGAATCAAAGGAATGCCAGGTCAGGTAAATTATAGCGCAGCCAAAGCTGGTATGATTGGTGCTACAAAAGCATTGGCTCAAGAGGTTGCTCGTCGTAATGTTACGGTAAATGCTGTAGCTCCTGGTTTTGTTGCTTCTGATATGACTGCCGATTTAGACGAAAAAGAATTAAGTGGAATGATTCCAATGAAACGATTTGGGAAACCAGAGGAAGTAGCTGATTTAGTTGGATTTTTGGCGTCTAAAAATGCTGCTTACATTACTGGGCAGGTTATATCCATCAATGGTGGATTGTACACATAGTCTATTTTAGTCAAACGATTTATAGTATGAAACAAATGATTAAATTGGTAAAACTGACCCAACTTGATGAAATGTTATCAAATTATTCGTTGATCAAATTATTGTCGCCTTCATTAACAAAATCAATATATAAAAAATATTTACTGGAAATGATTCCACACAATTATTTTCAAGTAATCGGTGTTCAAGATGATATAACTATCGCTGTATCTGGCTATTGGATAGCAACTAAAATATACTCAGGAAGATATTTAGAAATTGATAATTTCATTGTAAGAGAAGAATACCGTTCGAAGGGAATAGGAAAGAAAATGATACAATGGATGGAGAAGGAAGCACAAAAGCAAGAATGTAAGTGTATTATGCTAGATGCTTATGTGCAAAATTATCAAGCTCATAAATTTTATTATGCCAATGGCTACAAAGCCTTAGGGTTTCATTATACTAAACGAATCAAATAAAAAAAAATACCCAATGAATGGGTATTTGAATTTTTGTATGTATAGCGAATGTTAGCTATGATGCAACGCCAATATAGGTATGTGACTTTGATATAGCATCTCTTTGGTTTGACTTTTATGAAACAAACTGGCAAAGAATGAATGCTTTTTAGGTAGCATAATCAACATGTCCATATCATTGTGATCAATAAAGTCGTTTATAGCATCTTGCATATTTTCATTTTCAATGAAATGAAATTTGTGTTCAATATTTTCAAACATTAAATTAAGTACATCAATTTCAGCAGGCGTGTCAGGCGAAAAATGACGATTCTTATAATCAATATTTAAGATATGTACTTCAGAATTAAATAATTTTGCATATGCTTTAATAGCAAGCAATGGGGTAGAAGTGGCAACATTTTTCAAGTCACATGCAAAACACATACGATTAACTGATTTGAAATATCCATTCTTAGGAACTACAATCAGTGGAGTCGTCAATGTATTCATAGCTAAAATAGCATTGCTACCAATAATTTTATCAATGCCAACACCATCGCCCGTAATACCCATTATAACAGCTATTGGTTTCAACTCATCACAATATGTTTGCAAAGAATCTAACAATAATCCGGTTTCTACTTTGAAATGAAAATTTAAATCGGGGTATTGTGATTTCAATGCAACTACCTTTTCTGCCATTTTCTCTTCTGCATGTTTACTCAAATCGGACATAGCATCAATGTAAACCACATTGGCCACACTTGGAGTTGATAACTGAACCACATGAAAAAGAGTGATATCAAGTTGATATTGTGTAGCCATATCCATTGCATATTTCAACGCATTGTCAGCTACAGGGGAAAAGTCAGTTGGAATTAAGAGTGTATTCATGTTTTTGAGTTTTACTTGTTTCTATAGCAAAGTTAGTGTTGTATTCATTCATAAACAATGACATTTATCAGTTTGTAAAGTAATTTCATAAAGATATTTTTGCATCTGAAACTTATGAATTAACTTTCGGAAAATTTATACCCTTATGGCAAGTGAAAATTATATGTTAGAAAACGTTAGATATATGTTTATCATCGATGATGACCCAGTTCAAGTAGAGATGATTAAAGATTATCTTGGTGAGCGTTATATTTTTGAATTGAAGGTGTATGAAGATGGTGAAAAGGCTATGAAAGATATTGAAACTCTAAAACCAGAAATTGTGGTGTTAGATTATCATTTAAACTCTAATAATCCAAATGCAAAGAATGGAGTTGAAGTATTGAAGGAAATCAAACGAATCAATCCTCCAACGAAAGTAATCATGTTTTCTGGTCAGGATAACATTGATATTGCATTGGAAAGTATGCGAAATGGTGCATATGATTATATTATCAAAGGCGAAACTGCTTTCAATAAAATGGAAAATACAGTAAATCGTCTGGGTGAAATGCACAAACTAGAGTCGATGAATATTGCTCAAAAGAGAACTATTACCTTTTTGGCAGTTGTATTAGGCGTTTTTGTTTTGTTAGGAGTTTTGTATTTGTTTTTTGGTGCACCTATGTTTGAAAAAGGGAAAGATGCACCGATTGAATCAATGCAGAACAAATAATCGAACTAAATATATATTGTATTAAAAATGAATGAAGAAGTAGGTTTACTTCTTCATTTTTTGTATTATCTCGTTGGCTTGTCGTTTGTATTTTGTACTTGTTCTTAATTGAGCATAGTATTTTTCAGCTTGATTCGATTTGCCTGTTTTTTCATAGGCCATAGCTAAATAATAAATAATATCTTCTCGGTCTGTGCCTTTACTTGATGGTAATAGTCGTTCTAATTGACGTATAGATTTTTTATAATTACCTTTATTGAAGTTTTGAATTGCATTGCTTAAATCACTACTTTCTTCATCTTTTAATGATTTGGTTTGTTCTTGTTGAAGATTATTATCGTTTCGATATTCATTGTTGGAATTTTGAGCAGGGTAACTCATTTGGTTTGAGGATGGAGCATAATTTGCTGGACTATTTTTCTTCTTGAGACCAACAGAAGATGTTTTTTCATCCAAGGCAATTTTAGCAGGTCTTTTGTCAGCTTCTTCATTGGCATAATTTTCCATTCCTACCTGAGGATCTATGTTTCGAGTGTTTTCAGTAATTGCATCTGTCTGTGGTTTTGCCACTTCCTTGATTCGATCCATTTCTTTTTTACCTACTTCATTTAATTTATTTACAATGGGAGGTGTAAATGTGGTGGTTGGTAATGGAGCATCTGCTTTTTTAACTTGAGTACTAGTGATTGTTTTTTCAGCTGATTTTGACTCTCCTAATGTTGTTTCTTGCGTTTTTACATCTAATTGATTGATGTCTTCAGGATTTACCTTTAAATGAGCAAGCTCATTGTTACTATCATTTGGGTCTAGATTATAAGTTGTTTCGCTTGGTGATACTTTAGTATTAATATCGTGAGTGACTTCTTTTTTATTATACTTTTGAATAAATGAAAATACAGAATAACCTAAACCAACAATTAATAAAATACTAGCAGCATAAGCCCAACGATAATTCAGTTTTTTCCCTGCAATGAGTTTAAGTTCTGGTTTTAGTTGATGATTAGTAGCAGGAGTCTTTTTTTCTGTTTTTATCTTTGAATCAAGTATGGTTAAATCAAGAAGTTTTTTATCAAACTCTTTTTTCAGCTCTGTTAAATGAGTTTCAGTTACTGACAAGTCAGTATGCATCAAACCTTCGAGTGCAGTATTACAAAGTTCGCAATCATTTAAGTGAGATTCTACGAGATATTCCTCTTCCCGCTCTAGCTTTTGCTGAAGATAATTGAGAAGTTGTGTTTTACTCAAACAACTACTTTTGGTTAATATGTCGGTCAAGTTACTCATTGGTTAACTTTTCACTTATTTTCATTTTTAAATTTCGTTTTCCATTCTGGATATAGCTTTTTACTTGCATAAAGTTAAACCCAGTTAGTTGCATTATTTCAGTATAGGTCTTTTTTTCTAAATAAAATAAGTTAATACAGCGTTTTTGATCTTCATTAAGGTCTTCTAAGGCTTCTTCCATTTTGGTCAATAAATTCT
>CANHGW010000040.1 GCA_947460175.1 Bacteroidota bacterium | reverse complement strand
GAATTGTATCGACTTCACTATTCGACCAGTTAAGTCGCTCATAGTAATCGTTGCAGGTTGATTCGCTATCTGTTGGATAAATTCGAAGTACAACAAATCATTGGTAGGATTTGGATAAAATACAACATTTAATTTTTCACTTGTAATATCATTTGTATTGATCGCGACATTAAGGACTTGTTTAAAATAATTCAGACCACCCAATTTATTACCAACCACCATATCAAAATATCCATCCCCATCCAAATCGGCAATAGCGGGAACACTTCGATTAGCTGTTTGAATGAAAGAATAATTTGAATCTACCTTCGTAAAATTACCCCAGTTATTGACAAAATTTGTATATCGCTCAAGTGTACCATCGATGTTTCCAATGACTAAAAACTCTTTGTTGGTATTGTCCATTTTTGCAATGGTGGGTGCAGAATAGCCAAACAACTGACCTGTACTTCCAACTTTTACATTACCCAACGAAACGGTTTTTAATGCTAATTTTTTCTGAGCTGTCGTACTTGTATCTTCGTAATATGCTAGCTTACCAAGTTGATTACCAACTAATAAATCAGTTTTACCATCTTGGTTTATATCATAGACCAAAGGTGTACTATATTTTGTTACAGTAACACCAGGAATGGAATCGGTATAAAAAATAAAATTAGGTGCAATCGTATTGGACACTGCAAAATTTTTGTAAACCGCTAAACTACCATGTACATTTCCTAAAACTAAGTCATCCACCCCATCACCTGTTACATCACCAAAGGTTGGGAATAGTCCGTTGTAATTTTGCGAACTAATGAGTAAAAAATCTTTTGAAATCAATTCAAACGAAATATTTCCTAATGTACTTGTATTTCGATAGTAAGCCAATTTGCTATTCAACAAGCCTGTGCCATTATCTAAATATCCTTCGGTACCAAGAAACAAATCTTTCTTTCCATCTTTATCAAAATCAAAAAAGGTAGGATAACTATAGCTGCCCACATCAATCATATCAGGGGTTAACAAAGTATCATGTTGGAATACAAAATTAGGCAAGGCGTCCGTACCAGTATTTTGATAATAAGCAATCGCATTGTAATTAGCAGCACTAAGGTTATCGGCATGCGAAGTAAATACCATATCCTTATCGCCATCATTATCGATATCGATATGAAAAGGGGCAGGCCAAATGGGCATTTGTAACTGATGACCGAGCTTATTGTATTGTGTATCCTGAACAGTGATTACATCATTGCCATTATTAAAAAGCAACTGTACATCCGAAAATGAAATATTACCATCAAACAAATCATAATCACCATCTCCATCAACATCGACATGCGCCGCACAATTACCGGTATGACGTGATTTTTTGCCTTGTGCTGCTCCGCCCTTGCAAGTGATACCCGTAATCACTTCGCGTTGCACTCCTTGAAAAAATTTGCCCCAGCATAAATCAAATTCCGACATTTTGATACTATCACATGGCAAACTTTGCTCTACTCTCAAATTTTTATAATAAGTCATTTTGGCTCCCAAAACATCAAAAGATAATATATCCAAATCACCATCTTTATCATAATCTATGATACTTGGTATATCTCCAGGTTGTACATAAACATTTACAGGCCCATTGAATCCTTGAAAAAACAACTCTTTGTAATAGGTAAACTTCAATTCATTGTTTTGATAATACCCTTTGTAAACACCCACGCCATACAAACCCTTGTGAAACAAATCTGGGATGGCATCACAATTGTAATCTTTCAAAATAAGATAATCATACACTTCAGGAAAATTCAATTCGTATTTAGGTGAATATACATATTTGATTTGCCCTGCAATTCCTGTATTTAAAAAGGTTTTAATTAAATTATTATTATGATCAAACAATACAAGATCTTTTTTCCCATCTTGGTTTAAATCAATATGATTGATTTGAACTGAATTAATTCCACCACACCATGGCGAACCAATATTGTTGCCCGAAACTGTAACTAGAGGATCTTGAAATGATTTATAAACAGCCCCTTGGGATTGCGACAATAAATCATTTGATATTAAAATCAACACACAGCAGGTTACTAATAAACGAATTGTATTCATGAAGTAAAGTTAAGTTAAAATCAGCATTATTATATCCTAGACGCTATTCACTTCATAAAAGTTAGTCTATTTCACCCCTTATTTTACGACTAACTGAATGGTTTGTCTTGTTTTTTGGGTCAGCAGGACTGTTCTATTTTTAAGTTCTTCTTTTAAAACATGTTGGGTATAATGTCTTACAGTAAATAAAAACAAATTTTCATTACGTTTTACATCGTATTCCTTGTTCAATACCTGAAGTAAGGACTCTAATTTTTCTGGTTGATTATCCACACAAGCTACAAAACTGATTGCCGCATTCTGTATCAAATTGATTTTCACTTTACAATCATGAAATAAAGTATAAATTCGACTTAAGTTATCTTCTGTAATAAACGAATAATCTTTTGTAGTTACCTGCAATAGTACTTGATTTGTTTTCAAAACCATAATGGGTGGATACACAATTGACTTCTCACTATTATGGATGAGCGTACCTTGTAGGTTTTTATCTAAAAAGCATTTTACATACAAAGGAATGTCTTTATTCTGCAAAGGTTTAATCGTTTTTGGATGAATGACCTGTGCACCATAATAAGCCATTTCTATCACCTCCCTAAATGTAATTTCTTCGATGGGAACAGTATTGGGGAATATTTTAGGATCTGCATTTAAAAGGCTCGGTACATCTTTCCAAATAGTTACACTTTCTGCATTGAGCATATTAGCCATGACAGCTGCTGTATAATCACTCCCTTCTCGACCGAGGGTAACTGAATTATTTTCATCGGTACTTCCTATAAACCCTTGTGATAATATCACATTGCATTTATTCCATTTGGGTAAAAAAGTATCACTTGCTAATTTCTGTGTCAAATCCCATTCAATTGTTGCATCACGATAAGTATTATCAGTTTTCATTACATCACGAATATCAACCCATTCTGTTGGTAGTCCTTGCAAATTCATGTAGGCTGCAATAATCGAAGTAGAAAGCAATTCCCCTACACTGACTATTTGATCGTAATAATAATCATATCCTCTACCTTCAGGTTCTTCAAGTACCCAATGAATTTCAGTAAATAATTCTTGCATTTTAGATACCAAAGAAGGTTCGGATGTCCCTAATAATTCTGATGCATAATTGAAATGATCCTCTTCAATATCCTTTAATAATTTAAGTGCAAGTTCATTCTCTTTGCGAAAAAATGCTTCAACCACTTTTTCCAATGCATTGGTAGTTTTACCTTTTGCAGATATCACTATCAATAATTTTTCAGTCGCAAAATCATTGATAATAGATACTATATTTCTAGCTCGTTCGGTCGTTTCGATTGATGCCCCACCAAATTTAAATACTTTCATTAATTCGAATTATCGTGCTGTCTCCTTTTGTAGAAAAAGCGAAAGACAAAACTACATGTTGCAATTAAATATTTATAGCTTTTTTTGTTTCAGATTCTAGCTTTAGTTCGAACATATATCAAACAACTTAGTTCATAATTAAGTAATTTGGTGATTTCATTAAATATTGATAATGTTGCATATAAATAAAAACTTACATACAATGACACTACTACAACTTACTCAAAACATCACAAGCCAAGCAGGCGATGTAGCTTCACAAACATTTTCCTATATCGATAAAATCAAAGATTTTGCGATAGGATATGCTCCCAAAATTGCTGGAGCAGTTATCTTTTATCTCGTTGGCTCATGGATAATAGGCAAACTCGTTTCAGTAATGCGAAAGATATTACTCAAAAGAGATTATGATGCATCACTACAATCATTCTTAATCTCATTGGTAAAAGTTGCCTTAACAATTCTATTATTGGTATCCATTGCAGGCATTTTAGGTGTTGACACAACAGCCTTTAGTGCATTGATTGTTGGCGCTGGCGTGGCAATTGGATCTGCATTGAATGGCACATTGGGCAACTTAGCTGGTGGCGTAATGATGCTGGTATTCAAACCTTTCAAAGTTGGCGACATGATAGAAGCGCAAGGTATTACTGGCGTTGTTACAGAACAAGGTGTATTTAGTACCACTGTTATGACTGCCGACAACAAGACAGTGTTTGTACCCAATGGTCCATTATCTACAGGTGTAATTACTAACTACACTACGCATGGCAATTTACGTGTGGATATCACTATGGCTATTTCGCCATCACAAGATATTGAAAAAGCAAAAACTTCAGCCATCAATTCATTGCTAAAACATCCAAAAGTATTTAAAGATCCAGCACCAAATGTGAGTGTAGCAAAAGTAGCTGATGGCATGATTACATTATCAATTCAACCTTATTGCGTTCAACAAGATTATTGGGATGTATTTTTTGGTTGTACCGAATTGGTAAAAAAGGGTTGGGATCAAGATGGCATCGAAGGACCAACACCTACACGTGTAATTATCAACAAAAATTAATCCTAAATTTAAATCATTTAAGTAAAACCTCGATTCCTTCGAGGTTTTTTTTATACTTTTATCTTCTCAAAAAAAGTATATGATCAGACTATTTATAAGCTTTCTTGTTTTTATAAACATCACATCCATTGCCCAATCAAAAAAAGAAATTACGCTCGAAGACATCTGGAAAAACAATACATTTCGTCAGGATGTAGTAGCAGGTTTCAGATCAATGCAAGATGGTGAACACTATACCGAAATCAACAAAGAGGGCGATTTGGTAAAAGTAAAATTTGAAGATGGAACTATTGAAAGCACTATTGTGAATCTCAAAAAGATACAATATAATAATCAAGATTTAAAAATTGATGATTACGAATTTAACCAAGACGAAAGCAAATTACTTTTATACACCGAAAGCGAAAATATTTATCGTCGCTCGGTATTACATAAAGTTTATATCTATGATTTAGCTAGCAAAGAAGTTACCATAGTTAATGATAAAAAAATATTGCATGCTTCTTTCTCGCCACAGAGTGATAAAGTTGCTTATGTGCTAGACAACAATATTTATTATTTGGATTTAAATTCCAAAGAAACGATTACTATCACAGACGATGGTGATTACAACCATATCAATGGAAACTGCGATTGGGTTTACGAGGAAGAATTTGAATTTACAAAGGCATACGAGTGGAGTGCCGAAGGCGATTATTTGGCGTATTATTCCTTTGATCAAACTGCAGTTCCTGAATATAATTTTGCAATGTATGACAAGCTCTATCCTACTGATTATAAATACAAATACCCTAAAGCTGGTGAGATAAATTCAATCATAGGAATTCATATTTATCATTTAAAAAATGGGAAAACGATAGATTGTGACCTTGGAACAAATACAGATATTTATATCCCACGCATTAAAATAAATCCATTCAATAATGCACTCATCATATACCGATTAAATCGATTACAAAATCATTTAGAGCTTTTGCAAGCTGATACAAAAACAGGTAATACCTCATCTATTTATGATGAAACCAATAAATATTTTGTGGAGATTAACGACAATATTTCATTCTTAAAAAATAAAAATGCATTTGTTTATACGTCTGAAAAAGATGGCAATAACCATATTTATATACATGATATTGAAAAAAATGAATCCATACAACTTACCAAAGGAAACTGGGAAGTGACTAATATAAAGGGCGTAGATGAAGAAAAAAATGCGATTCATTATATGAGTACTGAAAAATCACCACTACAACGTCAACTTTACATAGTTGACATGAATAACAAAACGACTACTTGTACAACACCAGAAGCAGGCTGGCACGACATTACATTTAGCAATAATTTCAATTACTTCCTCGATAAACATTCTATCATTAATCAACCTCCAACCTACACATTAGTAAACAAAACCTTGAATAAGCGAGTCTTAAAAGACAATGCTGCACTAACTGCTAAAATGAATGAATACGATATTTCTAAACTAGAATTAATTACAGTACCCAACGAAGCTGGAACACTTTTAAATGGCTGGATGATTAAACCGACTACATTTTCTGCAAGTAAAAAATATCCATTGCTCATGTTTCAATATAGCGGGCCAGGCTCACAACAAGTCATGAATCAATTCAGTGGACGTGACTTTTGGTGGTACCAAATGTTAGCACAAAAAGGCTATATCATTGTCTGTGTGGATGGAACAGGGACAGGATTTAGAGGTGAAGAATTTAAAAAGAAAACTTATCTCCAACTAGGTAAATACGAAAGCGATGATCAAATAGCTGTAGCCAAGTATTTTGCCAAACAACCTTATATCGATGCATCTCGTATTGGCATTTGGGGATGGAGTTTTGGTGGTTACATGAGTAGTATATGTTTGCTCAAAGGAGCTGATGTATTCAAGACTGCCATTGCCGTAGCACCTGTTACCAATTGGCGTTACTACGACAATATCTACACTGAACGCTACATGCGCACACCGCAAGAAAACGCCAAAGGCTACGACGACAATTCACCTGTGAATATGGTAGACAAACTCAAAGGCAAATACCTCCTCATCCACGGAACTGCCGACGACAATGTGCATTATCAAAACGCAATCGAAATGCAAAAAGCACTGATCAATGCCAACAAAGATTTTGACAGCGAAGCCTATCCAAATAAAAACCACGGCATCAGCGGCGGTGTAACTCGTTTACAACTGTATCGCAAACTCACCAATTTTATTTTGGAAAAACTATAATGAATACCATGCATTTTTCACTCAGGCCATGGAACGAAAACGATGTGGATAGTTTAGTCAAGTATGCTAACAATATTCATATTTCCAGCCGACTAACGAATAAATTTCCGCATCCATATACCATAGAACATGCTAGATGGTTCATTCAATTTGCTAACTCCAATGAAACTAAGTACGTCATGGCAATAGATATCAACGGTGAAGCTTGTGGTGGAATTGGCATTCATCCACAAGATGACATTTATTGCAAAAATGCTGAATTAGGCTATTGGCTGGGCGAACCCTTTTGGGGCAAAGGCATAATCACTTCTGCTATATTACAAATGATAGAGTATGGTTTCAATTTATTTGATATTAATCGTATTTATGCTCGACCATTTGGGTCTAATTTGGCTTCGCAAAAAGTTTTAGAAAAAACTGGTTTTACACTCGAAGCTAAACTTGAAAAAACTCTTTTTAAAAATGGCGTGTATGAAGATGAATTAATTTACGCCATTCGAAAATAAATCATAAACTATGAAAAAAGTACTCATCGTTCACGCTCATCCAGAAGTAAATTCATTTTGCAGTAGTTTGAAAAATACAGCTATTGACTATTTCAACTCAATAGGTGCTGAAGTTCAAGTATCCGATTTATTCAACATGGGATTTAATCCTATTGGTGATCAAGATGATTTTACACAATTACAAAACTCTGAATTCTTTAAATATCAACTAGAACAAGTACATGCATTTCAACATGGATTGTTTGAACCAAGTTTGCAAACCGAAATGGATAAACTTGAATGGTGCGACACATTAATATTCTCTTTTCCTTTATGGTGGTTTGGAATGCCCGCCATTTTAAAAGGATGGGTAGATCGTGTATTTGCCATGGGTTTTGTTTATGGTGCTGGCAAAGGCGTTTATGACAATGGAGTGTTTCCAAATAAAAAAGCTTTTTTAACGTTCACTACTGGAGGACCTGAAGTAGCCTATAGCCCTACAGGTAAAAACGGAAATCTAGATACTATCTTATACCCTATCCATCATGGCATGTTATATTTTATTGGAATGCAAGTATTACCTCCTTTTATATGCTATTCACCTGCAAGAATGAGTGAGGAAGAACGAGCGAATGAATTGATTAGGTATAAATCTTATTTGAGTAAGGTAAGTGATGAAAAGCCTTTGTACTGATAGAATCAAGTCTAAAAACAATATAGAACTAATTTCTATTTCAAACGCTTTCGTAGACTACGTATTTTCACATATTGCTTTATTAACACAAACAACATAATAAAAAACACAATGGGTTCTATGATACAGAATATCCATACATTAAGCTCCTCATACGTCATATTAAAGTACTGAGCATAGAACTCCAAAAACTCAACACACCATTTAAATACTTGATTCATACAAATTAATTTATTGATTAAAATATGCTTCTCTAAAGTCAAAAACTGTTGTTAGATTTATACGACAATTTATTCATTGACTCCAGCTATCGAAGTTAGAGGGTACTTCTCAAAAAGAAAACTTAAAATTTGATTGGGTAAAGTTGGCGAAACCAACTAAGAACATAATAAACACAAAGGACTTTACTTTGTAGAGAGGGTTAATTTTAAAATATACAACCATATACAAACAACTTTAAACCACAAAAGGCAACTTACTCCCTATTCTTTTCATACCACTCATCAATCAGCAAATGATTGCCATCGGCTGATTGGGTTGCGAGTTCGTCACAACGATTGTTTTCGCGATTGGAAGCATGCCCTTTGACCCATATCATTTGCACCTTATGCTTTGGATAAATGTCTAAAAATCGCAACCAAAGGTCTTTATTTTTTTTGTTTTTGAAATTGGTTTTCACCCATCCAAAGACCCATTTTTTTTCAATAGATTCCACCACATATTTACTGTCGGTATACATTTTAACTTCCAACCCGGGTCGTGTAAGTGATTCGAGAGCTACAATCACTGCCAAGAGTTCCATTCGATTATTGGTAGTAAGTCGATAACCAGCTTGCATTTCTTTGCGAATACCTTTCCAAAGCATCACAATGCCATAGCCTCCCCTTCCTGGATTGCCGCGCGAAGCGCCATCGGTGTATATTTCGAGGATGTTGGACAATGTTTTTAGTAGAAAGTAGTTAGTAGAAAGTAATTAGTACAAAGTAGAAAGATGGATTAGGGGTTAGTGATTAATAAGTAGAGATTTAAGTACGAGATGTCGGAATAGTTTAAAGAATAGGTTATTAGGAAATTTGTAAGCTAAATTTTGTCATTGAGAAGTTTGACTATTAAGTAAAAAATTTTTTAGTTTCTCTACTTCCTATCCTCCACAGCGGTCTTTTAGCTTTCTACTTCCTACTTGCTACTTCTTATTTCATTCCAGGCATTTTCATACCCATACCACCCATTTTATTCATCATCTTCATCATGTCTTTCATTTGGTCAAATTGTTTCATAAATGCATTGACCTCAGCTATATCTTTTCCACTTCCATTCGCAATTCGTTTGCGTCTATTTTGATCTATAATTTCTGGATTTTTGCGTTCATCTGGTGTCATAGAACCTATCATAGCTTCGATGCCTTTGAATGCATCGTCGCTGATATCAATATCTTTGACGGCTTTGCCAATGCCAGGAATCATACCCAACAGGTCTTTTAGGTTACCCATTTTTTTGATTTGATTCAATTGAGTTTTAAAATCGTCAAAATCAAATTTATTGGCACGTATTTTCTTTTCAAGTTTTTTGGATTGCTCTTCGTCAAATTGAGATTGTGCACGCTCTACCAAAGTGGTGATATCACCCATACCCAAAATACGTTGTGCCATACGATCGGGATAGAACACATCGAGGGTTTCGAGTTTCTCACCCATGCTGACAAACTTAATTGGCTTTTTAACCGTATACTTAATGGTCAAAGCCGCACCACCTCGTGTGTCACCATCGAGTTTGGTTAATACTACGCCTGTAAAGTCTAATCGTTCGTTGAACGCTTTGGCAGTATTGACAGCATCTTGACCAGTCATAGAATCGACAACAAATAAAATCTCTTGAGGGTTTACAGCTGCTTTCACATTTGCGACCTCAGTCATCATTTGTTCATCTATAGCCAAACGACCTGCTGTATCAATGATGACGACGTTGTGTCCATTGGCTTTTGCAAAATCAACCGCATTGCGTGCAATAGAAACAGCATCTTTATTTTCGAGCTCTAAATGGACAGGTACACCTATTTGCTCAGACAATACACGCAATTGTTCCATAGCAGCTGGTCGATATATATCTGCCGCAACCAATAAAGGCTTCTTTTTATTGTTTTTAAGGTAATTGGCCAATTTACCACTAAAGGTAGTTTTACCAGAACCTTGCAAACCTGCAATTAAAACCACAGTAGGATTAGCTGATAGATCGAAGGTAGCTTCTTTGCCACCCATCAATTCTACTAATTCATCTTTTACGATTTTAACCATCAACTGTCCTGGTGTAACAGAGGTCAATACCTTTTCACCCAATGCTTTTTCTTTTACTTTATCTGTAAATTCTTTGGCTATTGAATAGTTCACATCGGCATCTACCAAGGCACGACGTATTTCTTTGATAGAACTAGCTACGTTGATTTCGGAGATTTTTCCATCGCCTTTGAGCATTTTAAAGGCTCCATCTAGTCTTTCGGTTAAATTATTAAACATGGTGAACGATCGTTTTTTTAAGGGAGTGCAAAAGTAAGAAGAAAGTTCTATTATTTAGATATGAGATTTGAGAAGTTTAGGGTTGAGAAGTTTAGGGTTGAGGAGTTAAGGGTTGAGAGTTTAGGGTTTAGGGTTCGAAGGTTTTAGGTTCGAAGGTTTTAGGTTTGAAGATTTTGAACGTTGCAAGTTTCAGGTTTTGGACGTTGAATGGTTCGATTTTCATTTAATGTTTTTGGATTTAGTTTTGTTATTTACACAAATCACATCCTCAAAAACACACTCTAAACTCCTCAACCATATTCCTTACTTGCATCTCACATCTCAAATCTAACATCTCAAATCTAATTCTTCTTTGCAAATAATCTCAAATAACTGCATTCTTGATACACTTCATCATAGAAAGGTGTTTTTTGATAAGTTTGATGAAAGAGGGCTAGATAATTATTCTTGTTTACATTCCAAGATACATAGCTTTTCGATTCATCGTCATCATTGCCATACCATCCTAAATACTCTGGTCGTTTGTTACCACATTTTTTTTGTTTACACTTTGCCAACATCCACAAGGCCTTTTGTTTCATTTCTTCGCTGCTACTTTCTTTATAAACTCTGTCAAATAAATCAGTGGCTTCTTCGACATAAAAGTATTGTTTCTCAAAGGCTGTAGGTGTTGAAATCGGACTATAAAAGTAAGGGTCTATTTCTGAAGAAGAACGATTAAAGGTCCAAGCACTGTGACACTTACCATGATAGCTCAAGGAGTATAATGCACAAGCATAATCAAATGCACTTTTTAAATCTACTAAACTTTTTTTCTTCAAAGATATCATAGTGTCCAAAACTTGCGACATAGTGTATGAATGCAATGTATCTTCTTCATAACCATATTGATAGTCTCGTATATGGGCAACAAATAGATTCGGTACGGTAGGCTGATTTTGAATGCTAGCAATAGCTTGTCTCGCATTTACATAATCAAATGTTCTGAAATATTTCACTGCTTTTAACTCATTGATAATCGATGTAGAATAATTATTCTCTTTTAATAGCCATTGATCAAATGCTGATTTAGGTTTATCTTTATAAGCAATCAATTCGTCTAATTGCTTTTGAGTAAAATAATGATCCATCAAATAACCACTGTTTTGATAATACATTTCAGAAAAATGCTCCACCTTATTTTCTTCTGTTTGCTCTTCTTGCCACCAAGCATAATTAGGTGCATTTTCATATCGATGATAACATAACATCATTTTTATAGAGTCTTTACTCGATTGGTATTTTATAGGCAATACTGTTTTCAATAAATTTCTAAAATTTTTTTGATATATATGGTTTTGGTTGGCATAATTTTCAAACCAAGTCAATTCCCCTGCGAGTTGAGATTCTATCTCAGCATTTAGTACTGTCTGTTTTTGTATGGTATTGATCAGTTTCAATATCCTGATTTGAGATGCTACTTTCGACGTTGGGTTCTGTTGCTCAGCTTCATTCAGTAATTTTTCGCAGGTTGCATAATCCTGTTGAATCATATGCAAATAAGCCGCAGCCGATAGCCACAATGAGATTGTTTTTACATTTCGTTCTGCGATAACACGTTCAACATAGCTCGTCAACTTCTCCAAAGAAGCCTTGGTTTTACTTTCTGTGTCGAACCATTCTTTAGCTTGTTCTTCAGAAGCTACCATACTTGAGTTACCCATCCATGCATCATAGATATAATACCCTCGTTCAAACTGAAACTTCTCATCCATATAATCATGTTCTATTTTATTGATTTCGCGAAGCAAAATAATATCAAGGTATTTATTGGAAGGTTCTTCCTTATAGACTGATTGAAGGCTTTCCATTGAAAATGATTTGTCATTGCGCATAGCAGTTAACGCATATACTGTTGCTTTCTCATGATTGTTTTTACAGAGAGCAAGAATATTATTGAGTCGAGTTTCATTGTACGACCATACAAATCCTAATGAATTGGAATAGGCCATATCATAATGATTTGACTCATCAAATAATTTAGAAAAAAGATAAGCACTTTCAACTTCATTGTGCGATCGAAATAATGCGCCAGCTCTATAACCAACAATACGTTCATCTATAGAACCTATCTCTCCTTTTACTGGCTCGTAATATTCATTTGTATATGTGAGTACATCTTTATACTTGCCTCCATAGAAAGCCGATTTTATAAGTTGAAATGCATATCGCTCTTTGATAAATTTTTTCTTAGTGGCAGCGTAGAGTTGTTTCCCATTTTTAATTAATTTAATAGCCAAAACACTATCAGTTGTTGGCACTTGCCATTCTGAATTATCAGCTGAGGATAATTTCTCACATTGCTTAGCATATAAGATATAACCGAGTGCTTCAAGGTCTTTAGATTGTTTAAACCATTTTGTGAATGAATTTTGTTGAAATGAATTTGAAAATTCAGCGACCTTATTTTTTTCAATTAAATCATAGAATTGCCTCAATGTATCCAATGAAGAATTATTGATAAACGAATCAATATCGTTCGTTTCTACTTGCTCTCCAGTATATTGCTTCCATTCTTCGTTATTAGAATATGTTGGTTTATTGGTGTAATTAGTTGTATCAATTTCACAATCGTAAAACATCATAGAAGGCGTATAATAAAAGTGCGAAGCATTCTTTACATCTGTAATATTGGGATTGACAAAACTCACATAGGAGTCACATTCATCTTCGGTCCATCCACAGCTGTAGGAAATAAGATAAAGACTTGCAGTTAGTAAAAAGATCAAGCTAATACGCGTCAATAATTTGTTGAAGTTCATGGGTTGGGTATTTAATTAAAATGGTTTCATTAAGATGAAAAAACAAAAGATTTAATGAGTCATTATTATTATGCTGACTTACAAAAGTAATAACCTTTTTTAATTCTTTATTTTCAATTTCTTCAATTCGGATTTCATCATTTTTTGAAATTTGGTATCCATTAATTTCAGTTTCAACTATTGCTCTAAACATACCATTTTCCATTTGCATGAACGCAGAATTGTGTTTAATATCATTTATAGACACATCGTTCAATAATGAAGAAAATTGTTGGTTCTGAAATAACACACCCCAATTAAACAAAGGAAAAGCCACATCCAATTTCAACGGATAGGTCTGCATTGAAGATAAATAATCCTTGGTCATCTCTAAGTCCAATATCGAATTTTTAGGACCATATTGTTTTAGATTTCCCATATTATAACACATCAACAAGCCTTTGTCAACAGGTGGAATACCCGATTGTGATCGGTGTTTCACCTGGTGTAATCGAATGGTGGATGAAAATATTTTCGAATTGAACGTCGGATAGGATTTAAGTTTACGAAGTAACTCAAAATAGATTCCTTTTGTAGATGGGGTCCAATCATAATCCCATTGAATTTCACTAAAATTCCAGTGATAACTACTGCACAATTGTGTTACTAGTCCATAAATTTTCGAAGAGAACGTGTCCAAATTACCGCATGATTTCATCGCTTGTCGAGTAAAATAAATCACAGGTACTATTTCAATGGAATCGGGCAAAGTTGATTGATTTCGTATGATGGATATAGGTATTGCTTGCAGGTTGCCTTTCTGATCACGGGACGTATCAATGTCAAACAATCGAATATATAATCGTTTTGCTCGAATGTCTTTTAAGTAAGTAAGTTTTTCGGTTGAAAGATTCAACGTTGTTTGCCAGTAGTAAAACCCAACGCGCTTAGACTTTAGGGGAATAGATTGATTGCATGAAAAACAAGATAAGAGAATTGCAAATACTATTATTTGTTTCATTTATATCAATCGTTGATGAATCATGCCCTTTGTAAAAAATCTAATACGGAAACACCAAATTGATATTGGCCTTTTCATTGGCTTCAATTTCATCAAATGAAGATAAAATATCTGCTTTGTTTTTACGCACGGCAATAGAATGCTCATAATGAGCAGAGAACTTACCATCATTGGTAATAATAGTCCAATCATCATCGGCACAATACACATCTTTAGTTCCCATATTAATCATGGGTTCTATTGCAATTACCAACCCTTCTTTCAACATCAATCCATTTCCTCTACGACCATAATTAGGCACTTCAGGTTCTTCATGTATTTTTTTCCCTACGCCATGCCCAGTCAGTTCACGTACGACTCCATAGCCATGCATTTTTTCAGTATGTTCTTGCACTGCCCAACTTATATCACCCAATCGATTTCCTACTATTGCTTTTTCGATTCCTTTGTACAACGATTCTTTTGTCACACGCATCAATCGTTGCAAATCTTCATTAATTTCACCAATACCAAATGTGTAGGCGCTATCGCCTACAAACCCATTCAATACAGTACCTATATCCACACTCACTACATCCCCATCTACAAATTCATCATCGGTAGGAATACCATGTACCACCTCTTCATTGATACTGATACAACAAGTAGCTGGAAATCCTTTATACCCTTTAAATGCAGGCGTAGCACCATGGTCACGAATAAACGTTTCAGCCATTTTATCCAATTCAATAGCCGACATGCCTGGCTTAATTTCTTTGGCTACCATAGCCAATGTAGCCGATACCAATAAATTAGCTTTCCGTATTTGCTCTATCTCTTCGTTGGTTTTATAGTATATCAAAGTGAATATGTATTTGAAGCGCAAAGGTATATAATGTTGCGAGCTTCCTACTTCAAATATTACTTATTTTTTTGCTGAGCTCAACACCTTTTATCTATTAAGCCTCTTCCCGCTGTCTGCCGCGCACGGCGCTTGCTTCCATCGGGGCTAGCTTTCAGGGTCTATCTCATTATTCTTCTTTTCAATGCATACTGCAAAGTGTACTAATACGTATCTGATTTATAAAATATGCCAATAGTAAATAAATCTTACAATAGTTAATGTTGATGTAAACATCAAGTAGAATGAGGATTAAGCCGAATTTGGACTAATTTGTTTTGTCCAATCTGTATAAAATGAAACTACTCTAAACCAATTTTTACTTTTTCAATCGTTGTTGAATTTTATCAACTATCCATTGCGAATCAAGTCCTTTCGCATTCGTAATGGCAAATACAAAATTATCAGCTAAGGCTTCCTCAGGATCTATAATATAGCCTGTATTTCTTCCCACTTGCTCAAAGAATCCACTCACTTCTTCCAATGTATAAACCTGCTCTTTACCATTTTTATAGTCAATTTCTTTGTGCTGAGTGCCTTTCAGTTTCAGCAATCCTATCGTAAGATAATTAAAGAAACTACCCCTTGTATAGTCTTTTTTAGAATACAAAATCATCATACAATCTACTGACTCATTATCTTTCTTCAACGTAATATAACTATCTTTAAAAGGTGCATCAGGATTAGAAATTTTATAATTTTTTAAATTCTTAGGGTATGCAATTTCATTGCACAATTTAAACCCAATTATTTCATACATATCTTTTCTAAATTGCTTATCATACCGAGTCAGCACATGAAACAATTCGTGTATGATGATAGCCTGTAAATTCTGATCCGTTAATTGTGCTATATTATTTTTAAGTACGATGTTATTCCCTCTAGTATAACCTTCAGCACCTCCTTCATCTTTCAAGGTTGATAAAATGAAATTGATCGTATCTGGCATTTTAAACCGATAAGCATTTGAAGATATGATACTATCGATTTGTTTAAATTGCTCATTCAACTTGTCTTTATCTATAGTAGTCCACTCTCTTAGTTCAAGTTGCATCTGTTTTAGCTGTTCAGCTTTAGTACTACCAATTTTTTGAACACGAGAATCCAAGTCAAACTGACTCCAATTGCTTGTGTAAGCGTCATCTACACTTAATAGTTGGCTTGCTTTCTCTACTGAAATGAATTGTATTCGTTGAATTATAGATGTTGTATTCTTCGAATAAACAAGCTGAGTCATTAAAATAAAAAACAATAAAACTGAATATTTCATTAAAAATTGAATTATTGAATAAATCTACAATTAGAAATAAATTAAATAATAGATTAGTAGATTATATTTTAAAAATAGTTATAAAAAAAGGTCAGAATTTTCATTCTGACCTTTCAATTAATTTTTAATCTGTGATTATACTGAGGCTGTAACAGGTTGACGACCAGTAATACGACCAGTTTTCATCAAACCATCATAATGACGCATCAACAATTGACTTTCGATTTGTTGCAATGTATCTAATACAACACCAACCATAATCAACATTGATGTTCCTCCAAAGAAACTAGCAAAACCACTTGTGATATCCATTTGACCAGCTAACCCAGGTAATATACCCAAAGCCGCTAAGAATATTGCACCAGGTAATGTAATTCGATCCATGATTGCACCAATGTAGTTAGCTGTATCATCACCAGGTTTGATACCAGGTATGAAACCATTGTTACGTTTCAAATCATCCGCCATTTGTGTTGGATTGAAAATCAATGCAGTATATAAGTATGTAAATGCAATTACAAGTATCGCATAGATTACATTATACCACAATGATCCAGGATTACTCAAACTTTTAGCAAGACCTTGTGCAGTATCATTTTGAGCAAAGCCTACCAACGTAGATGGTATAAATAACATAGCTTGAGCAAAGATGATAGGCATTACACCAGCGCTATTTACTTTAATAGGAATAAAATCACGGTTACCAGAAATATCTTTCACAGATGAAGCACCTACGATTCGACGAGCATAATTTAATGGAATACGACGTGTACCTTGTACCAACATAATGATTGCCATGATAATCAATATCATTACAGCCAATTCAATTAAGAATAATAATAATCCACTTGCAGCACCTTTAGCAAATTTAGAGGTCACCTCTTGAACTAATGAGTGAGGCAAACGAGCAATGATACCTGCAGTGATCACCAATGAAGTACCATTTCCAATTCCTTTATCAGTAATTTTTTCACCCAACCACATTACAAACAATGTTCCAGTTGTAAGAACAATTACTGTAGAAAGCATCCATCCGAAGTTATCCATGATGATTGCATTTCCATTTTGACTACGTAAATAAGCAATATAACCAATTGCTTGAAACAATGTAACTGCAACAGTTACATAACGCGTAATCAACGTAATTTTTTTACGACCACTTTCCTCTTTCGACATTTTTTGTAATTGAGGAATAGCAATTTGTGCTAATTGCATTGCAATACTAGCAGAAATATAAGGCATAATACCCAATGCAAAAATAGAAGCCTTGTTAAAAGCTCCACCTGCAAACATATTAAATAGACCTAACAAACCATTTTGGCTAGAGCCATCATTCAATTCGTTAGGATTAATACCAGGTAGTACTACATGACAACCAACTCTATAAACTAATAATAGAGTCAGTGTGAATATGATGCGATTTCTCAGTTCATCAATACTCCAGATATTTTTTAAAGTATCTATAAATTTTTTCATTCTTCTAGTTATTCAGAATTTGAAAGCGCAATTTAAGATTAAGAATTGCTATTTTCAAATTTTAATTTTTTTATATAAACTTCGGTTTAAAAACGAAAAACTATCGATTATATTATTTCGATAGTTCCGCCCAATGTTTCGATTGCTGCTTTTGCTGTGTCGCTGATCGCATTCACTCTAAAAGACAATTTAGTTTTCAACTCACCTTTTCCAAGAATTTTAATTAAATCTGTACGATTAATTAATCCTGTAACATAAAGTGTTTCAGGTGATATCTCGGTCAATTGATAACGTTCTGCTATAGAATCTAGTTGATCCAAGTTTAGTACTTTGTACGAAACGCGGTTGATGTTTTTAAATCCACGCTTAGGTAATCTACGATGTAAAGGCATTTGACCACCTTCACTACCACGACGCTCATTGTGACCAGCACGTGATTGGGCACCTTTGTTACCTTTGGTAGAAGTTCCACCTTTACCAGATGAGTTACCACGACCTAAACGTTTTCCATCTCTATGTGTTGAGCCTGCTGCAGGCTTTAGTGTATGTAAATTCATTACGATTATTTTGATGTTTTTACTAAATGTTCCACTTTCTTGATCATACCCAAGATTTGAGGAGTTTCTTCATGTTCTCTAGTTTGACTAATTTTATTCAAACCTAACGCTTTCAACGTTGCTTTCTGACGGCTACTGCGATCTATAGAACTTTTTACTTGTGTTACTTTAATTTTACTCATTGCTATTTAATTTTGAATGTTGAACGTTGAATATTGAATTCATAATTCATAATTCATAATTCGTAATTAGTTTTATCCGTTAAATACTTTTTTAAGACCGATATTTCTATCTTTTGCTACTTGGATTGGTTCACGCATCAACGATAATGCAGTGATAGTTGCTTTTACCACATTGTGTGGATTAGCAGAACCTAATGATTTTGCTAACACGTCTGTGATACCTACGCTCTCCAATACAGCACGCATACTACCTCCAGCAATTACACCCGTACCATGTGAGGCAGGCTTAATCATTACTTTAGCTGCACCAGCTTTGGTTACGATTTCATGAGGAACTGTACCATGTAAAATTGGAACTTTTACCAAATTTTTCTTAGCATCGTCAATACCCTTTTGAATAGCCATTTGTACTTCTTTAGCTTTTCCTAAACCATGACCTACGACACCATTACCGTTACCAACTACAACAAGTGCAGAGAAACTAAATGTACGACCACCCTTGGTTGTTTTTACCACACGATTAATTGATACAACTTTTTCTTGTAATTCAACTTCACCGGATTTTAATGTATTTGTTTCTGTTTTAGACATTTTCTTTATTTAAGAATTTCTTAGATTAATATTTTTTTTGAACTTAAAATTTAAGCCCTCCTTCACGTGCACCATCAGCTACTGATTTCACACGACCATGATATAGATAACCACCTCTATCGAAGATACAAGTTTCGATACCTTTAGCTTGAGCAGCTTTAGCGATATTCAAACCTACTTCTTTTGATCGATCTACTTTTGTACCTGTAGTTGCAGTTTCTTTGTTGCGACTATTAGCAGCAGCAAGAGTTACTCCGTTTACATCATCAATCAATTGAGCATAGATTTCTTTGTTGCTACGAAATACAGATAATCGTGGGCAAGTTGCAGTACCGGATAATTTCTTACGAATTCTCCATTTCAATTTCTGTCTTCTGATTACTTTAGCGTCCATGTTGTTTATTTTTTAGTGAAAATGACTGTTAACCATTCTCTGTTTAATTTAATTTTATTTACCAGCAGATTTACCAGCTTTACGACGAATAAATTCTCCTACATATTTAACACCTTTTCCTTTGTATGGTTCAGGCTTACGTAAACTTCTGATTTTAGCAGCTACTTGACCAAGTAATTGTTTGTCAGAACCTTGTAGTGTAATGATTGGGTTAGCTCCTTTCTCAGTTAAAGTCGTTAACGTTAATTCTTTAGGAATTTCAAAAATAATATTATGAGAATATCCTAAAGCAAGATCAAGAATATTACCTTGGTTAGATGCTTTAAAACCTACACCGACTAATTCTAATTTCTTTTCAAAACCTTCCGTAACACCTTTCACCATATTAGAAATGATAGATCTGTAAAGACCATGCATTGCACGATGACGAATTTGATCGGTAGGACGGCTTACTTCAATATTGCCATCATTGACTGCAACTACGATATCACGATCGATTGGTTGTTTCAATTCTCCTTTTGGACCTTTTACTACGACTTCATTAGAAGGGCTTACTGTTAAAGTAACTCCAGCAGGTAATGCTATCGGTTGTTTTCCTATTCTAGACATTTTTTCTATTTTTAGTTGAAAACTGAATGATTCAGTAATCTATTAAGTTAATATTAGTTATTAATAAATGTGGCATAATACTTCACCACCAACATTGTTTGCTTTTGCTTCTTTATCGGTCATGATACCTTTTGAAGTAGAAAGAATTGCAATTCCTAATCCATTTTGTACACGTCTGATTTCAGCTGGTTTTGAATATTGACGCAAACCTGGTCGGCTAACTCTCTCAAGACCGCGTATTGCAGGTACTTTAGAGTTCACGTCATATTTCAACGCGATTTTAATCAAACCTTGTTTGTTATCATCTTCGAATTTGTATTTAAGGATATAGCCTTTGTCATACAATATTTCAGTCATTCTTTTTTTCATATTAGAAGCTGGTATTTCTACAATACGATGTCCCGCCATTTGGGCATTTCTAATTCTAGTTAAAAAGTCTGCTATAGGATCTGTTACCATTGTTTTAGTATTAAGATTTTAATTTGTTTTAAATCATTTTTTAAGGTAGATGACTTTAAAAACTACTCAAGTTTAATTATATAATTACCAACTGGCTTTTTTAACACCTGGGATAAGTCCGTTCAAGGCCATTTCACGGAAAATCACACGCGAAATTCCAAAATGACGCATATAACCTTTTCCACGTCCTGTAAGTTGACAGCGATTGTGAAGTCTTACTGGTGATGCATTTTTAGGTAATTTATCTAATCCTGCATAATCTCCTGCAGCTTTCAACGCTTTGCGTTTTTCTGCATATTGAGCTACCATTTTTTCGCGTTTACGCTGACGGGCTTTTACTGATTGCTTTGCCATGTATATTAATTATTTTTTACGTTAAGGTTTTTAAAAGGCATACCTAGTTCTTTCAACAATTCGTATGCTTCTTCGTTAGTACGAGCAGTTGTTACAAAAGTAATATCCATTCCGCTGATACGAGGTAATTTATCAATATCAATTTCAGGGAAAATGATTTGCTCTGTAATACCGATGGTATAGTTTCCACGACCATCAAATGCTTTATCATTGATTCCTTTAAAATCTCTTACACGTGGTAAAGATACTGCAACAAAGCGATCTAAGAATTCATACATCGTTTTGCTACGTAATGTAACTCGTGCACCGATTGGCATATTTTTTCTCAACTTAAAGTTAGAGATATCCTTTTTGGACATAGTTGCTACAGCACGTTGTCCAGAGATATTTGTCATTTCATCAATAGCATTGTCAATCAATTTTTTATCAGAAACTGATCCTTTTACACCTTGATTCATACAAATTTTCACTAAACGTGGACATTGCATAATCGACTTGTAGCCAAATTTTTTCATTAATGCAGGTACAACTTCAGTGCTGTACTTAGTCTGCATACGTGGTATGTAAGTTGTTGTGCTCATTATTTAATTACCTCCCCTGATTTTTTAGATATACGAACTGCTTTTCCATCTTTTCTTTCGCGACGAACTTTAGTTGCTGCTTTAGCTTTTGCATCCCAAAGTTGTACATTCGATAAAGCGATAGGTGCTTCTTCTTTAACAATACTTCCTTGCGGATTTTGAGCATTCGGCTTTTTGTGTTTCGTTTTGATGTTAACACCTTCTACTAACACTTTTGGACTTTTCTCGTCTGGTATAACAGAAAGGACTGTTTTCGGAGCCGTTCTGTCTTTATCTGCACCTGAAATCACTACGACTTGGTCGCCTTTTTTGATGCTATATTTTGGTTTAAATCTAGTTTTCACTTTATTTAATTTAATTTGTGAATTAAAGCACTTCTGGTGCTAATGATATAATTTTCATGTAACCTTTGTCACGAAGTTCTCTGGCAACAGGCCCGAAAATACGAGTACCTCTTGGATCATCTGCTGCGTTTAAGATTACAACTGCGTTGTCATCAAAACGGATATAAGAACCATCTTTACGACGAAGTTTATTTTTGGTACGAACGATAACCGCTTTCACGACTGTTCCTTTTTTAACAGCACTTCCAGGCATAGCGTCCTTCACAGTAACTACGATCTTGTCGCCGATTTTGGCATAATCTTGACCTGAATTTCCCAATACACGAATACAAAGAACTTCTTTGGCTCCACTATTATCGGCTACATTTAGTCTACTTTCTTGTTGTATCATTTTACTTTAGTTTTATTTATATTACTGATTTTTAATAACTTATAGAGTTTAATTAAACTTTTGCAGTAATAAACTATTTTACTTTTTCTACTATTTCTACTAGTCTCCAGCATTTGTTTTTGCTTAAAGGTCTAGTTTCCATGATTTTTACGATATCACCAATCGAACATTCATTTTTCTCATCATGAGCCATGAATTTTGTGGTTTTCTTTAGGAACTTACCATAAATCGGATGTTTTACTTTACGCTCAACAGTCACGGTAATTGACTTTTCCATTTTATTACTGGTAACCAACCCTACACGAGTTTTACGGCGACCTCTTAATATTGCTACTTCTGCCATTGGAATGGTTTTTTCTTTTTTTAAGATTCTAATTGTTTTCTACGTTGTTCAGTTTTCAATTGAGCAAGCTCTCTTCTCAGTATACGTATACTCATCGGATTATCGATAGGTGTAATCGCATGACTGAACTTCATTCTTTTTAAACGAATTTCTGCTTCCTCAATATTTCTCAAGATATCTTGCTCACTGAGTGAACTTAAATCTGTTTTGCTTGCTTTTTTAGTTTTTGCTGCCATTTTACTTTATATTAAATGTTTAAGCTTCGTGATAATCTCTACGAACAACGATCTTAGTTGCTACTGGTAATTTTTGAGCTGCAAGAGACAATGCTCCTTTAGCGATTTCAAGACTAACGCCTGAAATTTCAAACATGATACGTCCTGGTTTTACTACAGCTGCATAGTACTCAAGATTACCTTTACCTTTACCCATACGTACTTCGGCTGGTTTTGCAGTAATAGGTTTATCAGGGAAAATGCGAATCCATACATTACCTTCACGTTTCATGTGACGAGTCATGGCCTGACGAGCAGCTTCAATCTGACGATTAGTAATCCACTTGGGTTCCAAAGATTTTAGTCCAAATGTACCAAACGCTAAGGTTGCTCCTCTTTTTGCATCGCCTTTGATTCTTCCTTTGTGCGCTTTTCTGTGTTTCGTTCTTTTTGGTTGTAACATGTTCTATTTCTTGTTAGACTTGTTCAAAATTAATTATTTAGTTCCTGTGCGTTTTCCGCCACCACGATTTCCACCACCTCTTCTATCTCCACCGCGATCTCCACGATCGTTTCCACCAAAGCCTGGTCTTTCAAAACCTCCCGGACGTTTGTCATTACCAGCTACTATATTTGGATTCAAATCTCTTTTTGCCAATACTTCACCTTTACATATCCATACTTTGATACCAATTTTCCCATAAACTGTTAATGCAAATACATTCGCATAATCAATATCCATACGGAAAGTGTGTAATGGAGTACGTCCTTGTTTCATTTCTTCACTACGTGCGATCTCTGCACCACCTAAACGACCACCTACTTTTACTTTAATCCCTTCAGCTCCCATTCTCATGGTAGTTTGAATTGCCATTTTCACTGCACGTTTGAAGTTTACACGTCCTTCAATTTGTTTTGCTATTGAATCAGCTACAATTTGTGCGTCCAATTCAGGTCGACGAATTTCAAGTATATTAATTTGAACATCGTCCTTACCAGTTAATTTTTTCAATTCCTCTTTAATGCGATCAACTTCTTGGCCACCTTTTCCGATAATGATACCCGGACGAGATGTGTGAATTGTTACAATCAGTTTACCTAACATACGTTCGATTACAATTTTGGCTATACCGCCTTTATTGATACGAGCATTAAGGTATGTTCTGATCTTATGATCTTCAATTAGTTTTCCAGCGTAGTCTTTTTTACTACCGTACCAACTACTATCCCATCCTCGGACGATTCCTAATCTACTGGCTATTGGATTTGTTTTTTGACCCATTTGATTTATATTTTCAAAGTAGTTGTGATGCTACTTTTATTTTTTAGAATTTATTTAGTTGCTTGTTTTTGATCTACAATTATTGTTACGTGATTGCTTCTTTTCAATTTTCTGTAAGCACGTCCTTGTGGAGCTGGCATCATACGTTTGATTGTACGTGCACCATCTACAAAAATAGTTTTTACATATAAAGTTGATACATCACCATCTTCATTTTTCACTTTCCAGTTAGCTACTGCACTTAGCAATAGTTTTTCCAAAGGCATCGATGAATGTTGTGCATTGAATTTCAAAAAGCTAACTGCTTTTTCTATCTCCATACCTCTAATAACATCAGCTAAAAGACGCATTTTGCGGGGAGATGTGGGATAATTTCTTAATCGTGCTACTGCTTCCATTGTATTAAATTTCTTTATTTGCTACCGCTGTGTGATTTAAAATTTCTTGTTGGTGAAAAT
>CANHGW010000039.1 GCA_947460175.1 Bacteroidota bacterium | reverse complement strand
ATTGTACACATCCAGAGAAGACGATGAGAACATCAACCAGAAACGATTACAAAGTTTCAAACCATTAAAAGATCAAGAAATCATTGAATTGATTAAAGTGCAAAAAACGATTTTGCATAATAGGCGTTCATCAACAAACCCTTTATATTATTGCCATATAAAAACCGCACAAGAAAGAAATCTTGATGTAGAATTACATATTCGGCTGGATTATATCATTCATTCAAGTTAGCATTTCATCTTTCAGTAAGTACCTGAATTAGTTTCATTGATTCATTGTAATCATTCTTGGTTCATTGCTCAAATCATCCATTCATATCCATTAAACCTCCATAACAATCTAAACACTTTCATTAAAATAAAAACATGACAACACAACACACAAACCACAACAATCATTTTCTTTTTACGAGCGAATCGGTATCAGAAGGACATCCTGATAAAATAGCCGATCAAATTTCAGATGCCATCTTAGATGCCTATCTCGCACAAGATCCGAATGCGAAAGTAGCAGCTGAATGTTTAATTACCACCCAAAAATTAGTCATTGCAGGTGAGATTACTTCCAATGCCAACATAGATGCAGTAGAAATTGCACGAGAAGTTATTCGCAGTATTGGATATACCGACGAAGCAATCGGATTCAATTGCGATACAGCTGATATTGAAAACCTATTGCATACACAAAGTCCTGAAATCAATCAATCTGTCATCGATGGCGGCGCTGGCGATCAAGGTCTTATGTTTGGATATGCTACCGACGAAACCAAAGAACTAATGCCCATGCCTATTCAGATTGCGCACAAATTAATGGAACGCCAAGCCCTGTTGCGAAAAAATGGTTCACTACCGTGGTTGTTACCTGATGCGAAATCGCAAGTATGTGTTCGATATGAAAATGATATTCCAGTAGGCATTGAGAATATAGTATTGAGTACACAACACCTTCCATCTATTTCACAACAAGAAATAAGGGAGCAAGTGATTCAACACATCATTACTCCAATTGCAAGCGAGTACTTTCCAAATGATAGCATAGAATACATTATCAATCCATCAGGTAGTTTTACATTAGGTGGACCACATGGTGACACAGGACTCACTGGCCGAAAAATAATCGTAGATACCTACGGTGGAAGTTGCCCACATGGCGGTGGTGCATTTTCAGGAAAAGACTCGAGTAAAGTAGATCGCTCAGCGGCGTATGCAGCCCGCTATGTAGCAAAACATGTCGTTGCAGCTGGTTTGGCCAAACGATGTACTGTTCAGCTTTCTTATGCCATTGGAAGATCCAAGCCAACTTCATTGTATGTCAATACCCATCAAACTGGAATATTGAATGACGAAACGCTTACTCCTATATTGAATGAACTGTTCGACTTGACTCCACATGCCATAAGAGACACGTTAGAGCTTCGTAAACCTTTATTTCTTCAAACAGCAGCATATGGACACTTTGGAAAAAAACAATTACCATGGGAAATGATTAATACTCAAATCATAGAACAATTAAAAGATTACTTAATTATTAAAAGAAAGGAAACCGCAACTAAAATAGAATATAAAGATACAAACGATCAAAATTTCAAGCTATATATAGGTTTAGGAGGATTTACACATATAGCAGGTCATGTCTGGTTATACTTTATTAATAATATTGAAACGTGGACACTAAAGCAATGGTTTAAATACTTAAAAGAAAGTGAATATTCGATACAGCTTCGCTCGTTAAATTATTTTATTTATACCTATAATGAAAATAAAACAACGTATTATGAACTAATTGATGAAGTTGTTCAATCTCATTTTGAAGCTTTGAATGATTTTAATAATAAATGGTTTTGGGGAAATACCATTATTTTCGAAGGCTTAGATTATACATATGACGAATTAGATATCGAAGAACTATATGAAGATGAAAGTGGTGAAATAATAGCGGTTGATTTTAAAGATGGTTCGCAAATTAAATTATTAAACCCTTGTGATGGATATATGGAACTATTTGTTTCAGAATCTGATTACCCTCAATTGATAAAAGAAATAACTAAATTAATTGAATTATTTAATGAAAATTAAAATAATTCGAACATGATTTTTAAAATTAAAAAATAACATTTCTCATACTAAAATAACAAAAAAAAACTATGACACAAGAACTTTTTGAAGCTTATAAGAGCACCAACTTTAATGTTACCGAACCTAACATTACCATCAACATTGGAAAAACAAATGCATCCTTGGATGAATTACTATTGAAACACAATGAGACCTGCTATGCATACATTACAGCCGAAAATCCCTATGGTAAATCTTATACAAAAGAACAAAATGAGTTGCGACATCAGCAATTGTTAGAAGCTACTTCACACTATGTTGTATACGAAGGTGAAGGTGCTGGAGAAGATACTACATGGCCACCCGAACGAAGTTTATTGATACTCAATATATCAAAAGTAGAGGCCATTGCCCTCGGAAAGCAATTTGAACAAAATGCCATCGTACTAGGGAATATCTATGAAGCACCTGAATTGGTGATCTGTGTGGAATGGGATGTGTAAAAGGTTTGAATAGGTAGTTATACAAATTGTAATTCTAAAGTAGTCTAAACATGTTTAGAATTTTATCTCGTCATTAGGACGAGATAAATGCCGATGATAAATGTGTTTAGTACAATGAGGCATAGCCGACATTGGACTATTACAGATTTACAATCGGTATTAGTTTCAATCAGCTATACTCCAATTGAAAAAAAATAAATCAAGATAAACCCTTAAAAAAAAATAAACAACATGGAAAAAGAACTTATAAAAAAAATCGTAGACTATCATGTTTATCATGTAGATAAACTTTACAGACAATTTGGTGGACTCCAATCAGAAATGACCGACTATGAAGATGAAACGATTTATCTCAAGATTCAGACAAACAGTCGATGGGGAAAAGACAACACAGTGACCGCCAGGCAATTAGCAGTAGACTGGAAAAACGTGAACAATGAATTAAAAGATGCTAAACGATATCATGTAACTATTTTCAATCGTGAAGCTCCTAGCGGTATTGCAGTAAAAGCAAATACCTTAAATAATGAAGAAAGCATTCAAGCATTTGTTGATGCCATTAAAAATATTCAACCTATGGCTGAAGTTCAACATACTTTGAAAGGTGAGGTGGTAACTGGAAGTTTTTATTAGTTAAGCGATAGTCAACTGCGCTGTATAACCTTTACAACATTTTACAAGAGTTGCGGAACGCAACAGAATACATCTAGGAAGCAAATATGCTAAGTTGAACGTTTAAGTTTATATACATGCATGGAAGAACTGGATATTTATTTACTAGATTTGTGTTATTCTAATGGAGACTTTTTCAAAGACTGACGTTATATTCAACCATTTTAAACATTTTCGAATAATTGAAAGACTTCTATCAAATATTAAATGTAAATCATGATGCTTCAGAAACTGAAATTAAAAAAGAATTCAGGAAACTTGCGACAATACATCACCCTGACAAAAACGGTGGTTCTAAAAAGTCTGAAGAAACTTTTAAGATAATACTTAACGCTTATGAGACATTATCTGATAAAGAAAAACGTGCAATTTATGACATAAAATATAAGCAACATTTTCAAAAACCCAAATCGGAAACGACAAATCAAAATAATACAAATAACAAACAAGAAGAAACCAAACAGTCACCACATAGAAACAGAAAATATCAGAAAACGGAAAGTAGAAAACCAAAAGTGAATTATGTTTTTTGGGTTGTATTGGTTTTACTTGCACTGCTCTATTTATATAATGCTCACAAAACAACTACAACAGGAAATCCAAAAGCTGATCAACAACTTGAAGAACAAAAATCCGAAAACAGACCACAATCAGGCGAAATAGATTTTATTAAATAAAATGAAAATGCAAAAAACTCTTTTAACATATATATTCATCCTGGCTTTAACAACTTTAGCATCAGCCCAAACCTATAATTTTTATACAGTTAAGTCAAATACTCTTAATATTAGAAGTGGCGCTGGAACAGAATATGAAATAATAGGAACACTTTCAAAAGGCATGTCTGTTTTAAAAATTGATACTATTCTAAATTGGAAGAAATTTAAAGTAGAAGAAGAAATTTTTGAAGTTTCCGATGAAAAAATAAAAGCATTTTTATCAATTCATCCTGATGCTCAAGAATTAAGTACTTTAACTATAGATAAAGATGTATTTCACATCCCAATATCTAATTTAGATTCTTTTATGGCCGAGAATCCAAATGCAATAGCTAAAAATGCATGGATGTATATCTCCTATTTAGATTTTAAAGGGTATGTTTTTGCAGAACATTTATCATTTGAGCGTTCATGGACAATATTGAAAAAAGATCCTAATAAAAAGGAAATACTTCTTAAAATACCCTCCTCCGATAATAGCTGGAACAAAAAAAATTATCAAAGCGGTCAAACTCCAGAATGTGAAAATGTCGACCCGCAATATGATTATAAGCTTGATAATTATTTAAAAGTAAATGTTGGTTCACATACAGACGTTGTAATAAAACTTATGAAGAAGCAATACGGAGGCGACCTATGCATTAGAGTAGTATATATAAGAAGTAACGAAACCTATTATGTTAAAAACATACCCGAAGGAAACTACTATTTAAAAATAGCTTACGGAAGCGACTGGAGACAAAAAATTGTTGATCAACAATGCTATGGAAAATTTATAAAGAATGCACAATATGAAATCGGGAAAGAAAGGCTTGATTACAATGTAATTCACAAAAATGACGGATATCAGGTTCCATCCTTTGAACTTTCATTAGATGTTATTACTACAAAAGGGACCAAACAAACTTTCAATTCAAACGATATATCAGAAGCTGAATTTAATAAATAAGGGTCACCCACTGGCGCATTCCCTCCTCTACGAAGGATATTTCCTTCGTAGTAACTATGTTCTCAAAAGGCTTTGACTTTATTTATATTAAATAAATAGTTTTACTTAGTTTTTACTAATTCTCTATTACTCGGTGTCCTACCCAATTATCAACATGTATCTCATCCTAAATTTAATTTAGAAAAAGTAATACCGATTGATGAAAAATTAATTTAGTTTGTTGGCATACAAAACGATCGGGAAATGTCGGAATTATACACTACAAATTAGGCATTATAATAGCATCCGCACCAGATGCACCCGTAAGTGAAGAAAATCCATTTACAAAAACCGTGTAATTTTTTCCTGCATCCAATGAATATACAATGTTTGATAAAAGTGTTTTTCCACTACTCGTTAGTTTTACAGAACAGTTTAAAACTCCAGGATTGACATATACATATTCGCTAGCATTTTTATAAGCTATACCAGTAAAAAGGTTATTTTGCTGAGTTATAAAATCCAACTGTTCACCTGATGAAAGGATATTTACAAAACGAATTTGTGCTTGTTCGGCTATTTTGGGTAGTGGATTATCAGTTATCAATACAGGTGTTATACGTGATGGAGAATCACATACAAATAAGGAATACAAAGCGCCTTCTTGAATGGTTGCAGGGAATGAATTGAGCAACATATTGGTTGAGGATCGTTTTATATTTAGTTGTGTATTTCCAGATTGAATAGGAAAATATTGTGAAAAGCTTTTATAATAAAACCCTACTGACTGCTGTGTGGTATTGTTTTGCCACAACTTGACACCAGCTGTACCCGGAGATGCATGTATGACTTGTATTTTAGAGATTCGAACGTCCTCTTCAATCTGATGAGGATTTTGAATAATGATCGTATTTCTTGTACAAGAAATACAACAAAACATACAGAATAAGGCTAATAAGTTGCGTACGAACATGTTTATTATTTTAGTAAATTTAGTTGAGAATCATTCTTTATCCATATAAGAAATAGTGATAGCTAATAAATTGCGTTCGTTCTTTATTTCAATTTAATTTTTTGAAACCATAGAAGTATTGATATTCAAAATAATCTTTCAATCTTAAGTAAAGTATATTACTCTCAGTCGGCTTCATAACACCAATAATACAAGAATTGGAAGACTTCTGCCTTCGAATTCTATCAAAGTTTTGGCGCTGAAGCTATGATAGAATGGACCATATTTAGATCGAGTTCAAAAAAAATGGAAGAACACTTAAGTCCTTCCATTTTTATAAATTGCTAATTTATTTACTTCTTAGTAATTTTTTCTTTACTGATAATATTTCCCTGTGCATCTAGTACTGACAAATAATAAAGGCCACTCGAAAGGGCACTCAAATCGATGGATTGAATTTGATTTACATTCAACAGATCTTTTTCTTGTTGAATTACTTTTTGAGCGTTCTGATTATAAATTACAAAAGATAATTTTTTTGATACAGTCGCTTCATTGATTCGTATATACAATACATCATGCATCACCGGATTGGGGTATATCTCGATCGTTTGTGATGCTTTGCCACTGATGGTTACTGTATTACTGTATCTATATTTCCCATCTTGATCGATCATTTTTAATCTGTATTCTTTTGTAGCCAATGCATTAAAAGTTACATCTGTAAAGGTGTATTCGTTGGTCGATTGAGTATGATGTTTATATGGAATGCTTGCAATCATTTGATAATTACCATTGTCTTCTAGTCGTTCTATTTCATAGCGTGCTACATTGTTTTCGTTCTCCACATTCCAAACAAGATTGATTTCTTTATCATTGATACGTTTCCCATCAAAAGAAAGCAATGAGAGCGGTAGAGCAAATTGCGAAATTGAAAATGAACTAATACGTGTAGACCATCCACTACCAGTTGGTCTATACATACCAGTAGTCCAAAACGTTTCGTCATCGGATGGATCTACCTGCATATCATTGTAATCACCCCATCGATTACTACCATTCGTAGCAGCGCCAGCTACGATGGTTTGCTCGGGTTCTGTCATAGTTCCCAATGGATCTGAGGATATACGACCCGTAAATCGTATAGATGGAAATACCGCTTTACTACTTACGTTATACATCATACCTATTGTTCCTGCATTGTTGATAGCCATGGTACCCATCCATCGGCTATTCGTATCGGGCGCATAGGTACCTTGCTGAAACATGCTCCAAGCACCCAATCCTATTCGACGCATTTCGTACCATCTGCAACCTGCACGATCCAATACGCCCGGATCAACGGAGTGTAAAGCAACAAGCGATTGATGTGTACCAAAATTTCTATAATAAACACGATTCATAATAATTTCACGTATTGGATCCATACGTGTTGTGCCTGGCTGTCGGATACAATTCAAGGTGCTATATCCACATAAATCCGATGTAAATACGGCTGTATTGATATCGGCTTGTTGAGAAAGTGATGAATTGGCGGGTGTTATAAAATCAAGATTCATTGTCCACATTTCCAGACGGTCCACATCGGCAGGTGCCGATGTCCAAGCGTCATCTACCATACGAAGTAACATAGGATTTGTTCCCGCAGGTGGTAAGGTTGTACCGCTTATATTAACGGGTGCTGCAGCTTGAAATCCGATTGTTTCTAAGGCTGTAATTGTAAAAGAAAGCATTGTAACTACTGGCGTACCTGCCAACATTAAAGGGCGATTCATAGCATACACTTTATTGTTGCTTTCGTTGGTAGTACAGATATACGCATTAGGCCATATGCCATACTTAGGATAATCAGGAAATTCGGGAGCTGTGAATTGATATATATACCAACTGCCTGTAGGATTAGCTGTTTGAGATACCATCACCACCAACTTATTACCAGATGCAGAAAATTCAGAAATCACAAATCGATCGGCAAACTGATCGTACATCGCAATAGGATCGCCCAAACCTGGTATGCCTGATATAGCATCCATATATTGTGCAGCTTGTATCACAGTGCCAGTTTTACTATAAATAGCCATACGAGCACCAGAGGAGCCATTGATCATTTGTATCACATGATTAGGACCAACACAAAGGGATGGATCGGCAGGGTTTACGTTGGTATAACCTTGTCCGTCAAAGTTTTGAAGAATTGAATTAGCTCTTTTTTTACTATAAAAGGATTTTTGCCAAACAGGGTCATCACCTTTGGGTAAAGCATTCGGGTCCACGACAGGGTGACCTCCATTGCGATGCTCTACATTGTTTTTGTTTTCGTTGATGACACCATTCTCATCTCTAACTTGTTCGTCTATCCAGGTTGGGTCAGGCTTAAATTCAGACAATGGTGGAGTTATTTTTATTAATACTCCTTGTATGACCTCTGGATTCGTAATGGTTCTGCCTTCTTGTGCAATGGCTTGTATCGCAATCAATAAAACAGAAAATGACAATAGAATTTTTTTCATGCAAATTTTTATTTAGAATACAAAGTTAGAAAGTTTGGGTCCTTTTTTTTAAAATTCTATGCTAACCTTAAATTATAAATGTGAATACTCTTATAGTTAGTTCAGAATTATTTTTTACAAAAATGTGTACTTTCGCCCTCCATGGCAAAGTCTACCGGAGAATCCCCTTTAATGCAACAACATAGTGCGATAAAACGCAAGTATCCCGATGCAATCTTGTTGTTTCGTGTAGGTGATTTTTACGAAACATTTGGCCAAGATGCCGTGATAGCAGCACAGGTATTAGGCATTACATTAACCAAGCGAAATAGTGGAGACCCAAATGCAATGGAACTCGCAGGATTTCCTCATCATGCGATGGAAACTTATTTGCACAAATTGGTGAAAGCAGGACATCGGGTAGCAGTGTGCGATCAACTCGAAGATCCTAAACTAGCCAAGGGAATTGTAAAACGAGGTGTGACAGAATTAGTAACGCCAGGTACAGCCACCAACGATAAACTTTTAGAAAACGATACCAATAATTTTTTAGCCAGTATTTATCTTCATGAACATGTACATGGAATTGCTTTCATAGATATTTCTACAGGTGAATTTTTTTGTACCGAAGGCAATACAGAATACATCGATAAATTATTACAAAGCTTTCGACCTTCAGAAGTTATTTTTCAAAAACAAAAAAATAAATTCTTTCAAGAACAATTTGGACCCAAGTATTATACCTATCTCCTCGACGAATGGATTTATGGCGAGCAGTATGCACAAGATACGTTGTTACAACACTTTCAAACAGTTTCATTGAAAGGCTTTGGGATTGATGATATACCACATGCTATCATAGCAGCAGGGGCTATCATTCATTACTTGAAAGATACAGAGCATCAACAATTATCTCATATATCTTCCATACAACGGATTACCCGAAATGATTTTCTTTGGATGGATCGATTTACGATTCAAAATTTAGAACTCCTTGATAGCAATCGTGAAAATGGCAATAATTTACTCAAGGTATTGGACAATACCGTATCGCCTATGGGTGCTCGTATGATCAAACGATGGCTCATGTTTCCATTACAAGACATACGAAAAATAAATGAACGGCTCAATACGGTCGAGTTTTATATCAAAGATCAGGACACAGCTAAGTTGATAGCTCAATTGATTAAACAAGTAGGTGATATAGAGCGCATTGTAGCAAAAGTACCGTTGCGAAAAATATCTCCACGAGAAGTATTACAATTGGGGCGTGGATTACAATGTGTAGAAGACTTGAAAAAAATATGTAGCGAAAGCACCGATCCATGGACATTGCGCATTGCGGAGCAATTGAATCCTTGTATTTCGATTAAGGAAAAATTATTTAAAACACTTGTTGATAATCCGCCAGCAGTGGCAGCCAAGGGAGGATTAATACTACCGGGTGTAAATGTCGAACTCGATGACTTACGTTTGATATCATCGAATGGCAAAGAATATTTATTACAAATACAACAACGCGAAATTGAAGAAACAGGTATTCCTTCTTTAAAAATTTCGTTTAATAATGTATTTGGCTATTATCTCGAAGTGACCAATACACATAAAAGTAAAGTGCCTGAAACATGGATTCGGAAACAAACCTTATCCAATGCCGAACGATACATTACACCAGAGTTAAAAGAATATGAGCAAAAAATTATGGGTGCCGAAGAAAAAATATTGGCACTCGAAATGTTGATCTACGATCAATTGCTTTTGGATTTACAAGATTATATAAGCCCAATTCAACTCAATGCCAATTTAGTTGCTCAACTCGATTGCGTTCATAGTTTTGCTTACAATGCGATTAAATATAAATACAGAAGACCCGAATTAAGCGATGCGCATGCATTGTATATTGAAGAAGGTCGACATCCAGTTATTGAACAAAATTTACCGATTGGTGAAGATTATGTTTCCAATTCAGTGACTTTAGATAAAGAAAATCAACAAATCATCATCATCACTGGACCTAATATGAGTGGTAAAAGCGCCATGTTACGGCAAACAGTGTTGATTACATTGATGGCGCATGTAGGAAGTTTTGTACCTGCCATCAAAGCTGTGATTCCACTTACAGATAAAATCTTTACGCGAGTGGGTGCATCAGATAATCTCAGTGGTGGCGAAAGTACATTCATGGTTGAAATGAACGAAACAGCGAGCATTATCAACAATATCAGTAATCGTAGTTTGATTGTGTTGGACGAAATCGGTCGTGGTACGAGTACATTCGATGGTATCAGTATCGCATGGAGTATTGCTGAATTTTTACATAATCATCCGCATAAACCTCTCACCCTTTTTGCTACCCATTATCATGAGTTGAATGAGCTGGAAAATAAAATGACAAGAATTAAAAACTTTCATGTCACTCATAAAGAAGTTGGCAACAAAATTATTTTCTTACGTAAATTGGCCGAAGGCGGTAGTACGCACAGCTTTGGTGTACATGTGGCACGTATGGCAGGTATGCCTGCTAGTTTGGTAGATAGAGCCAATGAAATTTTAGCCTTACTCGAAGAGAAAAACTTGAATGATAAAATCTCATCCAATATTAAAAAAATTAATACACAGCAATATCAACTCAATATTTTTGATGGCTTAGCAGATGATTTAAAACGCATTAAAGAGATATTGGAAGGAGTTGAAATTAATACACTCACGCCAGTTGAAGCCTTGATGAAATTGAATGAATTGAAAGGAATAGCAAAGAGAAATGGGTAATTAAGTATAGATTCAATACACTATTTTCTTTCTTTATTGACATTGTACGCTACGCGTAGTATCTTTGTGCCACGAAAAATTAATTTTTTACACATGACTTGGAAAGAATACTTCACATCTTCTATTGGAAAAAAGCTAGTAATGGCGTTTACAGGGATTTTTTTAATCCTTTTTTTGATTGTACATGCAGTTGCCAATAGCTGTATATTTTTAAATGATGGTGGTGCTACCTACAATGGAGTTGCCCATTTTCTGAGCCACAACTGGATTGTACGTTTCTTGGAAATTGGTTTGTTTGTTGGCTTGTTTGCACATATCATTCAAGGTTTGATGCTTACGATGCAAAATAACAGCAAGCGCCCTGTGAAATATGCTGTCAATGCAGGTAATGCAACAAGTAAATGGTATAGCCGCAGCATGGGTATTTTAGGAAGTTTATTATTAATATTCTTAGTAATTCACCTAAAAGATTTTTTCATTGGTACTAAAATAGCTTTGTACAGTGGGGATGCGCCTCACAATTTATTTGAAGAAATGAAAGAAGAATTCGAAAACCCTATCATTGTAGGTGTTTATTTAGTAGGTGTTATTGCATTATGTTGGCATTTAATACATGGTTTTGCAAGTGCTTTTCAAACAATCGGTGTGAATAGTCCTAAATACAATTCACTCATCAGAAATGCAGGATATGTTTATACAATACTTATTTGTTTAGCGTTTGCTATGATGCCAATTGCATTTCATTTTGGTTGGATACAATAACACAACCACTGAGTTTACTGAGTTAAAACACAGAGTACTCAGTAAATCTCTTTGAAAAACATATTAAACTCTGCGGTAAAAAATAATAATAATTATGGCAATTAATAATAGAATACCAGCTGGCGAATTAGCACAAAAATGGAGTACTTACAAAAGTACTTGTAAATTAGTAAATCCAGCAAACAAACGTAGTATCGACATTATCGTTGTAGGAACGGGTTTAGCAGGTGCTTCAGCTGCAGCTACTTTAGCTGAATTGGGTTACAATGTAAAAACGTTTTGTTTTCAAGATAGTGGACGTCGTGCTCACTCCATTGCAGCGCAAGGTGGTATTAATGCAGCAAAAAATTATCAAAATGATGGCGATAGTGTTTATCGTTTATTTTATGATACCATAAAAGGCGGTGACTATCGTGCTCGTGAAGCAAACGTGCATCGTTTAGCTGAAGTGAGTGGAAATATTATTGACCAATGCGTAGCTCAAGGTGTTCCTTTTGCTCGTGAATATGGTGGATTATTAAGTAACCGTTCGTTTGGTGGAACGCAAGTACAACGTACGTTTTATGCAGCTGGTCAAACCGGTCAACAATTATTATTAGGTGCTTATTCAGCACAAATGCGTCAGGTTTCTATCGGTGCTATCAAAGAGTATAACCGACATGAAATGTTGGATGTAGTTACAATAGATGGCAAAGCACGTGGAATTATTGCTCGTAATTTAGTGACTGGCGAAATTGAGCGCCATGGTGCTCATGCCGTTTTATTATGTACTGGCGGATACGGAAATGTATTCTTCTTAAGTACCAATGCAATGGGATCCAATGTAACTGCAGCTTGGAAAGCACATAAAAAAGGAGCCATGTTTGGAAATCCTTGTTTCACACAAATTCATCCAACATGTATTCCTGTAAGTGGCGATCACCAAAGTAAATTAACCTTAATGTCTGAATCATTGCGTAATGATGGACGAATTTGGGTTCCAAAAAAACAAAATGATACACGTAAAGCCTTTGATATTCCTGAAGAAGAAAGAGATTATTATTTAGAGCGTCGTTACCCTGCATTTGGTAATTTAGTACCTCGCGATGTGGCTTCTCGTGCTGCAAAAGAGCGTTGTGATGCTGGTTATGGCGTTGGTACAAGTAAAATGGCTGTTTATTTAGATTTTGCTTCAGCTATTAAAAGATATGGAAAAATTGAAGCAACTAAGCAAGGTTTAGCCAATGCTTCAGAAGATGAAATCATCAAAATGGGTAAGCAAGTTGTGAAAGAAAAATACGGCAACTTGTTTGAAATGTATGCTAAAATAACTGGTGAAGATCCTTACACTGTTCCAATGCGCATTTATCCTGCTGTTCACTACACAATGGGTGGTCTTTGGGTTGATTATGAATTAATGACAAATGTTCCTGGATTATATGCATTGGGTGAAGCTAACTTTAGTGATCATGGTGCAAATCGTTTAGGCGCAAGTGCTTTAATGCAAGGCTTAGCAGATGGATATTTTGTAATTCCTTATACAATTGGAAACTATTTAGCAGACGAAATTCGCACACCAAAAATTGATGTTAACCAAAAAGCATTTGATGATGCCGAAAAAGAAGTGAAAGATAGAATCAGTCATTTCATGAATAATAAAGGAACAAAATCTGTTGATTATTTCCATAAGAAATTGGGCTTAATTATGTGGGATAAATGTGGTATGGCTCGTAATGCTGAAGGTTTAAAACAAGCTATTCAAGAAATTAGAGTTTTGCGTGAAGAGTTTTGGAACGAAGTTCGAGTGCCAGGTTCAGCAGATAGCTTAAATCCTGAATTAGACAAAGCAGGACGTGTAGCAGACTTTCTTGAATTAGGTGAATTGATGTGTATGGATGCGTTGAATAGAGAAGAAAGTTGTGGTGGACATTTCCGTGAAGAGCATCAAACAGAAGAAGGAGAAGCATTACGTCATGATGATAAGTTTATGTATGTTTCTTGTTGGGAAAACAAAGGCAACTATCAATGGGAATTGCACAAAGAAGATTTAGTGTATGATGTAATTCATCCTAGTCAAAGAAATTACAAATAATATTTAATACAATAAAATAAGTTCAAGATGGAGCATAGCAATATAAATTTAAATCTTAAAGTGTGGAGACAAAAGAATGCTCAAGACACTGGAAAATTTGAAACATACAAAGCAGAAAATATTTCAACTGAAATGTCATTCCTAGAAATGTTTGATGTTGTCAATGAAAAATTAATTAACGAGGGGCAAGACCCAATTGCGTTTGATCATGACTGCCGTGAAGGTATATGCGGAATGTGTAGTATGCATATCAATGGTCGTGCACATGGCCCATGGGATGGAACTACAACTTGCCAATTGCACATGAGAGCTTTCAAAGATGGCGAAACTGTAACTGTTGAACCTTGGAGAGCATCGGCTTTTCCTGTGTTGAAAGATTTAGTTGTCGATAGAAGTGCCTTTGATCGTATCCAACAAGCAGGTGGATATGTCAGCGTAAACACTGGAAATGCTCAGGATGGAAACGCGTTGCCAATCAATAAAGAATTAGCAGATGCGTCTTTTGACGCAGCTATGTGTATTGGTTGTGGTGCTTGTGTGGCTGCCTGTAAAAATTCAAGTGCCATGTTATTTACTTCAGCAAAAGTTTCTCAATATGCATTATTACCACAAGGTGAGCCAGAGCGAAAAACACGTGTGTTGAACATGGTTGCTCAAATGGATAAAGAAGGATTTGGTGCTTGTACCAACACAGGTGCTTGTGAAGCTGAATGTCCAAAAGAAATTTCTATATCAAATATTGCTCGATTGAATAGAGAGTATTTGAGCGCTCAATTAAGTTTGTAAGAAAATTTATTTTTATTTATTTAAATCCGATGTTGAATTAATCATTCATCATCGGATTTTTTGTTAATACTTTTTGTCATCAATGCTTTCGTAAATTTTAGAATAGTTTATATAACGCTCTTCAGATATTATACTGTCTTTTACCGCTTGCTTTACAGCACAACCAGGCTCGTTAAAGTGACTACAATTATTGTATTTACAGTTTACCAATTGTTTTTTTATTTCAGGGAAATAACCAGAAAGTTCCGCGCGAGTCATATCTACAATGCCTAGTTCTCGTATACCCGGAGTGTCAATTAATCTACCACCAAATGGTAAGTCATGCATTTCAGCAAATGTAGTTGTATGTAATCCTTTGCCACTCCAATCAGATACTTCCTGTACGCGGATATCTTTTTCTGGAATTAATTGATTGATGAAGGTTGATTTACCAACACCACTATGTCCAGTAAGTAAACTTATTTTATCTTTCATTAAAATAGTCAGCTCATCTAACCCAATGGATTGTTCGGCAGAAACTAAATACATTGGATAACCAATCGACTCATAAATAGTTTTAATATAATCATAATAAATTAAATCATCTTGGTCGAGTGTATCACATTTATTAATGATAATAATAGCAGGTATATGATAGGCTTCGCAACTTACAAGAAAGCGATCAATAAAGCCTAATGAGGTTTTTGGATCTTTGATGGTAGCAATGATTAAACTTTGATCAAGATTAGAAGCAACAATATGTTTAAAGTACTTACTGTGAGGAGAACTACGAACTAGATAATTTTTTCGCCGATCGATACCAGTTATCATGGCTGTATTATCTTCATTGTTTTCCAATTCAATTTCAACTACATCGCCAACTGCAATTGGGTTGGTAGATGTAATTTCTTTGTCAATTTTAAATTTCCCTTTTATACGGCAATTGATATACTGACCATTTTCGGCTTTCACGATATACCAGCTACCAGTTGATTTGTATATAAGTCCTTTCAAAAATTAGATTTGCTCAAAGATAGTTACAAAAAATAGATTATGATTCTGATACTCGTTTTACTATTAAAAACCAATCATGATCTAAGGGTAAATAGCCATATTCAAAACAAAAAACATATACATTTCCTTTTTTGTTTTCGTAGTGATGTGTGTGATATTTAAATTGAAACCCTTTGGCCAATAACCTCTCTTTGGTTGTCTTAGTCATTTCTTCATTTTGTAGAAAACCAGCCAACACCAAGCGATTTTTTTTCAGATGTTGAATGATTTCTTTTGTAGGTGTACTATCTGAAGCACGTTGTTGATTGTTGTAATTGTTTCGACAATAGTCATCACAAAATTTTTTATCAATACGTCCTTTCAAGGGTTTTTGACAAGACAGACATGTTTTTGTAGTAGGTTCCATGTGTATAATTCAAAGTAGATTTTTAGTTTAATCAATACGCCTGATTTTTGCACCAAGTTGTTGCAATCGAATATCAATATTTTGATAGCCACGATCAATTTGCTCGCCATTTTGAATAATGCTTTTGCCCTGAGCAGACAATGCGGCTATCAATAATGCAAGACCAGCTCTAATATCGGGTGATGACATTGTATTGCCACGTAAAGGAGATTGTTTATCAAGACCTACAACCACTGCACGATGTGGATCGCACAATACGATTTGTGCACCCATGTCAATCAATTTGTCAGTAAAGAACAATCTACTTTCAAACATTTTTTGATGAAACAAAACGGTCCCTTTGGCTTGTGTAGCTACAACGAGTGCTATACTTAATAAATCAGGCGTAAAGCCTGGCCAAGGATGATCATAAATTGTAAGAATATCACCACCAATAAATCGTTGTATTTTATAATGTTCTTGCGCAGGAATGTGAATGTCATCTTTGATAATTTCTAGTTGAATACCTAGCCGTTGAAATGTTTCAGGAATACAACCTAAATATTTTACATTGCAATTTTTGATTAAGATATCGCCACCAGTCATTGCTGCTAAGCCTATAAATGAACCAACTTCAATCATATCTGCGAGTATAGTATGCTCACAGCCAACAAGTGAGTCGGCATCTACGCCTTTGATCGTTAAAAGATTAGAACCAATTCCACTAATGCTTGCACCCATACGATTGAGTAGCCGACAAAGTTGTTGCAGATAAGGTTCACAAGCCGCATTGTAAATACGCGTTTTACCTTTTGCACAAATAGCAGCCATTAAAATATTTGCTGTTCCTGTTACTGAAGGTTCATCTAGTAGCATATAGTTGCCAACTAGTTGATTTGCTTCGAGTGTAAAAAAATGTTGTTCTTCATTATAGGTATAAGTAGCTCCTAGTTTTTCAAATCCAAGAATATGGGTGTCCAATCGTCTACGTCCAATTTTGTCTCCACCAGGTTGTGGTATATATGCTTTTTTAAATCGAGCTAGCAAAGGACCTGCAAGCATTACTGCTCCTCTCAATCGTCCTGATTTTTTTTTGTATTCTGGACTTATTAAGTATTCAAGATTTATATTTTTTGCCTGAAACGAATAGTCGTTTGGTGAATGTTTTTCAACATCTACACCAAGGTCGACAAGCAATTCAATCAACGCCCTTACATCTAGAATGTCGGGTAAATTGTGAATTGTAATTTTTTGAGAAGTAAGCATAGTTGCAGCCAATATCTGCAATGCTTCATTTTTAGCACCCTGAGGGGTTACTTCACCATTCAATGGTGTGCCACCAATAATTTCAAAACTATTCATACTCTGCTAAAGTACGAAATGACTTACATAGCTAATTAACTATTGTTGTTATTTTTTTTCTTGAAATTATTAAATTTATTATTTCGGTTTGGATTGTTGTTGTTGTTCCTATTAGGATTATTATTATTTCTATTTTGGCCTTGATTGCCATTTCGATTATTTCCGTTGCGATTATTAAAAAATCTTCGTTGATTGTATTTAGGATCAGCTTGAGTAACACCACTGATTGTAGGGATTTCACTAACATCTACATTTTCTGAAAACTTAGTGCCAGGCTCATAAATCAATAGGCCTTTACTCATTGTCAGCAATTCATCTCGTAGCATATCATCATGCACATTTTCTTTGTGCCAATTTAAATAGGCTACTCGCATAAATAGAATTAAGACATGTATGTAACCTTGTTTTTTTTCTTCATCAGTTTCAACCAATGCCTTTTCAAAAAGAGTTTCATACTTTTTACCAAAGTGATTCCATCGAATTTTACTTTTAGGATAAGGCAATGGATCAGGTTTACGTTCTTTTACCTCCTGTGTAGGTATAGGATAGGGACAATCAACATCTAATTTATAATCAGATATCAGATATAAGTGATCCCACAATTTATGTTGGTAGTCCTCAATAGCTTTTTGCTGAGGGCTTAGGATAGCCATCACTTCGATGATTGCTTCAGCATTTTTTTGTCTTTTTTCTCGATCCTCAATGGTCATGAGGTATTTTACCATGTCATGTATACCGCGTCCATACTCTCTGATAGTCATTAACTCGCGGCTTGTATTATATTGCATATAGTAATAAAAGGGTGTATAAAATTTAATGTAGTTGGTAAACCAATTGCAGAAATATCAATGAATAAATCTGAAGATTAAATTCTCAAATTGGAGAATTGTAGGCATTACGCTCCACAAATATAAACATTACTTGCTAAAATAAGTACATATCCAACTATAAATTAGGATTCGATCTGCATGGGAATGTCCATAATTAATAGAAAACTAGGTTTTTTTACATGTATATGAATAGAATCCGTGTTTGTAATGCCAATGGCATCTCTATGTGATAAGATATGTTCATCAATGCTTATTTCACCCTCAATCACCATTAAATAAATGCCATTTCCCTTCTTTCGAATTATGTACTCGGTTGTTGCACCTGCTTCGAATTTACCCAAATGAAACCAAGCATCTTGATGAATCCAACTGCCAGCGTCAGTCGGATTGGGCGAAATAATTTGTTGCCATTCATTATGTAATTTTTCTTTATCATAACTTATTTGATCATAGCGAGGAGTTACATTTTTTTTATTTGGGAAAAGCCATATTTGAAATAAAGATACTTCCTCATCTCTACTATGATTAAATTCACTATGAGTAATACCACTGCCTGCACTCATCACTTGTATTTCTCCAAATCCGATAGTACCGCTATTGCCCATATTGTCTTTGTGTGCAAGTGTACCAAAAAAAGGTATAGTAATGATTTCCATATTGTCATGCGGATGCATGCCAAACCCCATTCCTGCAGCTACTGTATCGTCGTTGAGAACTCGCAATACACCAAAATGTATTTTATGTGGATCGTAATAGCCAGCGAAGCTGAAAGAGTGATTTGCTTTGAGCCAACCATGATCGGCGTGGCCTCTATCTTCTGATTTATATATTATCGTGCCCATTTTGTAAAATTAAATCAAAATGAATGAGTTAAAGCGACTATTTATTGATAATGAATTTACAAATCGTATTATGAAATCGAAGTCCTAACTTATTTTTTAAAACGCCCGCCACCAACATAATATTTTCGAGTATAATCATTGCTAAGCGAACTAATTACAACACCTTTAGAGGATGATGCATGGGCATATTTGTCATCTTTTAGGTATATACCTACATGCGATATACCTTTGCCATTATAATCGAAAAAGACTAAATCACCTTCTTTTAAATCAGTGGTTTTAATTTTTAAACATTTCGAATACATCTCTTTGGATGATCGGGGTAGAGGTAGGTTATATACAGATTGATAAATAGCATTGACAAATCCCGAACAATCAACACCTTTATTATCGTTACCACCATATTTGTAAGGGGTTCCAAGCCATCGATCGATTTCTTTTTTTAAATCTTTATTTATAGGTAAATCCTGAAGTTGATTAGACTTGGTTTTACTTTTTACATGATTTGCCTTATGTACCCTGCATGATGAAAGAACAAGTAAGCTTACAAGAAAAAGTAAAAAGAAGTGAGATGATTTTTTCATAATCAAGTAAAATCTACACAATATAATTAGAATCAATTTCTGCCAATCATATTTAACACATTTGTTTCTACGTTATATTTGCAATATGAATTTATTTGATAAACTGAATCAAGCAAAACAAGAAAAATTACAAGCGACCTTAGATCAGGGATTGCAATTTTTAGCAGAAAATGCCAAAAAGGATGGTGTGGTTGTATTAGAAAGTGGGCTACAATATGAAATATTGGTAGAGGGTAATGGTCCCAAGCCGTCTGCTACCGATACAGTAACCTGTCATTATCATGGTACATTAATAGATGGTAGAGTGTTTGATAGTTCTGTACAAAGAGGCGCTCCTGCTAGCTTTCCGCTCAATAGAGTCATCAGTGGATGGACAGAGGCCTTGCAATTAATGGGAGTAGGAAGTAAGTGGCGTTTGTACTTACCTCCCCATTTGGCATATGGGGATCGACAGGCAGGAGCATTGATTCAACCAAATAGTTCGTTGATATTTGAAGTAGAATTATTGGGTATTTAAAAAAAATAGTCTATTTTCGCACTCCAAATTAATTCTGAAATGGATTAATAAAGTTCTTTTAAACAAAAAATAGTTTGCTGGAGAGATGCCCGAGTGGCCGAAGGGAGCGGTTTGCTAAATCGTCGTAGGGGTCATACCCTACCCAGGGTTCGAATCCCTGTCTCTCCGCATTTTTTTGTTTTTTAATAAATAGTATTAAAAGTAAACATTAATCACTTACTTTTGCAACCCCAATAAAATGGGAAATCAGCGTTGTATTATTTATAGTACAATTCTACCTCGGGAGGTAGTTCAGCTCGGTAGAATATCACGCTTTAGGGCGTGAGGGTCGTAGGTCTTAAAATAATTGAATTACGAAAGGTAGTTCAGCTCGGTAGAATATCACGCTTAAAAGCGTGAGGGTCTAATAGTGAAAGCCTTTCATTAAAATAGAGTAGTGCTAATAACACTTCTACCTTCGGGAGGTAGTTCAGCTCGGTAGAATACTTGGTTTGGGACCAAGGGGTCGCAGGTTCGAATCCTGTCCTCCCGACAAAAGCCACGCAAATTTGCGTGGCTTTTTAGTTTAATTGAAACCCTTCAACATGTTCACGGTTTACATACTTTACTCATCATCTACCCAAAAATACTATACAGGTCAAACACAAAATCTAGAAAATAGAATGGTTGAGCATAATTCAGGAGAAACAACTTCTATAAAAAATGGCATACCTTGGGTAATAGTATGGAGTAAAGAAGTAGAAACTAGAGCAGAAGCAATGCAATTAGAGAAAAAGATAAAATCTCGCGGAGCAAGGCGATTTATTGAAGATATTGGTAGTTCAGCTCGTTAGAATATCACGCTTTCGGGCGTGAGGGTCGCAGCTTCAAATCCTGTCGAAACGTAGTGAAGATCACGCATATTAAGTCTTAAAGTGAACATCTTTAAATGCTTTACTTTAATCAATATTTAGGTTTAATTCCTCGAAAATCTGCTTCGTTTTCTACTTGCCACAGATTTCTCACATAACTCAGATAAAATATCTGTGAAATTTGTGTAATCTGTGGCTAATAGTTTCAAACATACTTAGCGGCTTTGCTGCGAGTGAAGTTCATAAAGATTTATCAAATCATGTATATCGTCTAAATACTTTACTCAACCTGCTTATTTTTATTCCTTTTGCATCGTTCGCTACAATAGGTAACTAGATCCCATGTTTTTTCCCATTTCTTTCGCCATGTAAAGGGGCGTTTACATGTTTTGCAAATTTTCGAAGGGAAGTTTTCTTTTTTTAGAGTTTTCATAAATCTATTTCAGTCGTTCTTTCGCCAGGCTTTGCATAGTTTAATCGGCTAAGTAAGGTTGAGTTGAAATAAGCATCTAATCCTATACAGCCTAGCGTATTCAACTGAGTCAAATCTATAAAACCATCTTTGCTCAAGGTTCTCTCATCGAAAATGATATCTTGTATACTTCCAATGACTAACGATGTGCCATTGATTTTCAACTCAATTTTCTCTTCTAATTTCATGGCTATTTTTACAACGGCTTGTTGTACAAATGGAGCTTCAAATTCAGGAAGGTATTCTTCGTTTAAGCCAACTTCTGCAAATTCGGATTGATTATTGTCATACCTCGCAGATGTTTGATGTGCCTGTTTGTATAAATCCGAAGAGACATAGTTGAGCGTATAATAACCGGTCTCCAATATGGATCGAAGTGTATCTCGCTCTTCGGATTTGGGTCTGAATATAAGCCCAAACAAAGCCGGATTTGCACCTAGGTGTATCAATGAATTGAATATGCATAAGTTGGTTTGTCCTGTTTTTGATTGTGTGCCAATCAATACAGCTGTTTTATAACCTGCCAATGAATTGATAAGAGTAGCTCTGTACCGTTCATTCATCGATAATAAGTCGTTGATTTTAATATGCATATTGCGATTTTGTTCTTGAAAATTTATTATCTACGTTTGCTAATCTTGTTCATCGTAATGGTTCGTTGTAAGGTGCATTTAAATCTGTCTATTCCTTCAACACGTTTTACTATATGTTTTTGGCTAACACCACTATTCACTCGTTTGCGCCATAAATTAAAGCTACTTCGTTTCAGTTGACTTCTCATTAGTACAATTACTTCATGCTCGGTCAATCCAAACTGAAATTGAATAGCTTCAAAAGGAGTTCGATCTTCCCAAGCCATTTCTATAATGCGGTCTGTATCGATTAGATTAATAGTGTTATTTGTCATTATACCAATTTCAGCTTGTAAAAATAGAAGTCATGCACAAGTGGGGGTATTCTATTTATTTATATCTAATGTTAGTTGACAATTACACTCAACCTTATTTAAATCATTGAATCGGGATTAATTACAAGTGATCCATTTTATGTCCACCTTTCAAAATCTTACCACTCAAAATCAATTTAATAAAATCATTTAAATCAGGTGAAACATTAAAGAGATAAGTTGGTATTAAAAAAATGAATGAACCAATTATTCCTTTGAATACAATATTAAGGCAGGCATTTAAAAACATATGATGATCTACAAATTGTAGAAATGGAATAAAGTATAGTATGCCTATTACTAAAAAAGAAATAAAGATCAAGGTTAGGTAATGTTTGCTAAAGCAATGAAATCCGTATTTAAGATAGATGATAATTGTTTTAAGGATATTAAAAGTAATCAATGAAATAGAAACGGCCAATGCTGCGCCATTCATGCCCATGCGAGGAATCAATAGCATGTTTAAACTAACGGTCATTATCATCATCAGTACTGAAAGTGCAATAATGAAATTATAATATTTGGATGAATTTAATATTTCGGAATTGAGTCCAAAGGCCATATCGAGTAATCGACCAGCTGCAACAATATAAAGTACCGACTTACCTACTGCATAGCTAGTTGGCAAAAGTGAAAATATTCCATCAGCATTGGCTATCAACAACGAAAAAAGGAAGGTGCCAATAAGAAATAAATTGATACCAATCTGATTATTCAATTCATATACTTTCTTCATATTGTTTTCTACAATCGCTTCGCGAAGTATAGGCAATGATATTTGCGAAATAGCCCTATAAGGTACTTGTATCATTTGGCCCAATACCAAGGGTCTTAAATAAATTCCCAATGCCCCCAATCCAAGATAAGCTGGTAATATAATCCCATCTAAAAAGTTATGAATATTGGTTGATATCATTAACAGAAGCATACCACCTCCATACTGAAGTTGAGATTTTAAATCCTTGTTATCGTTGAGATACTTTTTAGCATCAGAGGCTTTAAATTGCAATCCTTTGATCATATAAAATAGTAAAATCAAAAACGTAACGACATATACACCTACAAACCCATAGATGAATTGCTGCTCGTTAAGCAATTTATATACAAAGAAATAAATCAACGTAATCAATAAAACCCTGGTTACGATTTCACGTAAAAATGCTGGTACCGCCACTCGCAATTTTACCATACCATATATTTCAAAATATTGCGTATAGGCTTGTAAGATAACTAAAGGGATGACTAAAAAATAGTAAGGAATAAACAGCGAGGAATGTGTTTTGTAATTTTCAATGATAGGCTGTTTGAATACAATATATAATAGACTAAAGACTAGCAACCCCAATCCCATCATTATCATTGCAAAAGCATTGAAGCGCTTTACTTGATCGGTATCTTTCCATATACTGTAGTAACGAAGTAAAACATGTGCTAAACCAAGTGCGGGAAGCGAAACCAAAATATACATGAGGTTTTGAAGTAAGCCGATTAAGCCAAGGTATTCTTCAGATATGAGATGAGGAAAAATAAAATTAAAAAAAATCACACCAATGAGTACACCTGCATAATTGACTATACTGGTTTTAAGACTCTGTCGTTTGATGATGCCCACGTTAGATTTTTTTTGCTAAGATAACATTGTTCAAGTAAAGGTCTTTTCGTTTCATAAATTTTGGCAAAATTTTATTGAGTAAAGAACCAAGAATAAAAATAGGTGTAATGAAAAGAACAAAAAACACATCACTCAATAACGGAATGCGATTGATAAAAAAGTATAAATACAACGCTTGCATTTGTAACATGGCGGTAAAGTAATTGCCCGTTTTTTCGTAAGCAACGATTTCAAATCCATTTCGTGTAAGCAAATCCTTGATAGCAAATGAAGTATATCGTGCATAGTCGTAAGGCACTTCGTGTTCGGGCCAAAAGAAAGGACAGGTTGCTAATAGTAATCCATCTTTTTTTAGTACACGTTGTATCTCCTGTATGATTTCTTCCAGATTAAAAATATGTTCGAATGTTTCAGAAGAAAAAACACCATCGATGCTATTGTTTTCAAACGGAAATGTTTTACCATCATAAAAAACATCTACCATTGATTTGCCATCGTTGTTGCCACTGTGTTCGATATCCAAACCTATATATTCATTTACATTTTTAAACTCCAATGCATAGGGCTTAGTACCACAACCTAAATCTACCAACTTGCCTCTAAACGTGGGGGCATGCTGAGCGATCGCT
>CANHGW010000038.1 GCA_947460175.1 Bacteroidota bacterium | reverse complement strand
TATAATAAATTTCAGTATTATGGTCATCTTTACAGAGGACCTGATAATCGAATCTATATAGGATGTGTAGGAGGGACGGGTAAACAATTCAGTGTGCTAGATTATCCCAATAGTAAAGGACTTGCCTGTGGATTTTGTAGAAAGTGCTTTCGAATAGATACGGCAGGGGGTGGGCTAACTTCCCCCCCTAATATGCCCGACTATACGCTGGGTGCTGATATGAGTAAGGTGTGCTGGCCGCTATCAATGAGTGAATTTGAAAATTTGAAAATGAGCGAATTAGTAGTATATCCGAATCCGAGTAATTATAAGATAAAAGTAGAAAGTATAAAGTATAAAGATGCTACTAAGCAATTGTATAATAGCATAGGGCAATTGGTATTAAGTACAAAGGAAAATGAAATCGATGTGAGTGGATTGGTGAGTGGGGTGTATTATTTGAAATGCGGAATGTTTACAAGGAAGGTAATTGTAGAGTGATGAATGAACATGAGGTGAATGCCCTACGACTGAAGATGATAGCGGGGCTGGTGGATACGATAGGCTATGATACCCTGTACTATGATAGTACAAGCTATGTAACCAAGCCGATACTGGATGTATATACGGCGAGCGAAAAAGAATGGCTGGAGGCACTGGCTTATACCTGCCCCTTTGTAGGTGGGAATGCTGTGTACAAAGCTCGTACGCTGTGGAGTATGTATGAGGCCGATGCAAAATATGATGACCGAATGCTGTGTATGAATGCACAGAATAAAGGAGGGGATAAAATAACAGACATCGATAGCTTTCTCAATAATCAGTTAAATGAAACGATACAAACTAATGCAATGACAATAGGAAGCCAACCAATTATTAAAGCAAATACATTAGCTCTCAAAGATGGTGAGGTAAATGTATATCCAAATCCTGCAACTACGCAATTAAACATAGAATATAAATGTAATACCGCTGGTGAATTTGTATTGTATAACCATATAGGGCAAATAGTAATGCGTACAGAACTAGACGCTGGAAATAAAAAGGTAAGTATGCTAACGAATGAGCTTGCTTTAGGTGTCTATACGTATAAATGTAGTTTTGTAGGTTGTGAACAGCAAACTGGTAAAATAACCTTAATAAAATGATAAGAAAAATCACAAATATTATATTTGGAATAGTACTGATAGCTAATACCATTATAACAAATGCTCAGAATAAAATGGGCAATATATGGGTAGTTGGTGGTAGACTTGCATTGACTGCTGAATTTAATGGAATTGCTAGACCTACAATTCAAATAAAATATGATTCGCTAGGCGCAGGATTTCCGTATTATTTTGCTTCATCGGGAAGTAATATATGTGATAGTGCAAGTGGTAAGTTATTATTTATGAGTAATGCAATGAAGATATGGGATAGTACTGGTACAGTAATACATAATGGAGACAGTTTGCAACCATTTAATGCATATACACATAATAATCCAGCATTACTAGGACAAACACAAGGCTCACTGATACTTCCCAAAGGAATGAATGGGCAGTATTATGTATTTGTACCAACTGTAAGTGATACAACCTACAATATATATTGGACGGGGGCAAGTGGATTGCCTAAAGCCCCCTTTGATATGCTTTATGTTAATGTAGTAGATATGCAGGCTAATGGAGGATTAGGAAGTGTAATAGTAAAGAATAAAAAACTATTGCATGATACTGAACTGATTAAAGTAGGAATGCAAGCGTGCAAACATGCAAATGGGCGTGACTGGTGGCTAGTAAAACAAGGAGGGTACTATAAAAATGAGTTTATTAAATACCTCGTAACGAAAGACAGCATCTATGGTCCGTATACTCAAACCTTTGCAGAACCTGCCCTTGAATACTTTGATTTGAATGGACAAATAGCCTTTAGCCCTGATGGTAAAAAATTTGCATCAGCTATCAGTAAGAATCGGCAATTTTTCTTAGCCGACTTTGACCGATGTAGTGGTGAATTTTCGAATCCACAAGTTAAGTATGTGCCACTGGATAGTACAACTATTCCTAATCCATTGCCTCAATATATTATAGATAGTGGTATGAATGGGGTATGCTTCTCACCAAACGGGAACTATCTCTATATAACAAGACGCTATAATATATATCAATATGAATATGGAGAGAGTGATAGTAGCCTAGCATGGGTAAGGATACAGCATGGACCTGATACCACTTATAATAAATTTCAGTATTATGGACATTTGTACAGAGGACCTGATGATAGAATCTATATAGGCAATGAGGGTGGTACAGCGAAACAATTTAGTGTACTAGACTACCCCAATAGCAAAGGGCTTGCCTGTGGATTTTGTAGAAAATGCTTTCGATTGGATACTAGTGCATACTTTGGTATTACTGCCCCTCCCAATATGCCCGACTATACGCTGGGTGCTGATATGAGTAAGGTGTGCTGGCCGCTTTCCAGTCAGCAGTATGAAGTAGACAATGAGCAAGTGGTGGTGTGGCCGAATCCTACTGCTGGTAAGTTGTATATAAAGTATGAGATTGCTTCGCAGAGCCTCGCAAACACGAAAAAGGAATTGTATAATAGTGTGGGGCAGTTGGTGTTGAGTACTAAAGAGAATGAAATTGATGTGAGTGGATTGGTGAGTGGGGTGTATTATTTGCGGTGTGGGGTTAATACAAAGAAGGTAATTGTAGAATAGTCTGAACCACGCCACTGAGGACAGATGCAGATGAAGAAGAATGCAGGATGCAATGAATGACAAACCCAGGATCAGCATTAGAATATTTGAAATTTAAACAACATTTTCTAAATCCCCGAATTGCGGGACAAGCGGGGTTATCCCAATTAACACGCTAGAATTTTCGTTCCTCAAATCCTATCGTGTTAGTTGGGATAAATAAAGTTCTCGTATTCTAAATACAGAATAATCTAATAAACGAATGCCCGCGGCCCTGATAGTAGCGGATACCCCACAGGGAGGGAGGCACGACTGACCGAGGAGTAGGAGCGGATAGCAGGAATTGCCGCCAAAGAAAAATTTTTATTTAGCTAAATAATACAAGGTAGAACAATTGCTGTCGTGAAGTATTTCGTTGGCATATTGTTGTACATCATCTGCAGTGACACGATTATAATTCGAAAATTCTTTGTTCATATTTTCGGCATCGCCTAGCAATTCATAGAATGCAAGGTTGTTGGCTCTATTGAGTAGATTCAGGTCTTCAAAAGCAATCATACTCTCAATTTTATTTTTCACTTTTTCCAATTCCAATTCGCTTACTTTTTCTTTTTTCATCAATTCGAGTTCCTCTACGATGGCTGCATCGGCATCTTCGGGTTTGATGGTTGGAAGTATTTTACCTTCAACAACTAATAAGCCATTCTCGACACTGCCCGTATGGTAGCAATCTATTTGGCTAAAGAGTTGTTTGTCTTTGACTAGTCGTTGGTGTAATCTGGAGGACTGACCTCCTGATAATACTTCGGTAATTAAATCGGCAGGGTAATAATCGGGACTCATACGATCTGCTATGTGATAGGCTTTGTATATTACACTGACAGGCACGTCTTTGGTCAAGATTAGTTTTCGAGCTTCGGTTTGTTTAGGTTCTGTAGGCAACGAACGTACATATTTTTCTCCAGCTTCGATGGGGCCAAACCATTTTTCAGCCAAGCGTTTTACTTCGTCGGTAGTGATATGGCCTGCAACACAAAGGATGGCGTTCGTAGGACGATAATGTTTGAAAAAGAAATTTTTGACATCTTGTAATTGAGCATCTTCAACATGAGATAATTCTTTACCTATAGTCATCCATCGATAAGGATGTGTGGTGTAAGCAAGTTCGCGGAGGTTTTTCCATACGTCACCATAAGGTTTGTTGATATAATGCTCCTTAAATTCCTCACAAACTACTTTACGTTGTACTTCGAGACTTTTTTCATTGAAGGCCAAGCTAAGCATACGATCGCTTTCGAGCCAAAAGGCAGTTTCGACGTTTTGAGCAGGAAGTTGGATGTAATAGTTGGTGATATCGTTGGTGGTGTAAGCATTGTTTTCGCCACCAGCCATTTGCAATGGTTCATCATAATCAGGAATATTGACAGAGCCACCAAACATAAGATGTTCGAATAAATGTGCAAAACCTGTTTGATTGGGATTCTCATCGCGTGCGCCAACATCGTATAGGACATTAACGGCAACCATGGGTGTGGTTGTGTCAGTATGAACAATTACACGTAGTCCATTGTCTAATGAGAATTTATCAAATTTTATCATGTTGCAAAAGTAATGAGAAGCGAGTGAAAAATTTGCAGAAAGATATGAGACGTGAGATATGAGATTGGAGACGTTAGATGTTGAAGAGAATTTATATTTATTTCAATATGTATACAAATACGCTAACTTTTTGGTTACCTCGCAATGCTCATCTTTTTCTCCAATCTCATGTCTAACGTCAAATGTCTCAAATCTTATTTAAAAGATACCGCTCCTTAATCACACCCATATGATGTATTTCATGTCCACAGATAATCCAAGCGCAAGCTCGTACACTCATATTGTAATTGCTAGCTATACCAATACGTTTCATTACAGAAGCTGATTGATTATTAAAGAATGCTATAGTTGCATTTCGTGTTGTTGTGAATTCTTTCAACAGTTTAGATGTGGTAAGTTTGTCTGCGTTTGCTTCTTTAGCAAAAGCGTCTTCGTCGAAAAAAGGCAAAGGTGATTTGTCGTTGCGTGCAAAACGCATAGCACGATATATGAATACGCGCTCGCAATCGATTAAATGTTGAATAATGTCTTTGATGCTCCATTTGCCTTCAGCATAGGAATATGTGAGTTGTGTTTCATTGAGCGATTTAATTAACTCTACAGTTGATTTAGCATTTAATTTTAGTTGATCCAATACACTTACTGTTTTGTCGACTTTCTTGATATAATTTTCGTAATACATGGCGTATTCGAGGTGGTTGGGTTCTGTTATTTTTTTCATGCATCGATAGATTGAGATTGCTAAACTACTTAAATTGTAGGATTCAATTTTTGATATGGTATTTTTTATTTTAAAAAATGAAATTTACATATCCAATTAGTTTGCCGTTCATCAAAAAATTGTGTTGTTTCATTTTATTAAAAAGTATTTTTGTGTAACAAGAACGAGTTATGTTAGAGTTACAACATTTGAAAAAATATTACGCTACGCAAAAAGCTGTAGATGATATCAGTTTGACCATACGAGAAGGAAGTATATTTGGATTGCTTGGTCCCAATGGTGCTGGTAAATCGAGTCTGTTGCGTATGGTAACAGGAATTACAATGCCAGATGAGGGAAAGATAATGATGGGAGGAGAAGCGTTTGATCCTGTAAAACATAGTCGATACATTGGTTATATGCCTGAGGAGCGCGGCTTGTATAAGAAAATGAAAATAGGTGAACAAACCTTGTATTTAGCACAACTCAAAGGTTTGAGTAAGATAGAATCTATGCAGAAAATAAAGTATTGGTTTGATAAGTTAGATATGAATTCGTGGTGGAACAAAAAGGTAGAAGATTTAAGTAAAGGGATGTCGCAGAAATTACAATTTGTAACGACTGTGATACATGACCCTAAATTACTAATATTGGATGAACCCTTTAGCGGACTTGATCCAGTGAATAGCGAAGTGATCAAAAATGAAATATTTGAGCTGGCACAAAAAGGTACAACTATTTTATTTTCAACTCATCGTATGGAGCAAGTAGAAGAGATATGCGAAGATATTGCATTGGTTCATCAAGGTAAAGTCATTTTAAATGGTTCAGTTGTCGAAATCAAACAACAGTTTAAAGAGAATAAATTTAGACTTGAAACAGATCAAGCGTTGAATCATTTTGATGAATTGATCATTGATCAAAAAAATACTACCTATACATTTCAATACAAAGAACCAGAGAATGCAAAGCAAGTGCTTGGATATTGTCTCAGTCATGATATACAAATATTGAATTATCAAGAACTATTACCTTCACTGAACGATATTTTTATTCGTAAAGTAGAGGGGAGTGCTGCAAGAACTTTTTCAATTAACAGCTAATAAAAAATACAATAATGAATAAAATTTGGCTCATTATAAAACGTGAATATCTTACCAGGGTAAGAAAAAAATCATTTTTAGTAACTACTATTTTAATACCCTTGTTGATTTTTGGATTAATGACATCCATGATAGTCTTGTCATTGAAGAGTGAACAAAAGCAAACCATTGCAGTATTGGATGATTCGGGATTTTTTAAACATAAATTAGACACTAGCTCTGAATCCTATTCATTTAAATATGTAGATCGAATGCAAGGTGAATCCAATAAGCAACTAATTGAACGAACGAAATCAGATATTTTATTGCATGTATTTCCATTCAACGGAATGGATGCAGATAGTATATTGTTGTACAAAGAAGGAGGAGTAAGCTTGTCGGCTAAAAGTTATATTGGCGATGAGTTAAATACCCAATATCAAATAAGATTGCTAGAATCGGCAGGAATTGATAAAGTACAGATTGATAGTATTAATAGCCGATCTCTACAAATGAAAAGCTATGATTTAGAGAACAATAAAGAAACGAATTCGGAAATTGCTTCAAGCATTGGCTATGCAATGGGATTCTTGATTTACATCATCATATTTATATACGGAGCAGGTGTGATGCGAGGTGTGATGGAAGAAAAAACAAATCGAATTGCAGAAGTTATTGTAAGTAGTGTAAAACCTTTTCAGCTGATGATGGGTAAAATTATAGGCATAGGTTTAGTTGGGCTGACTCAATTTATCATGTGGGGAGTGCTCATGCTTATATTGCAATTAGCCTTGCCATTATTGATTCCAGGCTTAGGTGAAAGCATGCATACTGGGATGCCAATGTCGCCAGATGTTCAAACGGCTATGCAATCCATTGATGAAAATGATAAAATGAAAATTTATAATGCCATTATGGACCAAAATTGGGGAATGATATTGAGTTGCTTTTTATTCTATTTTTTAGGAGGCTATTTCTTATATGCAGCTATGTTTGCAGCAGTTGGAAGCTTGGTCAATGAAGATCCACAGGAAGCACAGCAATTGACTATTCCTATTACAATGCCCATCATTTTTGGATTTATTATCATGGCTACATCGGTCAAAGATCCCAATAGTAGCTTATCAATTTTTGGTAGTTTGTTTCCGCTTACATCACCTATAGTCATGATGGCTCGCATCCCTTATGGAGTGCCTTTATGGCAATTGATATTATCCATGGTATTTTTAGTACTAGGATTTGTATTAATGACATGGTTGAGCGCCAAAATATACCGAACAGGAATTCTGTTATACGGTAAAAAAGTATCTTGGAAAGAGATAATTAAATGGATGAGGTATAGTTAAGAGGAACTAAGATTTGATCAATTCCTCCTTCAGCAATTTTATAAATAATTTTCTGCTGACGAATACAGTCATTAAAAACATAAATCCTAAAAATGAAAAAACGCCCATTTTCAACCATGAAGGCTTTGTGTAATTAAATGGTTCTCCTGGATAGTCTAGTATTTGGAATATAGGGCTTTCAGAAAGTAATTTAAATCGAGCATTTTGATAAGCAGTTGCAGTGGTTGCATAGAGTTGTTCAATTTCAGCTCTATCTCTTAATAATTTGGCTTGAGGTATACCTGTAGAGTATTTTACAGACAGTTGATTGGCATCTTGAAAACCAGCTATCGCGCTTTCGATTGCACCGAGTTCCAATTTCAAAGAATCTCGAATTACTTTAATTTTATTTAAATCTGTTCGAGGTTTTTCTGTTGCAACTTGAATATAGTAGTCAGAAATTTCAGCAAGGACTGCCATGTTGATTTCTTTTGATAAATCTTTATCATGGGTAGTAGATGTAATTTTAGTAAATTCTGTTTTTTCAACTAAAACTTCTGTGCATCCTTTTAGTAAACTAGCCCCTTTGTACTTAATTGAATTTGTATCATTAGGATTAATTTTGATTTTCCCTTGATAAAACTTGCAATGTTTGTTATAATCATCAATTAACCAGTGTGCAATTGTTTTGTGTTTATTTTTTTTTGATGGTGCTGCATTAGCAATTCTTGTTGAAAGGGTTTTGCTATTTACAAGTTCTTTGATATTGTATATAACAGAGTAATCGGTTTTATCAGAAATTCCAAATTGGGCTTTAATGGCATCAATAGGACTACTTGAGGATTTGTTAAAGGACAAAGGAAATATCTTTGAATATGTATCTATCTTGACATCGATAGTAGAAACATAAAATGCAACTACTGCAGCAAGTACTGAAGAAGTTATAAGAATTAAGAAAATATGTTTCCTTATTTTATAATAAAATTCTATTATGTAATTATTCTTTTCAGACACGATTGTTATTTGTTTAATGATCTTGATAGTACAATTAATGTAGCTAATGTTGTAATTGCAGATAGAGCGTATGAGAAAATTTCAGCACCATTGTTTTTTCTTTCTTTCGCAATTTTCTTAGGTACGAATATTGTACATCCCTCAGTTACTTTAGGGTATTTTCGTATGAATAAAAATCGTTTAGTACTTGCTAATCGTCCGTTTTGATATCTTATATTGATTCGTTTTTTCCAAGGGTCAACTCCATATCCGCCAGCATTTTGAATATAATAGTTAATGTTAGTATTGCTTTTGTCGAATTTTATATTAATAGGTTGTTGCACTTCTCCTCGTACAGATACAATTTCAGATAGTGTAGGAATTATAAGTAAATCTCCTCCTTTTAAAATCAAATCTTCTTTTGAATTTTTATTTTGTAAAATTTTAGGCAAATTGATTACAACAGCTCCAATATTATCTCTGTATAATTTGGCACCTTCAGGGTAAGCGATTTTTTTTATACCTCCTGCTCTTTTAATAATTGAGGAAATTCGTTCATTTTGTTCAATTAATGGGTATTCACCTACATAATTTAATTCTCCAAATACTTGTACAAATTCTTGATTAATAAATTCTATTTTCTTTCTTACATAAATTCGATCTAATGGTTTAAGTACTATATTCTCTGATGCTTCATCAATTTCAAGATTTGAGTTAATTGAAACTATTTTCACATTGCTTTGATTAGGTTTAAGACTGTATGAATTTGCTGAATCAATTATATTTGATATTTCAATACGTCCATTCTCAGCATCAAGTAAAAGTCCTCCCGCAAATAATAACGCATCTTTTAATCTAACTCCTTTTGTGTATAAAAATGAAGTAGGATTTCTTACGTTACCCAATACTTGGATATTAAATTGGGATTCAAAACTTTTAGTAGAAAGAATGTTAATTCTGTCGCCAGGAAATACTTCAATATTTTGAACAGAGTTTTCATCGAAATTTCTCAAATCAATTTTTAATGCTTCATTTTCACTCGGATTATTACCTCTAGAAACATAGGCTCTTGGCAAATAGGCTGTTGTCGAAATACCACCTGCTCTTTTTAATATATCTGATAATTTTTCACCTTGTCTTACCTCGTATTCGTCTGGATAATTGACCGAACCTGTAATTCTAATTACATTTTTTAGACCCGGATTAATTGCTCTAATAGAAACAACATCACCATCATTTAAAACTATATCATTGTATTCATCATTTTTATAAGTTTCAAAATATTGTTGTCCAGGTATATCTATGTATTTCTCTGCTTCATTGGATACAGTTTTAATATGAATGAGTGAATTTCGAGCATTATAAGTAGGGCCTCCTGCAAATTCGATTAAATCTTTAAGTCCTTCATCAGCAGATAATTGATAATACATAGGACGTTTGAAATATCCATCGGCATTAACAATTTTTTCGAAAACATTCACGTAGATATAGTCATTATCTTCAAGATATAAATCGTCAACATTTTTATCCTTCTGTAAGTATTTATAAAGGTCAATTATATCTATTGTTCTACCATCTCGTTTAATTTCAATTTTTCTTAAATTCCCTATTGAATTGATACCTCCTGCTCGTCCTAATGCGTTCAATGCTGTATTGAATGCAGATAAGGTATAAGTGCCTTGTCGTCCAACTTCGCCCAAAATGGTAATACGTATAGTTCGAGCTTTTCCCATTTGAACGTCTATGCTAGTGTTGGCAGGTGTAATTTTTCTAAATCTATTTTCAATTAATTTACTGGCAGCTTCGAAAGTCATTCCTTGAAGGAATATTTTGCCTACTAATCGAGGGAAAATGCTTCCATCCTTACCAATTATATAATTTTGTTGCAATTCAGCATTGCCCCATAATGATACTATTAGTTCGTCACCAGGCCCTAGTCGATAATCTAAAGGTGGTGTAGTTGGAGTTTTATCAGATTGGTCAAATACATTGTTTGAAAAAAAATCAGCACCATAAACCATTCTTTTTCCAGCTGAAACATCTTTATCTGCTTCATCATTAGTTGTTTTTACATCCTTTTTATCTTTGTCTTTGGACTTTGATCCTAAATATTTAATATAATCAGGATCGTTTTTATATAGTTCTTCTAATTTTTCTTGTTCAGTAAGTTCTTTCTTAGGATTATTTAAATCTTGAAAATTGTTTGGGTCTAATTCCTTTTTATTTTTAGGGTCAGCTTTGTCTCCATTCTGCAAATTGTCTTGAGGATTTTGTTGTTGATTTTGCTGTTGGTTATTCTGTTGGTTATTTTGCTGATTGTTTTGTTGCTTATTTTGATCTTGGTTGTTGAAGAAGTTTGTGTTTTGCTGATTTGGATCTAAATATGGATTATTGCTATATGGATTTGTGTTATAGGGGTTTTGATAAATCGGATTCCCTTGATTTGTATTCGGTTGATTGTTGGTATTATTTGGTTGTCCGGAATTATTAGATCCTCCAGTGTTTCCTCCTATTTGTGCCATTAAATGAATGGGAACCAAAAAGAATAAAATTAATATTAGTTTTTTCATATATATAATCCTTCAAAAGTAGTATAATTAATCAAATTGCTTGTTGAATTGTTTTAAAAAGGCTGTTAAATTCGGTCCAGATTGAGGTAACAACGTCACCCGCAGGTGTAATATTGTTGATTAATGCCGATACTTGTCCAATCTCTAGTTCTCCTTCTATTAAGTCGCCTTCAAGCATTCCTTTTTTTGCCCTTGCTTTTCCTAGTAAATTATTCAATGATTCTATGCTTTCGCAATTATTTTCAGCAGTTTTTACTTCTTGGTAAAACTCGTTTTTCAATAATCTAACTGGGGTTAGTTTCTTCAATACTAATTCTGTATCACCCTCAGCAGCTTCGATAATTTTATTTTTGAAATTAATATGACTTGATGCTTCTGGAGTACATACAAATCGACTACCGATTTGTGCACCTTCTGCACCCAATATCATTGTTGCAAGCATAGATGCTCCGTCTGCAATACCACCTGCGGCAATCAATGGAATGTGAATGGATTTTCGAACCGATGGTATCAAACATAATGTGGTTGTCTCTTCACGCCCATTGTGTCCTCCAGCTTCAAATCCCTCTGCTACCACTGCATCTACACCAGCGTCTTGACATTTGATTGCAAATTTTGAAGAAGAAACTACATGAACCACTTTAATACCTTCTTTTTTTAAAATCGATGTCCATGTTTTAGGATTACCTGCTGATGTAAATACTATTGGTACTTTATGTTTAAGAATCAATTCTACATGTTTGTCAATATCTGGATAAAGTAAAGGTAGGTTTACACCGAATGGTTTGTTGGTAGCTGCTTTGCATTTTTGTAGATGTAGATCGAGTACATCTGGATACATGCTTCCAGCACCGATTAATCCCAACCCGCCAGCATTGGATACGGCTGAAGCCAATTTCCAGCCTGAAGCCCATATCATACCTGCTTGAATGATAGGATAATTGATATCAAAAAGTTCAGTTATTCGATTTTCGTATCTAGTCCCGTCTTTAGAAAATTTACCTAAGTTATGCATTGTAAAATATAATTGATTTGTAAATATTATTTGCTTAGGTCTATTTCTGTATTGTCACCTATATTCAAACTTTGGCTTGCTCCACAGATATATGCATCGCTTCCTATAAGAGATGAGTGCAACACTACTTTTTCTATTACTGAGTAAGATCCTATTATAGAGTCCTTAATCATAGATGAACGGATAGTCGCTTTTTCGCCAATTGTTACATTTGGGCCAATGATTGAATTTTCAATTTCACATCCTTCGGCAATACTTACAGGATGGATAATAATGGTATTGTCAAAAAATGGGATTTCTTCTGAGGCATATTCAACTTTATTGAGAAGAATGGCATTGGTTTCTAAAAGTGTTTCTTTTTTGCCACAATCAAACCAATTGTTTACATGAAATACGCCAATCTTTATTCCTTCATGAACGAGCGAATTAATAACACTTGTTAAATGATATTCCTCTGGAGAATCGGTATTATGATATTCTTTTTCTATAATTTCAAACAACTTCTCAGTCTCTTTTATTTTGTAAATACCCACTAGCGCAAGGTTTGACTTTGGGATTTTAGGTTTTTCTACTGCGTTTTTAACAATACCATCGGCTCCAATTTCAGCTACACCAAATTCACGAGGATCATCCACTTTCTTTACACCTACAAGTGACATAGGATTTTGAAGTACTTCCTTTAAGTTGTAGTCACATATGGTATCGCCATAGACAATTAATATTTCTTCATTAGGTGCTATTTTTTCTTTTGCTAAGTAAATGGCATGTCCTGTTCCAGAGCGTTCTTGCTGAACAATAAATGTGGCATTTATTTCGGGATATTTCTCCTCGACATACAACTTGATTTTTTCGCCTAAGTATCCAATAATAAATATAAATTCATTTTGACCTGCTTCAATAAATTGATCAATTATAAAGCTTAAAATAGTTTTGCCTGCCAAAGGGATCAATGGTTTGGGTTGAGTATAGGTATGTGGTCTTAGTTTGGCACCAGCACCCGCTACAGGTATTATTACTTTCATGATCTATTTAAATTGTTAGTAGATTTTTATAAGCAAAAAATGAATTTAAAACTTAGTTGTTTAAGTTTACAGAAATACAAAATTATATCAATTATCTTTAACCGCTAAAAATCAACACAAATATGCAATTTGATACCGAAATATTCGAACTTATTCAACAAGAATTTAATCGTCAGCAACATGGTCTTGAACTCATAGCGTCTGAGAACTTTACAAGCGAGCAGGTAATGAGAGCTATGGGAAACGTTATGACCAATAAATACGCAGAAGGATATCCTGGAAAAAGATATTATGGAGGTTGTGAAGTCGTTGATAAAAGTGAGCAATTGGCAATAGATCGTGCGAAAGTTATCTTTAATGTAGATTTTGCGAACGTTCAGCCACACTCAGGTGCTCAAGCCAATGCAGCGGTGATGTTAGCTGTTTTAAAGCCGGGCGATAAAATTTTAGGACTCGATTTAAGCATGGGAGGACATCTTACACATGGTTCTTCTGTCAACTTCTCAGGTAAATTGTATGAGCCACATTTTTATGGGGTCAAAAAAGAAGACGGCCTTGTGGATTATGACATGATGGAGGAAGTAGCCCTCAGAGAAAAACCTAAATTAATGATATGTGGCGCATCAGCGTACAGTCGTGATTGGGATTATGCAAGAGTAAGGGCCATTGCCGATCAAATCAATGCGCTTGTGCTTTGCGATATGTCTCATCCGGCTGGTTTAATAGCAAAAGGCTTGCTCAATTCGCCTTTTGAACATTGTCATTTCGTAACGTCTACTACACACAAAACATTGCGTGGTCCAAGAGGAGGAATTATTCTTATGAAAAATGATTTTGAAAATCCAATGGGTATCAAAGGTCCAAAAGGAGAAGTAAGAATGATGAGCGATTTGATTAATCTTGCGGTTTTCCCTGGTACACAAGGTGGTCCATTAGAGCATGTAATAGCTGCTAAAGCAGTTGCCTTTTTCGAAATAATGCAAGATGATTTTTTGGGCTATGCTCATCAAGTAATTGCAAATGCAAAAGCAATGGAAAATGCCTTTAAGCAAAAGAATTACGATATTGTATCGGGTGGTACCGACAATCATTTGTTATTAATAGATTTGAGAAATAAAAACATTTCTGGCAAAAAGGCTGAAAATACGCTTATAAAAGCCGATATAACCATCAATAAAAACATGGTTCCATATGATGATAAATCACCATTTATTACATCGGGCATAAGGGTAGGAGTGCCTGCACTGACAACAAGAGGCCTTAAAGAAGATCATATGAATCTTATTGTAGATTGGATCGATTCAATATTGATAGATACAGAAAATGAGCAAAAAATCATCAAAGTAAGAACTGAAATCAATGAGTTTATGAAGCAATTTCCATTGTATCCTGAATGGAAAATTTAATTAGATAGAATCTTTATTGCTTTTCCACCATTTGACTCCAATAAATATGATTAAAGTCAACGGCATAAATGCTAAATAAATAATGCCTGTATTAAGTCCCTTAGCGCTTTTGTCATCGAGTGAAGCAGCTGTTTTGGTACACATAGCGCATTGGCTTAACGCTACAAAATGAAAAACTATAAACAAGCATGATAGTATAATTCGTTTCATATGGCAAAGTTCTACTTTTAGTATCATATTGCAAAATCGAAAGAAAGAATACAATATTCTAGATATTTAGTGAAATAGAATAGATAAAACGCCACAAATAGTTTAAATTTGCAAATTGCCCTTTACAGAACGAAGAGCAATACCAACATGGCGCTCTCTCCTATCATAAAATATATCTATAATCACGGCTCTGAAGAAGTAATTCGAAGGGGTAAACGCATCTTTTTAACTCATGGAGTTAAGTTGATACGGAAGGATGATTTTACAAATCAACTCATTTTTAAAGTTCGAAATGATCAGTATTACAATCAATACAATGTGACCATTTCGAAGTATCAAGATGAAAAAACAATATCAGCAAGATGCCAATGCCCATATAATATGGGTGAAGTATGTAGACATGAAGTAGCAGCGCTTTTTCAATTAAATGATTTAATATTAAATCAAGCATTAGAGACTAGCAAAGCTTCTTTTGATCAAAAACATACTGTAATTCGAATGCCCAGCATTGAGCTCAAATCTTTGCGACTTTTTACCTCCGAATCGCTTTTTGAAGAAGCAGAGCAAATTGCTAAATTCAATAAAGCTAAAATTTCGAAAGCTGCCAACGAATTAGTAGAAGCAGAATTGAAAATTGATAAAGAGGTTTTTACTATCAAGCTTAAACGAAATGAAGATAAATCGTTTGATACTTCGTGCAATTGTTCAGAAACACGACACCCTATTTGCAAACACAAAGCTGCACTTTTTCTACAAATACTCAATAATCATGGCCCTCAATATTTTGATACGATTCGAAACTGGGAAAATCAGAAAAATAAATTACTAGGATTGTATGGTTATTCTTTAAGTGATGATTTAACCGGGAAGTTTGAGTTTTATTACAAAGACGATAAGCCTTTTTTGAAAGTATTAGATCAAACGATTAAAAAAGTAAATGAAACGTATAACTCTATAAAAGAAAGTAGCAAAGAGAAGTCTGAAGTAATAGTAGTTGAAAAAGGGGATTATAACAAACGGCTTGGAATTGTACTCAATCTTCAAGAATCAAATTACCCCTTCTTTTCAATTGATCTTGTAGAAGGAGAATTAAGTAAAACGTCTAACACGTTTGCTGGAATTACATCGAAAGTAGACTTGAGTAAGTATGTGAATCCCGATAATTTTCCAAAAGAGGATCGTGAAATTATTGGATGGGCTCGTAAACTTCAAAAAACGGAGGTTAATAAATACATTGCTAAAAATTCACCATTTGGGGACTTATGGGAAAATATAATACAATCACCCACGGAGTGGACACAAGAATCAAAAGAACTTTTGTATGATTTTCTACATTCTAAGTTATTGAAATTGTTTGGATTGTTAGGTTATTCCAATCCATTATATGTATTGCCAATGGGTAAGCCATACAAAACGTCTTCATTTATACTTGTGAATTATCATCATCACAACATGTACCCTGTACTAAAGGTGAAGCAAGTGAAAGATCATATTCATGTAGATATACATTTGCAGGCCGATGATCAGCTACATCACTTAAATGATAATAGTATAAACAATAGTATTTTACATTTAATCGATGATAAACTTTATCTTATAAATAAAGCACAAGATGCTTCCAATATTTCTGCATTGTTGCCTTTTCAAAAGGTGAAGAATACAGAATGGACGAATATGTTGCTGGATAAAATTTTGCCCTTAAGCAAACATTATGATGTAAGCTTTGATGATGGATTAATCGAATATAGAAATAATGTTATTCCTAAAAAGGCTGTATTTTTAAGTGAACAAGGTTTGTATTTTATCATAAAACCTGTATTCGAATACGAAACCGCAAGTGCAGAATGGAATGGTGAGAATAATATATCGGCGAATGTAGAAGGTAAGGTGCAAATAATACAACGTGATAAAGAAACTGAAGATGGCTTTGTGACTATGTTGCAAGATTTGCATGAAAATCTACGAAAACCTGAGTACGAAAATCATTTTTCAATTCATTCAAAACATGCACTTGCCAAAAATTGGTTCTTTTTGTTTTTTGATAAAATGAAAGATGAGGGGATTAGTGTATATGGGTACGAAGGGCTGAAGAATTTTAAAATTAGTAAATCAAAACCAACTACCAAGGTCTTTATCTCTTCGAACCTCGATTGGTTTGATACCGAAATTGAAATTGAATTTGATGGTCAAGCAGCTTCACTCAATGATATTCAAAAAGCATTAGCTGTAAAGCAAAATTATGTAACACTAGGTGATGGTACCTATGGCTTATTGCCTGAAGAGTGGATGAAAAAGTTCTCTTTACTTTTTAAAATGTCTGAGACTGAAGGTAATAAACTAAGAGTAAGTAAATACAATTTCAGTGTAATAGATGAAATGTATGATTTAATAGAGGATGAAGATATTAAAAACGAACTAACCGAAAAGAAAGATAAATTGTTGAGTGAAAACCCAGACAATTATCTTCAGATACCTGTTCCAGAGGAATTGCAAGCCGATTTAAGACCTTATCAGTTGGCAGGTTTCAGATGGTTGGCTTATTTAGATTCAATCAAATGGGGCGGCTTACTTGCTGATGATATGGGTCTAGGTAAAACTATTCAAACACTTACTTTTTTACAATACTACAAAAATACTAATGGTACATTAAATGCAATTGTAGTTTGTCCAACGACCTTGCTATTCAACTGGGAAAATGAAATTAATAAATTCACACCTGGACTCACCTATATTATACATCATGGTACAAGTAGATCTATTAAAATAGAAGATCTTGTAAAATATAATATTATCATTTCTACTTACGGTACCATGCGAAGTGATGTTGATTTGTTTATGAAACATGAATTTGATTATGTTGTATTAGACGAGTCGCAAACTATCAAAAATCCAACTAGCAAAGTAGCTAAAGCAGTTCAATTGCTTTATAGCAAAAATAGAATTGCACTCAGTGGTACACCTATGCAGAATAATACATTTGATATCTATTCACAAATGAATTTTCTCAATCCAGGAATGCTCGGCAATAAAGAATTTTTCAAAAACCAATTTGCGAAGCCAGTTGATAAATTCCAGGATGATGAAACAAAGCAGCATTTACGTAAAGTAATATATCCTTTCTTACTTCGCCGTACCAAAGAGCAAGTGGCAAAAGATTTGCCAGAAAAAACAGAGATTACTTTGTACTGCGAAATGGGTAAAGAACAACGAACTATTTATGACACCTATCGTAACATGTATCGTTCGCAAATATTAGGCACTATTGAAACACAGGGTATTCAAAAATCGCAATTTGCAATATTGCAAGGGCTCATGAAGCTACGTCAAATATGTGATTCGCCTGCTATATTAAAAGATGAAGTGAAATATGAAAACCATAGTGTGAAATTAGATGAACTTGTAAGAGAGTTGACCGAAAATGTTGGCAATCATAAAGCATTGGTCTTTTCACAATTTTTGGGGATGCTGTCATTGATAAAAGAAAAACTTGTAGAGCAAAATATTAAATTTCAATATTTTGATGGCAGCTATTCTGCTGTACAACGTGAGCAAGCGATTCGTGATTTTCAAGACAATGAAGATTGTTCAGTGTTCTTAATATCACTTAAGGCTGGAGGTATGGGTCTTAACCTTACAGCTGCCGATTATGTTTATATTGTGGATCCATGGTGGAATCCTGCTGTAGAACAACAGGCAATAGATCGTACACATCGTATTGGGCAAACTAAAAATATTTTTGCATATCGACTTATTTGTAAGGATACTGTTGAGGAAAAAATCATGAAGCTCAAAGAAAAGAAAAATATATTAGTGAAAGATATTGTAAGTGATGATTCTAACATGATCAAACAATTAACCAAAGAAGATGTAAATTATTTATTTAGCTAACAAGTAATTTTATTTTAAGAATACAATGAAACATAATTTAGAACGTTTAATAAAACAAAAAGTCCCATTCAATTCTGAACTTCTAAAGGCTGAATTAGGATTTATGTACGTTTCAAGTATGCTCAATGGTAATCAACAACATTTTTTTAAAGCCTATGGAATTACTCCTCAACAGTATAATGTGTTAAGAATATTAAGAGGGCAATTTCCAAATCCTGCTAATATTAATCTTATCAAAGAAAGGATGATTGATAGGATGAGTGATGCCTCTAGAATTGTAGATCGATTGGTGAAATTAGATTATGTGACCAAACAGCCAAATAGTATTGACAAACGTAATGCTGATGTAATGATTACTGAAAAAGCGTTAATTAAGTTGAAATTAATTGATGATAAGATGCGTGAAAATAAAGGATTATTGAGCAATCTGTCAATAGATGAATTAAATCAATTGAATTTACTTATTGACAGAATTTTAGATTTTATTTAATATTTCAAAGCCAATTACTTATTTTTGAGTGATGCCTTCGAACAACAACCTAGAAAAATTAATCAAAATGAGTTCCTCTTTTGTGAATGAACAATACAAAGGGGTTGTTGGTGTTATGGTATTGAACAATTTGATTATTCAAGATTTAGAAAACCATTTAAGTAAGTTTAAATTAACCTATCAGCAGTTTAATATTTTACGAATATTAAAAGGTCAATATCCTAAAGGTGTGCAATTGAGTTTGATTAAAGAAAGGATGTTGCATAAACAAAGCTATGTATCAAGGCTTGTTGATCGATTAGTTACAATGGAATATGTTGAAAAAAAAGAAGATGAATTGAATAAACGAAGATTACACATTCGACTTACACTAAAGGGGTTTGACTTGATTAATTCAATAGAAGTCGGTAGTGATAGCTTCAAATCATTGATGAAAAACCTACCTGAACATGATATGCTCAAATTCAATGAAATTATTTCTACTATATTAGCAAAAAAAATAACTAGTAATTCATAAGTTTTTTAATACTTTCTTCAAGTCTGCTTTTAGCTAAAAAGTTTTGCTCTAGCTCAATTGAAAATGGTACTGGTGTGTCCAAGCTTGCACAGCGAACAATAGGTGCATCCAAATATTCAAAACAATGTTCGCTTATCCATGCTGCAATTTCTCCTCCCAATCCGCCTATTAAGCAATCTTCATGAAGTAATAAAACCTTACCTGTTTTTTTAACACAAGCCTGTATAGCTTCGTAATCGAGTGGTAAAAGAGTTCTCAGATCTAATAGTTCAATCGAAATCGTAGGGTTGTTATTGGCATATTCCATCACCCAATGTACTCCACTGCCATAAGTAATAATGCTTATATCTTCACCTTGTAATACTGTATTAGCTTTGCCTATTTCTATCGTATAATAACCTTCAGGTACCATTCCACTGATGCTTCGATACAATGCTTTATGCTCGAAAAACATAACAGGATTTGGATCTTCAAAGGAGGATATTAATAATCCTTTGGCATCATATGGATTAGAAGGATAAACCACTTTGAGTCCTGGAGTATGAGTAAACCAAGCTTCATTGCTTTGAGAATGAAATGGACCTGCACCTACACCACCACCTGTTGGCATACGCACTACCACATCTGCATTTTGCCCCCATCTATAATGGATTTTTGCAAGGTTATTGATAATTTGATTAAAACCTACAGTTGCAAAATCAGCAAATTGCATTTCCATCATAGATTTAAATCCTTTAATGCTAAGACCGAGAGCAGCACCAATAATAGCACTTTCACACAATGGTGTATTTCGTACACGATCCTTGCCGTAAATTTCAACCATGCTTTCCGTTACTTTAAATGCACCGCCATATTCTGCTATATCTTGTCCCATGAGGATAAGATTTTCATTTCGTTTCATACTTTCATGAATGCCATCCGATATAGCTTGTATAAGCTTCATTTCTTTCAAAGGCAACCCTTCGGTCGATGAAGTTACTGAAGTATATGGAGCATATACATCCTTTATTTCTTCTTGTGTATTAGGTGTAATAGGCGATACATTGAAGCCATTTACAAGACTTTGTTCTATGTAAGTTTTTATATCTTCTCTAATAGCTTCAATTTGATTTGAGTTTAAAACTTTTTCGTTCAATAAAAAAGATTCATAATTCATTAAAGGATCTTTCTTGCCCCATATTTCAAAAAGTTCTTTAGGTACATATTTCACACCACTTGCTTCTTCATGTCCTCTCATTCTGAATGTCATACATTCTACGAGAATTGGTTTTTGTTCTTGTATACAATAGGCTCGTGCTTCTTTAATTTGTTGATGAACTTCTAATATATTATTGCCATCTATCGTGATAGCTTTTATTCCATACCCAATTCCTTTATCAGCAATTTGTTTGCAAATAAATTGCTCACTACTAGGCGTACTTAAGCCATATCCATTGTTTTCTACAATGAAGATGACAGGTAAATTCCATACTGCTGCTGTGTTCAATGCTTCATGAAAATCACCTTCGCTTGTGGCCCCATCGCCACTAAATGCAAGTGAAACTTTATTATCCTTCCTTAATTTATGAGCTAGAGCCACACCATCTGCGATTGCTAATTGTGGACCTAAGTGTGAAATCATACCACAGATATGATGTTCATTGCTACCAAAATGAAAACTTCGCTCACGCCCCTTGCTATAGCCTTCTTTGCTTCCTTGCCATTGCATAAATAATTTGTCCAACGGCATTTTGCGACCAGTAAATACACCTAAGTTACGATGCATAGGCATGATGTATTCATCTGAATCCAATGCCAATGTAGCACCTACTGCCACTGCTTCTTGTCCAATGCCGCTAAACCATTTACTGATTTTACCTTGACGAAGTAAGATAAGCATCTTCTCTTCTATCATACGAGGTAAAAGCAATTCTTTGTATATATCAATGAGTTCTTGGTCTGCGTAGTTTTTTCTGTCAAAAATCATGTGGCAAATATAGCAAGTCCACAGGCAGTATCAACATGTTTATAGTCAATTTAACGTAGAATTTTTAATATCAAAAACAAATGAATTATATAGAAATTGTATTTATTTCCTTTGCAAGATCAATATCCTTTTGTGTAATTCCGTTGGCACTATGTGTATTTAAATTCAAGGTGACGTTGTTATACACATTGATAATTTCAGGATGATGATCAGCCAATTCAGCGAGTATTCCCACTTGTAAAATAAAACCCAGGGCTTGTTTAAAATCCTTAAACTTATATATCCGTTGAATATGCGTGTCTTTTAAATTCCATCCCTCAATTCTATTCAGTTTTTCAAGGATTTCATCCGAAGTAAGAATTGTCATTATTAAATTTCTCTGTTGATATCAAATCGCTCTAATTCGTTAGCAACTTCAGTAAGGAAACTAGCTCCTAAGGAACCATCTACAACTCTGTGATCATAGCTAAGTGATAAGTACATCATATGTCTGATAGCTATTACATCTCCTTGAGGCGTTTCAAGTACCATCGGACGTTTTTTGATAGAACCTACTGCCATAATAGCAACTTGTGGTTGATTGATAATAGGAGTTCCCATCAGGCTACCAAATGTTCCTACATTGGTCATTGTGAATGTTCCCCCTTGTGTATCATCTGGTTTTAATTTGTTATTACGTGCGTTATTAGCAAGCATATTTACTTCCTTTGTTAAGCCGTATAAGTTTTTTGTATCTGCATTTTTAATCACAGGTACAATAAGATTTCCACTCGGAAGTGCAGCTGCCATGCCTATGTTTAAATCTTTTTTTACAATGATATTATTACCTTCTAGGCTTACATTGATCATTGGATATTTCTTAATTGCATTTACTATTGCTTCGATAAAAATAGGTGTAAACGTAATTTTTTCGCCGTATTTTTTTTCAAAAGGAGTTTTAATTTTATTACGCCAATTCACAATATTGGTTACATCAGCTTCTGTAAAACTAGTCACATGAGGTGATGTTGCTTTGCTTTTTACCATATGCTCTGCGATTAACTTTCGCATACGATCCATTTCGATAATTTCTACATTAGCACCTGCATAAGCCGAAACCGGATTGCTTGCTTCAACTTGAGCTACAACCTGAGCAGGTTGAACCGGTGTAGAAGCAACTGGAGCTGGTGTTTGATTAACACCTGATTTTCGGGAAGCGACAAAATTTAAAATATCTTTTTTTGTAACTCTACCTTCGTTGCCACTTCCTGGTATTAGTTCTAATTCGGTCATGCTAACGCCTTCAGATGATGCAATATTAAGTACCAACGGGGAGTAAAATTTATTGCTGGTTGATGTAGTTGATGTTGCAGGTGCAGAAACAGGTGCTGCACTAATTGGTTGAGGAGTAGCTGAAACGGGTGCAGTAGAAGCTTGTGCCTGAGGAGCTGCAACACTGCCAGATGTACTAATTCGAGCTATCACTTTACCTACAGCAACTACATCGTTCTCATTAAAAAGTATTTCTGTAATAGTGCCTTCAGCTGTGGAAGGTACTTCGCTATCGACTTTGTCTGTTGCTATTTCTAAAAGGGTTTCGTCCATTTTTACGGTATCACCCGGTTTTTTGTGCCATTTTAAAATGGTCGCTTCCATGATACTTTCACCCATCTTTGGCATGACTAAGTCTACTACTGACATATACTATTTTTTTAAGGATGTAAATGTATAAAAATTTTATTCTTTCATTTTGACTATTTCTGTATTTTAAATACCTTTTTTTTACAATTTGATGACAAAAAGTCTTATTTAATACATAAATACTATTAAAAGGGTTAAAAAATTAAATTATCTTTGAGGTTGTAGGCAAAATTATCTTTAAGAGATTTTTTAATTTCTTAATAAATTATTACGATATGAATAAATTTTTACTGAAGGTATTTAAGATTTTATTAGGGGTTACGTTTTCTTTTAGTGTGAATCAATTAAATGCACAAATGATTATTACACCTAATCAGGCAGCAGCTTTAATGGTTGATCGATTGGTTGGGCCTGGAGTGGTATACACAAATCCAACATTAACTTGTCCAAATAATGCGAGCGGAAAATTTGACAATGGGACCTTGACTACTGTAAGTATGGATAGCGGAATTGTCTTGACTTCAGGAAGAGCTACAGTCGTTAATCAACCTGCATCCGTTTCTGCAAGTTATTCAAATGGAACAACTGGAGGTGACATTACGCTTCAAAATGCAGCAACAGGAACTATAAACGATTTATGTAAGTTGGAATTTGATTTTGTTCCAATTGGAGATACTATTAAATTTAATTATCGATTTGGGTCAGACGAATATCCTTCTTACACTTGCTCCAGTTTTAATGATATTTTTTCATTTTTTATTTCAGGTCCAGGTTATGCTGTACCTACCAATGTGGCATTAATACCCGGTACAAATTGTCCTGTTTCAATTAACACAGTAAATGGTTCTACAGCTAATCCTTGTGGATCTGTCACTGCGCCTTGTGCACCGCCCAATAATGCATTATTTATCAATAGCTCTACATCTACTTCCGTTGTTTACAGCGGTATGACAGCAGAGTTACTTGCACAAGCTGCTGTAACGCCTTGTTCTACCTACCATATGAAATTTGCAATTGCAGATGTTTTTGATCAAATACTTGATTCTGGGGTTTTTTTAGAGGCTAATAGTTTTACATCCGAAGCTGCAACAATCTCAACCGTTACATCATCAAATAATTTACCTTCTGTTAATCCTTTTGCAATTGAAGGTTGTAATTCCGCTGTGATTACTATTTCGAGACCAAATCCAAAACCTTTTCCTCAAACAATTAATTTAGTTTACTCAGGAACTGCAACGATTGGATTGGATTGTAATGTGTTGCCAACTTCTGTCACTATACCTGCCAATGCAGTTTCAACAACAGTCACTATATCTCCTACTTTAGATGCACTTATAGAAGGAACTGAAACTATTAACATTTACGTTTATGGTACACTATGTGTAAATACAGTTACTGATAGCATCATTATGGAGATTCTAGATTTTCCGTTTTATAACGTAACTGATGATGATACCATTTGTTTAGGACAAAGTAAAATTCTAACTGCAATTCCAACTCCAGCTAATCCTAATTTAATTTTTAATTGGACCCCAACAATTTCAATCTCTCCAACAAGTGGGACATCGGTGACTGCTACACCATCTGTTACAACTACCTATACTGTTTCTGCTGATTATCCAGGATGTCCATTAGCAGATTCAACAATTACAATTACTGTAGAACCCTTGCCAACAGTATCATTAACTGCAGTTGATCTGCTTTGTAATGGAGTAAATACTGGCTCGATTACTTCTATAGGATCAGCTACTTATTCTCCGTTTTCCTTTACGTTAGATCCCGGAAGTGTTGTGCAATCAAATAGCCCTGCTGTATTTGGTTCGTTGGGAGTAGGTATTTATACAGTTACAATTACAAGTTCTGCAGGATGCACTGCAACATCGAGTATATCAATTTCATCACCACCCATTTTAGTTGCTAATGCAACGGCGACTTCTGTTCCATGTATAGGAGGTTCCGCTAGTATTACTGTTAACATAAATGGTGGGACACCTACTTACCAGTATAGTTTAAATGGAGGTCCTAATCAATCATCGAATGTTTTTAATGCTTTACCAACTGGGGGTTATACTATTACTGTAACTGATTTTAATGGCTGTACAGCAACAACTTCAGTTAATATAGTTCAAATTTCGACATTGGCTATTACTTCAATAAGTTCTCCTATAGTATGTTCTGGAGATTTGTCAACTATCACTGCAACTGCATCTGGTGGAAATCCTTCATATCAGTATAATTTGAATGGAGGATTAAATCAACCTTCAGGTATTTTTACAACATTAGCAGCGAATACATATACGATCACAGCGACTGATATGAATGGTTGTACAATCACGACAACGCTAACGATCACAGCTCCAACGGCGGTACAATGGACGAGTGCAAGTGCAACGAATGTAACATGTAACAATGCAAGCAATGGTACGATTACAACGACAGCAAGTGGCGGTACAGGTCAAATCACATATACAGTTCAACCGACGAATCAAAGCAATACCAATGGAAGTTT
>CANHGW010000037.1 GCA_947460175.1 Bacteroidota bacterium | reverse complement strand
TCTTTATTTTTAATAATTGCATTTTGAATATTTTCATTTTCTATAAGTATTTTAAGTTGATATTCGAATGATTTGTTTTGTAGGGTATTTAATATCAGAATACTTTTTTGTTTGATGAATAAAATGTATTCATTGTATGACTGGATGTTAATTATTTCTTTTTCACTAAATCGAATTGTCAAAACCTTTTTTTTGAATTCACTACTTGAGTTTATATTATTTTTATATAAACCATCTGATGTAATATAATAGATGGTATCTTTTACTTTAATTAAATTATATATTTCAATTGAATCCCCTAGTGTATTTTTTGACAACTTATTTATAGTTGATTCTTGAGTTGAAGAGTTTAATTGAAATGTACCTTTGTCTGTGTATACTTCTACTACAGAATCATTGATTTTTCTTGCTACATTTATTCTAAACTGACTATCAAATCTTTTTATTGATTTAGAATTGAAATTAAATTCTTCAATCCTGTATTTGTATATAAATACAAATGAATTTTTTAATTTATAAAATTGATTTAATAGGTTTAAATTATATATTCGATTGTCTTTATTGTAAATTGTATATTCCTTTGAAGTGGGACTTAAATCAATTATATTTCTTTCATTTATATAATATGGAATTGAATCTGAATTTATTAGAATGGAGTTACTATTTGTGATATATTTTGTGTTCTGTTGTTGTTTTGTTTTTGTGTTATAAAGGGTTAAAGATTCATTATTGTAATTAATAATAATTTCATTGGTATGATTATTATCAATCATTGATTTTAAAGGTGTAGTTTCAATTTTTTCAATTTTATTATTTGAGATTTTATATAAACAATTTCCTAAGTCTGTAAAGTAGTAATTCCCTTGTTTGTCAAATGTGATACTATTTACATTTGATTTGTTATAGAGTGTTTTGATTGTATTATTTCTATAATAATACAGTCCTTTATTTTCCCCATAAATAGCCATAAATACCCCATTTAATGTGTCTTTATATACATCTATTATAATTGAGTTATTTATTTTGTATTTATTCCCATTAAACAGTCGGTGTATGCTATTGTCTTTAATTTCAAACAACTGATTTTCTGATACATAATAGTTGTCATAAATTATTCTATTTTCCTGTGTTGTTTTTTTGTAATAGTTATTGCTTAATATTTTTATAGTGTCTTTATTTTTTAACTTGTCTTCAAAGTATTTGTATAAAAAAATATTTTTATAGTCTCCATTTGTTGATATCAAGTTGGTCTTGCCATTTGAATCAAGTATGCCTATAAATGAATTATTGAAATATTCTAATTGGAATATAATGTTGTTGTTTTTATCAGTAAACGCATGATAAGCTTTGTAATTATCTCCATTGAAAAATTCTAATATTGTTTGTTTTGTATTTATTGATTTGATTTGATGTATTTTCCCATAATAAGGAAGAGTGTATATATCGCCTTTTTTGTTTTGATATAGATTGATTACATCTTCAGTGGTATTATTTACATTTTTATCGAACCCAACAATATGTTTTCCATTATAATAATAGACCCCTTTGTTTGTAGCTAAATAAATGTATCCTTCATTGTCGCATTTAGTAGCATATATAGTTGAAAAAATAGTATTATTATTTCCACTAAATGATGATTGTTTAATTACTTCAAAGGCTGGTGTTTGAGAATATGAATAACTGTAAAATAGAATGAAAAAAAATAAAACATATAACTTAAGGTTATTGATTATTAATTTATAATTATGTTTTAGCATTTATTCTTTTTCAACCTTTAAGTCTTCTAAATTAATGATTTTAAGTAATAATTACAAACACTTTTTGTTCTTATTCTATCTTCATCAAAATCCATTTTTTATCTTCTCTATTATATCCAAATTGATATCGAGATTCTGGTTTGTTAGATTGCGCTGCAAGGTTGTAACTAAAATCAATCCCATATATTAATAAATTGCCATACTGATCGCTTCTTATACGTCGTGCTTTGTCCATACCTCTTGGCCCAACACCATCTAATGTTAATTCAATTGTTGGCTTTCCTTTGAATGTGCCATCTTTTGATAATTCAATTGAATAAATGTCTGATGTACGGGCATGACCAAAATAAAGTTTTTTACTTCCAGTTGCACCTCCCACAAATAATCCCAATGGATCATAACCTTTTAGTTGATCTATTATTTTTTTACTCGCTATATCAATGACATATAAACTGCCATTTTCTTTTTCTTGTGTACTACCTCCAACAGAGGATACATACATTTTTTTTCCATGACAATCATAATAGAGTCCTAAAATACCATATGGATTAACACCAGCTATCGAATCGATTTTTGGTAACTCCATGAATAACTCCATTTTGCCATTTTCGTTATTGACTTTGTATATAGTATGGATAGTAGCGAGTGTATTATCCAATGTATTTACAAATGGTATTGGTGCCACATAAGCATTTCCATTATCGTCTGTAGTAATTGAACTCATGTATCCATATTGTGACCAACTTGAATCCTGATATACTTTTCGAATTGAATCACCACTAGCAGGAAGCTGAATCAATGTCAATCCTTTTATATTTTGTTCGGATGTACTATATGCTGCTTTGCTTGGATCAAATCCAATTGTAGAAATAAATTTTGCAGGTTTTCGACATGGCTCAATGCCTATTCGTGCTATTTCATCTTCAGTCATTTTTTCTTCGCAAGCAACTAGTGATAACAAACTCGAAAATATGACAGCATTTAAGATATAGTTTCTCATGATTATTTTTTAATAGGTACAAATAGCGGACCAGCCATACAAGGGTAAACATGCGTTTTGTAGACGCCGTGTTCTAAATAACTTTCAGCCCAGCAGTATTCTTTTCCCTTGGTATCATCATTTTTCATTTGAGGCACATACCATATTACAATTCCAGTTGAATTGATATTTTCAGGTGTTGGTTCGATAAATTTTTCGGGTCCTTGATGGTAATCTGTATTGCAACATGGCCCAATACTTCCTAAGTCATTATCCCCTTCGTCTTTATCTAGATGTTGGGTGGTAATATACATGTATGCAAAGTCGCCACGGCTACCATCCTTGAATTGTCCTCTGTTAGGTTCTATATAATAGCCTTGTTGTTGTTTATTTTCAATTTTATACAAATAGCCTTCAGGCGTATAAGTGTCTTGTTCGGATTGTAAATGCCACTGTTCTTTTGGCCATGTTGCCCAATTGTTTTTGCTAAATTGTGAAAAAGTATTTTCATTGCCTGCCATCGATATTCTAAATACGGGTCGATAGGTGCCGTTATTTCCACAGCCTCGTCCTAGGCTCGCACCAGCAACTCTAAATCGACCGTCATTGTAAAATTCAAACCGTTGCATATAATTATAATTGCAAGGCAATGGCCATTGTTCACTGCTAAAATATTGTTCAAGTGCAAATCCGATTGTATTTCCATTTTCGATGATATCACTTATTTTTGGATCACTTACTGCTACCACAGCCGCTTGACTGAATTCGGGACAGCCTACAGCGTCGCTGTATCCAAACCCATCTGTATTACTATAGCTTACATGCCAATCCACTATTTTAGCATTATTGATGATCAATTTGTCTTTGTATTTTACTTCTGAAATACGAAGACCATCGCTCGTTGTAATGACATAATTTAAGTTCCAATCATTTTTTTCTAAATTAGAAACTGCCTTGCAATAGCATTCCATAATTTTATCAAATTTCAATTTCTTTTCTGATATTCGAACAGGTGTTTTTTGTTCAGTACCTGTATTGGTCCATCGTATTCCTACTACGTTGTAATCAGTCAAATCGACTATCACCCACAATGCTTTATCTTTTACTGTAAAGGTAGGCGCAACACATAAATGCATACTACGTTCACATTTTGTATTATTCAAGGCCGTTTTAGTATTCGACATCAAGGCTTCTTGTTCGCCAGGTTTATAGCCAAGTGCTTTTATTACATCTTCATGATTGATGGCTATTTGTATAGCAAGATCTTTCAGGTAGGTAGGTATGTCTGGTTGTGATTGAGGTAAGGTATTTACCGATATAACAGTATTAGATGTAATGTCTACAAAGGCTGTTGTAGTCAAATTAAGCGCATAGTTATACATTTCTATTTTGTATACACTCCCATTTTGATTGGCAGTCGATACTTCTTGCGGTCGAGCTTTGTAAATGTTGAAGATTTCATTTCGATATGCTTCACGTGTTTTTTTGTCTACTAAATTTTCAATAAATCGTTTGTCTTTTAATGCCAAGGATTGTGCTTTCACTAGAGAGCTGTCGTTGGATTGAAATAAAATGATAGGAATTGGCAGTGATAATGCAGCTTCTATGGTTTCATATCTTTTTTTCAAAAGTGGAAACAATACTGAACTTGAATCAGGTAAAATGAGTGATTCGTTAATTAGATTTTTTTCAGAATTTGAAGATGAAGACTTGGATGAATTAGAATCACAAGATGTTAGAAATACGAAAGAAATAAGAATGAATTGTATGGAATTGAATCGCATGCGTTAATAAAAATATATTACGAAAGTACTCAAATTATTTATTTCTAAAAGGGTTTAAATAATGCTCATTTGACAAATAACTAGTATCTGTTAATGAAGCTAAAAAATCTATCAATGCTCTTTTTTCAGTTGGGGATAGTTTAAAACCTGTAATCAATGCATGTTTGTAAATATTGCCTTTTCCATCCCCGATATATTCTCCTGTTTCGGTATTTCTACCTCCTCGCGCATATATTTCTATTACTTCTTCTAAAGAAGTGATACTTCCATCGTGCATATAAGGTTGATTGATGGCTACATTTCGTAGGGAGGGTATTTTGTATTTTCCTTGATCTTCTTTTTTGTTTGTGTATTTAAATAATCCATTATCATCTGCAGGATATTGGTTTTTATTATCGATGTTATACAGCCCAATATTGACATAGACTTCGTCTATCTTTTGAGATGTGGATGCCACTGTAAAGGAAGGTGGTTTGTGACATTGAGCACAGGCAAGTTCCTTGCTTTCAAATAAGTGTAATCCTAGTATGGCAGATGCACTCATGGCTTGTGTAGTGCCATTTATATATTGATCGTAGGCTGATTGAGTTGAGTTTAGCGTTTTTACATAAGATGCAATGGCCAATTCTATGTGTTGTTTTGTCACAAGATTCTTTTCACTAGGAAAAGAAGTTGGAAATAAACTACGATAAGTTGAGTCGGTTGATAGGTAAGTTGATACTTCGTCCCAATGCAAATCTAATCCCAATTCGATTGGTTGATGATTATACAAAGGTCGTTGCATTTGCTTGATATAATCGGTGGCTGTTGGATTTGCCCAATCATAAAAATTGTTTTCACTAGTATTTAAAAGCGATGGAGAATTATGCAATAAGTTTTCACCCAATGGGCTCACACTGCGTCGATAGCCATCGGTAAAAGCAAATTGTGGTGCGTGGCAACTTCCACAGGACTTAGTATGATTGATTGAAAGATACGTATCGTAAAAAAGAAATCGGCCCAATGTCTCAATGGGTTTATAGGTTTGCTTTTCAGACTTGTTACTACAAGCTATTATGAAAAGCATACTAAAAAAAATAAAACCTATTTTATGTTGTTTCATTGATATTAAAATGAAAATAGGGCAGTTTGAAATTACAATTTGATGTAAAATTCAAGTTGCCTCATTACCTTGCCACAAATTTACTCGGAATGAGCAAAGAAAAATTAATTCTTGCATCTAAATCACCCCGTCGAAAACATTTACTCGAATTGGCAGCGGTCGATTTTGAAATAATAACCAACGATACAGATGAGTCATATCCGGCAGAGATGCCTGTGGAGCGAGTGCCTGAATACATTGCATTGCAAAAAGCGTTGGCTATTCAAAAAGATTTTCCTGAGCGAACTATTTTAGCTGCCGATACTGTAGTCGTATTACACAATCAAATTATAGGCAAACCAACCGATCGTGCAGATGCCATTCGTATTTTGACCTCTCTTGCAGGACAAACACATCATGTCATTACGGGTGTGGTATTGGCAACGAATGACGAAATAGTCTCATTTTCAGACACGACCGAAGTACTGTTCCATCCCTTAACCTTGTCGCAAATTGAATATTATGTCGATCATTACAAGCCATACGACAAAGCAGGTGCCTATGCCATACAAGAATGGATAGGTGTAATAGGTATTCAAAAAATCAATGGCTGCTTTTACAACGTGATGGGTTTGCCAATCAGTAAAGTACTTGCACATTATAACAAAAAATAAACGACTAATAAATTGAAAGCAATATTCTAGTTGTAACTTTGCGTTCTTTAAAAAATTTGATAAATCAGTCATATGGCTATCACAGATTTTGACCCTAATTCGGTCGGTATTGCATCCAACAATATCTTCGGTTTACCTACTACCGAAGACAATGCTAAATTAATTTTGCTCCCTATTCCTTGGGAAGTAACTGTGTCTTATCGAAATGGAACTGCCAAAGGACCCGAAAAAATAGTAGAAGCTTCCTATCAAATCGATATGTGCGATTTGGATGCTATGAACTATTGGAAGGAAGGCTATTTTATGCCCGAAATGGACAAGACCATCATCAAGAAAAATGATTACTTACGTCATTGTGCTGAGTTGATTATTTCCAATTTAAGTGAAGGAAATGAAACCTGTGATAATAATCAATTACAGAAAAAACTCGATGAAATCAATAAAGGTGGGGAAGACTTGAAAGTATGGATTTACAGTAAAGCTATGGAGCTATTTTCAAAAGATAAATATGTTGCATTGGTAGGTGGCGATCATAGTACGCCGCTTGGATTGATGAAAGCCGCAGGTGAGCATTTTGGTGATTTTGGAATTTTACAAATTGATGCACATGCCGATTTGCGCAAAGCATACGAAGGATTTACCTATTCACATGCTTCTATTATGTACAATGTATTGCAAGAAGTGCCTCAAATGAAAAAGTTGGTTCAAGTAGGTATTCGCGATTTCTGTGATGAGGAATATGACTTGATGCAATCAGAACCACGTATTAAAACATTCTTTGACAATCACATCAAAGCAAGAGAATATGAAGGAGAAACTTGGAAACAAATTTGCGATGATATCATTTCCCATTTGCCACAACAAGTTTATATTTCATTTGATATAGATGGATTAGATCCTAAGCTTTGCAAAAACACCGGAACGCCCGTTCAAGGTGGTTTTGAAACCGAGCAAATTCAATACTTGTTTAAAAAAGTAGTGGAAAGTGGTCGACGTATTATTGCCTTCGATTTAAATGAAGTAAGCTGTGGTGAAGATTCTCAGGATTCGATTGATGCCAGTGTAGGTGCACGTATCTTATATAGAATGTGTAATCTGTTTATGAAATCAAACGAAAATGCATAAGCATTTTTATTTCAAACTACATAAAGAAGACAACCCACGTCGCTATTTACAATCAAGAGCCATGCATGTAATGGCAGCTTTGTTTCTGTTGTTTTATGGAATGCAATATATAATTGCTGTTGAAACCAACTGGATTCAATTATTAGCGATTTTACCACCTTCCATTTTAATTATTGTGTTGGTCATTTTTAAACGTAGTCTTTTTGCGGATCCAAACAATAATCGAATTTTCAGAATACTTGAAATAGGCTTTTTGATGATGGGTTGTATGCATTTTTTACAAAAAGACCATAATCTTGCGGCATTGCTTTATGGGTTTGTAGCATCATTTATTTTATTAATCATGTGGATGGAAAATAGAATCTTTCATGATCAGTACATCGATTTTAAAGAGGAAAAAATAACAATCGAACTTCCTCTTTATACAAAATCAATTGCATGGGATGCAGTAAAGCAAGTCATGATTAAAAATCATTATTTAAGCGTTGAGTATAAGGACTTATCTATGAGTCAATACAATATCATTGATTCATTATCGTTGGAAGAGAAGGAAGCTTTTTTTGAATTTTGTAAAACGAACATTAGTTTATAAAAAAAGGGAGCCCAATAGCTCCCTTTATTATTATTTTCCTTTTTTCATGCGTTCCGCATTCTGTTGTTGCATTTCTGCCATGCGCTTCATGAGTTTATTCTCTTTGGGTGGTTCGTTTTTCTTAGCTTGTATCTGTGCATGTATTTTTACAGGATCTATGATATAATTCTGTATTACAAACTGTAAGCCTAGCGTAATGGCATTGGATACAAAGTAATAATAGGTCAATGATGCTGGTAATTTATTGAATATACCTAAAAACATAATTGGCATGATGAAAGGTAAATATTTCATCATAGGATTATTCTGATCGGTAGCAGCCATATTGGTACTATACAATGCCATCAATAAACTAGTGATGACAAATAAGATGGTAAACAAACTCACGTGATCACCATAAAATGGAATCGTAAATGGTAAGTTGAAAATAGAATCATACGTAGATAAATCTTTGGCCCATAGGAAGCTTGATTGCCTCAGCTCAATGGCATTGGGAAAGAAGGAGAGGAGGGCAAAGAACACCGGAAGTTGAAGCAAGGCAGGCAAACATCCACCGAGTGGATTTACTCCTGCTTGTCGGTACAATTTCATTTGCTCTACACCATAGGCTTGTTGATCGTCACCCAATTTAGCTTTCAATTCATCTAATTCTGGTTTCAGGGCTTTCATTTTGGCACTCGATACATAGCTCTTGTAGGTAAATGGTGACATGATCAAACGAATGATAAATGTCAATAATAAAATCACGATACCATAGCTACTAAATAAACCCGCAAGCAAGTTGAAAATTGGAATCACAATCCATTTGTTGATATATTTCACAAATCCAAAAATGCCATAACTTAATGGAATGATTTCTTCTAAATCATTTTTGTAACTTTTCAATAATTTGTAATCATTGGGACCCAAAAACATAGTCATGTTCAAGGTGTTTTGAGGAGCCATTACCAAACTAGCTTTAAAATCAGATAAGGTATGCAAGGCTGTATCAGCATTGGAAGGTGCTGCATTTACTTTACCAGATGTAATGATTTTTTGATCGGCTATCAAGGTTGTATTAAAGTACTGTTGTTTGAAACTCAACCATTTTACACTTTCCTTAAAGTCAATATCTTTTTTTTCTTTAATAGTAAAATAATCATAACCTTCTGATTCAAGGTTGTAACATACTTGCGTATACAATTTTTGATTGACAGGATCGTGCTCGGTCATGATGGATTCAGCATTCCAATCCATCGTTACACTTTGTGAACGATCGGCTGTCAATGGTGAAGCATCAATTTTTAGTAAATAACCTTTTTCAGGTAATGTATACACAATCGAGAAATCATTGTTTTTGAAAGTCAACGATTTTTTATCGGCACTCAAGGTTCCCTCAAAAAGTTGTGCTTGTGTGTGCACCATGCTTCCTGTGGTTGATTTAAATCCAAAGTCGAAATAGTTTTTTTCTCCATTGAAAAGCATCAAAGGTTTGCCATTATGTGTTTTGAATTTTTTCAACTCAGCACTGCGTGCAAATGCGCCTTTATTCGTAAACTCTAGTTTAAGGTCTTCATTTTCTAAGGTTAATAGTTGTTCTGGAATAACTTGTGCTACACTAGAATCTATGCCATTGGCATTAGCTTGTATGATGCTAGAATCTGCTTTTTTAGGAACCGGAGGGTGCAATTTTACATTGGCAATTGAATCGCTTATTTTTTGTTGTTTGAATTTTGAATCTGCATTTTGATTGTACAGTATGTAACCCACTAGCAACAACATCAATAATCCAAACCCAGCAATTGTATTTTTATCCATATTTGATTTTCAAATTGTGTGCAAATATAGGTATTTTGCAATAGCTTGTTCAATAAAAAAACCACAGCATAATCTGATTCTGAGCGAATAAGCAGATTATGCTGTGGTGTAAGGAACGATTTAATTTTTGTTTAATAATATATAATTATTATTCTCACGGCTTTTTGGGTTGGCCTTAGGAAAATAGCGTGAAGAAAATGATGGTTTTTTACGACAGAAATAAAAACAATCGTTTGTTGCTAAATGAACGATCAAAAGTTTAATCTAACTATTTGTGCTGATTAATAACTCTAGATGAATAGCTTTTTTATTTCCGTAAAAAATCATCATTTTTAGCTATTTTTCGAAAGCCTTGATTTTTTGCTCCACTTTTTTATCAAGAAAAAAGTGGAAAACATCTCTAAATACAGCATTTAATATCGACTATCAGTATTTGAATTTTTTATTCTGCTTTATCAGCTTCTAGCTTTGCTTTGATTTTTGCTTCTAATTCTACAGCCATTTCGGGATTGTCATGTAATATTTGTTTTACAGCATCACGACCTTGTCCTAACTTACTTGTATCGTAGCTATACCAAGAACCGCTTTTTTGTATAATGCCATGTTCTACGCCTAAATCCACTATTTCGCCTACTTTGCTGATGCCTTCACCAAATATGATATCAAATTCAGCCTGACGGAAAGGTGGAGCCACTTTATTTTTCACTACTTTCACACGAGCACGGTTGCCGATAGCCTCATCGCCATCTTTGATTTGGCTAATACGGCGTATATCCAATCGAACAGATGCATAGAATTTCAACGCATTACCACCGGTTGTTGTTTCAGGACTACCAAACATTACCCCGATTTTATCGCGAAGCTGATTGATGAAAATAGCACAGCATCCTGTACGTGCAATAGTAGCAGTCAGTTTACGCAATGCTTGACTCATTAATCGTGCATGTAAACCCATTTTGCTATCACCCATTTCACCTTCCAATTCAGATTTTGGTACAAGGGCAGCAACAGAATCTATCACCACTAAATCAATAGCACCCGATGAAATCAAGCGATCGGCAATTTCAAGGGCTTGTTCGCCATAGTCGGGTTGAGAAATTAAAAGATTATCAATATCAACGCCTAGTTTTTTGGCATAGCCAGCATCAAAAGCATGCTCAGCATCTATAAATGCACATATGCCACCTTTCTTTTGAGCCTCAGCGATTGCATGTGTAGCAATGGTCGTTTTACCAGATGATTCAGGTCCGTATATTTCTATGATACGACCACGAGGGAATCCACCGATACCTAAAGCGATATCGACTCCTAAAGAACCCGTAGAGATGCTATCCATTTCTACTACTTCTTTGTCGCCTAATTTCATGATAGAACCTTTACCATAGTCCTTGTCAATTTTCTCCATGGTAAGTTTGAGAGCTTTCAATTTTTCGTTTTCTACTGCAACTACTTCTTTTGCCATTGTATATTGTTTTTTATTTTTTTTACGTGTTTCGAACAAATTTATTACTTAATCTGTTTGGTAAATCCAATGTTGATAAGTTTTGTTGCCTCTCGGCTATCAGCGAGCGATTTGCCTGCTGATAGCCTGAAGGGCTTATACTAACCTTTAATTCGATACAAATGTATGAGTCATACTACGTACTGAGTTTACGTAGTGAAATTTATTTTAAAAATATTTATTTTTCGTCATGGCGATGTTCTGCGAAGCCATCTCATTCTCTTGTAGCTTAAGCTTTTCCAAAGTTCCAATCGTTGGAAAAGTTGGTAATGATCTACTTTGTTAGTAACTCTAATTAGTTCACAGCGTCATTCGAGGTTCTGCGAAGCCATCGCATTCTCTAGTATCAAGACTGCTTCGTTCCTCGCAGTGACGTTAATTTTCATTCGTCATGGCGAGGTTCTGCGAAGCCATCTCATTTTCTAATATTAAGACTGCTTCGTTCCTCGTAGTGACGTTATTTTTCATTCGTCATGGCAAGGTTTTGCGAAGCCATCTCAATTTTAGAATTAAGACTGCTTCGTTCCTCGCAGTGACGTTAATTTTCATTCGTCATGGCGAGGTTCTGCGAAGCCATCTCATTTTCTAATATTAAGACTGCTTCGTTCCTCGCAGTGACGTTAATATTCACAGCGTCATGGCGAGGTTCTGCGAAGCCATATCGTTTTCCTGAATCATAACCTTTTCCAAAGTTTTAAACTTTGGAAAAGTTATATTAAAAGTTGTATTACTTTGTAGTATGAATTTCAAGGAAGCGGAACAAGTAATCATACAAGAGTGTGCATCGCTCTATAGCGAAGGTGAATTGAAAGAATGTATGAAACGAATTGCTGAGCATCTCACTCAAAAATCGTATATGGAGATACGATTAAATCCTGCAATTGAATTGGATGAAATAGAGTTTAGACATATCGTTGCTCAACTCAAAACACATAAACCGATTCAATATATTTTAGGGTACGAATGGTTTGGACATTTGCAACTAAAGGTGAATGAACAAGTATTAATACCTCGTCCCGAAACAGAAGAACTAGTTTGCTGGATTAAAGAAGAAATTGATTTCATGGAACGAAATCAAGCTGATAAAAGAATACAGGTATTGGATATTGGAACTGGGAGTGGATGTATTCCTATTTGGCTCAAAACCAAATGCCCTCGAATTGAAATGACGGCGATGGATATCAGCAAGGGCGCATTGGCGATTGCCTTAGAAAACTCAGATCGATATGATGTAGGCATTGAATTTATACATGCAGATATATTGGATGAAACGCTTATGTTGAATACTCGATTTGATATCATCATTTCAAATCCTCCATATATCACGCTCGATGAAAAGAATGAAATGGAAGCCATTGTACTTGACTTTGAACCCGATATTGCATTATTTGTAAGTAACCAAGATTCTTTGCAATTTTACAAGGCGATTTTCCATTTTGCACGAGTCCATTTGACCGACAGTGGTTTTCTTTTTTTTGAAGTGGGGAAGCAACATGCATTGGAAGTAAAAAACTTTTTTGAACAACAAGGGATGCAAACCAAACTACGAAATGATATGTATGGCAATGAGAGGATGTTGAAAGTGTGGAAATAAATAAAACAAAATCCTGCAAGTTTTCACTTGCAGGATTATAACAAATCGAAACAAACAAGACTATTTTTTAGTACGTATTTCGTAGTTGCTACTTTTACTTGCCTTTTGCATGTATTTGACATCTTCTTGTGGCATGTTTTCTACATCTTTGATTTGCATATCATAGGTCGAATTCACCGATTCTGCTTTTTGTAATTCAACTGATTTATTCACAAGTGGTGCTTTGGATTTCATGTATTCTTTATTTTGCTTCACTATTTTTTTTGCTTCATCATAGTTGCCTTTGTCTACTTCTTGCATGGCCATTTCAAGTCGTTCGTTGGATTCATAGAGTGCTACTTGAGCAGATACCCATTCGCTATAGCTTTCTTGAAAAAGTGAGCGATTGTCCGTGTAATCGTTTTTATTATTCAATGCAATTCGTCTCGTTTCAGCTGTAAGTGCATCAGTAAAACTCAAACTTGCATCAAATCGAATGGTTGTATTTCGGTTGGCATCGACTGTGTATTTTATCAATACACCTTTGGTTTCGCTCGCAAATACATCTCTAAATTTGATACGTAATGTTCTTCCATCTTGTATATATTTACAGCCATATACTTTGTCAATGTTTACATAGTCTGGGATACGTACTACTAGTTCTGCATCTTGCGCTACTATGTCTTTTAACCCATTCAATTCTTTTTTAAATATATTGGCTATGTTTTCTGCATTGCTTATAAAATAATAGTTCCCAGTACCTGATTCTGCCATTGCTGTCATCAAATCTTCGTTGTAATCGTTTCCTACACCAAAGGTTGAAATCGATATACCTTCATCCATGCTTTTTTTACGTACGATTCGTTCGATTTGTTTTGCATCAGTAATGCCTTCGTTCGCAAGGCCATCACTTAACAGTAATACACGATTGATATAGCCACTGCGATAGTTTTTTCGTACTTGTTCATAGCCTTTCATTGCACCACCCATTAGATTGGTAGATCCTCGGTCTACAATGCGATCTATTTTGAGTTTGATAGCTTGTTTGTTTTCTACTCTACTAGCTTCATGCACTACGTCCACCGTTTGGTCATACATTACCACTGAGAAATAGTCATCTGGGTTCAATTGGTCAACTATGAATTTAGCAGCTTGTTTTGCATTGCGAATTTTATCGCCACTCATAGAGCCACTTCGATCTATCACGACAGATATATTAAGTGGAAGGTGTTTGGTTTCATTGTTTTGATAATTGTCGGCATGTACTTCGGCATAGTAGTGACCTGTGCGATTGTTACGTGTGTAATAATCATTCTCGAATGCTGTAGAGAGTTGTAAGTGGCCTTCCTGTCTACTTTGCTTGCCATTGGCTTTATATGAGATTTCATCATCATCTCGTGTATTCAGATCCGCTTGTGATTTTGTGCGGAAAGAAGATGATAGTAAGGAAATAGACAAAAGTCCTGTAACCACAAATGCGGATAAATAAGCTGCTCGTTTCATAGTAATAAAAATTTTAGAAGTGAAATATTACCATTAGGATGCAAAAGACTTTCATATTCCATATCAAGCATTCATTTTTTTTATTTTCATTAACAGATTCAATATATCAAAAATGAAACGAATTAAAATTAGTTTGGTTAGATGTACATTTGTAAACAATGAATCCCTTGAAAAAAATCGTGATTATTGGAGGTGAAAGCACTGGGAAAAGTACAATCACACATCAACTTGCAGAGCATTATAATACTCAAGGGGTAGAAGAATATGCTCGTACGTATTTAGAGTCTTTGGGGCGCGATTACATTGAAGATGATTTGTTAGAAATAGCAAAGGGACAGATTGAATTAGAAAATAAAATGGAAATGATTGCCAATCGATTTTTATTCTGTGATACTGATTTACATGTGATTAAAGTATGGAGCGAATTTAAGTATGGTCATTGCCATCCTTTTATATTAGAACAATTAAGTATAAAATCGTATGATGGGTATATCATTACCTCGCCTGATTTTCCTTGGCAACCCGATCCATTACGTGAACATCCTGATCAATCATTAAGAGATTATTTCTTTTCAATTTATTGCGATTTAATAAAGGCTACTCAACAGCCATTTGTAATTGTAAAAGGAACAGAAAGTCAGCGTATAGAAACTGCCATTGAATTTGTAAATTCCTTCTAATTTATTTTAGTAGATTTGACAAAAAAAGAAATGAAAAAAGTTATTTCCATCTCAATGATAGGCTTGAGTTTATTAATCCTTGTCAATTGTTCGCCCAAAACAACAAAATCGTCACTTACATCAAGTAACGATAAACGGGAAAACTTAACTCCTGTAAATAATTCATCATCATCAGGGTCTAGTTCCACTACTTCTAGTTCAGCGCCAAGTTCAACTACCAGTTCTTCTCGCTCATCATCAAGTTCTAATACAGCTACCATTAATTCACTTATGACTTTAGCACCAGATCGAGTATCGAAAGGTCGAATTGTTTTTGAAGCAAGTTGTAAAAAATGTCATGAACTATATTCACCCGGAACAAGAAATGCGGATAGTTGGATTTCAATCATGAGAGAGATGGGACCTAAAGCCAATTTGTCCCCCGATCATTATACCATGGTTTCAGCTTATTTGGTTCAGAATGCAAGAAAATAATTGAAATTGTTTAATAAAAAAATCCGATGTTCAAGCATCGGATTTTTTTATATTTAATGAGTAACTAATTACTCTAATGAACTGATTTCTTTATTCAACCATTGTTTTACTTGAGCGGTCGTAACAGATTTTGGTCGTTCGATAGGGAAGCCATATACACGATCCCAACATAAGCTAGCAAGAACTCCTAATGCACGTGATACACCAAACATTACTGTGTAGAAATCTTCTTCAATCAAGCCATAATGTTTCAATAATGCACCAGAATGTGCATCAACATTAGGCCATGGGTTTTTGATTTTACCGGTAGATTGTAATATTGGAGGAGCTACTTCATAGATGTTCCAAACTGTTTGTACTAAGGCATCATCTGGACAATATTTTTTTGCAAATTCCATTTGAGCTATAAAACGAGGATCTGTTTTACGAAGTACAGCATGACCATACCCTGGAACAACTTTTCCTTGTGTCAATGTTTTTTGAATATAATCTGCAATTTGTTCTTTCGAAGGAGCATCTGTATTTAATTCTTTGTTCATTTCCTCAATCCATCGAATCACTTCTTGATTGGCTAAGCCATGTAACGGACCCGCTAAACCATTCATACCAGCGGCAAATGATAAATAAGGATCACTTAAAGCAGATCCAACTAAATGAGTGGTATGAGCACTTACGTTGCCACCTTCATGATCAGCATGGATTGTTAAATATAATCTCATTAATTCACGGAAGCCTTCATCTTCATACCCCAACATGTGTGCAAAGTTTGCTGCCCAGTCAAGCATGCCATTTGGTTGAATATGATCGCCATTTCTGTATTTACGACGGAAAATATATGCAGCAATACGTGGTAAACGGGCTATAAGATTCATGGTATCTTCGTAGATATAATTCCAATATTCTTTTTTATTAATTCCTTCTCCGTATGCTTTCGCAAATAATGATTCAGTTTGCAAAGCCATAATAGCAATGCTAAATTGGGTCATAGGATGAGTATGTAAAGGAAGAGCTTCTATAGCATCAAATACATAATTTGGTACGTGAGATCGACGTGCAAATACAGCTGACAAATGATCAACATCTTCTTCTGTTGGAATTTCACCAATTAACATCAGGTGAAAAAGTCCTTCTGGTAATGGTTGTGAACCTCCTTCAACATGGGGTAATTTTTCTACTAATTCTGGGATTGAAAATCCACGAAATCGAATACCTTCATTTGAATCTAATAAAGAAGTTTCGGTAACTAACCCTACAATACCTCTCATGCCTTGATAGACTTGAGAAAGAGTAACGTTGTCAATGACGGTTTCGCCGTGTTCTTTTATTAATGCTTTGATATCCTCTGCCGATTTGATGGCATTATTATAAAAATGATCTTTAAGTTGGCCCATGAAATATGTTTATTTTAATTCGAAAATGTACGCAAAAGTAATGCATGCACGATGAATAGCTATACAATTTTCTTAAAATGATTATAAATTTTATTGATTTACTTTAGATTGTAATATAGTTATATCTGTCAACATAGTTTGGTAGATTGAATCAAGTAATTCTGGTTTGGTTTTGTACCAGTTTATGCTGTTTTGAAAGTCTTTCTCTGTGATATTATTGGCTTTCAGTATCTGCGCATTGTAAATCAACAAGGAATCTTCATTTTTAATAGAAGTCTGACCCGAATCTTTGGGCATATGCTGTGCATAGGCTTCAGCGAGGTGCATTTCCAATAATAGTTTGGTCATTTTATTGATTGGAATTGGTTCTGGGGATGTATTACAAGAAGTATACAACGTACCAATGAGAATTATTAGGATGGATATTCTTCGCATAGCATTATTTCATCAATTCAGCATATTTAGCTGCGTTGGTCACATCGAGTTGCGATAATATTGGAATGATTTTTTGTTTATCGGCCATGGGTGTCATGGCTAAAAAATTTCTTATTTCATCACTTTTAGCCGAAAAGAAAAATTGCATCAACATGCTCGTAGGGTTTTCGCTATTGACTTGTTGTAAAATTGGAAACAATCCATTGATCAAACTTCGAGCTGTTTCTGGTTCGGTAGAAAGTTGATCAAGACCAAGTCGATGGTATTTGTAAAAGACATCCCGCATATTTACAAATCGGTTGTTGAGTATTTGATCCGACAGCCAAAATCGATTTCGCTGACCTTCTGTTGCCTTCCACCCAGTGATTGCTTTGTTTTCAGGAGCGTTATTTACGATGTTTTGAGCCTTGTTGAAAAATTCAGTACCACCTTTTAATGCAAAACTATCATAATCTAAGCCTAGTATTAGGTAGCAATAATAGGCCAATGTTGCAGAAAGATTGGATACAAGAGGTTCGTTTCCGGATACACGATTATCGTTGAATTCAAATGGTTGGTATTGTATGTATTTAATTGCAAAGTCTTTATCTGTATAGTTGATAAGAGAACTAGTATAGCTTGAGTTAAATACAGGTCGAGTAGCTTGTACTGAAAGCCTACCCATGAAACCACCTTCCGTACCTTCAATTTGTTTATTTAATACTATAGTAAAAATACATTCAATTTTTTCGTTGTTTTCAAAGGCGTCATTGCCCCATTTACGGGCTTTAATGAAAGCTGCGGCCTCTTGTTCCATGGTTTTAAATACTTTTGGATCGATGCCTTGCACTTGATCTGCCATAACGATTACTTTGCAATTCAGTTCTTGTGCATGCAAAAGTGTTACTATCATCATATTGATAGCAGTAAGTAAAATTGATATTTTAATTATGCGGTCCATTCTATTATTTTTTCGACAATATCTATTGCAAGTTGTTGTTTTGTTTTCAATGGAAAAGCGGTTTCGGTTCCGTCTTTTTCAAATATCGTAATTTTATTAGTATCATGTGCAAATCCAGCACCTTCATCATTTAAGGAGTTTAATATTATAGCATCAGCATTTTTTTCTTTCAATTTTTTTAATGCGTATGTCTTTTCATCTTTGTTTTCGAGAGCGAATCCTATTAAAAGTTGGTTCTCTTTTTTTATACTGCCCAAATGTTTAAGTATATCTTTAGTTTTAGTCAATTGGATGGTAAACTCTTCATCCTTTTTTTTGATTTTGGATTCTGAAACTGTCAATGGCGTATAATCAGCAACTGCTGCACTCATTACTCCTAGGTTCATTTGATCAAAAACAGCTATAGAGGCATCATACATTTGTTGGGCGGAAGTAACTCGAGTGATATTGATCAAAGGATGTTTTGTGCTCAAATGACTAGGGCCTAAAACTAGTTCGATTTCACATCCTTCATTGGCGAGTGCCTCTGCTATTGCAATTCCCATTTTTCCGCTACTATGATTGCCAATAAAACGTACTGGGTCTAAGTTTTCGTATGTAGGACCAGCCGTAACAAGTGCTTTTTTACCAATTAGTCGTTTTTTTTTATTTAAAAAAAGTTCAATTTCTTGAAAAAGCTTTTCTGGTTCTGCCATTCGACCCATACCTATAAGCCCACTAGCTAGTTCGCCGTATTCACTTTCTACTACTTGATGCCCAAATTGCTGGAGAGTTTGAATATTTTTTTTAAGAGATGGATGGTTCCACATGTCTTCATCCATGGCTGGTGCTAGCATCAAAGGGCAGGTTGCTGATAAATAGACTGACATTAATAAGTTGTCGCAAATGCCATTGGCCATCTTGGCGATTGTATTACATGAGGCAGGTGCAATAAGCATGATGTCGGCCCATCGTCCAAGCATTACATGGTTAGACCATGTATTTTCTGAAGAAAGATTAATTGAAACATCATGTTTTGAAAGGGTGCTTAATACTAATGGTGAAACAAATTCAGCAGCGGAAAGGGTCATAATTACCTTCACTTCCGCTTCGGCTTTTACCAATAGTCTAACCAAAAAAGGAATCTTATAAGCAGCTATGCTACCGGTAATACCAATCAATACTTTTTTACCTTTCATCGTATACAAAGATGCAACAAATCGAGAATAAAATAGATTTCGTATGTGAAAAGTTTTATAAAATGAACTTGGAAATACGAAGGAAATAGGAATGCTTTACTATTTCATACTTACAAACCACTCAAATTCACCTGATACAATGATTTGATTTTCTGTATCATATAGTTTAACTTCTATTGTAAAAAAGGCTTTACGCTTGAACTTTAATAATAAAAGAATGTCTTCAATAGTAATGTTTTTTAGTTTTGCTTTTGAATACAAGTCGGTAGTTGCAATTTTTCTATACTTAATACATGAACTACGAAGTATAGGTATAGTTTGATCAGCAATATCAGAAAAGTGAAGATTTAAAAAATACCCACTTGTAATTTCAGCAAGTGCATAAGATGCTGACCCGTGAATGATTTCTAGGTGATTAAATAATTTGTCACTAAAGGAAAGTATGAGTAAATAGCCGTCTTTGTCTGATTTCTCAATGCCTATTCTCTTTGTGAAGGGTAGGTTAAGGACCTTCATGTGGAGTTTGGAGGGAGTAGTAGGTTAAAAAATGTAAAAAATGAATCAAGAATGATTCATATTAGTCTTTGTTTTTGAAATAAATTTTGTCATTCAAAAGCTCATTAGTAGCTTGAATAGCAGGATTTGCCATTCTTTCATAAAAACGTGAGATTTCTATTTGCTCTTTGTTTTCATTTATTTCTTCTAAATTGTCATTTAGGCTACCAAATTCTTCCAACTTTCTGTGTAATTCTTCCTTAATACGTGTGTTAATTTGATTTGCACGCTTAGCAATAATTGAAATTGACTCATACAAATTACCAGTTTTTTCTTGAATAGTGGATAAATCTCTTGCCTCAATAGCGGGATTTGTCGTGTTAATCAATAGTTTTTTGTTGTTTGTCATGATTTGCTTATTTTTTTTAAGGATTGCAAAGATAATGAATTTATTTTCTCTATTTCACTTCTATATTGACTTTTCGGAAATTTTTCCAAAAAATCCTTGTAATCAGAAATTACACGATTAAATCGCTCTTCTTGTTTCTCAGGTATACTATTTTGAGCATATTTGAAATAGGACTTGGCTACCATAAAGTGATAGTAATCACTTTGTTTGGAATCAGGGTATTTGCGTATTATTTGTTCAAATGCAACGGATGCAGCTTTGTGTTGTCTTATTTTATAGTATAATTCAGCACTGTATAAATCTTTATTCTCAAGTTTTTGACGAGATTCGTCGATTATTTTATTAGCATCCTTGATTCGTTTTGATTCTGGATGTGTATTAACAAAACTTTGCATTTCGCCAATTGATTTCACTGTGTTACTTTGGTCTAGCGTATAATCGGGGGAAAGTTTGTAAAGACACAAACTGTTTAAATACTCGCATTCCTCAGCTTTGGGCGATTTTGGAAACAAATCGGCATAATTCTTAAAATGGTAGGAGGCGGCTAGGTAATTGCGGTCATTGTAAAAAGTGAAAGCATACTTATAATAAATGATTTCAAAGTTTTTGGTTCCTTTGTATACTGTTAAAAGCTCTTCGTAAAGAGTATTGGCTTTCGAATATTGCTTTTTATCGTAATATTCATCTGCTTTATTAAGCTTATAAGCGAAGTCTTTACTTTTTAGTACTTTTTCAAAACTACTTTTACAAGAAGTGAAAAATGCGATCAGAACGAAGAAAAATAGGAGATGTTTTTTCATTGAAGAACGCAAATATACTCAAGATAGCCTTTCGGACAACTAAAGAAATGTTATAATTTAAACTAGATATTAGAATGTCTATGTATGAATTGTTTTTTGAAGATTCATGCTTCACATTATCTTTGCGCTAATGAAAAACGATATTAAAGAAATACTAAAGGGCGAAAAGGTGCAATATTCCACAACAGTAAAAGGATGGGTGCGTACATTTCGTAACAATCAATTTATAGCATTGAATGATGGAAGTACGAATCAAAACCTACAAATAGTTGTTGATTTTAATAATATGGATGAGTTTCTTCTAAAGCGCATTACCACTAGTGCTTGTATAAGTGCTACGGGAGTCATTCAAGCCTCACAGGGTAAAGGTCAGACCGTGGAGTTAATTGCAGAGTCAATCAAAATATTGGGTGATAGCGATGCTGAAAAATATCCTTTACAACCAAAAAAACATAGTTTAGAATTTTTAAGAGAAATAGCTCATTTGCGATTTAGAACGAATACGTTCGGAAGCGTTTTTCGTCTTCGTAATGCGTTGTCTTATGGGATTCATAAATTTTTCCAAGAGAAAGATTTTATATACATGCATTCGCCTATCATATCGGCATCTGATGCAGAAGGAGCAGGAGAGATGTTTAAAGTGACTACACTCAATATGGAAAATCTTCCTAAAGACGAAAATGGGTCAGTAGATTATACAAATGATTTTTTTGGTAGAGCGGCAAACTTGACTGTAAGTGGGCAATTGGAAGCCGAGTTAGCTGCATTAGCATTGGGCAAAGTTTACACCTTTGGACCTACCTTTAGAGCAGAAAATTCGAATACAGCTCGCCATTTGGCGGAGTTTTGGATGATAGAACCTGAAGTAGCATTTAATGAATTAAAGGAAAATGCAGATTTAGCGGAAGAAATGTTGAAATATGTAATTCGATATGCGATGGAAAAGCACCCTGATGATATTGATTTTCTGGATGCAAGGTTGGCTGAGGAGGAAAAACAAAAACCTACCAACGAGCGATCTGAGTTTGGATTGAAAGAAAAACTCAATTTTATGCTTGACAGCGATTTTGAACGTGTGACTTACACCGAAGCAATTGAGATACTTCTACAATCTCCTGCGTATAAAAAGAAAAAATTCCAGTATGAAGTAAGCTGGGGAATCGATATGCAAAGTGAGCATGAGCGATATTTGGTTGAAAAACACTTCAAAAAACCAGTTATCGTGACCGATTATCCTAAAGATATCAAAGCCTTTTACATGCGTCAAAACGATGATGGTAAAACGGTTGCTGCGATGGATATACTTGCACCAGGTATAGGTGAAATAATTGGTGGTTCACAACGTGAAGAGCGATTAGATTATTTAGAAAAAAGAATGCAAGAAATGCATATTCCAATTGAGGAAATGTATTGGTATTTAGATACTAGACGTTATGGAACATGTAAACATGCTGGCTTTGGACTAGGATTTGAACGACTTGTATTATTTGTTACTGGTATGGGCAATATCCGTGATGTAATTCCTTTTCCTCGAACACCCAAAAATTGCGAGTTTTAAACCGAAATTCTTTATTATTTTACTGAATTGGCAGATTATTAATTTTCATTTTTTATTTATAATCAACATTATATGCATATTATAATTGAATATGTAAAAAATAGTAATGTTTAAGGGCTTTTTTGGCAACATTTTTGGATAATGTATTCTGCATAGCGGGATATACATGAAAAAAATAACTTTACTACTACTATTTTTAACTGGATTTACAACACAACTGTTTTCGCAAATCAGTGGGATAGTATATAGAGATTATAATAATAATGGTAGTCGTCAATCGACTTATCCATCCATTGAGCCAGGTGTACCTGGTGTTTTAATTAAAGCATACAATGCATCAAATGTTTTAGTGAATAGTACTGAATCGCAGGCAGATGGTACATATTCACTTCCTTTTTCTGAACCTGTTCGTATTGAATTTGAAATTCCTATTTCAACCAATTGTGTGTCTAATAGTCTTGATTTTACAAGCACTAATATCGATGGAAATAATGTTCGATTTGTAACAACTTCAACTTCTGGTATTAATTATGGTATTAATTATATTGAAGACTTTCAATTAAATACCAATCCGACCTTATATGTACCACATTATACGAATGGGAATCCATTGGGTGGAGGTACAGCTGGACAAGGAAGCGCAATAGATGGTTTTCAATACAATACCACAGGAACAGCAGCTCCATCAATAAATTTATCATCATCTTCGATAGGTGCTGTATGGGGTAATGTATATAGTAAGCAAGCTAAAAAAATATTTACCTCAGCTTTTATAAAACGCCATGTGGGATTGGGCCCAATGGGATCAGGTGGGATTTATATGCTTACTCCAAATGGGAATACATTTACTGTATCGAATTTTTTTGATTTTGACAATCCAGGATACAGTGGATTATACAGAACAAGAGCAGGCGCAGGAGCACCTGTTTACGGAAATGGTAGTTCTTTTTCTATAAACGGAACCGGCAATATCATCACTTTTCTTGGAGCGATAGATAATAACAGCGGTTTACCTATTGGTCATGGTGTAGTAGGAGATAATGGAGCATCAGGTCGCAATTTACCATCAGATAAAACATTAGAAAATAATGATCCAAGTGCTTTTGATCAAGTAGGAAAAGTAGGATTAGGTGGCATGGATATTAGTGACAATGGCGAGTTCTTATTTATTATGAATTTGTTTGATAAAAAATTATACCGACTTCAATTGAATAGCGCTTATAATCCAACTTCAGTAATTAATGTAGTTAGTTTTTCATTGCCTACTATTGCAGTGAGTAATGGTGTTTTAAGAGGTTTTGCAGTTAAGTATTATCGTAATAAAGTATATATAGGAGCAGTTAGTACAGGTGAAAATAATGGTACAAACACAGTGGGTGGGCTCACCGATATGTATTCATATGTTTTTGAATTAAACAATCCTATAGGATCGGCAACATTTACGTCGACTCCAATTTTAACTTTGCCATTGAATTATTCTAAAGGACCTGCTTTAGCAACCTTTGGAACAAAATGGTATCCTTGGACTAATAACACACAAATACTATTGACACCTGCTTATGGTGAATCAGTTTATCCTACACCTCTTTTAAGTGCTCTTGATTTTACTGATCGTGGTGATATGATTTTAAATTTTACTGATCGTTCTGGTCATCAATGGGGGTATTTTAATTATAGAGATTTAACAGGTACTACATTGGTGAATTTTGATATTGGGGGTGATATATTAATAGCTGGAAAAAATTGTATTACAGGTAACTATACCGTTGAAAATGCAGGTGCCTATAACTCCAATGGAACAATATTTACTGGAAGTCCTTCCAATTTACATGGACCGGGTGGGGGTGAATTTTTTAGTAAAGATAGTTTTCCAGTTTATCATTTCGAAACTAGTCAAGGTTCAATGGCTTTAATGAGAGGTGCAAACGAAGGTGTGTTTACATTAATGGATCCTATCAATGAATTTTCAGGAGGAAAAGGCCACTTTTCGTTTACAAATGGTGCTCGTTCATTGGAATATCAACTTTATCAAAATACAGTTTCAAATGGGGACTTTTCAAAAGCAAATGGATTAGGTGATATAGAAATTGCTGGTGATGAGCCATCAATAGAAATTGGAAATAGAATTTGGAATGATGCTAACTCAAATGGAATTCAAGACCCTTTAGAATTGGGATTGGCAAATGTAACCCTTGAATTATTTGCTGACTTCAATAATGATGGTACTCCTGATGGGGGCGCATTGGCAAGTTCTATTACAGATGCGAATGGAATTTATGCTTTTAATAATTCAAATGTACTAGATGGTGACCCAACGCAATCTGGAAATCAAATTGGATTGCAACCCGGTAAGATTTATATAATTCGAATTGGTACAGTTGATTGGAGTGGTGGATTTGGTGTTGCTGATTTAATTAATTTTATGATTACCCAACAAAATATTGGGGGTGCTGGACAGGCAGATGTTCGAGACAATGATGCTGCCATGATTTCAGGGATTCCAACTATTCTTATTACTACACAATCACTTGGTCAACATAATCAGAATTATGATTTTGGATTTAGGTCATGTTTTAATGATGCAGGAAGTTCAACATCGCTGACTTGTTCAACACCTAGTGGTCAATTAGGTTCTACTGCAGTTGCTGGTTTTACATATGCTTGGAGTCCAATAGTAGGATTGAATAATGGATCCATTGCACAGCCAATTGCGAATCCACTTAATACAACAATTTATACTTTAACAGTGAATGGTTCTTGCATTTCGTTGGTCAATGTAAATGTAAACAAAACAAACCCAACAGCGAATGCAGGAGCAAATGTAAGTTTGACTTGCACTACTCCCAATGCAACAATCGGTACAACAGCAGTAGTAGGCAATACCTATGCATGGAGTCCAGCAACAGCATTGGATAACGTAAGCATTGCGCAACCAACAACAAGTGCAACAGCCGCTACAACATATTCTGTCACAGTAACAGGAAGTAATGGATGCACAGCTACATCGAGTGTAATCGTTGGTGTAAACAAAACAAACCCAACAGCGAATGCAGGAGCAAATGTAAGTTTGACTTGCACGACACCCAATGCAACAATCGGTACAACAGCAGTAGTAGGCAATACCTATGCATGGAGTCCAGCAACAGCATTGGATAACGTAAGCATTGCGCAACCAACAACAAGTGCAACAG
>CANHGW010000036.1 GCA_947460175.1 Bacteroidota bacterium | reverse complement strand
ATATGAATCCACCACATTTTTCAAAGCATATTTACTTCAATCCTCGCAAGTCTCTGTTCTAGCTTTGCAAATGAATGTGTAAGAGGTTTAGATTATAAATCTTGATTTAACTATTGGTTGGTTTTTAATATGGTACCTTCTGAGAGAATTTAGCTGTGTATTAATACGATATATGATAGAAAGTCATAGCAAAAAATAATCCATTGATTTATAGAGTCTTACATTATTTTTATTTAGTTTTGTTTCAAACAAAAAACTATGAAAACAATTCAACAAACAAAATTTACAGCTCGTCTTTTTCGAAAACTGAGTACAATCAACATCAACCCAAAGAAACGTCTTATGCAAAAGGTTTATTCGGGTTTTATTTTGCTAGGCATAGGGGTTATTGCGTTAAGTAATTCTGGCGGCGCGGCAGCTGGTTTCGCTGGTGCACGTACTGGTGCTCCAGGCGAAGGTACTTGTTCAAATTGCCATGGAGGAGGATCGTTTGGCACTTCGGTTTTGTTAGAAGTGTTTGAAAACGGGACTGCCACTCCAGCTACTTCTTATGTAGGTGGAACCACATATGATGTAAAAGTTACTGTAAACAAGACAACAGGTAACCCTAAATTTTCATTTCAGTCTACGGTATTGAATTCGTCTAATGCGATGGCGGGTAGTTTTAACACACCTGGCAGTAATACACAAGTAACAGCATTAGGTGCTAGAAGTTATATTGAACATAATGCTGCTAGTACCCCTAATATATTTACTGCAAAATGGGTTGCACCACCTGCATTAACAGGTACTGTTACGTTTTATGTCAGCGGAAATTGTGTGAATGGAACAGGTGGAACGAATGGCGATCAAGCAGTTACTGGTCAATTAAGCTTACCAGAATTTAGTACGCCTTTGTATGCGAATGTCACTCAATTCAGCGTAGCGCAAATCCAACAATCTAATTCGATTTCTTGGACTACAGCAGAAGAAAAAAACAATGCTTATTTTGCAATCCAAAAAAGTGCCGATGCTAAGAACTTTCAAGATATTGCACGCATCAATAGCAAAGGAGAAAACGGGAATAGTTCAATTGAATTAAATTATAATTTCGTAGATAACAATCAATGGATAGGTGCTAATTATTATCGTTTATTGTCTACGGATATCGACGGAAAGGTTTCGTATGTCAGTGAAATCAAAAATATTGTTGTAAAAAATCAGCATGGCGTAGCGCAGGTTTATCCCAATCCAGCGCAAGATGTATTGACTGTTTCTATGACTTCTCATTCTAGCAATACAATTCAATTGGTCAATATGAATGGACAAGTAGTAAAACGCACTGAATTGAATGCGTCAGCTTCAAACCATACTATCGAAATGAACATTAGAGAAATTCCACAAGGAATTTACTTCTTGCAAATTATTGAGAATGGCGTTGTAATCAAAGTTGAAAAAATTCTGAAACAATAAGGTTGTATTATAATTTAAATTCAATTACAGCTTAGTCTTAATGTTGGATTTTTTATTTTCTCTATAAGTTGTTTAGACGAGTAAAGTGACGGAAACAGAATGGTTTATTGTAAATTACATTATATCCAATATCAATTTTCTTCATAATAATATGAATAATCGATACCTTTCATATACATTTCCCGGCTGTCAATAGCGTTGGTAAGCGCTGATTTAAGCAATTCTTGTAACACACTACTATCTACCGAGCTTATGATCATCGCATTCATGTAATTGGATTTGCTTATTTTGCTCCAATCCACACATTGTTGTAGCTGTTTTTTTAATATTAAATCAATCCAAATTCGGGTACTTCTGCCATTACCTTCCATAAAAGGGTGAGCTTTGTTCATAGCAACATATTTTTCTACTATTTCATCAAATGTTGTTTCGGGCATGTGGTCTATTTTTTGCAAAGTGCTCAATAAATATTGTGCATACTCAAATCTAAATCCTCCTTTTGAGATATTCTTAGTTCGTAATTGCCCAGCAAACTCATACAGTCCCCCAAATAGATACGCATGTATTTGTTGTAAGCCTTTGCTTGTGCCTACTTCTATGCTATCTATAAAGCTGGTTTCAAATAAGGCATAGGCCTTGGTTTTACTTTTACCATCAATGCTCTCAGGGCTGTAGGTAAACCAATCTATAAACTTGTTGGCGGTTTTGCTGGGGAATTGTTTTCCTAGGGCTATTATACCTTCATAGTCGAGCATATCAGCCAAACGCCTTTTGCCATCAGGAGCAATAATTTTCAACTGGGTAGTGGTACTAACCACTTGGCTGCCTTCTTTTTTCAGTTTTGCTTTTAAATATTTCCAATAGTTTCGGTTTTTAGTATAGTCGTCTTGGTTGCGCAATACAGCCACAATATCCAATACCGAAAACCACCATTTGTTGTTTTCATCGTCCCAAATAGCACGTACTTCTCTATCATCAAAAAAACGGATGGAAATCTTGCTCATAGTCGTCATTTGTCTGTATCAGGATTTACTTGTTTTTATGATTTAAAGAATGATACTTTGGGTTTATACATTTTTTGAATTCACACTCTTGGAATGTTCTCATCAACGGCCTTCCGAATGCAAGATAATTAAGAATCTCTAAACAGTTTATATTCAGTCTTCAGAAAGAGTTTGCGGGTACAGAAAATTCCGAAGAGTGGACTTTTGGAGCTGAACTTCATATTCTTATTTAGCTACTTCTCGCTTTCCTTAGTCTCGTGTTGAAGGACGAGACTTTAGGGTATCGAGGCTATACATCAACGACACACGCATTTTTAAGCTGATGAAATGCATGTAGAATTTACTTTTCGTTGGTAGCTGAAAGCTACAGAATAGGAATATGAAGCGGAAGTCGCTTCATAGGACTGGGGTCATTTGTTAACTAATTTTATTCTGTTGTTTTCTTTTTTTACGATACCATTTTGGACTGCTGTTTCTATGACGTAACGCAAAATTGTGTCAATTTGTTTGCCTACTTTGGCAAAACCAAAGGTCCGAGCCAAATAGCGAAGCAGTTCATCTTCTTCAATACTTAAATTGTTTGCTACAACCTCTTGTAAAGCAACTAAAATTTCTTCTGGAGCAATGTCTTCCATATTCCTTTTTTCTATATCGTTGCTACGATAGTAGTCTAAGGTTGTGATGTTGCTCCAATAAAATGGCTGATGGTGTATAGTCTGAACAATGTTCATCTCTTTGATTATTCCTTCCAAATGCTTGTCTAATCTTGCGCCTGCCCGACTGGTATTCCAAGCTTGCAATACTTTTTTATACAATAAACTTTTGCTGATAGGAGCCTCTATGTCCACCAAAGATTGTATTTGTTGCTTTATGGTATTGCGTTTTTGAAAATCATATATCATTTCACTGTTGGCATTAGAAATAGGTGTTAAGTTGTGGGCATTGTAGGGATTTTGTTTGGTTGCAATATTGATTGGTAAGACAACTTCGGGCATTGCTTTAATAGGTTCAAAGGCAGGTTCAACTGTTGGTGCAACAATACTTTCTAATTTAGCTTCTTGCTGTGTTTGCAGTTTTTTTACTTTTTCAATTATTGTTTCAATAATTAGATCTGAGTTTTCACGCCAGTCAATTGTCCATATGCGATGAATATTCCAGCCTAATCCTTTCAACACAGAAGGCATTACCATTTCTCTGTCGTTGGTGGTAAGGGCATTATAGTAGTATTGACCATCAACTACAATTCCCAAAATATATTGTTGTGGATTGTCGGGGTGAATAATACCGATATCAATTTTAAAGCCAGAAGTTCCAATATTACACTTAATCTCTAATCCTTTTTTCTGTAATTTTTTGCTAATTGATTCAGATAAGTGTTGCTTGTTGAAGGCTTCTTGAACATCTTCGGGACGAATACTTAAATGACCCTTTTCTGCAAATTGCAAAAATGCTTTTAGACCTGCCACTCCTTCGGCTGATGTTCGGCTTAAATCAATTTGGTCTGTTTGCAATGTAACGAAAATGTGCATTTCATAACGGGCACGAGTTATGGCTACATTTAATCTACGCCAGCCGCCATCACGATTTAATGGACCAAAATTCATACTCATTTTACCTTCTTCATCAGGAGCATAACACACTGAAAACAGAATAATATCACGTTCATCACCCTGGACATTTTCTAAGTTTTTTACAAACAATGGCTCATTACTTTCATTGATAAATTCTTCCAATTTCGGGTCAGACATAAAGAGCATTTGTAGTTTATCTTCAATAAGATTCTGTTGTGTTTGACTGAACGTAACAACCCCTACACTCAATTTTCGTTTTTGTGAATCGCTGTAATGTGTTTTAATGTACTGCACAATCTCGTCAGCTTCAAATTTATTAGTCCGTGTTTTACCTTTATCATAATATCCTTTTACTGGATGATGCTTTACTTTACGATTCAAATCATCAAATGAAGGGAATGTTAGAAGTTTGTTTTCGTAATAATTAACATTGCTGAAAGCAATTAGACTTTCATGTTTACTACGATAATGTCGCAACAAATATTTTGAAGGCAAGGACAACGACAAACAATCATCTAAAATGCTTTCCAAATCTTCTACGTCCATATTTTCTTCGTCCAACTTAACGGTGCTGAAAAATGAGGTAGGGGGCATTTGTTTTGGGTCACCAACAATAATAGCTTGTTTAGCTCTTGCCAAGGCGCTTACTGCTTCGCAAGTTGGCAACTGAGATGCCTCGTCAAAAATTAAAATATCAAAATGTTTTGTGTTTACATCAAAATACTGTGCTACTGAAATCGGACTCATAAGCATACAAGGAGCAATGCGTGGAAGTAATTCAGGAATTTGGTCAAATAGTTTTCTAATACTCAAGCCCCTGCCTCTATTTTTGATAGCTCGTTGTAAAATTCCAATTTCTGAACTTTGCATTGCTTCTTTTGTAGTGTTCGGCAATTGTGACGCTAACTTTACTCGCAATTCTTGAATGGAGAGATTTTGAAAGTCTTTTGCAATTTTTTTATACTGTTCAATTTTACTTTCAAACAAGCCTGCATTGAATAAGCTTAATGATTCGTGTTGTGAGATAATGCGTTGTGCTATGGAAGCGTGAACAGTGTAACTAAAGTAATCAGTGATGTTTTCAGAGTTGCACAAATTGTTTTCGTAATCACTTATCATCCATTGCAAACTTAAACTCTCGCCTTGATTGCGAAGTTGAATATAGTTCATCCAATTTTTTAATTGCGGAAGATGTATTTGTATTCTTTGAAGTTGTGTTATGGTTTCATTTATCCAGTTTTCTTTTTGTTGGAAAGTGATCCCTGTAAGCGCTTCGTAAATTTTCTTTTGCTCGTTGTAAGTTGATGCTAGTTGAATAAACTCTAAAATGGATGTAAGATTACTTTGCTTAATTTCATCAGAATACTGCAAGTTTTTTTCTTGCATAATCTTAATCCATTTACCAAGACCATTACGATCCCAATTATTTATTAAACTGCTTAGTTGCTGAATCAAAGACGCTTTATTGTCAATATCTGACAAATCGGTTTGTTCGTCTTTGAATAAATTTTTCAATGACTGTTGCACAATGCCAAAGCGGCTTTGTTGCAGCAGACTTTTTACCTCTTGTAACTGATTGTTATGGGAAAAAAGTTGTTCTATTTCGCTGTTGTTATTAAATGGTGCATTTCTAAAAGCTGCTAACTGCTTTTTTATTTTTCTTGTTTTTAACCATTTGGGCAAGAACCAACTTTGTTGTGCTTGTTTCCATTCAATTTCTGTTGCTGCAATATTTGTGGAAAATATATTGCGATTGTAATCGTTTAAAATACCATTTAAAACTGACAGATATTGTCGATATGCCTTGCACCATTCTTCATAAACATTGTAATTTTCCTTGTCGGATAAATAGTGAATAAGTTCCAAAGGAATATCAGGTAAATTTTGTAAGGTATTTATTACCTGAAAAAATAGTTCCCACTCTGTTTTAGATTGTAAGGGAAAAGGGAAATGTAATACCTTAGCCAGCGATTGCGATTTGCTTTGCACATCGGGCAAAAGGTTCAGTAGTTTTTGTGTTTGTGTTAAAATATCATCACTTATCAAAGGTGAATACTGTGGTAAATTCAAAGCAGTCAATGAATTTACAGACGGATGAATCAATAATTTTGTTATTGATTGAAATTGTGGAAGCCAATCTGTCCATTGTTGCCATAGTGTTGGGTTTAGCTGTTGCAGAACTGTTTCTGAAATGAATTTTTTAGGGAAAGCTTTTTCGCTATAATTTTCTAAAGCAGTGATGCTATCATATAAACTCCAACCAAATTGTTGCTTTTGATGCAATACATTTACATAATTGCTGATAGCTTTCTTGGCAATGTCTAACCGTTCTGCTTCTTGTTGAAAATCGACTGTTCGTGCAATTTTTGCAGTTTCAATTGATTTTGCCATTTGCTGCAACACATCAGACTTTTTGGATTTATTGGAGTGTAATTCTAATGTAAATGGTGCAAGTCCTATTTGTTCTAATCGTTTATGGACAACATCCAACGCTGCTTTTTTTGCTGCTACAAACAACACTCTTTTCCCACGATACAAAGCATCTGCAATTATGTTGGTAATGGTTTGAGATTTTCCAGTTCCTGGAGGTCCATGCAAAACAAAACTACGCCCTTGCTGTGCGGCAAGCACAGCCTCCATTTGCGACACGTCAGTTGATATTGGCAACATGATAGATTGTGAATGAACATTGTCAAAATCCTTGATAGCATGTGGTTCGTAATTTTCATTGAATACTAGTTTTCCATCTACCAAACTACGCACCATATCACTTTTTAGCATTTCTTCTTGATGCACTACAATGTCTTTCCAAAGAATAAGTTTACTGAATGAAAAATTTCCTAAGACTAACTGCTCCATCACATCCCAACCTCTCAACTGCTTTATTGCTTGCCGAAGTAATCCCATTACTTTAGCTACATCAACTCCTTTTTCGTCTGTTGGAAGTTGTTCCAATGCTCCTAAATTTAATTCATACTCTTGCCGAAGAAATTCCACCAAAGTAATGTTTATCATTGTTTCTTCTTCGCGGCTTTTTAGGGTAAACTTGCTGTTTACAGACCTGCGACTTAATTCTACAGGCAATAAAAGAATCGGTGAGAATCGGGGTTGTTCAGGCGTTTTTCTGTCAAACCATTTTAGTAATCCTATCGCAAGATATAAAGTGCTTGATCCATTTTCATCAATAGCTTGTTTTGCATTTTTATGAATATAGACAAGAATATTATCTAAATCCTGTTGATGGTAGTGAGTTAGTAAGCGACTATGCTTTAACTCGTCATTTGCTAATTGGTATAGTGGTGATGAATCATGAAGTGGCTGTGTGAACAAATTATATTTTCGCAAAACCTCTGCATTGGGGTTGGGTAAAATAGAAAAACTTTTACCATCAGATAAAGTGTCTTCTAAATTGCTGATATTAATATCTACAAATTGTAGCATATTTCGGGTGAAATGCAGATTCAGCAAATTATTGCGTAGCGATAAATCCAACAGTTTTCGTTCCCATATTTTTTGTTTGGTTTTTGCTTTTTTTCCTTGCAATAGTTCGTCTTGATAAATAGTGCCAATCTCAAAACGGTTTTCCATAGTAGCCGTTTCTGTTTGCTTTAATGCTTCTTCATCTAATTGCGTTCTTGTTGAATTTGTTAGTAAAGGCAACGGGCGAATGCGCATAGTTCTTGCACGTTTTATATCTACTGATAGCAGAAAATCTTCTTTTTGAACTAACTGTGCTTCACCAGCATTCAGTGCGTCACTAAATTTAATATTATTTCCCTTGCAAACACTTGTTGCTTCAACAGCCGCCATTTCACGTATACCCTTAGAAAGGCGTTTAGTAATTGAAGTTTTATCATCATTTATGACTTCGGAAAATTTTTCGTCTTGCAACCAGCAACCAACAAAAGCGTGACCACGTACAATAATTAGAATTGGATTTAAGTCAACTGCTTCCAAACAAGCGGCAAACAGCAAACTTATGTCAATGCAGTTTCCGAATTTTTCCTGCTGAATTGTATTCAGTAAGCGTAACCTTTGTCCCGTTTCTTCATAACCTGGAGGCAAAGAGCTGTAAATAATTTCCTCGTTTTGAATGGCGGAATATATCGCTGACATTGTTTGCAACACACGTTCGGGGTCGTTGCTCTGATAGCCTTCAAAAGCTGTTTTTAAACCTTGCTTTTCTAAAATTTCAATTGCTTTTCTTTTAATGTGGTATATGTATGGATGATTAGGAGTAACATAAGCTGATATTAGTTCAGGTAATACCTGAAATCCACCAAAATGTTCTAATGGTTGGATATTTATCTGGATCGATTCTTTGAGTATTGAAACTTCTTCTTCAAGTACCTCAATAGTAAGTTCTGCCTTTTCAGTTTCGGATAACTTGTTTAGAAAATCACGATTTATTTTTAAATTTTCTAACGGAATTTTTATGTCTTTTTTTGCTGGAACAATTGAAACAATATAATTAAACGGCTCTATGAAAGGAAGGTCAGCAGTTATCTTAATGTCAAGCTGAGAAGTATCTGTTTCAGAAGTATTTTCAATAGTCAATGACTGTAAAGGCTTGATGTCGTTCAGATACAATGAGATATTTAAAAATGGCAGAGTTTGCTTGTGTAATTGGAGCGTATATTGTTCTTGCATCAGTTATTTAATTCTATTTAAGTTCGTCAAACTTTGCTTTCATAGTAGGATTCCCTTGAGTTAATTTTTTTATGGTTAAGTCTTCAGCTTTTTGATTTGCAAGTCGAAGATTATTATCAGATGATAGTAAAGCTTCTTTGGTTTTTTGAAGATGATCAATAGTTTTATCTATTTCTTCAATTGCTGTTTTGAATTTACGACTTGCTAAGTCGTAATTTCTGGCAAAACCATCTTTGAAATTATTTATCTTTTCCTCAAAATTAGTTATATCAATATTTTGATTCCTTTCTAATGCAAGTGCTGCTTTGTATTGCATAGAATTCATTGCAGCATTACGAAGTAGTGTGATTATGGGAATGAAAAATTGAGGTCGCACAACATACATTTTGTTGAATTTGTGTGATGCATCAACAATGCCTGTATTGTAAAATTCACTTTCTGCTTCCAATAAAGAAACTAGAACTGCATATTCGCATTTTTTCTCTGTGCGGTCTCTGTCAAGTTCTTTTAAGAAATCTTCATTCCTTTTTTTTGTAGCTGTTTCGTCTCCCTCATTTTTCATTTCAAACATTATTGAAATGATTTCATTTCCTGATTCGTCAGTTTCCCTGTAGATAAAGTCTCCCTTACTACCAGATTTTGAATCATTATCTTTTTCAAAATATGCTTTCTGAAAAGCTGTTGCTCGAAGTTTATTAAACTCTGTCTCACAATGTTGTTCGAGAGTTTCACCTAGCATTTTAGTTGATAGTTTTAACTTCATATCTTTTCTAAGCGCAATCTCTTCGTCCTTATGCTTAATGATTGCATCTTTCTCTTTTAATACAGCTGAATATTTTTCATTTAATGATTTTTCAAAAAGTTCTTTTTCTGTGTCTTTTAATTTTAAATCGTTAGCCAAATTATCACGTTCCTTTTCAGCTTTTTGGGTGGCTTCATTAACAGCAAGTTTTTTTTCAACTTCTGCATTTTCAATTTTTGCTTTTAGTTGAGTTATTTCAGACTCTTTTTTATTTAACTTCTCCGATAATGCTAACTCGTTTTGAGCTTTGAGTTCAGTAAATTCTCTATCCTTCTTTGCTAACTGCTCTTGCAAAGAATTTCTAAAATTTGCTTCAACTAATTTGACAGCATTTTCTTTCTCTTTATCAGCTAGATTTAATCGGTTTTGTAATTCTTCGTCAAATTGATGGTCACGAACTTGTTTAAGTATGTCAGCAAAACCAGCTTCGTCAACTTTAAAAGTTTTTTTACAATTAGGGCAAATTATTTCGTTCATATCTAAATTTTTTTTTGTTATCGCGTGTTATGGTGCTGTCTTTTAAATGTTAGCACGGTCGCCAATACAATGTCCTCTAAAGGGCCATGGCTTTATGAGGGTGCGGAGTTAAAGGTAAAGAACTTTCAACTGAAATAAATGATATCGATGAAGATAATTTCTTAACTGATGTGAAAGCCGTACTTTCACAAAACCGATGTAAGATTCAGTTTTTACTATAATATTTTTGAAAAATTGATTCTGCAAATTCAAGTGCTATTAATAATTCTCGGTTATCTTGTCTGTTTAGAATGTTCTTAATTCTCTCAATTTCACTCCAATTTACGGTAGCATCATATTTTTTATCAAATAGGGAAAGAATTTTATCAGATGAATTGAACTCACTTGGTAACCCCATTTTTATAGGCAGGACATTGAAAGTAAATTGATTTATTTCTTCAACTATATTATGTTTATATTTATTAAGATTATAATGACTTAAGGCTATGTCAAAGTTTTCATTTTCAAAGACATCTAATTCGCCTGAAGAAAATAAATTTTTTAATCTAAATAGTTCTTGAATATTTGGGAAGTGTATAATTTCTCTTGCAATATCTAGGATATGTATAACAATTTGTTGTTGAATATATGTTTCAAAATGAGGTTTATTAAATCCTTTTATGGAAATAGCAGAGGCTAATTCTGCTATTTTCTTCTGCTGCAGTAAATAATCAAATTTGTCTATTGTCAGTGTATTAATAGCTGTAGCTCGCTGAATTGTTCCAAATGCTAAATCTCCAGATAATTCATTGAGATATAATTCGCTCAATAAAAGAAGTGGTGGAATATACTCCTCAGTTTTACTACTATCTGATTCACCTTCGCCAAGTTCCTTGATGAGATATTTTATTCCCTCTTTATTATTTACGCTTCCAAATAAATCTCCGATGTTATTAATCTCCTTTGCTGACTTAAATGTTTTTTCAGTTATAAAATGTGAGTTAATTAAATTAATAATGCCATCATCAGAAATGGACCCCTCTCTTCAAAGGCTGTGCCTTTGAGGTTTCTATGTTCTCGACAGGCTTAGCCTAGTTTTTTTAACTACTATTTTTAAACAAAAAAGAGTTCTCCAGAACTCTATACTACTTGTCCTTAAATTACTATAAAACAAAAAGGTGCGCCATCAGCGCACCTTTATAATCTAACCACGCTCTTCGGAGAGTTCGCTTCAGCGGTGTTCCGAAGGCAAGATAAAAAAGGTTCTTTGAACCGTATAAGCGAAAACCCTGCATTCCCTCAGCTCAATAAAGTAATTTTACCCGTTTTTTAGTCTTTTATATCAGTAAGGTTAAAACAAATTAGGTTATTAAAAAAAAAGTTTATTTTTACATTATGAATACATCTGATTTAAAACTAAGTATAATTCGTCAAGTAGATACGCTTGATGATAATATTTTGAAAGAAGTAAGTGACTATATTCAAAGCAAAATTAATATCTCAAATGCATCTGTACTAGATAACTTAAGTATAGAACAAAAAAATGCAATTTATCAAGCTCAGCAATCATTAAAGGATGGCTTGGGTATTCCTCATGATATTATAAAGACTAAGTACAAAATGAAGTATGGAATTAGTTAAGCCACTCATTTGGTCGCCTGAAGCTGATTTGGATTTAGAAGAAATATTGGATTATCTTGAAAAAAAATGGACTTTAAGTGTAGCGCAAGATTTTATCAATAGCTTATTTAATACATTGGATTGGATTTCATTTAATCCAGATTCATTTATGCAGATTAACAAATCAGATAATATTCGGAAATATGTTTTATCCGAACATTACACTTTATACTTCGAAGTTTTTGATAAGCATATTGATTTACTTAGAATATTTGACAATAGACAGAATCCAAATAAATTAGGATTGTAGACAAGTTTTAAAATATTTCTATAAAGCTTACTTTGCTTCAAAGTATTTCTGTATAAGCGAAAAGCCCTGCATTCCCTCAGCTCAATAAAGTACATGTCCCTGATGGATAGCCTTGGTACCTAAATGTGCCGTGCACATAAGGTAACAAGAAGTAGCTCAATATTGAAAATGTCCTCTAGCTCCTAGAAATTCCCCCGATTTGGCCAATGTTTATAAAAAAACTTTCATTCTACGTTTAAATCGTTCATTTTTGCACTTTTATACAATTATGTTATTATCTCTCAACAATGTCACGTTTGAATTTGGTGCTCGTAAAATCTTAGATGAGGCCTCGTGGCATATATATCCCAATGAACGCATTGGACTCATAGGACCGAATGGTACAGGTAAATCTACGCTCTTGAAAATCTTGATAGGCGAGTACTCTGTATCTGAAGGGCAAGTGAATAGAAGCAAAACGCTTACGATCGGTTATTTTCATCAGGATTTGCAAAGTTTGGAAACAGACGAAAGCATACTCGAAGTGGCCAAAGGCGCTTATGAGAAGGCCTTGCAGATAGAAAAGGAAATCAAAAAACTGGAAATAGAGCTGGAGAATAGTGAGGACGAAAAGAAATTGCACAAGCTCGCCGACCTTCACCACGACTTTGACCTTGCTGGCGGTTACGAAATGGAATACAAAGCGGCTGAGGTATTGGAAGGTCTGGGTTTTAAAACAGCAGATTTGAGTCGTGGGTTTACGACCTTTTCGGGTGGATGGCGTATGCGTGTAATCTTAGCCAAAATGATTTTGCAAAATCCAGATATCTTATTGCTGGATGAGCCTACCAATCACTTGGATTTGCCTTCGATCGAATGGATAGAGCGTTACTTGATGAATTATCCGGGTTCGGTGATTATTGTATCGCACGATCGATATTTTCTGGATCGTATGGTGACGAAGATCGTAGAGATATCGCAACAGAAATTGAATCACTATACGGGCGATTACTCGTATTACGAACAGGAGAAGGAAATCCGTACGGAGTTTCAACAACGTGAGTATGAAAATCAGCAGGAGTTTATAGGTCAGCAGGAGCGTTTCATAGAACGTTTTAAAGCGAAAGCCTCTAAGGCCAAACAAGCGCAGAGTTTGGTGAAGAAACTAGACAGACTTGAGAAGATAGAAGCACCGATCAGTGAAACGGCAAAAATCAATTTTAGATTTATAGCAGGTATACAGCCGGGTCGTATAGTGACTACGTTTAAGAATGTATCTAAAAGCTATGGCGATATCCATATCTTGAAGAATGCCAATATTGAAATAAACCGTGGCGATAAAATAGCCATCATAGGTGCCAACGGTAAAGGTAAATCGACGTTGCTTCGTTTGATATCGGGCACTGAAAAGTGTGGTGGTGAGGTTGTGCCTGGACATAATATTGATATTTCGTTTTATGCTCAGCATCAGCTCGAAGCCTTGAATGTGAATGACGATATCATGGATGAATTGAAACACTGTGGGAGTGGTAAGTCGGAGCAAGAGTTGCGCGAGTTGATGGGTTGCTTTTTATTCAAGGGCGATGATGTGTTTAAAAAAATACGCGTACTATCGGGTGGTGAAAAAGCGCGTGTGGCCTTGGCCAAGACTATCATCAGCAAAGCCAATTATTTGCTACTGGATGAGCCTACCAATCACTTGGACATTACCTCGGTGAATATGTTGATACAGGCCTTGAACAATTTTGATGGGACCTATGTATTGGTTTCGCATGATCGTTATTTTATACAAAATGTAGCCAATAAGATATGGGAAATAGAAGATGGTCAAATCAATGAATTTGAAGGTACGTATGAAGAACTGGAAGAGTTTAAAAAACGTAAGGCGCAACAAATTAAAGAAGGTAAGATAGAAGTAGCAGCGAAGAAAGAAGTGGTGATAGAAGAGAAGAAAGTAGAGAAAGCACCTGTGGTGGAAGCTCCTAAGCCTGCCAATAATACGAGTGAATACAAAGAGAAACAAAAGGAGGAGAAGCGTATCCGTTCGAAGTTTACAAAACTGGAAGAGGAGCTCGCTACCTTGAATACGGAAAAGCAACGATTGGAAGCGTTGTTGGCTGCGCCTGATACTTATTTGAATAAAAATTTGTTTCAGGCTACGGAGTCGCAATACAATTCGATCGCGTTGAAAATAGAATACCTACAACCTGAGTATGAGACTTTGTTTGAGCAATTGTTGCAATTTGAATCGTAGTGGAAATGGGGGTGATGAAACTATTTTAAGTTATTTTTCAATTTCTTGGGGTCTTGTCTGTTATCCCAAATTGTAATGATCAGGATTTCGTTTTCGTATTCCTCATAAACTATGAGATAGACATTGAGTATTCCAAATCGAATATTTCGAATTCCAGAAAGCTTACCTATAGTTGGATGTTCGCTAATAATCGAAACGGCTTCCTCAATATGTTTATTTAATTTAAGGCTATATTCATTCGATTTGTTTCTGTTATCCCAGTAATTGAATATTTGTTGAACATTTTCTATTGCCAGTTCAGACCATACTACTTGTTTAGCCATTTCTCAAATACTAATTTAGCTTGTTCGTTGGAAACAATTCTTCCATTTTTATAATCATCTAAACCTTTTTCGATCGATGCCATTAATTCATTGCTTATCAAGTTTTCGGCTTCATTGTAACTTCCTAATTCCAATATTCGATAAACTTCTTCAAGAATTTCATCGTTTTCAGTTAATTCAATTTGTTTAAATAAACGTTGTTTTAATTCTGATCGAGACATTATTAGAGATATTTTATCAAAGATAAATCATATTTAGAATCAAATTTAAAAAAAATAATTCAGCTGTTATTGAGTGAATTGTTGAATTTGTTGTTGAATTATTTAAAATAGTCTTACCATTTTTTGAATGCTTACATCCGAAATTTAAATACTTCTTTCTATCTTTAACACCTTGCTTCTACAAGTAGTCATCGATAAATACGTTCCAATGAAAAAAATAATTCTTCTTCTTTTTATATCAACATCGTTACTGGCACAAAAGAAAAACTTCACCATGCAGGAAGCTGTCTTGGGAATGAGTTCGTCTCTTGCTGTGAAAAATTTGAAACAATTGCAATGGATGGGAAGTAGCGAATATTATTCGCAAGTGATATCCAATGATTCTGAAAAAGTAATCATGGCTTACAGTCCACAAACGTTTGAATCGGAAACAATTATCTCATTGGAGAAAATGAATAAATTGCTTACAAGTGGAGGCGTCAAAGAATTGAAAAATTTTCCTGCTATCAATTGGATTAACAATGTGAATTTTTATATTTTTCATGATAATAAATACATTCAGTTTAATACACTTGCTCGTGATTCCTCACAACTAGAAGTGATTTCATCGCTTTCACCTAAGGCCGAAAACAATGCGTTGGAAACTAAAACCATGAGCGTGGCTTACACGGTCGATGACAATATTTTTATTTCTGCTAAAAAAGGGGAACCTGTACAAGTGACCAAGGATGGTAGTAAAAATATTGTATATGGTAAGCCTGTGCATCGCGATGAATTTGGTATTGACAGAGGGCTGTTTTGGTCGCCCGAAGGAAATCAATTGGCATTTTACCGCATGGATCAAAGCAAGGTAGAAGATTATCCTGTGGTGAATTGGAACGATGTGCCTGCTACAGTGAATATGATTAAGTATCCAATGGCTGGTCGTAAGTCGCATCATGTGACCCTTGGTATTTATAATTTAAAAAATCAACAAACCGTATATCTTCAAACGGGAGAGCCTGCTGATCAATATTTGACGACAGTAACTTGGAGTCCTGATGAATTGTTTATTTATATTTCGATCCTGAATCGTGATCAGAATTATTTGAAGGTTAATAAATATGATGCAGCGAATGGTGTATTGGTCAAAACCTTGTTTGAAGAAAAAAATGATCGATATGTAGAACCGCAACATCCACTTTATTTTATCGAGAAAAATCCAGCACAGTTTGTATGGTGGAGTCAGCGTGATGGATATATGCATTTGTATTTATACAACGATGATGGATCATTGGTTAGACAATTGACTAAAGGGAATTGGATTGTAAATGACATATTGGGTTGCAATAAAAAAAATCAGGAATTAATATATACATCTACAGAAGCTAGTCCGCTCGAAAAGAATGTATATGCTGTAAATATCAATACAGGTATGATGCGAGCTGTAACCAATACGCCTGCATCGCATACAGCGCAATTAAGTGCCAATGGCAACTTTCTCATCGATGCTTATACATCGGAAAAAGTACCTCGCAATATCGAAATCATTGATGTAAATACACGAGTTGAAAAACGATTGTTGACTGCATCAAATCCGTTGACAGAGTATAACCTAGCCAATGTGGAATTGGTAAAATTGTATGCTGCCGATAGTACATTGTTATATGGCAAACTCATAAAACCAGTAGATTTTGATGAGAGTAAAAAATACCCTGTGATTGTGTATCTCTATAATGGACCGCATGTGCAATTGAATAAAAATACATTTCCATACAGCGGAAATCTTTGGTACGATTATATGACTCAGAAAGGGTATATCGTATTTGTAATCGATGGTCGTGGAAGTAGCAATCGTGGTTTTGCATTTGAAAGTGCTACGCATCGTCAACTAGGTACACTCGAAATGGATGATCAACTTGTAGGAGTCAACTACTTGAAATCACTCTCTTATATTGATGCCAATAGAATGGGCGTGCATGGTTGGAGTTATGGAGGTTTCATGACAACGTCGTTTATGCTTCGCAAACCTGATGTTTTTAAAGTAGGCGTAGCTGGTGGTCCAGTGCTTGATTGGAGTATGTATGAAATCATGTATACCGAACGCTATATGGATTCGCCTGAGCAAAATAAGGAAGGCTATGCCAATAATCTATTGCTTGATAAAACGAAAAACTTAAAAGGTAAACTCCTCATGATACATGGTACCGATGATGATGTAGTGGTATGGCAACATAGTATTCGTTTTCAGAAAAAATGTGTAGATGAAGGTGTGCAAATGGATTACTATGTTTATCCAGCGCATCCACATAATGTGCGTGGTAAGGATCGTGTGCATTTGATGCAAAAGATCAGTGATTATTTTGATGCGAATTTGAAGTAGGGTTTTTTATTCTATAACCACAGAGAGTGGAGAGAATGCAATTGCCATTACCACAGAGGGTGGAGAGAATGCAAATGCCACAGAGTTGCGCTGAGAGTATAAATACTGAAGAGGGTGGAGAGAATGCAAATGCTATTACCACAGAGGGCTGAGAGAATGCCATTACCACTGAGTTGCGCAGAGAGTATAAATATTGCAGAGGGAGGAGAGAATGCAATGCCATTACCACAGAGGGTAAAGAGAATGCAAATTACACAGAGTGGCGCTGAGAGTATAAATACTACAGAGGGTGGAGAGAATGCAAATGCCACAGAGTTTTATGTAGGATTGAATTTTTTATAACCACAGAGGGCGGAGAGGATGCAACGCCATATATCTTAGAATTGCTAAGGAGTTTTAAGTTGAGTGAATTACTGTATAATTTAAATGGAAAGATAGTGTGCATTTGATGCAGAAGATCAGCGATTATTTTGATGCGAATTTGAAGTAGGATTTTAACAGCTTATCCAAATGCTTTTTATAATTTCAAAGCACGCTTCTTGGTAAAATGGTTTAATAGCAATGGAAATATTTCGTTTATTTCATAAAAAAAATAGGAAAGCAAACCTAATCCAATGACCATTTTTACATCGTTTAATTCACTGATATGTGGATAGAAATACGTTGCAAGTATAGCAATAATGACATAGAGTGAAGATGCTATGCCAAAAATGAAGATGGTATTTAATCGAATTGGGAACGATTTTTTCTCCTTGCTCAATTCAATTTTATGCATAATGCTCGATTCCAACCCACTTGGAATAGGGGTGTCATGTTGCAATTTTAGCAACTCATAAAAACCATCATTGTGTATTGAATCTTTGTTCACCATGCTAAGTTACAATTTTTCGTATTCATTTTTAAAATTTTTTCGAGCTCGATGCAACAGTACTTTTACATTCGATTCTGTATAGCCCAAAACAGCGGCCGTTTCTTTAATGCTTAATTCTTCGATATAAAATAAATTTAACACAACAGCTTCTTTTTCACTCAATTGTTGAATAGTTCGTGCGACTTGTTCTTTTGTTTCTTTTTGTTGTAGTGTAGTAGAAGGGGAAATATAGATTGTTTCTTGATGATCGTCTTCATCAGGAATGTCTTGCCATTGAAATTTATTTTCCAACTTTTGAATTCGAACAGATTCATTGAGTACTATACGTAGTAGCCAAGTTTTAAATGAACTTTCATGTCTGAACGAGTCTATATATTTAAATGCACTGATAAAACTATTTTGAACGGCTTCTTCTGCATTCATTTTATGCTTACAAACAGACATCGCCATTTGCCATGCCGACAACGAATGCAGGCGATACAGATATCGAAATGATTCTGTATCGCCTTGCTTGATTCGATGTATGAGATGCAGTTCGTCCAAAAATTAAACTTACTTTTTATTGATATGACCTACGCCGTCAGTAATGATTGATGTGATAATTCCGGTCCCGCTGTAATCAATATCGCCCACACCAGAGTTTGTCAGATTTAAGGTGTCAGAAGCATATACATCCACATTGCCTACGCCAGAATTTATAACCTTCGATGATTTGCTTACAAGTTTCTCGGCATCTACATTGCCTGTGCCTTCGTTTATAAAGCTTGCAGAGATTGATTCACCTTTGATGTTTATATCACCAACACCATCATTTGTTACATTTAATTGACCTGTTTTAATCAGTAAATCAATATCACCTACACCTTCATTTACGATTGTTAGATTTTCGGCCGTAAGCGTTCCTTTATTTGTAAGGTCGCCTACACCTGTTTGAGTTATTTTTTCAAGTGATTTGCAATATACTTTTACCTTAATATTGGGTGCATTGTCAAAATTTAAAAAATTAGATTCTTTCGATTCAAAATCTACATTCAATTCATTGTTTAGGTATTCACTTTTATTTTGATGATATTTTTTATCATAGAAGAACACAACTTTTTCTTCAGTGGATTCTATTAATTCGATATCACAATTACAATCTGTTGTGAATGATTTGATTGATGCTATAGAGAATGAATCTGCTACATTCAAACTGTTGCCATTTTTTCCATTTCGAAAAAAAGAACGCGAAGACAAATCGCTTCCGATATAGAAAATAACGGCCGCTAAGAATATGAGTGCAAGCCCATAAATTAATTTATTGTTTTTCATTGTCGGAATTTAAAGATGATGAATTGTTTTCTTTTTCTACAAAAAGAGCCGTGAATACATTAGCTATACCTAGGAAAAATAAAATAGCACCCATTATGCTGAAAGGCCCTCGAATTTCAAAATGACGTGAGATATAATAACCTACAAGCAAGCCTAATGCAATGGCGATCATATTGAGTCCTTTTGTCAATGGTGTTTTAGATCGACTGATTTCTATGCTTTCATTGATTGGAGGTGGTGTGAGACCTTTCTCAATCATCAAGCGACGTTCATCCATCACCTTGCTTTTGTGTTTGAAATAAAAATAAATAGCCATGATGGGCACCATAAAGGTGAAGAAAATGGCAAAGAAGGGTAATAAATCTTCTGTGGGACTGAAAAGTAATGTATGCATTGTTTTAGTTTTTTAATTAGAGTGTGTAATTGGATGAAAGGTTACAAAATAAATTTAATTAATACTGGGATGATAAAACTGAAGAAAATAAGTAAGTAAGGTATTGTTTCTTCGTTGGAATTTAAAATAATGGGAATCATAATTATTGTTTTTTTATATTAGAGTTGAGCTTTTAATAAAAGGTTACAAACATTCGAATTTATTTTTAAATCCAACGAAATGTTACCTTTTTACGTCTGTTATATACTCAATAACAGTTTATGAAAAAATCAATTTTATTTTTAACAGCATTCTTTATTTCCATTGGCAGTTTTGCTCAAACCTATAATTGGGCTTATTCTTCAGGTGGTAGCGGCTGGGATGATGTGAAGTCAACTCATTTGGGCAATGATAATGGAACAGTCATGACAGGTATGTTTTCGAATACAGCTACATTTGGAGCAACTACCTTGACATCCACTGCGTATCAAGATGCATTTGTAGCTAAATACGACCAGCAAGGCAACGTATTATGGGCAAAGGCAATCAGTGGCAATGAGCAGGATTGGGGTTATAAAGTAACTACTGATAATAATAACAATGTTTATGTAACTGGTTATTTTCAAAGTACAGCATTGTACTTTACACCTACGGATTCGATTGTGAAAAATGTTCAAAGTAGCCGAAATGTATTTTTAGCGAAATACAATAGCAATGGTGTGTTTCAATGGGCAAAATTGGGTAGTGGCGGTGCTACAAATGCATATATAACTTCTAGAAGTGTAGTGACAGATAATCAAAATAATATAATTATTAGTGGAGATTACAACAAGCAAATCCAATTTGGCGCAAGTACACTCCCTAATACTAACACGACAAATATATTTATGGTAAAATTTGATCCAAGTGGCAATGTCATATGGACAAAAGCGGGAGTTTCAAATTCAATATGTTGGTTTGCCGACCTTGCTACAGATGCTTCAAATAATATCTATGCATCTGGAAAGATTTCTACAGCCATTACATTTGGTGCTACTACGATTACCAACAATCAAGGTGATGACATGGTAATTGGTAAGTTTGATGCAAGTGGTAATTTACTTTGATGGATGTAGTAGGTAAAAGCTTGTCGGCTTCAACTACTGCCAATAATTTGGATTGTGGTTCGAGTGTAAAAGTTGATGGTAGCGGCAATGTTTTTGTAGGTGGGTCTTTGGTTGATACAACTTATTATGATGCGAACTTAAATATGTTAATTACGAAGCAATTTGCCTTTGTAGCAAAATATTCGAATGGAGGTGTGCAACAATGGCTTAAAAAATTCGGTAATGATGAAAAAGACAATATCAATGCGATTGATTTAGATGCCAATGGCGACCTATATGCAATCGGTATGTACAAAGGTGTATTCAATGTTGGCGGAATAGCATTGCCGAATGGGGCGTCTACGAATGCATTTGTAGCCAAGTTTAATAAACTCAATGGGAATACAATTTTTGCTTATCAATTAGGTGTTTCTGCAGCTGAAGTTGAAGGATGGGGTATAGGCGTCAATCAGCAAAATGGAAATGTGTATACATCTGGCAATTATAGAGGTAGTTGTGCCTTCAATGCCAATACAATAAATCCTCAAGGGGTATGGGATATTTTTGTCGTATTATTGAATAATAGTGTGATTCAATCTACCAATGATATTGTACGTGATTTTAATATCGAGTTGTTTCCAAATCCTACTACAACGACACTCTCTATATTAGCTTCTAATGATATTGATTTGTATAATTCTACGATTAAGGTTTTCAGTAGCGATGGTAAACTAATGAACAAGAGTCGAGTATTAAGTGATAAATTAATTGATGTTTCCGATTTGAAAGCTGGCAATTATTGGTTGGAAATAGTGAATGATGGGAAACGAATGATAAAGCTATTTTCTAAATACTAATTAAAGTAAAGAGAAATTATTAGCAATTAAACTGCCCTCCACAAAAATATGATATCATGCCAAAAGCAATTGCAATGAGTAATATGCTCAAGCATGGTAATAAACCTGCAACGATTGCATAGTTATATTTCTCTTTTTTATAAAAAATCCAGCCTGCGGGGATAGAAATGACAATGAATATGGGCAGAGAAATTACACTCCAAAATAGACACCAAGTAGTATAGGAGTTCTCTGATCCTGGAGAATCAAACATCATAACTGACATCAACGACATAATTACTGCAGGAATTAAGCCTAACCCGAAAATAATATTGAAGATGATAAGCCAGGTTTTGGTTGATTTCGGTGACATGTTTTTGCAACTTAATTTCTCGAAAGTATAAAAAATACCCAATGATTTTATAATCAAATCATTGGGTAAATATGATAAACTACATTTCAACAATATAGTTGTTGTAGAATTTTAGAAGTTAACTTGTGCTTGCAGGCGAAGTAGTCTTCCCTGTTGTTTGTTATTTTGCAATGCAAAATCTTCAAAACGTCTATTAGATATAGTATACATGGCGACCAATTCGAAATTTTTATTTGGTTGCCATTCTAATCCCAATTCAAGTTCTTTTACTGTGTAGCTTCGAGCGTCTTTTTCATGTTTTTTTCCACCATCATAATAATGACCTCTGGCAAAAGGGTAAAATAGTTGTTTTTTATAATTTGTTTTGTAATTCAATGTGATATATCCACCTGATAAGTTTTGAACTTCAATTGAATCTGTGGTTGGATTGAATTCAGGACCTTTGCCAATATTGTATTCAGCTTGTATTCCAAAGGGTTTAGGGTACATTATAAAACTAGCGGCTACTCGTTGGTCTGTATAGTTAAGGTCTTTAAGGTGTTTTACACCAGTGGTTAATTGGTCTTTTGCTACGACGTATTTCCCTGTATAAGCTTGAATAGCTGGTTCGATTATTTGATTTCCAATTACTATTGGATATGTCACACGCCCTACTAGATGTGGTCTATTGTTTAATTCGGGTTTATTTGCGGTTTGTCCATTATATGCACCAATGCCTATTACACCATAATCTCCACTTCCTTTGTAGCCATCTTTTACCAGCATTGCAAATCGATCTCTGATTTTTTTTGGTGCCCAATAAAAAAATACTCCTAAATCTCGTTCATTAGAAACTGCACTATTTAAGGCATCGTTTCGATCTAGGGCTAATCTGTTTTGGCTTGATTGCATATTTTCAAATCCAAATGGTACTTTGCTTTGACCAATTCTAAATCTGAATTCGTTGTTTTTGTCAACACCTATATCCATATAGCAGTCTCTCAACTGGCCAAAATGCAACCCTGTTGTGCTTGCGCTACTTCCAAAATCAGGTTGAATGTAAAAATATACATTTTTATGGATTTGCCCATAAAAAATAATTCGAACTCGTCTGAGGAAAAATCCTCCATCCTGTCCCCAAGATCTATCTCCTTGTTCATTTTTAAGTTGAGCATTGGTTTCGAGCAGTCGATTGTAACGTGCTTGCACATAGCCTCTGATTGAAAATGATTCGTACCAATGTGTTTTTTTCTCAGTTGGATCAGTATTCGACTGTTGAGCCAATGAGTTAATTGCAAGGAAGCACATCATGCCTATAGTTAATAGATGTTTCTTTATCATTACTAAATAGTTATTAAAAAATTAAATTATGGTGCAAAGGAAATTGCAATTGTTGTAAAATTTTAATACTTGTGTGTTACCAAATTATTATCAAATGAAATTTTATACATAATCAATATGAATTCAATATTACCAAATTGTTACCAATGGTAGTAAGCATAAGAGAAATCATTTTTTTTTTTGAAACTTGCACTCAAATTATTTTTATATGAGTTTATCATCCATTTTGAAGTTATTTCAACCTAAAGACAGAATTTTTTACGGGTTATTTGAAAAAGTAGTAGAAACGAATACTCTAATGGGTAAAAAGCTCAAAGAGTTAGTCAATACACCCGATTTTAATGAACGACAAAATATAATTAATCAATTAGAAGCATTAGAACATACTAATGATGATAATACGCATAATATTTTTACTGAATTAGGTCGTAATTTTATTACACCCTTTGATCGAGAAGATATACACGCTTTAGCTAGTTCATTGGATGATATAGCCGACTATATATATGCTTCAGCTAAAAAAATCAATTTTTACAAAGTAGATCCAATGGAGCAAGGATTTCAAAAGATGGCCGATGTGATTTCGCAAGGTACCGAATGTATTCATTCAGCAGTAATGGAACTTCGTAATATGAAAAATGTAAATAGTATTACAAATGCATTGGTGAAAGTAAATAGTCTTGAAAACCAAGCCGATGATATATATGACATGTGCATTGAAAAATTATTTGCAACAGAGCCCGATGCAAAAGAAGTCATTAAGAAAAGAGAAATTTATCAAGTAATGGAAATAGTTACAGATAAATGCGAAGACGCAGCAAATGTGATAGAATCAATCGTAATTAAATACGCATAAAAACTATAGAATAATAATCTATTAAATATAGTTGAATCATTAATATTTAATAGCCATTTGTCCAATATTCAAATTTAATACATATGACATTTGTACTCGTAATAATTATACTTGCCCTGATATTTGATTATATCAATGGATTTCATGATGCAGCTAATTCTATTGCAACTGTAGTTTCTACCAAAGTTTTAACTCCGTTTCAGGCTGTATTATGGGCCGCTTTTTTTAATGTGGTGGCATATTTTATATTCAAAGACCATGCTGTTGCTAATACGATTGGCAAAACGGTTTTTAAAGAATACATTACGTTGCCAGTAATTTTTTCTGGGTTGATAGCGGCTATTTTTTGGAATTTATTGACATGGTGGTTTGGTATTCCTTCTTCTTCCTCTCATACATTGATTGGTGGATTTGCAGGTGCTGCAATTACAGCTGCATGGATGAAAGATTCATCATTGGATATGGCGCAAATTGTTGATAGTACTAAAATATGGAAAACAGTTGCATTTATTTTTCTAGCACCTTTGATAGGGATGGTTATATCAATGTTTTTTACGCTCGTTATGATCAATCGAAATACATGGATTAAATGCAGCATTTTTGCTTTAATGGCAGTTGGGATTTGGTTTCTATTTCAAAATTTTCAGGAGACAAAAATCACTGAAAATATGACTAAGTTTTATCGTATAGATAAAAACAGTAAAATTGTAACAGACGAAACATATAAATTAGAAAAAGAAACAGACCCATTAAAACAAGCCGAAATAAAAAAGAAAATTGATGAAGCACAAGCTAAAGTAGATAAAGCCGAAAAAGCGTTAGAAGCTTCAAAGCCATTTATTCATGAGTATGAAACAAAAGGGGCTAAATGGGTAGCTACTCAGATTGAGAGTAATGTAGATATTAAAACATCGATTATAAGCCGCTTTGGAGATAAATTAAATTCCTATTTTAAAACTGAATTACTCAAAATACGTTCAGCAAAGGATGCTTCCATTAAACCTCAGTATTTGCTTGCAAAAAATTCGGTGGATAGTTTGAAGCCGTTGGCAAAAAAGTATTACGAAGTAGGGTTTGATTCTATGATATCATTAATGATAATCAAGCAAGCTATGAATCCTGCGGATGCCATAAAGTTTAAGGACAAAATGAAAATGGATATTCAAAAAGATTTAATCAAAGTGGTAAGCGATAGTGATAATAAAATGCTTCGATATTTTATGATAGGAGGCTTGTTGATTTTTATACTAACATTTATTTATAGTGAAAAAATAAAAGAACCAAGTGCTGGTCGACAAGCTACTGTATTTAAACGATTACAACTTTTAAGTAGTGCTGGATTCAGCATTGGGCATGGAGGAAATGATGCACAAAAAGTAATGGGTATTATTGCAGCAGCATTAGTTGCCAATGGAGATATTCTTGATATAAAAGATATGCCAACTTGGGTTCCTATTTCGTGTTATGCTGCCATAGGTATAGGTACATTGAGTGGTGGTTGGAAAATTGTAAAAACCATGGGTACTAAAATAACTAAGGTTACTCCTTTAGAAGGTGTTTGTGCTGAAACTGCAGGGGCTACTACTTTATTTTTAACGGAACAAATGGGTATACCTGTATCTACCACTCATACGATTACGGGTGCAATTATTGGAGTAGGCGCTACCAAGCGATTAAGTGCAGTGCGATGGGGTGTGACAATCAATCTATTGTGGGCTTGGATTTTAACTATTCCTATTAGTGCTTTATTAGCAGCCTTGGTTTTTTGGATCGTAAGTTTCTTTGCCAAATAGAAGCAAAGAAATTTTTCAAAAATTAATTTGTTTTAATTCGATATTTTATAATACAAGTAATTTTCCAAACTGAATGATTCCGTCTTCATTACTAATGTTAAAGAAATAAACACCTTTTTGTTTTAATAAGTATTCAAATTTTCCTTTTCCTGTTTTGATTGGAACTTTGTCAATGACTTTATTCGTAATATCGTAAATAGTCATTAGAGTAGCTTTGCCATTTGGTAAAGTTCCTTCGAAATGAAAATTCCCAGTACTTGGATTTGGATAATATTGAAGTGCTTCGTTTACTTTAGTTTGAGTAATACCTGTATTGACTTGAATACAATGTCCAGGTATATGAGTGTCCAACCAATTGAGTCTTACTTTAATCCAGTTTTTCAAGGTATCCATTTCTGCAGCATACGTAGTCGCAATTGCATTCACTTCGGGCGCTGGTCCGCTTACACCAAGTAAAGGCCATTTTTGAAAATGCCTTGCTTGTACTTTTTGAACTACATTTTCTATACTATCCATATAGGCAAATAAATATGTTGTGTCCAAAATAGTTGATCGATACTCTTCGTATGCACATCTCAATTCATTGTTAAAGGTAGTGTCTTGAAGCAATCGCACATAATAGCCACACGAGTAATTATCTGTTGGACAATCATTGATAAGATGTGCCCAACCTGAACCATCATTTTGATCAAATAATGAACAGGTTGCCATAGTTTTCCAAGCCCAATCAAAATCCCAAACTGGACCAGCTTT
>CANHGW010000035.1 GCA_947460175.1 Bacteroidota bacterium | reverse complement strand
CGGAATGTCATGATGGGGAAAAAAATTGGTGTGAATCATGGTGAAGGCTTTGTAAGCCGTCAAAGTAGCCTAGGACTCAAAGACTTTTCTAGTTTGGTTTTACCAGAGTTTGTATAATTTAAAAAGCATAATCGCCATTCTCATCATACATCACAGGCAATATTTTATGCGTAGCTTCAAAATAGTCATAAGCACGCTTTAAGTTGATCCAAAATTTTTGCTTTACCACTTCATCTTTATATTCTCTGCCTACATAATCAAGCGACTTCTGATTATATCGTATTGGAAATACATGCACAGGAATATTCAACAATCCATTGATTCGAGCTATTAAACTAATGACATAGATTTCTTCAATCCATTCGTTGGTCATAGGCATACAACCTACAGTCATGCATGTACCATGTATTAAAATATCTCCACCCGGATGTTCTTTGTCACCCATAATCATATCTGAATAATTAGGATAATTGAGTAACATCGCCATGTGGTAATTACTCCTAGGATTAAATTCGGCAATAAAGTAAAACCCTTCTGGCACCTGCTTGTCACCTTCATATCGTTTAGGCCCTAATATGCCAGACAATGCACATATTTTGTAATTTTTTATCATTACAAACGTATCCTGATTTGAATTGCGAGCCCATAATTCAAAATCATTGGAAGCCTTAAATCCTCTGTATAAAATATTTGAGCAAGGGTACTTTATGCCTTTATCAGTAAACATTTTTTTAATATTCGTTTCATTTTTAGCAAAAGCCGTTTTCACACGATCAAACGACATTTGATAATTTTGAAATTGATAATCGGGATATTGCATTGTCAATTGTGGTTGAGCAAATGCTACAATAGAAGAAAGTGTATTAAGGAAAACTAAAACAAGCGTTTTTTTCATTCAATGAATTTTATATGTGCTAGGTAGAATTACAAATTTAGAACTTCAAACCTGAATATTTTCCTAATTTTTTGTAGTTTTAATTACTTTCTAAACTAATGAAAAAACTAGTTGTATTTACAGGAGCGGGCATGAGTGCCGAGAGTGGATTGAAAACATTCCGAGACAGTGATGGCCTTTGGGAAGGCTATAATGTTCAAGACGTTGCAACTCCCATGGCATGGAAACGAAATCCAGCACTCGTATTGCGGTTTTACAACGAAAGACGAAAAAATATTTTGGATGCAGAACCAAATGCAGCTCATAAAATAATCGCTTCGCTCGAGCAACAATTTGATGTAACTGTAATAACTCAAAATATTGACAACTTGCATGAGCGTGCAGGTTCCAACTCCATTCTGCATCTACATGGCGAGATAGTTAAAATGCGAAGTGAACTGAATGAAGATTTAGTCTATCCCATAGAAGGCGATATTGAATTGGGGCAGACAGCCGAAGATGGAGCGCAACTAAGACCACATATTGTTTGGTTTCATGAAGCTGTACCAATGATGGAACACGCCATAGAGATTGCAAAAGATGCAGCTATTTTCGTAGTAATAGGCACAAGCTTGGTCGTTTATCCTGCTGCTTCTCTGTTAGACTTTGTGTCAGATAATGTACCAGTGATTGTAGTTGATAAAAAAGCACCTCGCATCAATCGATCCAATGTTATTTATATAGAAAAGCCTGCCACTGAAGGTGTAGAAGAATTGATAGCTATTTTGAACAAGAACTATTTTTAAACTAATCCAAATACGACTCATTAAAGTCAATACCATAGGAAATCAATTCTTTCAATACGGGCTTATAGACTTCTTTCATGGTAGGTATTTGAACACCCAATAAATTTTTAATCTTACCGGTCAAGAGCAATTTGGTGAAAATAGCCATTGGCAAACCAACCGTTTTAGCCATGGCAGTATATGTTTTGTCTTCACCTTCTACGACTAATGTGCTAGTGAGTCGTGCATTGATATTTTTACGCCCATATTCAAACTCATGATGCATGACGATCATATCTTTATCTTGCGGGCTCATTTTCCATTTTTCTTCTAATCGCTTTTGTAGGATATCTGCACTCGAAGCCTCACTCAACAATCCTATTTTTTCGTCATTGTATAAGCCGAGCCAATCAATCAAGGAAACAGCTAATGCATTTCCCTCGGCTACTTGTTTAATTCTATCTTCGGGTGTTTTCCCTTCAATGGATTGAGTCGCCTGCATAAACCACTCTTTGTAGCTCATATCTTTAGTATGGTATAGGTTTACCTCATTGGTTAAATCAAGTTTCACAACTGCATTCCAACCAATACAAAAATCCTCATATCGGAAGGTGGCTCTCAACATTGTTTTCACTTTGTCTAGTCCATACAATTCCATATAATTCATACTGTCTCGATTGGCATAGGCTGCTAATTTACCTACTCCGGGTACATTCATTACCTCGATCTCTTTAAAGAGATTATTGTATTCAAGTTGCTTTTCAAAACCTGTAAGTAAAAAATGTGCGCCTGACTTACCTGCCAATACGATATTGCGAGGATTCCACGATATTTTGTAATGCCATGGATTATTGTCGCTCGAAGGAGCTACTAATCCACCACAATAGGATTTAAACGAATAAATATCACCACCCAAACGTTCTATTTCATCAATAATTTTCATGGCACTCATATGATCGATACCTGGATCGAGGCCTATTTCGTTCATAAACAATAAACCCGAATTACGTGCCTCAGTATGTAGACTTTTGATTTGATCAGAAACATAAGAAGCCGTCACTAGATTTTTCTTTAGCTCCAAGCAATCGTGGGCAACTATGAAATGCAGTGCTGGTGGCAACATAGAAATGACAATGTCCGCATTTGAAATAAGGCGTTTACGGATTATATCTTCATGTATTTCGATTTGAGTAGCAGTGCCAAACGAATGATCGCCTATACGCTCAAGGGCTGCATTGATATTAGAATCGGCTACAGTTATCTGCCAAAAGTACTTGGGTGCATGTTCAAGAAGGTATCTAATAAGGTAAGATGATGATTTTCCTGCTCCAAAAACTAAAATATTCGTCATTTGATTGATTTAAAATAAAAATGTACCTTTGCAAAGGTATATCTTCTAAATAATTAAAAGAATGAAAAAAAGTACATTCAAATTTATTTTAACTGCAATGGTATTTGCAGTTGTATTTTCATCATGTGCAACTAAGAAAAAGTATGGTTGTCCTGGTCATATTTCTATCCAAAAAATTCTTGGTCTGTAAGCATTATGAATTGGAAACCCTTGACTGATATTGCTCAACTAGATATACTGGTTGAGGAAAGCCGTGTGAAACCTATTGTCATATTCAAACATAGCACACGCTGTTCTATCAGTGACATTGCCAAGTCGCGACTCGATCGAGCCAAAGAGCCCAATGGATTAGATTTCTACTATCTTGACTTAATACAATATCGCCCTATTTCCAATGAAATAGCAGAACGATTTAAGGTTCATCACGAATCTCCACAAATCATCATTTTACACGAGGGTGAATGCATTTATGATCAAAGCCATAATGGCATTACAATGGATGACATCCTAGCACAGGTTACACTTAATTAATATTTTCGTTCAATACTTACTTCGCTACTTTCTACTTCTGTTCCCAATGGAGGGTTCAGTTTTTGTATAGACAAATAAAAGTATTTCATAGAAGGATATTGAATCAATACGTTTTGTTCAATAGTGTAGACTAACTCCTCTAGTAAAGGTTTTGCAGTTGCAAACTCCTCTTTCACTATATTCAGTATGATTTCGTAATCGATGGTTTGTTCGAGTTTTGTGACTTTTACGTAATCAATGCCGGCTTTCACATTCACTACAAACGTATTACCCAAGATTTTCTCTTCGGGATACATGCCATGGTTGGCATACAATTTAATATTATTGAGGGCGATGTATAAAATAAAATACTAGATTTATCCTTATGGATTTACATAAATCGTTTTAACTGCTTCATATTCTTGTACAAAATCTTCGTCAGTTACATACAATCGAAAGGTGTAAGATGTAGCAGCAGTAGGAGGTACAAAATACACATAAGCGGCTGTACTTTGCGACCCATCGGGCATTACCCAACGTTGCTTGGTATAGCGCTCTGAGCAATTCTCTAAGCGTATGGTGTCGACTATACGATAATCATTTTTATCGGTACAAATACGAGGATAAGGTTCACCCTTTTTTTTGCAACCAACAGCTATTACAGCCAAAAACGCTAGAATGATGAATGTATACTTCATTACCTGAACTCATTTAATGTGTTACAAATGTAATTTCAAAAAGTCAAGATACAAAGAAATAATTTGAAGTGCATAAGAGATCCCCCTGCAAGCAAGAAATAAAATGCTCGTACATTTTTATTTCTTTATATAAAACTCAATTGATTAAAAGCAAAACTACTTTCCAAATATTTCATCTACATTATGATGAATATTGGCCGACATTTTATCTGTAGGCAAATCGTTGGAATCTCCCCCAAATGGATCTTCGATTTCCTCGGCTATTAATTCCAAACTTGCCAATACATAAAAAATAAACACCACAATGGGAACCCCAATATACCCGAGTGAAAACATAAACGAAAAGGGAAGAGACATAATATAACCAAAAATAAATTTTTTCAAAAAAACGCTATATGAAAAAGGAATAGGCGTGTTCTTAATTCGCTCGCAAGCACCGCATATATTGGTCAATGATTTCATTTCTTCATTGAGATTAATTAATTCGGCATCTGTGAGTTTATGCTCTCGATAGAGTTGATATATATGCTGATAAATCATGGAAGCCACTTGATTAGGTATATGCTTTTGTTTATCGACTTGTATGTAATTATGTGCCTCTAATTGTTTGTCAAGCAGCTCCCAGTCAGCCTTTTTAGTCGTTAAATGATTTTTTAGTGCATAAGCATACGCCGGTATTATTTTTCTAAAAAATTCACGATTCGTTTTATCGTCTTTAGCAAGAATTGCGTTGAGTTTGATCGAAATATTTCTAGCATTATTGGTCAAATCCCCCCAATGCTTTCGCCCTTCCCACCATCTGTCATAGGCCGAATTGGTTCTGAAAACGAGCAACAGCGAGATTACACCACCCAATAACGTATGCATAATGGTTATATTCTTTACCAAACTATCACTGCTCAATTTAAAATATTCCTTTTCGAGAAAGATAACCAAGCCACTGTAAATAGCAATACCTATTATGAGTGGAAATAATTTGCTTAGCGTATCACTCTTATGAATTTTAAAAATAAATGTAAACCAGTCTTTGGGGTTGTATCGGATCATGTTTGGAAAATGAATGTAAATTTCAAGAAAAAAAAGTTCTCTTAGTGAAAAATAGATCTCAATGTTTAAATTCATTCCATTTTTGTAAAATAATCCATCATTTAATCAACAATAACACATCATTTTCTATAAATCTGTTGATAAGATAGCTTGACTTTTCACTTTCAAACATTACCTTTGCACAAAATTTTAGAAACCCCAACGTATTTTAATACGTTACAACTAATATTAATATGTCAAACAAAGGTAAAATCAAACAAATCATCGGTGCGGTAGTGGATGTACACTTCCCTGGAGACAACAAAATTCCTGAAATTATGAGTGCATTAGAAATCAAACGTCCAGATGGATCAGTATTGATTTTGGAGGTACAACAACATCTTGGAGAAGATAGTGTACGTACTATTGCGATGGATGGTACTGAAGGTCTAGTACGAGGAATGGAAGTAATTGATACAGGTATTCCAATAGCAATGCCAGTAGGTGATGCTATCAAAGGTCGTTTGTTTAACGTAACGGGTGATGCAATTGATGGTTTGCCACAGCCTTCTAAAGCTGGTGGTCGTCCTATTCACGCTAATCCGCCTGCGTTTGAAAACTTAAGTACAGCATCTGAAATCCTTTTTACAGGTATTAAAGTAATCGATTTGATTGAGCCTTATGCAAAAGGTGGTAAAATCGGTTTATTTGGTGGTGCGGGAGTAGGTAAAACCGTATTGATTCAAGAATTGATTAATAATATTGCGAAAGCATATAGTGGTGTATCAGTATTTGCTGGTGTAGGTGAGCGTACACGTGAAGGAAATGACTTGATGCGTGAGATGATTGAAGCAGGTATCATGAATTATGGTGATGCATTCAAACATAGCATGGAAGAAGGTGGATGGGATCTTGAGAAAGTAGATATGAACGCATTGAAAGACAGTAAAGCTACCTTCGTATTCGGTCAAATGAACGAACCTCCTGGAGCTCGTGCTCGTGTGGCATTGTCTGGATTGACAGTAGCTGAGTATTACCGTGATGGTGATGGAACTGGCAAAGGACGTGATATCCTTTTCTTCGTAGATAATATCTTCCGTTTCACACAAGCAGGTTCTGAGGTATCGGCTCTATTGGGACGTATGCCTTCAGCGGTAGGTTATCAACCAACTCTTGCAACAGAGATGGGCTTGATGCAAGAGCGTATTACATCAACTAAAAATGGTTCTATCACTTCTGTACAAGCGGTTTACGTACCTGCGGATGATTTGACCGATCCGGCTCCGGCTACAACCTTTGCTCACTTGGATGCTACTACAGTATTGAGTCGTAAAATTGCCGATTTGGGTATTTACCCTGCGGTGGATCCGTTGGATTCTACATCTCGTATCTTGACAGAAGCTATCGTAGGTGAAGCGCACTATACATGTGCTAATAAAGTGAAATTGATTTTACAACGATATAAAGAGTTACAAGATATCATCGCTATCTTAGGTATGGATGAATTGAGTGAAGAAGATAAATTGACCGTGTTCCGTGCTCGTAAAGTACAACGTTTCCTTTCTCAACCATTCCACGTGGCAGAGCAATTTACAGGTTTGAAAGGTGTATTGGTACCTATCGACGAAACGATTCGTGCGTTTAACATGATCATGGATGGTGAAGTAGATGAATATCCTGAAGCAGCATTTAACCTTGTAGGTACAATCGATGATGCTATTGCGAAAGGTAAAAAAATGATGGAAGCGGCGAAGAATTAATCTTCTTAAGTAGAAAGTCTAAAGTAGATAGTCAAAAGATTACATGCTCTATGAAAGTTCATAATTTTAGAGAATTAAAAGTGTGGCAAAATGGAATAGAACTATCGAAAAGTATTTATCAAATGACAAGTACATTTCCTACTGAAGAAAAATTTGGTTTAAAAAGTCAAATTCAACGATGTGCTGTTTCCATTCCTTCTAATATTGCAGAAGGTTGCGGTAGAACAGGGAATAATGAATTAAAACATTTTTTGACTATTTCATTAGGTTCTGCTTTCGAATTAGAAACACAAGTGATACTAGCAAATGAATTTGGATATACTGACAAAAACAACTTTGAAATAATAATTAATCAAATACAAGAAATACAAAAGATGATTACAGGACTTTACAAATCGTTCAATTAACATCTTTATACTTTCTACTAAATACTTTATACTCATTATGCATTTAGACATACTCACACCAGAACGAAAAATTTTTAACGGCGACGTATACGGCGTATTACTTCCAGGCGTAGCTGGTTATTTTGAATTGCTCGACAACCATGCACCTATCGTGGCTGCATTGGGTAAAGGACAATTGAAAATATTGAAAGACAAAACCAATCATGAGATATACAATATCGAAGGTGGATTTGTAGAAATGAACAGCAACAAAACCATCGTTTTGATTGAAGGGGCTGAAACGGTGAAGTAATATTCAATTCATTAAAACTAGTTAAGCGATTCAATTATTGGATCGCTTTTTTTATTTTAACCCAAATTACGCGATAGGATTTGAGGAACGAAAATTCTAGCGTGTTAGTTGGGTTTACCCCGATTTAGTATTTGTTGTCAGATTTTGCAAAAAGCTGAATTACAAATACTTAATCGTTTCAGCCCCGATTTTTCTTCGGGGCTGAATCTGGGTTTAACCTTTTCAAACAAATTACTTTCTCTTGGGTTTTAACGAATAACTTTTCCAAAGTTTGTAACTTTGGAAAGTTAGAAAATATAACATGGAAAATATATTAGACTCTGCCAAAGAAAAATTAACTGAAATTACGGGGACTATTACTGGAATTTCAGAGAACATCACAAGCCTTCTGAAAAAAGAAGTCATCGATAATCTAAAGGACTACGGAATAGAAAAAGTAAATGAAGCATGGACTCAAATAGAATCCTCCACCGAAGTCTTTGCTCGTACGGGCTATAGCATTACTGCTATCAATATCAATGTAGCAATACCACCTACCATCACCTTAAGCCTCGACCAAACAGAAAATATTACTGACGAGGAGGAAGAAAAGCTATTAAATGAAAATAAAGATAAAACATTTGTTTATTCAATACTAGTAGCATTGTTCAAAGCGAATGCCATCCAAAAATCAATTAATTCTGTACAATACAAGTTCTCAGGTTTATCTATTGGATTAGGACTTTCGCCTAGTATTGATATGAAGTTTAAGAAGGTGTAGATTAATTATTTACTTAAATTATAACTTTGTATTTTGAACTTTTATCACTGCTTAGCAAACCTTTTTACATATTGACTTTTACCAACATCCATTTTTAAAAAGTAATTTCCTTTTTTAAAATTCCTAGTATCGAGTTTTAAAAAGAAAGCACCTTTATTCCCTATACTTTTTTCTGTATGGATTTTAGTTCCTTTATGATCTGTAATTTCTATTATTATCTCACCATCAATATGCTTGCTTGACTGTAACAATAAATAATCACTGACTGAGTTTGGACTCAATGCAATATCTATATCATCGATTATTTGAATCGTATCACAACATTCAATTTCAGTAATCGTTTTAGAATACTGAGCGCCCAACGGAAAATTAAATTCTAGGGTTGAGCTTTCCCTCTTTATGGAAACACTTACTTCATTTCCAGGTTGTTGTTTTGCAATCTCACTTAATAGATGGATTGTGTTCTTCATTTCAATGCCATTGATATGCGTAATTGTGTCATTGATTTTAATTCCAAACGTATAGGCCGCTGAGTTGGGTATAATTTCAATTACTTGTACATATTTTGAGTTGGGTATATCTGATATTTTAACACCTATAAAAGCACCATACTTTATAGTTCGAGTCTTTTCACAGGGATGTTGACAATCCTTCAATGTTTGCGCATACACTGATGATCCAATCAATGTCATACAAACTATAATAAGCAAATTAATTTGTGTGAAAATCGTTGTCATGTTCAATTCAAGTATAAATCAATTTCTACCACTTTTAAATTGATGTAGAAGTTTCAATAGAAAAAGTAACCCCATTACTTTATAAACTGATAATACTCTTCTACCATTTGCTTGTAGTATGGTTTCAATTCAGCTGGTACTGTTTTGTAATAATCAATCACGGATTGTTTATTTTTCAAAATATCTTTTAGCTGCTGTGGTATTTCACGCGTTTGATCTTTGCCCGAATTGGATTCACGTTCTTTGCCTTGTTCTTGTTCACGCATAGCATCTTTGGCCTCCATCAATCGAGTGAGTATTTCAGATTGGCGCTGAAGCATTTCATTGGTCATTCGCTTGTTTACGATATCCGTTTCATTGCGATCCATGTCCTGTTGAATTTTCGTCAAGTTAGGATTGCTTTTGCCATCTTTGCGCAATTGATTATTGATATCGTTCAATTGTTTACGAAGAGCTGCTTGCTGTGCCGCTATTTTTGCCATTTGTTCTGAGTCACCACCGCCTTGTTCACCACCACCTTGTTCGCCACCTGGCTTTTCACCTTTTCCATCTTTACCCGGCTTTTCACCACCTGGTTTGTCACCCGGCTTATCGCCTGGTTTTTTACCATCCTTACCATCTTTTGAGTTCTTAGCCATTTTATCCATCATTTGCTTCATAGCATCGCCTAGCTTTTGTTGTTGAGAAATGATATCACCCAATTGCATGCCCATACCCTTTCCAGGCTTTTTAGATGGATTCTTGCCCGGTTTACTGCAAGAACCGCTTGGTTGTCCTTCATTATTTTTTTGTTGTGCCTGTTGGTCCATCAATTGTTGTAAGACTTCATTCAGCATCAATGCTAGGTTATTAGCACCCGTCATTACATATTGTTGATTTACGGTTGCTTGTGGCGTTGATCGTGCTTCAAGGAAAGATATAGCGCTTTCCATATTGCGGTTAATTCCATCTATCTCTTTATTGACTGTAGATGAAAGCATAGGTAATCGCTTACTCAAGGCAAACAAACTATCGGCTATCATCTTAGCATCTGATTTCAGTTTTTGTTGAGTTTGAATATTACTTACATACTTAGGATCTGCAATTGAAGTAGATTTCACCGTATTGATTAAATCCTCTTGCGTAAATGACATACGTATTAGATTTTGCAATAATTGTCGAGTTGCTTTTACATCTATTTCCAATTGATCAGCACCACCACCGCCTGCAGCATCATTCATCTTCTTGGCAAGATCTTCTAGATTTTTCTTGGCACTTTTTTGAGATTTGGATGCTTTACTACTATTGCTGTTACTCAATTCTTTAGAGCTATTTTCCATATTCTGATCTGCATCATTGGCGTCTTTTTTCATGTCCGATAAGTCGGCTTTATTCTCCATTTGATCGTTTACCTTTTCCATTTCAGCAATGTCTTTTTTCAATGCTTCCATTTCTTTGTTCAACTCATCTTGTTTCTTTTTTAATTCTTCAGGCGATTTTGTACCTGCATCATTTTGCTTATTCAGTTCATCTTGCTTTTTGGCAAGGTCTTCTGCTTTCTTTGCAATATCTTCCATTCGCATATCACGCTCGAGTTGTTTCATCATTTCAACCACACGATCGAGATCTTTTTCCATCAATTGATTATCCTGTTCTATTTGTTTGAGTTGATCGAAAATCTGATCCTTGTTCAACATCTTCATCAGCTCCTCCATTTTCTTCATTCGTTCAGCGAGCTGATTATTTTTCAATTCATCAAGTAGCTTTTCTAAATTTTCTTGTTTCTCTTGAGTCTGTTCTGATTGTTCTTTGTTTTGCGATTGCTTGTTGTTGTTTTCAAATTTCTTTTGAATATTCTCGATTTGTTTTTGAAGATTTTCATTCTTCTCCATCATCTCTTCCATCTGTTTTTTATCCTGCCAATCGAGTTCGTTTTTTTGCAACATCTTTTCCTGCAAGGCTTTGATGTCTTTATCTATTTTGTCGTTTTGTTTGGAAGCACTGTTCAAATCTTTATTGACTTGATCTTGCGTTTTCTCTATAATAGAATCTAACTTTTGCTCAGTTGGTTTCTCATAACTAAAGACTACACTCTTTGCACACTTACTTCCATTCACTGCGTCATTGTCACATACCGAAAAATAGTAGCTTAGTTTGTCACCCGCTTCGAGTTTCAATGTTTCGATATCAAACATCTGATTGAACTGAGCAAAAGTACCTGCTTTAACAGGTACAGGTAAACTACCACTTTTAGATGCGCCAGTAGAAACACCCTTCTCATTTGTTTTTTGAATCGTATAATTCAAAGCTACATTTCGTATACCATAATCATCGCCTGCTTCGCCTACAAACAAAACATACTCAGCTGTCATAGAATCATTGTATTGTTGTACATTGATTGTAGGAAATTGATCGGGAATCACACTTACATTGTAATGCAAGGAATCTTTTCGATCGATCTGCTTATTGGATACTATGATTGAATACGATGTATCTCGCATAAATCGATATGCATAATAAAATTGATTGAGTTGCTTACCCATCGAAACTGCATTGCCATGGCCTAATGCAAATTGCACATCATCGGTATTTTCAGTATTGAACACCCATCGAAGCGAGGTGCCTTGTGGTGCTACAATATCGCCAATATTATCGAGCACTTCATCTTTACGTCCAGTATAATCAGGATAATCCACAGATACCTTGAATTGTTTGATAATAGGTTTTTTTAACGTGTGAATAGAAAATCGTTCACTATTGAAACCTGCTGCTGCAAAATTAAATTCTACATCTTTAGATACTTTGTAAAACGTATGTGAGAAAACACCGTCCTCTTTTTTCTGCATCATCACATCTTGTCCATTGTACTGAATGGTCATAGTTTCGGGCGATGATTTTCCTTCTGTTTTTACATTGATTTCAATGTCTTCAAATTGAGGAACGGTTAATTGCTGAGTTAATAATTTAAATGTAAAAGGTGCTTTGGGTACAAATTTTTGTGAAGGGGATAATAACCGTTCTGCTGATTCTTTGAATACATTGGGTGCAGCAAACAACATCACTATGAGAATCAAGGCAGGAGGTAAAAGATATGGAAGAAAACGTTTGTTTCGAGCCAAATTGACTGCACTTTGAAATGGAATAGGTGATAGTTCTTTTGTTTTTTGTTCAATACTAGCGGCTATCAACTCTTTACTAGCTGTTTCACCCAAGGTATTTTTAAGTTGCAATACATTGAGCAATTTATCTTGTACATCGGGAAAGTGTGTGCCTATGATTTGAGCTGCTTTTTCATGTGAAATCACTTTGCCCAACTTTTGCATCTTAAGTAATGGAATAATGACTAAGGATATAATTGCAAATCCACCTAATAAAACAAAAGCACCTAATAACAGAAAGCGCAACCATGAAGGAAAATAAAAATAATACTCTCCTACGCTCACTAGCAAATAAAACGCAAGTGCCGCTGAAGAAAACAAGAGTAATCCTCGGATAAGTTTGTTGGCGTAAAATTTACGAATAAACGCATCCAAGCGATGAATCAATAAATCGTAATTATTCATATTGACGCAAGTTACTTAAAGTATCGAAAGCAAGATTTTTTAAAACCTTGTTTTTTTGTGAAAGTTTTCTGACTATCGAAGGTATCGGTTGGTTTTCTAGCGAAGGTTTCGCTTGGAGCGAAACCTTCGATGCGAACCTTCGATACGAAACAAACTATATCTTATCCTGATAAAAAAAGAAAAAGAAAAATCCTGCTAACCATTCTTTACGAATATACTTTCCCTCACCTATACGACTTCCATTGTAGTAAACGTCACCATCGGTTTCTATTTGTCCTATGCGACTACCATTTTTATATACATCGCCATCATCTTCTATTTGTCCTACACGACTACCATTGTAATAGATATCTCCATCATTTTCAATCTGACCAATACGACTGCCGTTCTTGTAGACATCGCCATCCATTTCGAACTGCCCTACTCTGCTGCCATTAATGTATACATCGCCATCTTGCTCTATTTCTCCTATACGGCTTCCTTTGTAATAAATACTTTGCGCATCTGCTTGAAAAGATATACTACTAATGAGTAGCATCATAATGAATATTGGTTTCATATTATTATTTGTTTTATCAAATATAAGAAACTCCATACAACTTGTAAATTTTAAGTACCTTAACTTTTTATTCTTTAGGTTTGCAAAAAATTCATAGAAGCATTTTTCATTATGCTGACTCGCATCGACAAATACATATTAAAAAATTTCCTTGCAACGTTCGTTTTTCTCTTGCTGGCATTTTCGGCCATTGCTATTGTAATCGATTTTACCGAGAAGGTCAATGACTTTGTATCCAAACATGTCCCAACAATTGAAATATTAAATTATTTCAAAAATTTTCTACCCTACATACTGGCTTTGCTATTTCCTATATTCATTTTTGTAGCTGTCATCTTTTTTACTTCACGACTTGCCAATAGATCTGAAATTATTGCAATGCTAAGTAGTGGCATGAGTTTCAAACGATTTCTTCGACCCTACTTGATTGGGGCTGCTATTATTTCAGCAGTTTTGTTTATTGCCAATCATTATATCATTCCACGATCTAATAAAAGCAGGTTACAGTTCGAAGAGAAATATCTTTGGTCACATTCATATAGCAATGATGATAATTTTCATATGCGTATTAGCCCAACCGAGTATATCTATATGCAAAGTTATAATCCTGAATCAAAGACTGGATATAGATTTAGTTACGAAAAAATAGAAGGAACACTTATCAAACAAAAAATTACAGCCGATCGATGTACGTATGATAGTGTAAAAAAGGAATGGAAACTAATGGACGCCACTGCACGTATCAATGAAGGCGCCTTAGAAGTAATGCAACAATATCCTTTTTTATATAAATCTTTTAAATTCTCCCCTTCTGATTTAATTGAAAAACGTGAAGCAAGACAAATGATGACCACAACTAAGTTGAATGCTTATATAAAAAAAGAGCAAGAGAAAGGCAGTGAAAATTTAAACGAATATTTTATCGAAAAACACCGTCGTACTGCTGCTCCATTTTCTGCTTTTGTATTGTCTATTATCGGTGCTTGTATTGCTTCACGAAAAATACGTGGAGGAAGTGGCGTGCATCTTGCAGTCGGTTTAATGATTAGTGCTATTTATATTTTCTTAATGCAATTCTCTACCACATTTTCAGTCAAAGGCAATCTAAATCCTTTGTTGGCAGTTTGGATTCCCAATATCTTATTTACATTTTTGGCTATTTACATTTATCGCAAATACTCAAAATAATTTTCGAACCAATATCTTTAAAATAAAAATGCCATCAAAACGATGGCATTTAAAATTGGACTAATTAGAATATTATTCTTTTATAAATTTACCTGATTGGATTGGTTTGGAATCTTTGTTTAGTCGATAGATGTATGAACCCTTCGATAATGAACTAATGTCGATATTATTTTTCTTTTCAGATAAAAGTGAAGTAAGTACAATAGATCCATTCATGTCAATAATCGAATATACCATAGGCTCTGTAAATGCTTCTTTAAAATCTACATGAAGAAAATCGGTGGCAATGGTTGGATATACATCTATATGATTTCCATTCGTTAAGAGTGAAGTAACTCCTGCAGGTGCCACTACATTAATATCATCTACTACTATACTAGTACCGTCGTTCAAATTAGCAAATGCACCTGTTCCGTCAATAATAAAATTACCACTTGAGGCAATAACAACTCGTAATACCATAGGGCTAAATCCGGGTGTAGGATTATAGTAAAATGGTAGTGTAATTTGCGTAAAGTTTGTAATATTAGCACCCAACAAAGTATCTGCTACGGCTACCAAACTATCGCCTCCATCTGAATTATCATATAAGTAAATTGAAATAGATGTTGAATCGCCATTCACTACATTATTTTTAACCCACATAGTCGCATGCGTAGGCGACAATGTATAAGCCTGACCTCCTGTGAATGTAAATTCACCTGTATTTATGTCTACATCTATTTTCGAATTACTTGCTATACAAGGTACCACACCTGCAGGCAAAATAGTTGGCAAACCAGGATGTGTTTTAGTTGTGAGTTTAATTGCAGTTGCACTTCCATTACCAGGCATTTCTTTTTCTACTTGAGCTTGAAATGTTGCACCCGGATTTGTCAATGCGCCAAAATATTTCATTAATGAATCTGAGGCATTCCATCCATTTGGAATAGTGAGTGTTGACATCAAATTATGCCAGTTTTCGAAGTCCGCACTGTATTGAGCATGCGAATAGTGACCTAGTAATGTAAACAATACAAGGAATAAACTTTTTTTCATATTGAATTATTGTTTTAAAATTATTTATGATAAATTTTTCAAACACTCTTGTATTGCATTGAAATCAGGTAAGTCACCTGCACTTTCTAATACTTCTGCATATTGTAGAATGCCATCTTTATCAATTACAAAAGCTGAACGCTTAGCTACACCATGCATATCAAATACAAACGTATCATATAGGCATCCGTAGTCTTTTGCTACTTCTTTATTAAAATCGGATAATAATGCAAAATCAAGATTGTGTTCTTTTTTAAATCGATCCAATACAAACAATGAATCAACAGAAATCCCTATTACTTCTGCATTAAGGCTATTGTAAGCAGCCATGTTATCGCGCATACTGCACATTTCGTTGGTACATACACCAGTAAATGCCAACGGGAAAAATAGTAATACAACATTTTTACTTTTAAAATCCGAAAGTGATACTTTGTTTTTTTCTGTATTATGCAATGTAAATTCTGGTGCTTTTTGCCCAATTTGAAGACTCATATTAAATTATTTTTACCAAAAGTATATTAAATCATGTTATTCCCCAAAATATTAACACTGCAAAAATCAATGATTGATAATTGAATAAGAATAGTTTAATATTGTAAAAACAAACACTACACTTTTGACAGAACATATCATAAATCTCGAAACCGTCAATCCAATCGAATTTTTTGGGGTCAACAATAATAAATTTGACATCCTTAAAAAGAAATTCCCACTTCTTAAAATTCTCTCCAGAGGCTCCCTTGTAAAAATATCGGGCAAACCTGAAGAAGTAGAGGCCGCCAAAGAAAAAATTAGTTTGATAGTACAATACCTCGAACGGAATGGTCATTTATCTGAAAATTATTTTTCCAAAATATTAGGAGATGATGATGGCTTGATTGATGAAAAAATTACAGATGAATCTGGCAATGATATCATTGTTTTTGGACAAAATGGTAAAATCATCAAAGCCAAAACGCGTAATCAAAAACTACTCGTAGCTGCTTCAGAAAAAAATGATATCATATTTGCTGTAGGCCCAGCTGGAACTGGCAAAACCTATACTGCTGTCGCTCTTGCTGTAAGGGCATTGAAAAACAAGTCAGTGAAAAAAATTATCCTCACTCGCCCTGCGGTAGAAGCAGGCGAAAGTTTAGGTTTTTTACCCGGTGATTTAAAAGAAAAAATTGATCCTTACTTAAGACCATTGTATGATGCTTTGGACGATATGATTCCTGCTGACAAACTGAACTATTACATGACCAATCGTATCATTGAAGTAGCACCACTCGCGTATATGCGTGGACGCACCTTGGATAATGCCTATATTATACTTGATGAAGCACAGAATACGACTGAGTTGCAAATCAAAATGTTTTTAACACGTATTGGACCATCGGCTAAAGCAATTATTACAGGTGATATGACTCAAATAGATTTACCTAAAAACCAACAAAGTGGTTTGGGAAAAGCGATCCATATTTTACAAAATATTAATGGGATAGTACATATCGAACTCGATGGTGAAGATGTAGTTCGTCATCGATTGGTAAAAGAAATTATAAAAGCATACGAAAAATCAAATAATACTGACAAGCCATCTAGAGATGAAACACGTAATTAAATTAGGATTGGTTGTTGGTACTTTATTGATATTTTTAGTAAGTTGCAAAGAAAATAATCAAGCAACTGCAACATCAAAATCTGAACAAATGAAAGCTCAACAAAAGCTTCAACAAAGTACCTCGATAGCAGATAGTTGTAGTCAATATCTTACAAATGGTTGTATCCTCTTACGTACTGGTAATGATGTTATAAGTAGCATGTTTGCCAAATTTAACCTTCAGGACAAAACGTATTCGCACTGCGGTATTGCTTTCAAAGAAAATAATCAATGGTATGTATATCATTCAATTGGCGGTGAAGACAATCCCGACGAAAAATTACGTCGTGATACTTATCAGCGTTTTGTTAGTAATGCGCATAATCTAGGGTTTGGAATTTGTAATTTACAGTTAAACGAATCTCAACAAAATGAATTGAGGTCTGTAGTCTCGTCATTTTACACGCAAAAAATACCTTTTGATATGCAGTTCGATCTATCGACCGACCAACGATTGTATTGTGCCGAAATGGTCTACAAAGCCTTTCATAAAGCGTTGAAAACTGATACTTTTTTTCAAACGACCTCAAATCAACGATTTCAATTTGTTTCTACAGACAATATTTTCGTCAATAAACACGCTCAAATGCTTTGTCGTGTCATTTATTAAATCTACTTTTGCCTACATAATATTACAAAAAAAAATATAACATGAAAAAAATTATTTTATCAATTACAGCTTTCATTCTTATCGCATTTACAATTGCAAGTTGCGGAAGCAAAAATGATCCAAAAGAAGTTGCATTGAATTATTTAAATGCATTAAAATCATTGGACTATGAAGGAGCTAAAAAATTCAGTACACCTGAAACAGGTAAAATGTTGGATATGTTGTCTAGCTTTTCAAGCATGATGCCAGATTCTATGAAAGAACAAGCTAAAAAAATCAAAATCGAAATCAAAGAAGCTAAAGAAGATGGCGACAAATGTGTTGTTAAATTTGTAAGTAGCGATAAACCAGAAGCTGAAGAAGTATTGAACATGGTGAAAAAAGACGGAAAATGGTTAGTAAATATGGGTAAAGATGACATGCAAGGTGCAGGTGGCGGAATGGAAGAAGGTGGCGCTCCAGCAGGTGGTGATTCTACTATGGTAGAAGAACCTATGACAGGAAAAGATTCAGTAAAAGTAGATGCTGCACAATAATCAATTATATTTTTAATACTAAATCCCCTGCTAAATGTAGGGGATTTTTTTTAGCATTTGTTTTCATCAAGTATTTCTTTATTTTGTAAACTAAATCATACCCTTTGACCAAACTATCAGTCAATATCAACAAACTAGCAACTCTTCGTAATGCTCGTGGTGGCAACAATCCTGATTTACTTCAGTCTGCTATTGATATACAACGATTTGGTGCCGATGGCATTACTGTTCATCCTCGCCCCGACGAACGACACATTCGATACAGCGATGTATATGACTTGAAAAAAATAATTACCACTGAATTTAATATTGAAGGCAATCCTAAAGAACAAAAATTTGTAGATTTAGTATTAGCCACCTGTCCCGATCAGGTTACACTTGTGCCAGATAGTACAGATCAGCTCACATCCAATCATGGTTGGAACACGATTCAACATAAAGATTTTCTAAAAGAAATTATAGCTGTATTCAAACAAAAAGGGATACGAGTTTCTATTTTCATAGACCCTGTAAAAGATTATATTCTTCATGCAAAAGATACAGGAACAGATCGTATTGAATTGTATACTGAGTCGTATGCCAACGCTTATATGTCAAATAAGGAAGTTGCTATACACGATTATATTATTGCTGCCAATACTGCACAAGAATTAGAATTGGGTATTAATGCAGGGCATGATTTAGATTTAAAAAATCTTCGCTTTTTTGCACAATCGATTCCACACCTTGATGAAGTTTCAATAGGACATGCCTTGATTTGTGATGCCATTTATTATGGTCTTGAAAATACCGTTCAAATGTATAAACGCTGTTTACATCAACAATAAAATTAATTTATTTTCTATTTATAACTTCGAGCAAACTGTTCACTCCAGTTAATTTTATTGCCCATTTTACCAATTCCAAAAAGATCGTTTAATCGCATATTGAGTCCCATTTCATGATGTGCTCCTGCCAAATGATAAAACGATTGAGCATAATGAATTACAAATTTATTGAGATAAAATCCTCCCCCAAACGAAAAACCTGACATACCTTTTTTATCAGAAATAGATAATTCAGATCGTCGTAAATGATTGTAACCTGCACTTATTTCAAGACGTTTACCAAGATTAATATCCATAGCAAATACAAAATGTCTAAACAGTTTATCTGCAAAATACGTTTTTGTTTTCTCTGTCTGCGTATCATTGGATAATAGCAACAAATTATCTTGGGCATCGGCAGGATTATCATATCGAATATCCCATTTCGTAAGATGGTGAGCCAATACCATAATAGAGAATGGTGCTTTTTTAAATTTCTTAGTTATTCCAATTTGCAAATCCAACGGCAATGATTGAGGAATGCTAGGGTCATACTTCTTTAATGTTATGCCAGCATTTTTTATAGCAAAACCAGCATACCATTGACTATTGGTATCGGCAAATACTACACCGATATCAGCCAACAAGGCAGATGATTTTTTATCAATCAAATTAGAACTTGCATATTTCAACGAAGCTCCATAACGCCACTTCTCGAGATATGATCTTGAGGCGCTCAACTGCATGGAGTAATCGGCTGTAGGCTTTGTTCCCGTTACATTCCCAAGATTATCGGTGAGTTGCATACTTCCATAATTGATATATGAAAGTCCGAATGCAAAGGTTGTTTTTGCTGAAGGTGCATGATAGGCATACATCAAATTGGAAATACGTGTACCTGCATAATACAAATTATAATTTAATCCTAGGCTTGTATGAAACTCAGGTCGTAACAAGGCAGGATTAGCCAAACCCATCATTACGTCGCGTGATGGACTCGATACATTCACACCTCCCAATGCTGTGATATGAGGGCTTTGAGATAATCTCAAAAATTCAAATGAATTTTCACCACCCACTACTTGTGCTTGCACAATGCTTGGAATAAGAAATGTAAGTACCAAAAAGATTTTTTTCATCAATCCTTTAACGTTATTTTGTCAAATATATTTTATTTTCATCCAAGTAGGTGGACTAATTTCAATTTTTTATTACACACATGCTAAAAAAAAATAAGGTCACTCTTATTCTCTTAATCCTATTAATTGCTGGAGCTTATCTGGCTGAAGATTTTTTTTTAAAAAGGAAATCCATTATTTATCCCAATTTTGGCATAGAAATCCCTGCAGGTTACACCACGCATGGCATCGATGTATCACGCTATCAACGTGATATAGATTGGAAATTGGTAAGTGAAATGACTGACCGAGGGCAACGAATTTCGTTTGCTATCATCAAAGCCACCGAAGGTACCTTTTTAAGCGACCCATATTTTAAAAAAAACTGGCGTGAAATAGTGGATTATCCATTGATGAGGGGCGCTTACCTCTATTTTCATCCCAATAGAAGTGGAAAAGCACAAGCTGAATTCTTTATTTCTCATGTAAATCTTGAATCGGGCGATTTGCCACCAGTTATCGATATTGAAGAAACCAATGGTCAACGCAGTGCCAATATTCAAAAAGCACTGAAAGAATGTATTGATGTTTTAGAAAAAAAATACCATAAAAAGCCCATTATATACACAGGTGTTGATTTTTATACTCAACATTTGGATGGTGTATTTGACGAATATCCATTATGGGCTGCACATTATGAGCGTAGAGACGCTCCTCGTATCAAACGTGATTGGCTTATGTGGCAACACAATTGCAAAGGAAGAGTGAATGGTATACAAGGAGATGTAGATTTTAATGTGGTCAATGGGAGCCTTTTTGCTCTCAGTGAATTGTGCTTATAAGCTATCCTTCATATACTATAGATTTTTATATATCTATTTTCTCAATTGTATTCATCTATATTTTTTAGTATTAAAAATTTCATATTACTTTTGTACACATGAGCGAAGTACAAACTCCGGTAAAGTCGACCCTGACTGTTACAATCGATAATATCACGATAGAAGTAGAACCAGGTACCACTGTTTTGCAAGCTGCCCGAATGATAGGCGGTGATGTAACACCTCCTGCTATGTGTTATTATAGCAAATTAGAAGGGAGTGGAGGAAAATGTCGTACTTGCTTAGTAGAAATTGCTGCAGGCTCAACCAAGGATCCAAGGCCAATGCCAAAGTTACAGGCAAGTTGCCGCACGGGTGTGATGGATGGTATGGTCGTAAAAAATATTACAAGTGATAAAGTACCCGATGCACGTGCCGGAGTGGTTGAATTTCTATTATTGAATCACCCATTGGATTGTCCAATTTGTGACCAAGCTGGTGAATGTCATTTACAAGATTTGGGCTATGAACATGGCAAAGAAGGTACTCGATTTGAATTTGAACGTCGCACTTTTGAAAAAGAAGATATAGGACCTTATATACAATTGCATATGAATCGTTGTATTCTTTGCTATCGTTGTACCTATGTGGCCGATCAATTGACAAATTGTAGAAGTCATGGTATACTTGAACGAGGTGATCATGCTGAAATTTCCACATTGATTTCAAAAGCAATCGACAATGACTTTAGTGGTAATATGATTGATGTTTGCCCTGTAGGTGCTTTGACGGATAAAACATTCCGTTTTAAAAATCGTGTTTGGTTTACCAAGCCTGTATTGGCACATCGCGATTGTGACAAGTGCTGTGGTGAGGTAACCTTGTGGTATAGAGGCGATGATGTATTGCGTGTAACTGCCCGCAAAGATCAATGGGGTGAAGTAGCCAACAATACCAAAGATGGCAAAACAGGCTGGATATGCAATACCTGCCGCTTTGATAAAAAAGATACAAAAGACTGGATCATCGAAGGACCTATGACAGTAAATCGCCATAGTGTAATTGCACAAGGACATTACGAAAAAACAGTTCAATCGCATGAGACCTTTACCAAAGTAATGGATGGTCGTGCACCTCATTTATTGATGGATATTCATAGCGTAAGTGATGTAAACAAAGATTAATTTTTCTGGTATTTTTTTATGTTTGAAAAATTAAAACAACGCTGGAAAGTAAGCGGCACACAATTATTTTTAATACTCTGCGTATTTGCCATTACAGGTACAACTACAGCTTATATTTCCAAAGCTATTACTGGATGGATTGGCCTTACACCTGATTCTCCATTATGGCAACGTGCTTGCCTCAGAGGCAGTGTATTATTGTTTGGCTACCAAGTTATTATTTTACTTGTTTCTATTCCATTTGGTCAGTTTCAATTCTTTTGGAATTACGAAAAAAAAATATTGAAACGTCTAGGATTTTTCAAAAACGAACCCAATGCGAACCCTTAGTCTTTTTTGTTTTATTCTCTTTTCTTACTTAACCTCTTCAGCTAGCGACACTATGAAACAAAAACCAATCTTGATGTATGTATTTGACCCCATGTGTGGATGGTGCTATGGCTTTTCGCCCGTGATGGTACAATTCCAAACCAAACATGCCAACGAGTTTCAGTTTAGTGCCATGAGTGGTGGTATGATAGTAGGCGACCAACAACAACCTATAGCTTCCATGCGCGACTATATCAAAGGTGCCATTCCTCATTTGGAAAAAACAACTGGAGTCCATATTAGTGACAACTACAAACAAAATATTTTAGAAAAAGGGACTTATATCTCTTCTTCCGAAAAACCGAGTTTTGCTTTTGTTCATTTTAAAAATAGTTTTCCAGAACAAAGTATTGCCTTTGCTCACGAACTTCAAAATCTGTTGTTTCAAGATGGTTTAGATTTAAATCAAGATTCGGTTTATATCGCTTTATTGAAAAAATTTGGGCTAGAACCAACTGATTTTATAAAAGAAATGAAGAGTGATCGTATCCGAAAGCAAACCTTCGATGAGTTTAAGCAAGTCGGTAATTGGGGTATCAAAGGATTTCCTGCTGTGATTTTATTTAATGAAGGAAAAGGGTATATGGTAAGCAATGGTTATACTGATTTGGCTAGTTTAGAATCGCAAGTGAATGTGATATTGAAAAAATAGCTTACCTTTTTATAAACCAATGGAGTGATTTTAAAATCCTAAGCTGTTATTTATTGAAGACCTTTTATTTCAAAGTAAATTGCTGTATTTCAGCCAACAATATTCTGTTTTTCATCCCATTTCAATAAAATATTTTTCGTACCTAATTGTATCTTTTCCACTTTTTTCTTGATAAAAAAGTGGAGCAAAAAATCAATGCTGTCGAAAAATAGCTAAAAATGACAGCTTTTTGTCGGAAATAAAAAAGCTATGCAACTAAATATTCAAAGGCATCTTAAATTATTAGATTTAGCAGTTGTACTTTTTTTAGCTATTAGCGATTGTTTTTATTTCTAACGCCAAAAATCAATCATTTTATTAACGCTATTTTCCTAAGGCCGTCCCATGTTCACCTCATATTAATTTTTTAATTTTTAATAATGCATAACCTTTGACGAAGTTTTTGTAACTTTATTCTATTAACTAGTATCACCTTTCAAACCTTACGTATGAAATATCTTTTGTCTTTCATTTTGTTATGCAGCCTTCAAACGAGTTTTGCCCTCACCAATATTACTACGCCAAATGTATCGGGCAATTGGACCATGGCTGGTTCACCTTATATTGTGCAAGTTAATATAAACGTTCCCACGGCATTATCACTTAAAATAGATCCTGGTGTAGAAGTGAAATTTTATGCAGGTACCAAATTCAATGTATATGGTAAACTTATTTCCAAAGGTACAGCTGCTCAAGGCATCAAATTTTTAGCCAATGATACTACTGGATGGAGTCTTCAAAATACAACTGCTGGCGGATGGAATGGGTTGCATTTTATGCAATATCAAGGTGGTGGTATTGATAGCTCTGCAATGGAATACTGTACGATACGTGATTGCAAATATGGTTACAATAATGTAGTGAATGATATCAATCCATTTTTAACGTATCGAAAATTAAAATTGAGTAATTGTACGTTCACACACAATACAAGTGGAGCTGGCATGTACACGGCTGGTGTAGTGATATTGCTAAACACTATGGCTGCCACCGATACGATTGTGATGGATAATTGCATTGTTTCAGACAATTCATCTGTATTTGGTATTGTAAGGGTCATCAATTATTCAGGCGGGTTTATACATATACATCGAAGTCGCTTACACAATAATCGTGAAGCTGCACCTATTTGGGGTTCGTGGGTGAATACCCTCATCGAAAACAATGAAATCGATCACAATGAAATGATCAATGATGCATCTCCTATTAAAATTTCAATTGGAAAAGCAATCATACGTTCTAACAAAGTACACCATAATAAATGCGAACAACTCGCCGCTATAGGATGTAGATCGGGCAAAATAGATATAGACAATAATTTTATTTACAACAACGAACAACTTGATGGTAACTGTGGTGCAACCGGTGGTGGTGGTGGTATTCACTTAGCACACAATGAAGGAGGAGCCAATTTTACAGATACCTATTATCGTGTTCGCAACAATGTAATCGCCAATAATTTTACAGCGTATGGTGGTGGAGGCGTTTATGTATATCATGCCATTGCTGATATCATGAACAATACCATAGTGAATAATCGAGCTGCAACAGGAATGGGCAATGGCATTTTAATCTTGGATCCAGCATCTGAAGTGAAATTGAAAAATAATCTTTTCAAAGGCAATACCAATATTGGATGGCAAGATACCCAAAGTATCGTGTATATATTCACATGCAATAAATTGATGTATGATTACAATTATATTCCGGGCAATTATTCCAAATCGGTGACTGGAGTTCCTTCACAATTGCTAGGCGATACGATTCACAATGTAATAGGAACCGCACCCATGCTTGTATCACCGACTGCCGATAACTTGGTAACAACTGATGCTTCGAATGCAAATTTTAATATTCAACCTCAATCGCCCTGTGTAGACAAAGGTGATACTGTTGGAGCTTCTCCATTATCAATCGATTATGGTGGAAATAATCGCATCATGGGAGCTAAAATAGATATTGGTGCTTATGAAGTGGTGAAAAGTGGAGAGGGTTTAAATGATGTTTCCAAGCATCAATCCTTGTTTAGTTTTTATCCAAATCCAAGTCGAGATATTATAAACATTACATCTCCTTTTACAAAAGGTGTTATCCAACTTATTTCGTTGCAGGGTGCATTATTGAAATCGTATGAATTTAATCAATACTCCTTTTCAATATCCATCAAAGATTATACAAAAGGAATTTATTTACTTCGACTTGTAAGTGATACGAATAGTGGAAGCGAGCAATTGATTGTTGAATAGAGGTATTACTTATTTACTTAAATCTAAATCCATCTAAAAAGAGTTGCTGCACAGTAAAATAAGGATATTCCTTATGTCCATATAGCATCATGACAGCGATGACATTTTCATCGGCCCAAGCTTTGATGGCATACTTAGTATCATCTTCATCTTCCCAATAATCAATAACACCATTTGCAGTTGGACTACTAGACATTGTATGTCCTTTTCCATAGCCTGCCGAGCTTTTAATTTCTAAGGTTGTTTTTAAATAATCAAGATAATTTATTAGCATATTTTCTTTCTCTTGATAGGTAGTTAATGATTCATTCATTTTTACCAATATGATTGCAAAGTGATATTCACCATCTTCAAAATCGCCTGTATATACTTTTGAACTATCAGGAGAATAGCTTAGATCAAATTTTTTTTCAATTTTATTATCAGTCAAATAAGCAAAACATCCCGTATTGCTAATTGCTGTTTTGGTCAATCGTGGTGCTTTATATGTTGACTGACCAACTACTGAAATTGAACAGAAAATAAATGTCATGATGGAAAGTATTTTATGCATGATTAATATTTTAATCTAATGTACAATTCAATTTTGTCTCCGCAAAGTACTTTAGATTTGCTTTATGATTTTGTTCTCTAAAAGCCTCCCGCTTCGGGGATATTCTGACTCGTAGTTCGAAATGTTCAGCTTCATTTTTTGTGTAATTTTTTTTCATTCTCTATTATCAACGTTCATATCTTTCATTTTCATTACATGCTCTATAAGATAAATAATATGACTATACCTATAAAACAAAGCAATAATGATTAATAGAATTTATAGGCTGCCTAGAACTGAAAACATTTAAAAAAATAGAAATGATTGGCAAAGCCAATAAAGAACATAACAACTCACAAAGGCGCAGCCTTTGGAGAGATGGTTCATTCATTTTTACCAATATGATTGCAAAGTGATATTCACCATCTTCAAAATCACCTGTATATACTTTTGAACTATCTGGTGAATAGCTTAGATCATATTTTTTTTCAATTTTATTATCAGGCAAATAGGCAAAACAACCTGTATTGCTGATTGTAGTTTTGGTCAATCGTGGTGCTTTATATTCAGACTGACCAACTAATGAAATTGAACAGAAAATAAATGTGATGAAGGAAAGTATCTTATACATGTTTAGTATTTTAATCTAATGTACAATTCAATTTTGTCTCCGCAAAGTACTTTAGATTCGCTTTATGATTTTGTTATCGCAAAGACTCCCGCTTAGGGGACATTGTGACTCGTAGTTCTAAATGTTCAGCTTCATTATTTGTGTACCTATTCTTCTTTCCCATTTATCAACGTTCATATCTTTCATATTCATTACATGCTCATCATGATAAATAATATGATTAAACATATGAAACGAAGCAATGAAGATTCGTAGGATTTATAGGCTAACAATAAGTGAAAAGATTTAGAAATAAAGGAATGATTAGCAAAGCCAATAAAGAACATAACAACTCACAAAGGTGCAACCTCTTGGAGAGATTGTTTTTCGAATTCCCACACTAGGCATATGCGCGGATCGTTGGGCGTAAGCGCGTTATCCAAAATAATTACGTGAAATATGCGTGATAATTCTTAAATTTGTTGAAAGATTCTTTATGAACCAAACTGATTTAAAAAACGAAATCCATTCAAAACTTGATGCCGTTAAAGATGATTTAGTACTTGAAATTGTTTACGATATCTTGGCAAATGGATTGCCAATTTCTGAAGATATATTAAAAAGCGAATCACTTAATAGGGCAATAGATAGAGGTTTAGACGATATTAAGAATGGAAGGGTAATGAGTGACGAACAAGCAAACAAAGAAATCGAAGAATGGCTAAACAAATAGAATGGACTATAGGTGCCCAATTGGATCGTAGAGATATCTTCGAATATTGGAATTTTAGAAATAAATCTAGCAATTACAGTAAGAAACTCAACCTTTTATTTAAAGAAAATATTAAGCTTATTAGTAAGCACCCTAAAATTGGCAGATCATTTGGAAGAGATAACATAAGAATTACTGTTGT
>CANHGW010000034.1 GCA_947460175.1 Bacteroidota bacterium | reverse complement strand
TGCTCATTCGACCACAAAGTACTTCTTGAACAACTTTCCATTTAAAACTTTCGGAGTAAATGGTAGCTCCTTGTTTCTTTGACATCTTTTGTCCTAGTTTAAGTTGACTTATCCACAGATTTTTAGTCAACCTATTTCAGGACGATACACATGGCCGATAGGAAGGATGTTTCCCGATTCATCGGGATTACATAATTCACATCGGTAAAAAAAAATGCTACTATCCAATATCATTTGGAGCCAAGCCTAGTGCAACTATTGAACAACTTCGCGCTATCCACTGCAAGGACCGCTCTGCGAGACGGTCGCTTTCCGTTGTTATCGCGGCTAGGGTTCGGGGACATATTCTTAGTGCATCAGATAAATATCCCAAACTAAAAACAACTAAAATTTACACACATGTAAGTAATGGAGAAATTCACAAAATTATGAGTTCATTATGATGATTTGTAAGCTAATAATATTTACATTTATATTAGAATCAGTTAAAATAGTAAATGTGAAACACTCGTTGTAGATTGCAAATACTAAATTCTTTCAGTTAATGTCTACAAATAACAAACGTGCTTCTAAGTTTGCACGTTTTTGGAAAATCATCGGACCTGGGTTAGTGACAGGTGCGAGCGATGACGATCCATCTGGTATAGCCACCTACTCCCAAGCAGGCGCTGCATTTGGTCTATCTACTTTATGGACTTCAATTATTGCATTTCCTCTTATGGCTGCGATACAACAAATGTGTGCTCGTATTGGTTTGGTTACCTCGCAAGGATTAACAGGCACATTGAAAAAACATTATCCAAAACCAATTTTATATATCATGTTAGTGTTTAGCTTCCCTGCAATAATTTTAAACATTGGAGCGGATATTGCAGGAATGGGAGCTGTTGGGAATTTATTATTTCCTTCAATTGATGCAACTTTCTTTAGTATATTTTTTACAATACTATTATTGGGTCTTATTATTTATTTACCTTATTTGAAAATTGCAGCTATTCTAAAATATTTATGTATAGTTATGTTGGTTTATTTTATTGTGCCATTTCTGTACAAACAAGATATATACGAAATTGCTAAAGCCACATTTATACCGACTATCAAATTCGATAAAGAGTTTTTAGCTATTCTAGTTGGCATATTAGGTACTACTATTTCTCCTTATTTATTTTTTTGGCAAGCTTCGGTAGAAGTTGAAGAAATGAAACATAAGAAAAAGCATTTGATCGTGAATAAAAAAATAATGAATGAAATGAAACAAGATGTCGATTTTGGAATGACATTTTCAGGTTTAGTCATGTATTTTATTATTTTAACAACAGGCACTGTTTTATTCAAAGGCGGTGTACATCAAATTGATACAGTAGAACAAGCCGCAATTGCATTGAAACCCTTGGCTGGCAATTTGGCCTATTTGCTTTTTGCTATAGGTGTAATCGGAACTGGACTAATAGCAATTCCTGTTTTGAGTGGTTCACTTTCATATATATTTACTGAGACTTTCGGATGGGAACAAGGGCTCGATAAAAAATTTCATGAGGCAAAAGGTTTTTATATAATTATTGGAATCTCTCTCCTATTAGGCCTTTCATTAAATTACATAGGTATCACTCCTATTCAATCATTAATATATACTGCAATTTTATATGGTATGACAGCGCCAGTGTTGATTGCAATCATTCTTCATATTTCAAACAATAAGAAAATAATGGGAGAAAATGTAAATACTAAAACAACTAATATTCTAGGCTTTACAGCGTTGATAATTATGACCTTGGCTGCAGGCCTTTTATTGTATTTTCAATTTGTAAAATAATATTTTTTTATTCATCAGAAAGTAAATTTCAGTGAAGAATAAAATAATAGGGATTGAACATTTACTATATTTACATCTTATATATTCCATTTGAGTCTTCTATTTCCTGAAAAATATTATTTATTTTATTTTCTTGCCCTTATTGCAGAAATACTCGGAACTGTAAGTGGATTTGGGTCTTCTATCTTATTTGTTCCACTTGCAGCCTATTTTTTCGATTTTCATGAAGTGCTCGGTATTACAGCATTGTTTCATGTATTTAGCAATCTATCTAAAATGTTTTTATTTCGCGAAGGCATCAATATCCATATTGTAAAAACAATGGGCATTTCGGCTATACTAAGTGTTATTATTGGTGCTGTTATCAGCAAATACGCACCAGTGAAAGAACTAGAAATATTCTTAAGTATTTTCATGATTGCCATTAGTATATTATTACTTACAGGTATACAAAAAAAAGTACATGCTAGTAATACCAATTTAATTATTGGGGGTAGTTTATCTGGTTTTATAGCGGGTCTTATAGGCACAGGTGGTGCTATCAGAGGAATTACATTAGCTGCCTTCCAAATTGAGAAAAATACATTTATTTCTACTTCTGCTATAATTGATATGGGAGTTGATAGTAGTCGATTGCTTATCTATATATACAATGGATTTATTCAAACAAATTTCTTGTACATGATACCAGCTTTAATACTGATTAGCATGTTAGGTTCATGGATTGGAAAAAAAATATTAATTCAGCTTTCAGAATCAGTTTTTCAAAAAATTGTTTTAGGCGTAATTTTCACGTTGGCGTTGGTACAATTAATAAAAAATATTTTTTATTAAATCTATACTTAAAGTCTAACGTAGTACTTTAAGGTAAAATTGTCAATTTCTCATCTGAATCGTAAGTGCCAAATTCATCAACATATACTTTTACCAAGATAATAAACATTGATAAAAGTAAAGGGCCGAAAATAATCCCCAGAAAACCAAATAGATTAATCCCAATAATCACACCAAAAATTGTAATTAAAGGATGAACATTTGCAATCTTTTTTTGCAACATAAATCGGGCAACATTATCAATGGAACCTATCAGTACAAACCCCCATAATCCAATTGCAATACCTTGCCAAGTATGACCAACAGAAAGTTGATATACTGCCAAAGGTATGTAAACTGCCATAGAACCAACCACAGGCATTACTGAGGCTACAGCTGTCAACAAACCCATTAATACAAATTCCTCTACCCCAAAAATCCAATAGCCAATTAACCCTATTAATCCTTGTACCATGGCAACAACTGGTATTCCAATGGCATTACTATAAACCATACTTCTAAATTCACTCAATACCTTTTGTACATTGCTATTTTTGAATGGTACGTGTTTACGCAACCACAATTCTATATCAAAGGTAGAAACCAACATAAAGTATAAAATAAAAAACATGACAAATAAATTTCCTATACCTGCCATAGTACTTCCGATTGTTTGTCTAGCAAAAGAAATTAACTGAACATTGATTTTTGCAATATTATCGGCGTTTAATACATCGACATTGTATTGATTAATTAAATATTGATGTATGGTTTCAAATGACTGAGTTAATATTTCTGGATGATGTAAAATAGGTTTTATTCGATTAATACCGATAGAAGTAATCCAACTTAATGGCAAAACAATGATAATAAAAGCAGAAAGGATTAACGTAATTGCCGCCAACCATTTTTTCCATTTATATTCTGAAATCAATTTTATCATCCAATTGCGCATTATAACATATAATGTGATTGCTCCCATAAAACCCCCAAGAAAAAAATACATTTCCTTACTGATTAAAATAGCAAGAAGTATAACTACACTGAGTAACAATACTTGTCGAATTTTATTTGGATGTATTTGATGAAGCATATCAACGAAACTATAAAAACTGAGCGAATAAAACAAAAATGTTTGTTGTTAATTCTATCAAAATCAATATTGCAATTATATCAACACCTTTTTTATATAATCTGGTAAAAAGTATCTCAATTTTCAATCTAGAATTTGATTTTACAATTACGAATTGATTATATTTGTGATATGCAATTACTAGACGGAAAAGTAGTGTCTCAACACATTAAAGAAGAAATTAAAAAACAAGTACAGGAGTTAACTTGGGCTGGCAAACGTGCTCCCCATTTGGTAGCCATACTCGTTGGAGAAAACCCTGCAAGCAAAGCTTATGTAGGTTCTAAAGTAAAAACTTGCGCTGAATTAGGATTTGAATCTACCCTTGTAACTTACGAAACCAATGTAAGTGAGGACGAATTACTTGAAAAAATAATTGAATTTAATCATAATAAAAATGTTGATGGAATTTTAGTTCAATTGCCTTTGCCCAAACATATTTCGGAAGATAAAGTAATCGAAACCATTGATCCGAAAAAAGACGTTGATGGATTTCATCCTGTCAATCTAGGCAAAATGATGTTGAGCCTCCCAACATTTGTACCAGCAACACCATTTGGCATCATGTTAATGCTTCAGCACTATGGTATCAAAACCTCTGGAATGAACTGTGTAGTAATAGGCAGAAGCAATATTGTAGGTACCCCTATGAGTTTATTGCTAAGTCGAAATACCGAACCAGGCAATTGTACTGTTACCATGTGTCATTCCAAAACCAAGGATATGAAAGCGTTGTGTTTAGAAGCCGATATAATTGTTGCAGCCATAGGCAAACCAAAGTTTGTAACGGCCGATATGGTAAAAGAAGGTGCAATTATTATCGATGTAGGTATCAATCGTATTGAAAGTACCGAAACTAAATCTGGCTTCCGATTAGTAGGAGATGTTGATTTTGATAACGTAGCTCCAAAATGTAGTTATATAACACCTGTGCCAGGTGGAGTTGGTTTAATGACCATATGTGCACTAATGAAGAATACTCTTCTTGCCAACTTGAATGCAACTAAATAAATTGAATACACATTCATTTTTTCAAGCTTCAATAAAAAAACCACTAGTTGATTTCAATCTAATTCTTAAAAAAATACTCCATGTCAGTATCGTATCCAATTATGGAAACCTTCTACTCTATTCAAGGCGAAGGATATTACCAAGGTCATGCGGCTTTTTTTATAAGGCTCGCGGGATGTGATGTAGGTTGTGTATGGTGTGATGTAAAAGAAAGTTGGGATGCGGGTCAGCATCAAAATAAAACTGTTGATGAATTGGTTACGGAAGTCAAACAAAGTCAAACTGAATTGGTAATTATAACCGGAGGTGAACCAATGATGTATGATTGCACACCACTCACTCAAGCGTTACAAAATGCAGGTTATAAAACCAATTTAGAAACTAGTGGCGCTTATCCCCTTTCTGGTAATTGGGATTGGATTTGTGTATCACCCAAAAAATTCAAAGCTCCAATAGTGGATGTATTGAAACAAGGCAATGAATTGAAAGTGATCGTATTTAATAAATCAGATTTAGATTGGGCAATACAACATGCCCAAAACGTAAATGAACATTGCATTCTATATCTTCAACCTGAATGGAGTAAAGAAAAAGAAATGCTACCTATTATCACTGATTTTATACAGCAAAATCCCACATGGAAACTTTCGCTACAGATTCATAAGTATATGGGGGTTAGATAATTAAAAAAATCAATTACCATATTTTACTCCTCCTCCAATTCCCATACACTTCTGTACTCGCCCGATTGTTCAATATACTCTAAAAAGGATTTATAAAATGGATGTATCCCCAAAGTAGCACTATCGCCAATTACATAAAGTTGCTCTTTGGCACGTGTTAAGGCAACATTCATTCGACGGGTATCGTTTAGAAATCCTATTTGACCTTCATCATTGGATCGCACAAGCGATACAATTACCGTATGGTATTCTTGTCCTTGAAAACTATCAATCGTACTGATACGCATCGTGGAAGGCAATTGTTCTTTGGCCAATGTTACTTGACCAGAATAGGGTGAAATCAATGCGGTCGTTTCAATAGCTAAATTCTCGGAACGAATGATACGTTTCACCATTTCCAATTCACCTTCATTCATGAGGCTTGAACCATTCGCTCCTTGCTGTTCTTCATGTCCTGCACCAGCTGTATCGAAAAATGTTATATGCTTTGAAATATTTTGCAAATGCGTGGGAGTAAGTAATTCATTTTTATAAAAAAAATGACTTGAAAATCCTGCGATGGCTTCTCGCATTCGATATTGTGTATTGAGTAAATATACAGAAGCTGATTGTTTAAAACAAACTTCCAATATAGAACGATTGAAGCCAAGTTTTTCGGCTTGAGGTGACAATACCGTAGGAGGTAATTGAAAAGGATCTCCTGCCAATACATATTTATCAGCCATCGGAAATATACACCATGCCAAAGGTTCTAAACATTGAGCAGCCTCATCAATGATCAATGTTTGAAACTTGAGTTTATTTAAATGACTATCCATGAGTCCAATAGGCGTACCCAATATCACTTGCGCTTGATCATATAATTTATCTTCGTTGTAGGATAATATTTTACGTATATCGGTTCGGATATTTTTCACTTCTTTAAACAACAAGCTACGTTGCTCTCGTTCTGATTTCCCAAATCGACGCTTGTATTGCAATGCCATTTTACGAAATTCTTCTGCACGTTTTTTGAGTGATTTTATTTCTTTTTGAATGGTCTTATCCGATAGTTTACCTTCAGGTGTATGAGGAGCAAGTGCTTCATCTATCTTAGCACTATTCCCTACACGTAGTATTTTTATATCTTGAGTCAATAATCCTTTAGCTATATTATCTACTGCTGTATTACTTGGTGCAGATACAATGACTTTTTCATTCAATCGTACCAATTGCACAATAGATTCAATCAAAGTAGTCGTCTTGCCTGTTCCTGGTGGTCCATGTAATATGGTTAACTTTTCATTTTCTACAACTGCTTTTACAGCCAATTGCTGACTATCATTCAACCGTTTATTTTTAAATTCAATTGATGTTTTACTATGTACCTCATCTGCAGGCCGAATGTCTTGTCCATCATGAATGGATAAAAACAAATCATATACATCCTTCTTGCTTGGAAGATCCTTCATGGCGAGCTTCATCATACCCGTAGTTCGCTGATCTGGTGATCGTTTAATACCTACACCTTCATCTTCAATCCAATCGGGATAATCAGGCGCAAATAATCTAAACTCGCCTTGTTTACCATCCAACGATATCAATACGCCCTTTACACTTTCTTCATTATGACAAAAACATTCGATCGCTACCCCATCTCTAAATTGATTCGTATCTACAGGAAAAGGTATTCTAAATGTAATTTCGGGATAATCTGCATAACCAAATGTTTTATTGGTAACCTTGATAGGATGTATTGCTAATCCTTCAGACTTCAATGATTTTAACGAATGTTGTTGATCTAGTTTATATCGATTGGTTTCTTCTTTTTCTTCAAAATCAATACACTTCAACAATTGTAAAATATGCGGATGTAACAATTCCATGCGGTGAAATTACTACCTAATGAGTAGAAGTAACTGAAATTTTAATATTACTTTTTGCGCGCCAATTTTTCCTTTACCCATTTTTCCAATCGATGATGACTAGGTACTAAAATAGATGCTATACATACCAAAATCAATAATGCAACTATTGGTTTATGGTGTGACCAAGCTTCAATATATGGATGCATAAACAAGGCTATAAATTCAAAAAATAATAAAAGAGAAATAAGACCTAAATATTCAATTACACGTGGGTTTATTTTTCGATGACTCAAAATAATCAACAATATAAAAAGGCTTAAGATAAAGGCTGCAATACCAATGTATTGTATATTTTGCATGCGTTCTTTTTGTTGAATTTCTAATGCTTTAAGAATATCATTTTGTCTTATTTGTTCTTGAAGGGTTAATGTTTGGATGTGTTTTGATTTTTCATAATTGAATAAGCTATCTTTTAAATCAGCTTTAATTTTAATATATTTCAAACTACTATCCTTCTCATTTTTGGATAAATACAACTGGTACAACGAAGAGGCTGCATTCATACTCATCATAAAATACTTGTTGCTTGATGCTGACTCATATGCTAATCGAGTGTAATGCAATGAAGAATCTAAGTTTTCTTTTTTAAATATATTCCCCATCCCTTGTAAAGCAGAACTGTAGATGGTTTGATTAGATGTCTTTTGAGCCTTTTGGATACTTTGCAAAAAAAATGTTTTTGCTAAATGAGTATTTTTTTTATCCTCGTAAACAGATCCTATATAAAATAATATTGCACATTCATTATCGTTTGTCTTTGTAGATATAGCTTTGGCAAGGCCTTGATTTAAATAATGCAATGCAGAATCAGGCATATCGAGGTATTGATAACAAATACCAATGTTCACTAGATTTATAATCAGTTTATTAATATCGTTATTTTTTTCATTGATCAATTTTGCTTTAACTAAATAGTCCAAAGGCAATCTAAATTCTCCTTGATTAATGTATAGATTTCCAATATTAGAATATGTTTGTGCTATTCGAGATTCAGATTTTGCGGTTTCTGCTTTTTTTAGCGCTGCTAGGTATGTTTCTAAAGCTTTATCATGCTGCCCAGTTTGTAACAATACATTTCCTATCGCATTCAAACTTCTAGAAGACCCATCATCGTAATGATCATTTTGAGCTATACGCAAGGCTTCTTGAGCATAATACATTGCACTATCTACTTTTGTATTTAAATATTCAAAGGAAAGATCACATAATAATCTCACACGTTGAGTATCGGTTTGAGCATTTTTAAGTTCTATTTGTGTACTATACAATTGGGCTTCTAATTGATTTGTAGAAAAGAGGACACAAATTAGGGTAAATAGATAACTTCGAACGTGCATAGTTTTAAATTGGTGAAGTGAAATTACAATAAGTGAATGACTTTAATCAATTTTAAACAACGAAGTTCTTTTTTTTAATAATCATTAAATGAATGTATAATTCATTTTTTTCACTTCAAGAGGATCATCACATTGCTTTAGCAGGGTTTCAATTGAAAGCAATAATACAGGATGAATTAAATTTGGAGCTATTTCACAAAGAGGGACTAAAACAAATTTCCTATTTGCAATCTGAGGATGCGGGACACTTAAATCCTTTTCATTAATCACATCTTGATTGTAAAACAATATATCAATATCTATAATTCTAGATTCCCATTTTTGAAATCGAATACGCCCCATATCATGTTCGATAGCTAAGCATTTTTTCAGCACATCATGAGCGGATTGATTTGTATGTATGTATAGAACCTGATTTAAAAATGATGGCTGATCGGTTTTACCCCAAGCTGCAGTTTCATACAAAGCGGATTGTTGGATAATTTTTCCTATTTTTTTCTCTATAAAGGCTGCACACTCAGCCAACAGAGTTACCCTGTCTCCCATATTACCACCTATAATAAGATATATACCATTCATACAAAAACAATTTGAACTAAGCGTAAAGTCAGTTAATTTCGTTGCAAATATGTAATAATTCTGTGGATTCGCATCGAGATTACATCGTATAAATAAAATAAGTACCAAATGAAACAATTTTTTAAGATCCTATTTGCCACTTTATGTGCACTCGTCATTTTCTCTATCTTAATTTTCATCACATTTGTCGGAGCCATCGCAGGTTCTGCCAGTAGCGAACAAACGGCTGTAATGAAAAACTCCATCCTGACGTTGGATTTAACTGAAGCTATTCTCGAACAAGGAATGGAAGACCCACTTGGCATGCTATCTAATAAACCTACCTCTGTGACTGGATTGAATGATATTTTAAATTCAATAAAAGCAGCTAAAGCGGATGATAAAATCAAAGGTATTTATATAAAAACCGGAGGATGTCCTATCGGTTGGGCTAGCTTACAAGAAATACGTACAGCCCTCGAAGATTTCAAAAAGAGCGATAAATTTATTGTTGCCTATGGTGAAGTAAGTGATCAAAAATCCTATTACATATCTTCTGTTTCAAATCAATTGTATTTAAATCCAGCTGGCGGGATCGAATTCAATGGATTAAGTCTTACTAGTATGTTTTACAAAGGCACCTTGGATAAATTGGATGTAAAAACTGAAGCTTTCCATTGTGGCAAATTTAAAGGCGCTTATGAGCCCTATAAATTAGAAAAATTCAGCGATCCGAATCGATATCAATTAAGTGTTCTATTGGGTGATTTATACGCAGAATTCTTAAGAGCCGTTTCTCAAAAAACAGGGACTGATACTGCTACCCTTGCAGCAATGGCAAACAATGGTACCATTAAATTCCCTAAAGATGCATTGGCTAATAAATTCATTGATGGTACAATTTATGCCGATTCAGTTGAATCAATTTTACGTACTAAATTGGCCTTGAAAGAAAAAGATAAATTGCATTTTATTTCGCCAAGTGATTATGCTGGTTCCATCACCGAAAAATCAAATTCAAAAAATAAAATTGCCATTTTATATGCCGAAGGAGCTATTTATGATGGAGAAGGTACTGAAGATATTCATTCAAAAGATTTCACAAAAACTATACGTAAAATTGCGAAAGATGATAATATCAAAGCTGTAGTACTTCGTGTAAACTCACCTGGAGGAAGTGCATTGGCCAGTGAAATTATATATCATGAACTCATGCAATTGAGAAAAAAGAAACCAATCATAGTAAGTATGGGCAACTATGCTGCAAGTGGCGGTTATTATATATCATGTGCTGCTGATAGTATTTTTGCCGATCATAATACGTTAACAGGTTCTATAGGTGTTGTTGGCGTGATGTTCAACATTGGAGATATGATGAAAAACAAATTGGGTGTAACAACAGATGCCGTAAAAACAGGTCAATTTTCAGACTTTCCAAACATGACTCGCCCTATGACTGATCTTGAAAGAAATTGGATTCAAAGCTATCTTGATAGCACCTATATCCTATTTAAATCACGTGTTGCCAACGCAAGAAACTTATCGATGGACCAAGTAGAAGAATTGGCGCAAGGACATGTATATAGTGGCAAATTAGGAAAAGAATTGAAATTGGTTGACGAGTTAGGTAATATCAATCGAGCATTGAGTAGTGCAGCATCTAAAGCTAATTTAAAAGAATACGAGATTGTAGAATATCCAAAACCTATTGACAAAATTGAAGAAATAATTTCCTCAATCTCAGGCAAAAAAAGAGAAGAAGCTAGTATCAAAAAATTATTAGGCGACGATTATATTGTATATCAAGAAATACAAAAAATCAAAAGCCAAAAAAATCAAATTCAAGCGTTGATGCCTTCGATAGAGATTAAATAAATTTGATCTAATCGAAATATAAAAAAGTGTTTAGAATTCTAAACACTTTTTTTATAATGAATAATTATGAAATTTGCTAAACTGCGAAACTTGTTCCGCATCCACATGTTGAAGAAGCATTTGGATTTTTGAATGTGAAACCGCGAGAATTTAATCCACCCTCAAATTCTACTTCCATACCATATAAATACATTTCGTGTGCTTTATTCATGACTACAGGGATACCCTCTATTTCAAACTCCATATCACCTTCCTGATGATCATCATACTCCAAAACATAAGTCATGCCACTACATCCACCTCCTTTAACACCAACTCTCAAAAAGGGTTTAGTATGTTCTTCAGTAAATAAACGTTTAAGTTCTTGAATGGCACCTTGTGTAAAGGTGACTGGCATTATAATAGATGTTTCCATGGTATTCATTTGAATCTTAGTACAAAATTACTGTAATATGAGCTTTTGAGTAAATAGATTTTTGTGATCGACTGATAGTTGAATGATATAAAGTCCTTTACTCAAATCAGCCACTGAAATTGATTGTATATCATTTGATTTATTCACATTAAGTTGTTTCACTACTTGTCCCAATGAATTTGAAATAGTAATCACGCCTTTATCTGATGTAAAACCAGTAATCGCCATATTCACAATTTCCATCGCCGGATTAGGATAAACAATTACCTGCTCAGGAGCATCAACATCTACTATAGAAGTAGGTACTTTTATTGTTGTACGAATGGTAGCTAATACATTCTCCATCAAGGTTACTTGCCCTTTAGTAAAACTATTTTGACAATTTGCAGATGAATAATCCATGTAGTTTTCTACCATATCAGGCATATCGGGCGTTTGAGTACAAGAGTTAATTACTTTATCACAATTGTCAGGTGATTGATCCGCTTGATCGGGTGTATCTGTAATTCCATCATCTTCATAATCCATTTGTCCGAAACAAGCACCTCCATCGTCACCCCAAATATGACGTAATCCAAGATAATGGCCTACTTCATGAACCAACGATTTACCTCTAAATCCATAGGCATAACCTTTTGGTTGTTTTAATGGCCCACCAATATCTAAATAATCCATGACCACACCATCAATTGTAGGATTTGTGTTTCCTTGTCCTCCCCAATTTGGTAAGCCCGGTGGTGGATATGCATATCCAATTAATCCATCTGAACCATTCAATTTCAAATCGCAACTCCAAACATTCAGTTTTTGAGTTGGCATTTGAGCATCACTTCCACCACTTGCAGTATATTTCACTTGATCAGATCCTGAAAAAGGTGCTATTCCTCCTGCATCAAACGACGTTTGAGTAGTTGAAACACGCACAATTTTATCTAAAATAAACTGAATTTTTGCTTTTCCTACAATCGGTTGAAAAACAGATCTCATATTAGTCGTATCTGAATTAGTCCGACCATAGCACATGTTCAACTGATCAATTTGTGCGTCAATGTAATTATCCGTTAAATTTTCTGCAGCATTTTTGTATACTACATGAAATACTACAGGAATATAAACAACAGTGGCTCTTGTTTTTTTGTATTGGAATTGCGCTAAGTTTTTAATTTGTTGTTCCAAACCAGGATTTAATGCATCCTGTAATTTCAAGTATTCATGACTTGCACATTTATGAGAATTCTGTGCAAATGCCATTTGACCTATCATTAATGTGGAAAGTACGAGAGAAGTAAATTTCATTATATTTTGTTTAATTTAATAGTATAAAATTACGAATTTATTTTTTGCAAGGCGTATTTTCTTTTACAAAGATTAAACGGTTCCCGTTAAACTTGGTTTTAAGTATTTTAGCAAAATCATCTAAACAAACTTTATTGGAGGCTATAATACAATAATCCCGTTCACCTTCTCTACCCCAAGGTTTTTTTTCATACGTCATATCACATTTATGCTCTTTATTGTAAGATAATATAAACGCTTCAAGTTCTTGGGCCGATTTGATATCAATACCTGAACTCATGCTAATAAAAGACACAACCAATGCACTACTTTGAAGCTTTTCTTTCATTTTTGCTGCTTTCAACGAATCATGTTCACGTTGGTTAGGAACCCCAGGTGCTCTTACTACATGTGTAGTAGAATCTGTTGCAGCAATTTGTGTTGTTTTAGCTTTCTTACGTTTACAACGTTTCTTTTTGGCTTGAACATCATTGAACACAAATGAGAACAAGGTAATCAATAAAAGACTAAGGATGTATAACTGTGATTTTTTCATTTTGTAAAAGTTGATGATCAAGACTAAAATTCAATAAGTATGTACCTGAAGGCAACGCTCCTTTATTAAAAGAAAATAAGTTTTTGCCTTTGGTTGCAGGACCTGAGTAGATATTTCGAACGAAACGACCATTGATATCTAATAATTTCACATCAATGATACCAGCAGCTTGTAATGTAATTGTTGCATTAAATATATCTTCAGTTACAGGATTTGGATAAACTGTTAAGTCTTGATTTTCAACTTGTATATCTGAGGAATTTAAAGGCCAACCTTGTGTAGAAATTTTCGCAAAATAATTTGTCCAAGTATGACTTGTATTTCCAAACATTCCAAAATGCCAAGCTGTAGGTTTTGTAGCATTTTGAACCCGTGTCACACCTGAATAATCGCCCCAGCGCGTTACACCGCCAGAAGGAAATACGCTGGCATAACCAGTACCTGTTTTGATTTCTATGGGGTTGGAAGGAGTCATATCATGATCCACATATATTGCTTTCATACCTGGAAATTCTGAACTAGAGGCATAATTAAATCCAATAATTGCAGATTGATCATTGGCAGTATATCCAAACGACGTTATAGCGGGAAAACCTAAATCTTTCCCGGCCATTTTAATAATTCTACGTTTCAATGTCCATGAGTTACCCGATTTTGTAATACGAGAATAATTGATACCAGAATAACCAGCACCAACATCACAATGAAATACATAGTGAATCGTACCATTTAAGTAAAAACCATCCATTCCTCTACTATCCCCTAAATCAAGATCAACACTCGTACCACTTTGAATGGCATCAGCAGGAGAAGAAGTCGTATCGGTAGCAATGAGTGCTGATGTTAATTGTGGATTATTTGCTGTTGAATTTGTAATTTCAAACAAAGCAATATTAGCACCAAAAGCTGTATTCTTAGTTGAAGCTAAATACATATTATTGCCATAGCCTCCTGTTTGTCCATTGGACATAGGTACCATAGTAAAGGGATTATTATCGATATTATACCACAATAAAGCATCTCCGCTATTGATGGTATTTCCTGCATAGCACTTTGTTTTGTTGATTTGATAAATTACTGATTCAACATAATTACCACTATTATCAAACAAATTTCCAGTAACAAAAACATCACTATTAGAAACCCCTATTTTAGGATAATCAAACCATGCATTTTGCCCAATACTGCTTGAAGGATTTCCAGTAAATGTGTAAAAATACCACCCAGTGCCACTTGTAGGGGTAGGATCAGAAGTTTTAGAAAATGCCAATAAAATTTGTGATGTATTAGAACTACCGTCACATGTCTGTGCAAAAATTATAAATCGTTGAGCTTGCTGATCAAAAATAACTTTTGGATCACATAAAGAATTGGTAAGTAAAGATCCATTAGATGGTGTAGCGAAAAAAGATGCTAAACTCGTAGTAGAAGCTAATCCCGCTCCAGTTGTTGTATTGTAAACTCTCAAACTACTGTTTACACTACATACCAATTGATTATTTGTATTGACGGCAGCAGTATTATCAGAAGGTGTTCCGTTGTTTCCAAGTGCATTGTAACCCACTATAAAAACAGGATCCAACGTTCTTGATTTTTTATTTGAAACATCTTGTTGCTGAGTTGACAATTCAGGATGTTGACTTAAAAAAAGTTCTTTTTCCTTCATTTTCTCTTCTTTAAGAATCTCAAGTTCCTTTTCATTATCTGATTCATTTTTAGAAACTAAATGCGTTAATTGTGGAACTAACTCAACATCATCAGATGTTGGTATACCTTCGCCTAAATATTTAACTTCAAAAGGAGCTCTAAATGCATTCCCTGCCTTTATTCCATTTGACTGCTGTGCATAAATCTGAGTTGAAATCAGCGATAATGAAATAATTAATATTTTCTTCATTGTTTTATGTATGATTTTTCAAAAATTAAACAACAAATATAAGATTTTTTAGCATATAATTTGGAGTCAAAGGCTCAATAAGCGATGAAGTTATCTACATTTGCGATTAGAAATAGAGTAACAGATGAAAAGTTTCGAAATACCCGCATTTTACCGTAGTCCATTAATTACGGCTATTAAAAATAAACGTAAACAAGCCGATAAATTAAAAAAGGACTTCACGCCTACTCGACTAGATTTTGGGTCTATAGAAATATATTTAGCTCGACATTTTGGATTTTGCTATGGTGTAGAAAATGCGATTGAAATTGCATTTAGAACTGTAAGTGAAAACCCAGGTAAACGTATTTTTCTTTTAAGTGAAATGATCCATAATCCACAAGTAAATGCCGATTTGGTAAAAAGCGGCGTTCAATTTATTATGGATACTGTTGGGAAAATGTATATCCAATGGGATGAATTAACAAAAGAAGATATCGTCATCATTCCTGCATTTGGCACTACAATTGAAACTGAATCCATTTTAAAAAATATTGGCATTGATCCACTAAAGTACAATACCACATGCCCTTTTGTAGAAAAGGTATGGAATCGGTCAGAGCAAATTGGATTGAAGGGATATTCTATAATCATACATGGAAAACCAAAACATGAAGAAACACGCGCAACCTTTTCACATAGTAGTGTGAATGCTCCATCAGTAGTAGTAAAAGATTTAGCTGAAGCTCAACAACTTGAAAAATATATTCGCAATGAAGTCAATCGTTCTCAATTTTATGAGGAGTTCAAAGGCCAATATTCCGAGGGCTTTAATGTTGAAACTGATTTAATTCGTATAGGTGTCGTAAATCAAACGACCATGCTGGCAAGTGACACACAAGAGATTTCAGATTACTTAAAAAAGGTTATTCAAGATCATTATCAACTTAAATCTGATGAGATAAGTAAGCATTTCGCAGATACACGTGATACATTATGTTACGCTACCAATGATAATCAAAGCGCAGTAAAAGGTTTACTTGAAACGGATGCAGATATTGCACTAGTAGTGGGCGGATACAATAGTTCTAATACATCTCACCTAGTTGAATTATGTGAATACATACTTCCAACATTTTATATCGAAAATGAACAAAAAATATTATCAAACCAAGAAATTGCTCACTTCGATTTACATCAACATATTGAAAAAACTACCTATGATTTTCTACCTAAAACTGAAAAACCAACTTTCTTGATTACTTCAGGCGCTTCTTGTCCTGATGCAGTTGTAGAAAAAGTTATAGAGAAATTACTGAGCTTCTATCCAAACTCAATTTCTATTAGTCAAATAGCCAAGGAAGTTGATAACGCTTAATCATTTATTTTAGCCAAAGCCCATTGATATGCTGTTTCGACTGTTTGGTCGAAGCTTAATGTTGAATTGTCAAGTATCACAGCATCGGTTGCAATACGCAATGGACTCACTTCACGAGTAGAATCAATATGATCTCGATGTTTCAAATTATCTGCAACTGTTTTAAAATCAATAGTGGAATCTTTTTGTAAAATCTCCTGAAACCTTCGATTGGCACGAATTGTAGGATCTGCTGTAAGATAAATTTTCAATTCAGCCTGAGGGAATACAGTCGTTCCAATATCACGACCATCCATTACGATTCCTTTTTTTTCACCCATTCGTTGCTGTTGTTCTACAGCAAAATGTCGAACAGCTTCAATGGCTGATACTTCACTTACTCGGTTTGAAATTTCCATTGCTCGAATTTGAGACTCAACCTTTTCACCATTCAAACAAATAATATTCTCTTCAAAATGAACTTCAATATGCTCCAACGCATTGAGCACTTCTTTAACATCATCTAATTGTATATTCTGTTGATAGAAATACAAGGTGATAGCTCTATACATTGCTCCACTGTCAACATAGGTATAATTCAACTTTTGAGCCAACACCCTTGCGAGTGTGCTTTTTCCGGTAGATGAAAATCCATCTATTGCTATGACAATCTTTTTCATTTGCGATGCAAAGAACGAATTTAATTTTTATAACAAAAAATTGAAATTTACTAATGAAGTCTAAATAAGCCACAAAATAGAGGTGCGAATGTCCTTTGGGCTTATATTTGTTTCAAAATACTATTCTATGAAGGAAAATAAAGCATTATCAATATCACTTACGGTCATTCGAGTCTTTGTAGGTTTGTTATTTATTTTTTCTGGGCTTATAAAAGCCAATGACCCATCTGGCTTGGCTTATAAAATGAGCGAATTTTTTGAGGTTTGGTCACGCGAAGGTTATTTGCCTGGATTGATGAATTGGTTGAACAACTATGTAATGATCATGTCTATACTCATGATTACCTTTGAAATTGTAGCAGGGGTAGCTTTGATTATTGGATACCGCTTCAAATTATTTGCATACTTAATCCTTCTACTGACTATTTTCTTTACATTCCTTACAGGCTATGCTTTATACAGTGGCAAAATTAAAGAATGTGGTTGCTTTGGTGATTGTATCAAACTACAAGCCAATGAATCCTTCATGAAAGACATTGTGCTGTTGGTGTTAATCCTTCTTTTAGTATTTTTCCGCAAACGAATAGCTCAAGCCTTTTCGAATGGTCTTGCTACCGCTGTCATGATTATTTCATTTGTACTTTCAATAGCTATGCAATGGTATGTTTTGAAAAATTTACCGTTTAAAGATTGTTTAGCTTATAAAGTAGGCAACAATCTTTTAAAAGAAATGACACCAGGTGAGAATTACAAACCAGCTGAGTATCAAACTTTATTAGTTTATCAAAAAGATGGTGTGAAAAAAGAATTTACTGATAAAAATTTTCCATGGCAAGATACTACTTGGAAATTTGTGGACAGTAAAAGTACAGTTGTAAAAGAAGCTGAAAATGCACCTACAATTCTTGACTTTGCAATCAATGATTATAATGGTGGAGACATAACACAAACTGTGCTAAACTATCCTGGCAATGTATTTCTTTTATTTGTAAAAGATGTGAATCTTGCAAATACATCGAATATGGACAAATTGAAAAAATTGATTGCTGACAGCAAAGCAAATGGGGTTCCTATCATTGCTATTAGTGCTTCAAACGATATTGAAACCAATAAATTCAAAGCTGCTCATCAACTTGATATTGAATTCAATTCGATTGATGCAACAGTATGTAAAACTGCCATGCGTTCTAACCCTGGCATCATGTTATTAAATGGAGGAACTGTAAAAGGTAAATGGAGTTATGCTAATTATCCTGATTATGCAGGACTGAAACTAGATTTAAGCAATAACAAACAACCACTTTTAGCACCTGCTGCAGTAGAAACTACAGATAGTTTATCCCAAAATTAGATTTGTTGTAGTAATTTGCCCGAAATAACTAAAAGGCAAATCCATTCATTGTGTTCAATTTTCTTGTCAAAAAAATAATCAATAGTTTTTTTGTACTTCTAGGAGTCGTAAGTATTGTGTTTGTATTGTTTTTTGTGATATTGCCTGCCGATCCTGCTAGGCTTACTATGGGTCAACGCAGTGATGCTAAAACCCTCGAAAATACACGCAAAGAGCTTTATCTTGACAAGCCAATACATAAACAATTTCTATTGTATCTCAATGACCTATCTCCTATTGCTATCCATGGATCGAGCACGGATGATCAAGAGAAATATGAATATTATAAAATACTAGGGTTAAGTGAGCAAAAAAATTTAGTGTTCAAAGCGCCTTACTTACGTCGATCATATCAGACAAAAAAAGATGTCAGCAGTATGTTGATTGACGCATTTCCTGGTACACTCATTTTAGCAACACTTTCAATACTAGTTGCAACGATTCTTGGAATTTTTCTAGGGACTATTGCTGCTATCAAACAAAATACTTGGATGGATACATCAGTAGTATTTACAAGTGTTTTAGGCATTTCTGCACCTTCTTTTTTTGCAGGGATTCTCATTGCTTATGTGTTTGGATTTCTTTTACACGATTATACAGGATTAAGCATCGTATCACCCATGTGGGATTTTGATCCCTACGAGGGAAAACGACTTATTTTGAAAAGTTTGATACTACCTGTTTTCACATTATCTATTAGGCCATTGGCAATTATTGTTCAAATAACTAGAAGTTCAATGCTTGATGTATTGAGTCAAGATTTTATCCGAACGGCATATGCTAAAGGGCTGAGCAAACAAGTTGTTTTATGGAGGCATGCACTGCGCAATGCATTGAATCCAGTAGTTACATCTATATCAGGTTGGTTTGCCGAATTGCTGGCAGGTTCCTTTTTTATAGAATATATTTTTGGCTGGAAAGGAATTGGAAAGATAACAGTTGACGCTTTGAATAAATTTGATTTTCCTGTTGTGATGGGTTCAGTCCTTTTTACGGCACTTATTTTTATTGTGATGAATATATTTGTTGATATTCTTTATGGGGTTATCGATCCACGTATAAAAAAATAATGCCTGATAAATTTCAGGCATTATGTATAGTTATATTAAAATTATTATTTCTCTTCTTTTGGTTCGCTCGATTTTTCCTTTTTAGATGTTCCTTTGTGAGTAAATGTCAATAAAGATTTCTCTTCATCCAAATCGGCTATGATTGTATCACCTTCTTTCATTTTCAGATTCAGGATTTCTTCAGCCAATGGATCTTCTAAATATTTTTGTATCGCACGATGCAATGGTCGTGCACCAAATTGTTGATCATAGCCTTTTTCGCCAATGAATGTTTTAGCTTTATCTGTCAATTCGATTTTAAATCCAATAGCACTTAAGCGATTCATTACATTCACCATGACCAAGTCAATGATTTTATGAATATCTTCTTGAGTCAACGAATTGAATACAACAACATCATCGATACGATTTAAAAACTCAGGCGCAAATGTACGTTTGAGGGCTTTTTCGATGACTGCTTTACTATTATCTTCCGAATTAGCCACTTTTGTGCTCGTAGCAAATCCAACTCCATCACCAAATTCTTTTAATTGACGAACTCCAATATTAGAGGTCATAATGATGATCGTATTTTTAAAATCAACTTTACGTCCCATTCCATCTGTCAATTGGCCATCATCTAATACTTGTAATAAAATATTGAAAATATCTGGATGTGCTTTTTCGATTTCATCTAATAAAATAATGCTATATGGTTTGCGTCGTATTTTTTCGGTCAATTGACCACCTTCTTCATAGCCTACATATCCTGGAGGAGCTCCAATCAATCGACTTACAGAAAATTTCTCCATGTATTCACTCATGTCAATACGCACCAACGCTTCGTCGCTATCAAAAAGATTGCGAGCCAATGCACGAGCTAATTCAGTTTTACCTACTCCGGTTGGACCTAAGAAAATGAATGAACCTATTGGTTTTTTAGGATCTTTTAGACCAACACGATTACGCTGTATAGCTTTTACTACCTTTGCTACTGCGCTATCTTGTCCTATTACAACTCCATTCAAATCTGTAGCCATATTACGAAGCTTGTCACTCTCAGCAGCCACCATTCGCTTCACAGGAATTCCTGTCATCATATGAATTACTTCTGCAATTTCCTCTTCAGTAATAGGATATCGTTTACTTTTCACTTCATCCTCCCAAGCCGCTTTAGCAGCTTCAAGTTCTTCTTGCAATTTCTTTTCTGTGTCACGAAGCGAAGCAGCTTTTTCAAATTGTTGACTTTTAACTACTTTGTTTTTTTCAACTTTAATGTCTTCAATTTTTTGCTCTAGATCAAGCACTGTTTTTGGAACATCAATATTTTTCAAATGCACTCGAGCACCTACTTCGTCCATTACATCAATGGCTTTATCTGGCAATAAACGATCTGTTACGTATCGATTACTTAATTTTACACAAGCTTCGATTGCTTCATCATTGTAACTAACATTGTGAAATTCTTCGTACTTAGTTTTCAAATTATTAAGAATCACAATCGTATCATCTACACTCGGTGGTTCAATCAATACTTTTTGAAAACGACGATCTAAGGCACCATCTTTTTCGATATGCATACGATACTCGTCTAAGGTTGAAGCTCCTATACATTGAAGTTCGCCACGTGCTAAAGCAGGTTTGAATATATTGGATGCGTCTAAGGAACCACTTGCTCCACCTGCACCTACAATTGTATGAATTTCATCTATAAATAAAATAACATCACGATTTTTTTCCAATTCGTTCATGATGGCTTTCATACGCTCTTCGAACTGACCTCTATATTTGGTACCAGCAACTAAAGCTGCTAAATCAAGACTTACTACACGCTTATCAAATAATACTCTCGATACTTTTCGTTGATGTATTCGCAATGCAAGACCTTCAACAATGGCTGTTTTACCAACACCGGGTTCACCAATAAGTATGGGATTATTTTTCTTTCTTCTAGATAATATTTGAGACACACGTTCAATTTCTGATTCACGACCAACTATTGGATCTAGTTGACCCATTTCGGCCAATCGGGTGATATCTCTTCCAAAATTATCTAACACAGGTGTTTTTGATTTAGTTGTAGATCCACCAGATGCTGGCTTACGTTGATAAGATGGTCTATCTTCATCATCATCAAAATTGCCTCCTGAATCATCTTTCAATTCTCCCGTGATATTACTACCATTGCCAGTCACCAATTCTAATTCACTTCTGAAAGAATCATAATCAACATTGAATTGATTTAAAATTTGACACGCTACGTTTTCTTTGTTTTTGAGAATGGACAATACCAAATGTTCGCTTTCAGCCAATAAGCTTTTCATTGCTTTGGCTTCAAGAACAGTAATACGTATAACCTTTTCAGCTTGTTTGGTAAGAGGAAGACTATTTACATTTTGAACATTTTTCAATGTTCCTTTATTTTTAATGACCAATTCAAGTTCTCTTCGAAGATCAAACATATCAACTTGTAGGTTTTGTAATATTTTCACACCCAAACCCTGACCATCACGTATCATTCCAAGAAGAAGGTGTTCTGTTCCAATAAAATCATTCCCTAGTCTTAATGCTTCCTCTCTACTATATGATATTATTTCTTTTACTTTTGCCGAAAATTGAGAATCCATGTATCTATGTTGTTTTAACAAAATTAATTAATTATTTTTACTTTATAAAGAAAGATATAAACACATGAATTGCAAAATTGATACCAGAGAAACTTTTGACATAATTACTCCAATAAATACAACATTGGACAGCAAATTAGCTGACGAACTGTCAAAATTGATAGAATCTAGCAGAGAAAATGACAAAAGTGTGATACTCAATTTTGAAAACATTTCTACATTGACAATAGATAAAATTGATATGTTTTTACATACCCACACTTCTATGTATTCTGATAACTACTCGTTTGTTCTTTGTGAAATAAAAGGCGATTTAAAACATAAAATTCATGAAAACGAACTAGATGATATACTCAATATAGCACCTACTCTCATAGAAGCAATAGACATTGTAAGTATGGAAGATGTAGAACGAGAATTATTAGGTGGTGAGTAGAAATAAAAACAATAGTATTTAGCGCTTTTCTTGCTCACGCTTTTCTTGTTCCATTTCTTTTCGATGTTCATCAAATACTTCTTGTTCGCGAAGTATTTTTCCATTTTTATTAATTACAAAGGTTCGGTAATTGACATTATCTTTAGCTACAATGGCTTCATTAGAAGCATTGAAACTCATAGCCATCAAGTATTGAAACGGAATCGTTGTTTTTCCATCACCATCAATATAGCCATATAGCTCTTTCAGATTGACTGCAGCAAGTCCTTGAGAAAAATCCATCGCTTGATTGTAAATACATGGAATGATTAATTCACCATTCTGTTTAATATATCCCCAAAGATTATTTTTTTGCACTCGTGCCCTACCTTCTTTGAATGAAAATGCATTTTCAAAAATGGGTTGAATCACCCATTCTCCCGTACGATTAATATATCCATATTTACCTGCAAATTTCACACAAGCCAAGCCTTCACTAAACATAGAAGCATCTTCATATTTCAATGGAATAAATTCTTCTCCAGCTGCATTAATAAAACCTCTTTTATGATTACTTACGACTAATGCAATACCATCTTTAAAATCTGATCCTGCATCGTACTGAGGCGAGATAATAATGGATTCATTATTATTTTTATACCCTACTTGATGGGCTTGCTGAAAACGAATTAAATCTTGTGCTTGTAAGGTATTGAATCCTACCAAAGTGCAAAGAAAAAAATGGAATAGAATAATCAATCTCATAAAAAATAATTTTAAACTACGATTTATGAGTACCAAGTTATGCTTTCTATTTGAGAAAAAAAAGAATAACAAATATATTCTACACTTGTTATTCTAAAAATGATCTAAAAAATAAAAGCTATTTTTACTTTTTCACATCTTTGTTTGGAGACGGTGGTCTTACTCCACGTTTGTATGTTATCAAACCATTCAGAAAATTGCGAAGTATTTGATCTCCCGCTTCTACATAATCAGGATGGTCTTCTGCACGAAATAAATCACCTAAAGCACCTTTAGATATCTTGAAATTCTCTAACGCTAATATCTCAATGATATCATCATTCTTTAATGACAAGGCTACTCGAATTTTTTTGAGGATATCATTGTTTGTGAGCATAGTTTGTTGGGTATGTTTAATAAAGAAATGAAATAAAAGAAATACTATTTCTTTCGCACAGTTACTTGTTCAATTCGTTTTTCGTAATTACTGCCCTGAAAAATAAAATTGACAAATATGCCTGGTGTGTGAATTTGATCGGGGTCAAGTTCACCTATTTCCACAAGTTCTTCTACTTCAGCTATCGTGATTTTACCTGCCATAGCCATCATAGGATTAAAATTACGAGCAGTTTCACGGTAAATTAAATTTCCTTGCTTGTCACCTTTCCATGCTTTTACAATTGCAAAATCACTTTCAAATGCTCGTTCCATCAAGTATACTTTTTCTTCGCCATACATTGTAAAGCTACGAGTCTCTTTGCCTTCTGCTACCTCCGTACCAACTCCTGCAGGTGTAAACACGACTGGCATTCCATAGCCTGTTGCCATACATCGAGTCGCCAAAGTACCTTGTGGTATTAGTTCAACTTCTAATTCGCCCGACAACATTTGACGTTCAAATTCAGCATTTTCTCCTACATAGGACGAGACCATTTTTTTTACTTGTTTCCCTTGAAGCATAAGTCCAATACCGAAATCATCTACACCCGCATTATTGCTAATACAAGTAAGATGTTTGACTCCTTTTTTTACCAAAGCATTGATGCAATTTTCGGGAATTCCGCATAACCCAAATCCACCTAACATGATAGTCATACCATCCTTTATATCTTTGATTGCCTCATCGGCATTGCTGACTGTTTTATTTAAACCCATATTTCAATACATTTTTTCAGTGTGCTAAATTAGTTCATTTATCAGAACTTTTTTCATTATTCGCTTACCTTTACTTTCAACTGACCTCCTGTGCTTTCTGCATCGAGATAATTGCTAAGTTCGCCTTTGGTAAAATATCCATGAGCAAATGAATCTGTAACCCCAGTTTCTGCATTTTTAACAAATAAAAACCATTGGCCATCCACTTTATCAATCGATGTCCAATCGAATGTAGATTCAATGGTTTCATTTGGGGGTATGCTAGGGGTAGTTAAAGCACAATTATTGGCTTTGACAGTGAACACAATCGGAAACGAATTATTATTTTTGATTTTCAACATCGTAACTTTATTTGTATTGCATGAAGCAAATAAAAACAAACAGAGTATATAAAATAGCTTTTTCATAGAATATTTATTTATAACCAACCCATTCGATCTTTTAAAGAAGTAATATGTGCTAAATGATGATTCCCATGCCATGCATACAAACATATTACATCCTTCACACTAAACTCACGATTATATTGGGTATGAATATAGGATCGCTCCATTTGTTCTGGAGTTAGACTTCGAATGAGTTTCATGATTTTTTCATGAATGCAAAATAACAACGTGATAGAATTGTTGTAAGGCAAGGTATAATCCTCACATTGCGCCCACAAGGCTTCATTGTAAGGCTTGATTGTAGGTTTATCTTCGGTCAATGCAAACTTAATTCTCAATACACAATTCATATGACTATCAGCACAATGATGTATTACTTGATTCACAGTCCATCCACCTTCACGATAAGGTGTTTGTAACTGATATTCATCTAATTGCTGTACGGCTAGTTCTAAACGCTTTGGGAAAGTTTCAATTTCAAGCATCATTTGACTTAATAATTCAGGTGTATATTGATCCGGATATTGACACCGACCTATTGGATATTGTAATTCTTCAAGATTCATAAAACGAATTTAGATAAAAACGTCGAAGTAGAAATATTATTTTACCAAAATAGATCGTGCAGGAATTGATTACATTTGCAAAAACAACAAAAGATGTCTCAATTTATTGCATTGGTTGCTGGTGCAAGCGGCATGATAGGAAAGTTAGTAGTAGAGCAATTATTACAAGACCCTGAATATACTGAAGTAAAAATCATCGTACGTTCTCTTCAAGCTATTTCAAATCCTAAACTAAAACAATTGGTGATTGACTACAATCAAATAGCAGAGGTTGATTTAAAAGCAGATCATGTATATTGTTGCTTAGGTACTACCATTGCAAAAGCAGGAAGTAAACCTGCTTTTGAACTAGTAGACAAAACATATCCTTTGATAGTAGCTAAAGAAGCCTTACAGCAAGGTGCAACTGTATTTTCAATTGTAACAGCTGGCGGAGCAAATGCATCCTCCTCTATTTTTTATAATAAAGTAAAAGGAGATGTTGAAAATGAATTAATGGCATTAGGCTATAAACATCTAGGCATTTTCAGACCATCTATGCTTCTAGGGAATAGAAAAGAGAAAAGACCCATTGAACGTGCTGGACAAATCGTGATGCAAGCACTCGATTTTTTAATACCTAAACGATATAAAGCTATTCAAGCAAGCAAAGTGGCTCTCGCCATGTGGACGTATGCCAAAAACCCTTCATTAGGAACGACTATTGTTGAATCGGATGTAATGAATAAATAATGGTTACATTTAAATTTCTATAAAAGACTAATGGCTCAATTGACAAAAAACAATACTGAAACTACTTCAAAAGCTACAGAAGGCTTTTTAAGTAATTTCCTTATAAGTGTATTGAGTAAATTACTTGCACTCCCATTATTTATTTTAGCCTATCGAATTATTCCAAGCATGCATTGGCCTTATTTTGCTGATCGAATTATACTATTTATTTTAATTATAATCATCACCCACATGTTGATGAAATTTTTAAAAATAATCATTCTTCCTGCGTTTATTATTACAATTGTATTTCTGACCTATGGTACTATTCAACATAAATATGGTTTTAAAAATTTATATAAAGACTATGAAAACATATTTTATAGTGCCTTGTATGATCCGGTTCCCAAAAAATTAACTTTAAATAATTACATACCTTTTCCCAATGAACGTCCGATACGTAAGGCCATAAATTATACATCTCCGATTGTTCGCAATTTTTCATTAGCTGCTATTAATAAGCATTTTAAAGAGCAGCAACAACATTCACCCTACAGAACAATCATTCAATGTTTTGCTATTTTTAAAGAAATAAATACGAAATGGAATTATGTAAATGATCCTAAATCTCGTGATTATTATGCAAAAGCGAGCGAATCCATAAAGTATCTTTCTGGCGACTGCGACGATCATGCAACCTTAATGGCAGCATGCGTAAAATCTGTTGGTGGAACTCCCCGATTAATCCTTACGACTAAACATATTTACCCAGAATTATTGGTTGGAAATAGAAAAGATTTGAAAAAAATTGATTCACTTATTCACTATAAACTATTTAACGAAGAGTCTAAAGGAAAACAGCTAAATTATCATTATGATCCTGATGGAAAAATTTGGATTAATTTAGATTATACAGAAAAATACCCTGGAGGAGAATTTCTGTCAGAAAAGGTATTGGGAATATTAAACATTTAAATGAAAATTAGTTTAATCCAAGAAAAAGCAAGAACATAAAAAAAGCCATACAGAATTGTATGGCTCAAGGTTGCGCTTACTAACCTTAATTACATATGTGAAACTATTTTGCTTTCCAATGCTGTTTTAGGAACAACACCTACTTGCTTGTGTACCACTTTACCATCTTTGATAAACAATACACATGGTATACTTGTGATACCAAATTTGATTGATAATTCAGAATTTTCATCTACGTTTACTTTACCCACGTTTACTCTACCTTCGTATTCAGTAGCCAATGCTTCTATTGAGGGTCCTAAGGCAAGACATGGTCCACACCATGGAGCCCAAAAATCTAGTACATTGAGTTTGTTGTTTTGCATTACTTCTGCTTCGAAGTTGCTGTCAGTGATTGTTAATGCCATTTTATTATTTATTTAAAAGTTGAAAGTACAAATTTAGTTTTTTATTAATTAATTAGAAATCACGTTATACACAACACCATCCATTTTTGTTAACTCCTCTATCAAGCCATCTGTCAACTCAATTTTCCTACTGGGTGTAATCAATGAAACTTTTTCTGCTGTATCATAATCAGCAATTTTAATACCAAGTTCAGTAATCCCTGCCTTTTCGGCATGATTTTTAAGCATGAGGACAAATGCTTCATTTACTTTATCAATATTAACTTGAATATTTAGGCGTTTTGTCATTGTCTTTTTCACATTTTCAAGCAAAATCATGCTATGGATTTTAAATTCTAAATCAGCTTCGTTACCCCAGCGAGCTTGAAACTGACCATTGATTAATACTTTATTATCGTTGACAAGCATATCCTTGAATTTGATATAATCATCTTTAAAAATCATAAAATCATGTTCTCCATTAAAATCTACCAACTTAAAACGACCATACATTGTCCCCTTTTTAGACATTTGGTGTTGAACTGAAGAGATATAACCAGCTATTCGCAACGGACGTTTTTTATTTTGGTCTAGATGCAAATCCTGCAAAGGAGTAAAATTATAATAATCAAACTCAAACTGAAAATTGTCCAATGGATGGGCACTGATATAAATCCCAATCATTTCTTTTTCTCGTTCCAATTTTTGAGTTAAAGTCCATGGTTCTGTAGAATGTAATTTAGGTAACGCAATCTCTGGCATCATTGCATCGCCAAACAAACTATTCAACATGGTATTGGCATTGGCAGAAACACTTTGACCATATTTTATAATTCGCTCAAGATTCGTGAGCATTTCGCCTGGTCCGATATGAAAATATTCTGCTCTATGAATTTCGGGATATGAATCAAAAGCGCCCGCCATTACAAGGCTTTCCAATGTTTTTTTATTGACAGTTCGTTGATTTGCCCTTCTTACCAATTCATAGATATCTTTAAATGGCCCGTTTGATTTTCGTTCTAAAATGATATCTTCTACTGCTGCTTCTCCTACCCCTTTAATAGCACCTAACCCAAATCGTATCACACCTTTTGTGTTAACGCTAAATCCTTTCAATGATTCATTAATATCTGGCCCTAATACATTTAAATCCAGACGTTGGCACTCTTTCATATACTTTGATACATCTTCTATATTCCCTTGAGAATTGAGCAAT
>CANHGW010000033.1 GCA_947460175.1 Bacteroidota bacterium | reverse complement strand
GTACAGGAAATATTATGTTTCTCAAAGATTTATATAATTGGGATAACAAAATTATTGGAATGAACTAATACCATTTGATAAGTAAGCTGTTATCTCAATAATGATACCTTCTATTAAAATATATTCAGATGGGAGCTGTCATACCCAATTAGCCATTGGAGCTTGGGTTACTATCATTGTCAATGATCAAACTAAACAAGTGTTGAGTGGATTGGAATCTAATACAACACATCATCGCATGGAATTGATAGCTGTTATTAATGGCATAGAATGGCTAATAAAGCAAGGTCTGCAATTCAGTTCTATTGATGTTATTACAGATAGTCAGTATGTTGTTGGGCTAATTGAACGAAAAAATAAAATTGAAGCAAAGGATTATTTAACAAAAGCTGGTATTCCAATTCGAAATAAAGATATCGTTTTTCAATTTTTTTCATTGATTGATCAAATACAAATTTCATTTAGTAAAATAAAGGCACATCAAGCGCTAACGAATGAAAATAGATATAACATTGAAGCAGATAAGTTGTCAAGACATTTAGTAAGAGAAGCAGTATGCAAATAGATAATTCATTGCCAATTTGTATTTGTGTCTACACTCAACTGTCCCATTCGTTATTTACCTCAGAAATACACTTCGTTCCTTTACGGTTTGCCTAAAAAAATTATCTTTGTACACTTATCTATATTACCATGCCAAGTATATCACATAGAGGTGAGCAAATGCCACCATCTCCTATACGTAAATTAGTTCCTTATGCTGAACAAGCTAAACAAAAAGGAATCAAAGTATATCATCTCAATATCGGTCAGCCCGATATTGTAACACCCAAGGCGGTATTGGATGCTGTTCGCAATATGAAAATGACTGTGTTGGAATATAGCCATAGTGCAGGATTTGAAAGCTATCGCAAAAAATTGTGTGAGTATTACAAACGCTTTGATATTGAGTTGACCCCCAATGAAGTAATTGTAACTACTGGAGGTAGTGAAGCAATTCTATTTGCTATGATGGCTTGTTTAGACCCTGGGGATGAAATTATTATTCCTGAGCCTTTCTATGCCAACTACAATGGATTTGCAGTAGCTTCACAAGTAACTATCAAACCTATTTCTTCACACATCGAGGATGGATTTAGTCTTCCTCCGATTGAAGATTTTGAAAAAAATATTACAGATCGTACAAAGGCTATAATGATTTGTAATCCCAATAATCCGACCGGGTATTTATACTCTGCTGAAGAAATGAATGTGTTGAAAGAACTTTGTTTGAAACATAATTTATTCTTGTTTTCGGATGAAGCCTATCGTGAATTTTGCTATGATGGACATCAGCATATTTCGGCAATGAACTTGGAAGGACTTGAAAACAACGTCATATTGATGGATACGATTTCTAAACGTTACAGTGCATGTGGCGGTAGGATAGGAGCATTTATCACTAAGAATAAAGCAGTTTATGATGCTGCAATGAAATTCGCACAGGCACGATTAAGTCCACCTTCTTTTGCTCAAATAGCAGGAGAAGCAGCGGTAGATTTACCGGCCGATTATTTTGAAGAAGTAAAAGCTGAATACCTGAAACGTAGAAATGTATTAGTAGAACGATTAAATAAAATCCCGGGTGTTTTTTGTCCTAATCCTGGAGGTGCATTTTATGCTATGGCAAAATTGCCAGTTGAAAGTGCCGAAGATTTTTGCAAATGGTTACTCGAAAGTTTCTCTTACAATAATCAAACTGTAATGATGGCACCTGCATCTGGTTTTTATGCCACGCCTGGACTTGGAAAAAATGAGGTGCGTTTTGCATATGTGCTCAATACAGATGATATTAATCATGCAATGGATTGTCTTGAGAAAGCCTTAGAAGAATACAATAAATAATCTATGGGAAGTTCTACGATAACATTCATTATTATTATAGTCACGGTATTGGTTTCTTATACATCGTTTCAAAATGTAGATACAATCAATAAGTTGATTTTTTACCCTTATCAAATAAAGGATAAAAAAGAATGGTGGCGATTTGTAACCCATGGTTTTATCCATGCCGATTTGCAACACCTTATTTTCAATATGTTGACATTGTATTTTTTTGGAAGAAATATCGAAATTACTTTTGAAAATCTCTTTGGGAATTCATTGATTTATCCGCTTTTTTATATTTCTGCATTGATTGTATCGAGTATTCCTTCCTATTTCAAACATAAAGATAATGGCTATTACAGGTCATTGGGAGCAAGTGGGGCAGTAGCGGCCGTTTTGTTTGCAACCATTGTATTTGATCCTTGGCAAACGCTGATGCTCAATTTTTTTATTCCTATACCAGCCATGTTATTTGCAATAGGTTATGTTGCCTATTCATCTTATATGAGTAAAAAAGGAAATGATAATATTGGTCATGATGCTCATTTATATGGTGCTATTTATGGATTTATATTCCCTATGGTGATGAAACCGGGCGTTTTACCTTATTTTTTCAATCAATTAATGCACCCACACTTTTTTTAATTATTTTTATATTATGAAATCGATTATTTATTCAGCACTCTTTTTAATTGTTTGTACTATTTTTTTATCATCTTGTACAGGTAATACTGTAAAAGAATCTACAGGTCGTATGAGAATCATCAATGCATCCTACCTTTCGGGAGGCATCAATATTGATGTAGATTACAAACCTGTTTATGCGACAATTACCGAGTATTTAAACTATAGTTTATACAGAGATTACATTGCAGGAAAACGAAAATTGCAAATCAAAAATGCTGCAGGGAATGTGATTATAGACACTGCCATTACAATAGTTCAGAGCGAATCATATACAGTAGTTGCATACGATTCTATGAATACTATTTTATGTAAAATATTCAAGGAGAATTATTTAACGCCAAAAGGTTCAACTTGTAAAGTTAGATTTCTTCATTTATCCAATGATGCACCTACGGTTAATATTCACAAAGATGGTGATTTGATACCAACCTTTAGCAATTACTCCAATGGAGAATATTCTGAATATTATATCTATGGAATTGGGGCAACCTATTTTTCAGTGAAGGATTCAGCAACTGGCAGTACAATTTATACCCAATCGCCCTTTGCAATGGAAGCGGGTTATTTTTATACGATGTATTTAAAAGGAAATACAACGTCGACTGGAATTGATAGCCTGGGATTGTTTGTAATCTCCAACAATGGGGAATACTAAATATACTAGTCTTTAGCCACTTACATTAAAGTCACGCAACGCATCATTCAATGATGTCTTTAAATCTGTGCTAGCCTTACGTTGGCCTATAATCAATGCGCATCCTACTTGGTATTCACCAGCAGGAAATTGTTTGGTATAGCTTCCAGGAATTACAACACTTCTTGCTGGTACACGACCTTTGTACTCAATTGGAGTGCTTCCACTTACATCAATGATTTTGGTACTTTGAGTCAATACTACATTGGCACCAAGCACTGCTTCTTTCTCTACATGTACACCTTCTACTACAATACAACGCGAACCAATAAAACAGCCATCTTCAATAATAACCGGACTAGCTTGTAATGGTTCCAATACACCACCTATGCCTACACCACCACTGAGATGGACATTTTTTCCAATTTGAGCACAACTGCCTACCGTTGCCCAAGTGTCTACCATTGTACCTTCATCTACATAAGCTCCTATATTTACATAGCTAGGCATCAATACTACATTGCGAGCAAGGAATGCGCCATAGCGGGCCACTGCATGAGGCACTGCACGTACACCTTGAGAAGCATAATCACTTTTCAATTTCATTTTATCATAAAACTCAAAGGGTGGAAGCGTATAAGTTTCCATTTGCTGAATTCCAAAATACATCAAGATTGCTTGCTTAACCCATTCGTTTACTTCCCAGCCTTGTTCGGTTGGGGCTGCTACACGTAATCGACCTTTATCTACTTCTTCAATCACAGTTCGTACAGTATTGGCATAGATTTCTTCTTTTAATAATTCTCTATTGGACCAAGCTGTTTCAATCAAAGTTTGCAATTCCATTTTGTATTCTATTTTTGTGCAAACATAATGAATCCAACTTGTTTTTTTTATAGTACAAAAAATATCAATGTGAGGATTTGATAACACAAGAAGAGCAAATCAAGGAATGAACAATTACGAACAAGATATTAAAAACTGCATAGAATATATGACACACGACGGTGTGATCCTTTATCCTACCGATACTATATGGGGACTCGGCTGTGATGCTACTAACGAGAATGCAATAGAAAAAATTGTTGAATTGAAGAATAGAGAAGTATCTAAAAGTTTTATATTACTAATGACCGATGTGAAACAATTGAGTAGATACATTGCTGATCCATTACCCAATTTGCAAGATTTAATTGATCAGTTACCTATGCCTACTACTATCATTTATTCCAATGCCATTAACTTGCCCTATAGATTAATCAATGAAGATCAATCAATTGCTGTTCGCATTACCAAAGATCCCTTTTGTCGTTCGCTTATTAAACGACTTCGACAACCCATCGTATCCACTTCGGCCAATATCAGTGGGCAACCAAGTCCAACCACCTTTTATAATATAAGTGATGAAATCAAACAAAAAGTAGATTATATTGTACAATGGCGACAACAAGATGCAGAGCCAAAAGAAGTTTCTAGTATTCTGAAATTGAATAAACATGGCCTTTTTGATAAAATACGCTAAATCTCACTTTTATTTTCCTTCAAAATCGTGTAGGTTTGCACCTCATAAATGAATCTTTTAATATATGGGAAGTCTTCGACGAATTTTAGTCTTGTATCGATTGCCAATTGCCATCGCATTAATTGCCATAGGGATAGCTATCACTATGATGATGAAACATGGTATTTGGGTTAGTTGGATTTTCTTTTTAGTTGCTATTTTAATGATTGTGGCTCATTTTATGATTGGACCCATTACCTTGATACAAAAACACGTAGAAGATGGTGATTTTGAAGGAGCACAGGCCTTGCTTGCTCGTGTCAAATATCCCAATTTACTATACAAGCCAGTTCGTTCAGCTTATTTTATGTTGAAGTCCAACTTCTCTACCATGAGCGAAAACTACGAAGATGCGGAGGCTGATATTCGTAAAAGCCTTGCTGCAGGTATTGACGATAAGTCGGTAGAAGGTGGAGCTTATCTACAGTTGGGTATGATTTCTTACAAAAAAGGTAACCGCAAAGAGGCTTATGAGCATATCAAAAAATCCTTGCAATTAGGCCTGCCAGATAAAGATTCAGAAGCATCTGCCTACCTACAATTGTGTGGAATCTGTGGCGAACGACGCGATTTCAAAGGCATGAAATTTTATCATCAAAAAGCCAAGGCTTGCAAATCCAAAAACGAAACAATCGTTAGTCAACTAAAAGAAATGGATAAATACATTTCGCGTATTCCTGGATAGAAACTTATATCTATAACTAAGAGGCTTTTTGCAATTGTGAGGTTTTGATATTGCATTATACATTTTGTATTATACATTTTGTATAATTTATTTTTAATTCCGTTGTAGCCATCTCATCAGAAATTTATCATATACAGCGTAATGCATTTCTACAGCTAGTCCATTTTTATATATCATTTCTTTATCTAGCAAGGATTCTAAGCTACGTTTTACGATAGCCGAACTTCCTAGGTTATACTTTTGAATAAATTGACTTGCGTAAGGTTTGCTTACATTGCCTTCCATTGCTATGGCATTTAATAACTTCCATTGAGTAGGCGTGAGAAGGTTTCTATATTGAAAAAATATACCTTTCATTTCGTAATAAATAGAAAGGATCACTTGATTGACATGAGTTTCATTTACCTGTTTTGTTTTTAGTTCAACTACATCATGACAGAGTCGTTGTGTATAATACGTGTATCCATCTGTGAAATCTAAAATATAGTCTATTGTGTCATCTTGTATTTTAATGCGATAGTTTAAAAATGTTTTTTTAATGAAATCATGATACAATATTCGATCTATTTGCTCTAAATGTAAACTACTACAACTTGCATAAAATGGTCGCTTTGCACTATTGAAAATCTCATGCATCATAGCTTGGTTGCTACCACAAAAAATAAACGTAGTATTTTTCAGTTGTTGCATGATGGTTCGCAGGAGGGCTTCTACATTTTTTTCTGGATAAGATAGTATTTGTTGAAATTCATCCAATGCGATGACCGTTTTTATTTTTTGCTTATCTAAAAATTGAAGAAGCTGAGGAATCGTTTTTTCTAACTGTTTGGGTTGGGCTATGTCGAGTGATAATTCGGGTGTTCCTGATAATTCATCGATACTTAATACAGGTCTAAACAGGCTAATAAAATCCCAAAATGATTTCCCAATTCCTTTTTTTTCTGGAAATAAACTGAAAATGCTATTGGCCAATTGATTGGTTAAATCTTTTAGATTTTGAGTAGCATAGATATCAATATAGATACATTGTTGATTTCTTTTTTTCTTTAATAGATGAAATACATGATGTATTAATGCTGATTTACCTAATCTACGCAATGCAAAAAAAGTAGTGTGTTTTTGTTGTGCTATATTGCTTAAGAGTAGGTTTGTTTCTATTTCTCTATCACAGAAATAGTCTGGTCCTAAGTAGTAGTTAATTCCAAAAGGATTTGATGGTTTTTCCATACTGCAAATATATTATACATTTTGTGTTATACAATATGTATAATACAAAATGTATAATGGACTTATCCTTTTTTCAATAAGAATTATTCCGTTTTGAAAAAATTTGAGTCACTTCGTCTTTCAATACGGGCATTATTTTTACAATTGAGTACTCAAAAAAAAATGCCAAACAAGTTGGCATTATATGATTTGATATTCAATCTATTTATTTTAACTTCAAGCTTTTTATAATACTTGCTTTATCTGCATAGCCTTCAATATTCATAGCTACTTTACCATTTTTATAATAAATCATCAATGGGATGCTAGCTATTTTCATTGCATCTGCCAATGATTTATTTTCATCCACATCGATATATAGTATATTGAGTTTACCTGCATATTCTTGTTGCAATTCATCCAAAATAGGTTTCAATTGTTTGCAAGGACCGCACCATGCAGCCTTGAAATCAACTAACGTAGGGATGTCAGCATTGGTAAGCTTTGTAAATTCTTCTTTGGTCATTCCTTTCCAAGTAGCCGGCGAAGAGGTAGGTGAAGTGGTATTGAGAGGGTAATTTTTTGATTTCCACTGCATGATGCCTCCTTTCATGTTGTAAACCTTGGTAAAGCCTTTTTCTTGAAATGTACTCATTGCACTTCCACTTCTTACACCCGAAAGACAATAGATAAATACAGGTCGAGTTTTATCTAGTTTATCAATTTCGCTTGCAAAATTGCTTCCGTTGTAATCAATGTTGATTGAATTGTTGAGATGTTCGGTTTTATATTCGTCGGGTGTACGTACATCAATTAGGTATTCGTTTTTGGTATCAACCAACGATTTCATGTATTCTTCAACAGGGATAGTTGAGTTTTGTGCTGTAGAGTTGCATCCAAACAATGCGATGAATCCTAGAAGTATGAGCCATTTATTTTTCATGATGTAAAAATATTTATTTTTTATGAATAGGAATGTTACTTTAATCACAATTGGGGTTAGCCTACTTCTACAATAAGATATTTAAGATAATTGGTATTGTCAATATTGTACACAATTGGATGGTCTGCAGCTTGTGCGCGAAAACAAACCTGTCTTAATGGTCGTTTGGCATCTTTGGCAGCCATTTTGATAATATCTAAAAATAAATCGGGTGGTACTAAATTGGTACAAGAAGCGGTGACCAAAAAGCCTCCTTTTCTCACAAGTTTCATAGCACGGAGGTTGATTTCTTTATAGCCTGATACAGCTTTATCTATAGTCGATCTTGATTTGGTAAAAGCAGGCGGATCCAGCATCACCACATCAAATTGTTTGCCTTCTTTACTCCATTCTTTCAATGCATCAAATGCATTGACTGCTTGGAAATCGCATTTATCGGACAGTCCGTTTAGTTCGGCATTTCGCTTCGCTGTATTCACAGCAAATTCGGATATATCAAGACCTAATACACTCTTAGCACCATAATGTGCTGCATGTATGCCAAAGGTTCCTGTATAACAAAAAGCTTCAAGCACATCAGCACCTTTTACAATATGGTTTACTTCTCTGCGATTGTCTTGTTGGTCTAAAAAGTAACCCGTTTTTTGTCCGTTTACAATATCGACTATGAATTTTAATCCATTTTCGTTGATGACTATTTCGGTATTGAACTCAGGAGAAAGAAACCCTTTTTTTTGCTCAAGACCTTCCAATTCCCTTACAGGTACATCGTTTCGTTCATAGATTCCTTTGGGTTGAAACAATTGATTCAATGCATCCACAATGGCATCCTTCCATAAATCCATTCCAAGTGACATCGTTTGTATTACAAAATAATCATTGAACTTATCAATAATCAAGGATGGTAAACCATCAGCTTCGCCAAATACAAGTCGACAATTTTCGACATAACCTAACCGCTGACGATAAGCCCAGCATTCAGCAATTTTATTGTAAAAAAAAGTAGGGTTAATTTCTTCATTCAAATCGCGTGTTAATAATCTGACTTGTATTTGCGATAGAGAGTTGTAATAGCCACGGCCTATAAAGTTGCCTTGCGCATTGATTACATCTACTGTAGCACCATCTGGAGTTCCTTTGGCTACACTCGCTATTTCATTGTTGTATATCCATGGGTGTCCTTTGAGTACTCGGTCTGATATTTTATTTCTAAGAAAAACTTTATTGTTCATGTGTTGATAGTTGATATTATTATTATCTTTTTATAAGTGAGCAAATATAACCTTTTAATATCCTAGTTTTTGTGAATCTATCGTTCATTCACTTTATTTTAAATTAACTTTGTGTTCTATGTCATTGAAATTTTTTTATTCCTCTATTTTAACGGTTTGGATTTTATTTTTTACAATACTACAAGTAGAAGCTCAAGAAAATAAAGTAACCTTGAGTGGTCATATAAAAGATCAAACCAGTGGAGAAAACTTACCATCTGCAACAGTCGGTATTGTGGAATTGAAACGAGGTGTCAATACCAACAATTTTGGTTTTTATTCTATATCAGTGCCGAAGGGAAAATATACTGTAAAGATTAGCTATTTAGGATTTGAAACTCAACTACTAACGTTCGATTTAAATGCAGATAAGCAATTGAATGTGGACTTATTGCCTAAAAGTTTACTCTCAAAAGAAATCATAATAAAAGATACACGCAAAGATGAAAATGTAAAGGGGACCGAAATGGGGATGCATCGACTATCGATGGAAAATGTAAAGAAATTGCCAGTATTAATGGGTGAAGTGGATGTATTGAAATCCTTGCAACTATTACCAGGAGTAAGCTCGGCAGGTGAAGGACAAAGCGGCTTTTATGTTAGAGGTGGAGGTCCAGATCAGAATTTAATTTTATTAGATGATGCCGTCGTTTATAATACAGGTCATTTATTTGGTTTCTTTTCTGTATTCAATGGCGATGCAATCAAAAATGTAAGTTTGATAAAAGGTGGTGCACCGGCCAATTATGGAGGACGTCTCTCGTCGGTAGTCGATGTAACCATGAAAGAAGGCAATACTAAAAAATACCAAGTAGAAGGTGGTTTGGGTTTGATTGCATCGCGTATTTCAATACAAGGGCCTATCTTGAAAAATAAAGCTTCCTTTATGGTATGTGCACGTCGTACTTATATAGATGCTTTAGTCAAACCATTTGTAAGAGAAACTAGTACATTCAAAGGTTCGGGTTATTACTTCTATGATTTAAATGCAAAGATGAATTATATAGTGGGTAAAAAAGATCGATTGTATTTAAGTAGTTATTTAGGAAAAGATGTTTTTACATTTCGTAACAAGGAGCGAACGTTCAATATCAATGTGCCATGGGGAAATAAAACTGCTACGCTTCGGTGGAATCATGAATTTTCCAATAAATTATTTATGAATACTACCTTGTTGTACAATGATTATAATTTCACCTTTTTTGCAGATCAAAATAATTTCAAAGTAAAATTCTATTCAGGTGTCAAAGATTGGAGTGGCAAATTTGATCTTGATTATTACAGCAAGTTCAATCATAATTTCAAAATGGGTGGCAATTATACGTATCACACCTTTACACCAAGTACTGTAAGTGGTGAATCGGCAGGCATCGAATTCAATCCTGATCAATCATTTAAAAAATATGCTCATGAACTTGGGGCATATGTTTTGGATGAATTTGATTTGGGTGAAAAAATTAAAATAAATGTGGGTGTTCGTTATTCTCAATTTATGCAAGTAGGTCCATATACTCGCTATGATTATGATCAGAATGGGAAAAAATCGGATAGTGTAAGTTATCGTCCGGGTGAGGTAGTCAAATCCTATGGTGGTTTTGAACCGAGATTCAATATTCGTTATACTATCAATGACTTATCCTCTGTGAAAGCAAGTATTGCTAAATCTTATCAGTATTTACATTTAGTCACCAACAATGGTTCTACATTACCTACCGATATATGGAGTCCTAGTTCGTATTTTGTAAGACCTCAGTATGCTTGGCAATACAGTCTGGGATATTTTAAAAATTTCTTAAATAATAAAGTAGAAACATCGGTTGAAGTTTATTATAAAGACATGCGCAATCTGGTAGAATATCGTGAAGGCTATACGCCTTCTTCCTTACGTGATGTAGATTATGATTTTGTGTTTGGAAAAGGATATGCCTATGGAGCTGAGTTTTTTATCAATAAAACAAAAGGGAAATGGACAGGTTGGCTAGGTTATACCTTATCATGGACCTATCGAAATTTTCCACAGTTAAATGCTGGCGAACGATACCTTGCTAAGTTTGATCAACGTCATAATATATCACTTACTTCCTCGTACGAAATTAATAAAAAATGGAATGCCTCAGCTGTGTTTGTATTTGGTTCGGGTAATCGTGTTACATTGCCTACAAGCTTGTATATAATCGATAATCAAATCGTACAAAATATTGATAAAATAAATAATTACCCATTGCCACCATATCATCGATTGGATATTGCTGCGGTGTATACACCCAAGCCTAATTCTACCAAACGATTCAAAGGTAGCTGGACGTTCTCAATCTATAATTTGTACAGTCGACAAAATCCTTATATTATTTACCTCGATACACAAGGAGCCATTGCATCTGGGAGTGGAGTACAACTTAAGGTTAAACAGATTTCTATTTTCCCAATACTGCCAAGTATAACTTACAATTTTAAATTTAATTAATGCTCATGATAACAAGTGAAAAAGCCATCACTCAAACTCAACAATGGATTCAGGATGTCATTATTGGTTGCAATTTTTGTCCATTTGCCTCAAAAGCAGTAACTCAAAAAAAGGTATATTATCATGTAGAATCAGGTAATGATATGATGTTGATTTTAGAAAATGTATTAAGTGAATGTATTCGCTTAGATAATGATGATTCAATCGAAACTAGTTTTATTATTTACACACATTCATTCACTGATTTTAATGAATATCTGCAATTAATCGATCTAGCGGAAACACTTATGAAAGGCCAAGGTTACGATGGTGTTTATCAATTAGCTAGTTTTCATCCAGCTTATTTATTTGCAGGTTCCAATGAAGAAGATGCTGCTAACTATACCAATCGGTCACCTTATCCAATGTTGCATTTACTGAGAGAAGAAAGTATTGAACAGGCAATTGCACGATATGAAAATCCCGATGAAATTCCTAATCGAAACATCGCTTTTGCACATGCCAAAGGGCTGGCTTACATGAAAATGCTACGGGATTCGTGCCTTTAATCACATTTACTTCGTATATTTGAGTTTAATCATTGTTCGATTATCGAACTTATTATACAGACAAACACACAATTATTTTGAAATTTACAGACTTTGGATTTGCATCCGAACTAATGGAAGGAATAGAATCCAGTGGTTATGAAACAGCAACACCCGTACAAACACAAGTGATTCCTATGATACTTCAGGGAAAAGATGTGATTGCATCGGCACAAACAGGTACAGGCAAAACGGCCGCTTTTCTATTGCCACTCATCAATCAATTAATCAAACATAAACATAGTAATCATGTAAGCGCAATGATTATTGTTCCTACACGGGAGCTAGCTATTCAGATTTCTCAACATATGGAAGGGCTTTCCTATTTTACCAATGTAAGTTCAATTGCAATCTACGGAGGTGGTGATGGAAATTCGTTCATTGATGAAAAAAGAGCTTTAATGAATGGGGTAGATGTAGTCATTTGTACGCCAGGCAAAATGATTTCGCACCTAAATATGGGTTATGTGAATTTGAAAAAATTACAATTCTTGATTTTAGATGAAGCCGATCGTATGCTTGATATGGGCTTTCATGAAGATATCATCCGTATCATCAATCATATGGGTGCTGATCGTCAGAACTTACTGTTTTCTGCTACCATGCCACCTAAAATACGTGAGTTGGCTCGGAAAATATTAAAGAATCCTGCTGAAGTAAACATCAGTTTGTCCAAACCTCCAGATCGTATCAAACAGGAAGCTTTTGTAGTGTATGAACCACAAAAAATTCCATTGGTAGTCTATTTACTGAAAGAGAAAAAATTGAAAAGTGTTGTGATATTTTGTTCAAAAAAACAAAGTGTAAAACAATTAACTTCTCAATTAAAACGTTCGGGTATCAATGCAGACGAAATTCATTCTGATCTTGAACAAGCAGAGCGTGAAAATGTATTGATGGCATTTAAGAGCAAACGCTTACCTGTATTAGTGGCTACGGATATTATATCGAGAGGTATTGATATAGAGGATATTGATCTTGTTATTAATTATGATGTGCCCAACGATGGCGAAGATTATGTACATCGAATTGGCCGTACAGCTCGAGCTGAGACAACAGGAATAGCCTATACATTTATTAGCGAACAAGAACAATCAAAATTTCAAGAAATAGAAAAACTCATTGAAAAAGTAGTTGATAAAACGCCCTTGCCGGAATCAATTGGTGAAGGTCCAGTTTATAAACCCAATGAACGAAAGTTTTCTAGAAGACCACCTAATAATAAACGACCATTTCCTAAAAAGAAACCATAATCTTGTGTTCTATTCGTTGGTACGATAACGTTCGATTAGCCAAGCAATCGATAATGTAATCAAACTGCCTAAAAGCAAAATGGAGCAGGGCAGTGCTATATCGTATAAATTTCCATTTCGTAGCAAAATGGTATTAATTGCAGAAAGTCCCCAACGCATAGGAGAGATTATAGAAATTGTTTTTAATACCTGTGGTAATACTTCCACAGGGACCCATACGCCACCAATAGCAGAAAGTATTACAACAGAAATGGCACCAACTGGTAAGGCTTGATTACTCGTTTTGAAAAAGGTACCTAACATTAATCCAAATGAGGTAGCACAAAGTGAAATACAAATAACTACTAACAATAATAAATGTGGTGTATTGGAAAGTTGTAAGGAAGGTAAACCAATCAAAGGCATCACATATAGACCAACTAATAACATCATCATAAATTGAATCACAGCCAATAAAACAAAGAAAAGTACTTTGCCCATCATCACATGGGTTTGAGAACCTGGTATTAATTTTAATCGAGTCCAGCTACCTTGAATGCGTTCATTGATCATGCTTTCAGATATGATAATAATCATGAAAAACATGCCAAAAATAGCCCATGCAGGTACATTGTGTTGGACTGAATTCATTTTGCTGACTAGTTCGTTTTTGGGAAATGAAGAAACCTCTTTTACGCTTACAGCTTTCAGATTTTTTTCCATATCAAAGGTAGTATCTGATTGGGGTTGTGCGCTTAAACTTGATATTCGATTGATGACAATTTCGGATTGAATACGAGACGTAAATTTTTCCAATACATTGAGTATAGCCATTCTAAATGTAGGTTTACTCACAGGGTCAAATATGGCTTGTATGTTCACATTCTCTCTACTCTCACGATGTGGCAACGTGGTGTTGATATCCATGTATTTACCTATTTCGTTGGCAATAAGATTGGCAGAATTTACTACTTCGGCCGTAGTGCCTTTGGGTATAATGATAGCTAGATTGTATTTGCCCTTGTGTACTAAGTCTTTTATAGATGTTTCTGAAAGGGGTTGATTGTTGACATGTTCTATGAGATTGAATTGCTTGCTTTCAATGAGTCCTTTTTTAATTGCCAAAGACACTTTTCCACTATCTTGATCTAGAAACAATGCATCAAATTTTACATCCTTGTAATCTTTAAATGGAGCATCTTGTACCAAAGCCATTATGATAATGAGTATCATTGGCATGACAAATAATAAAGCAAGACCACTTAAGTCTCGTCGCATCATATGCCATTCTTTTGTAAATGTTGCCAGTATCCTTCTCATCTTAATCGCGTAACTTATTGCCTGTTAATTTTAAAAATAATTCTTCAAGATTTTCTGTATCATGTTCCTTGATCAACATTTTAGGTATGCCTTGTATTACTTTTTTTCCTTGATCGATAATCAATATTTCATCACATATTGATTCAGCTTCTTCGAGAAGGTGTGATGTATAAATAATCGAATTGCCTTGCTGCTGATAATTTTTTAAAAAATGAAGGATCATACTTCTTGATTGAACATCTACACCTGCTGTAGGTTCATCTAAAATTAATAACTCTGGTTTGTTGAGAAGTGATGCGATAATATTTGCACGACGTTTCATACCTCCAGAATAATTTTTTATTTGCTTATCGGCATGGTCGTATAATCCAAATTCGTGGAGATAATCTGCAATGAGCGTATTAAGCTGATTGCTTGGAATTTGGTACATTTTACCATAATAAGTTAGGTTTTCTTTACATGATAAGTTTGGGTACAATGCTATTTGTTGTGGTACTACACCAACTTTGGATTTTAAAATATGAGCATGAGTGCGAATATCATAACCTAAAACATTTACTTCTCCTGTAAAATCCTGTATGAGTCCACATAATATAGATATAGTGGTTGTTTTGCCTGCACCATTTGGGCCTAATAAGCCTATGATATTTCCTTTTTCAAATGAAAAACTCAATTGGTCTACAGAAGGAGTTTCTGCATTTTTATATTTTTTGTATAAATGTTGGACCTTGAGCATATTGAAATTCAAAACTAGTAAAAGTTTGCAAAGGTAAGTTGTTTGCAGTTGAATCAAAAAAGAATAAGTGAAAGAATAGAGTCTTGGTGTAGTTTACAATACACAGGAGGATATAAACATATCTAATGACTCGATAGTTGCTGAATCAGGCTATCTTCAATTGGTGCTTTTAATACTGTGATTTGATCACTCAGTTTATTTGGAATGGTCATGGATAAAACATATTGCTTAATCTTCCATTTATCATTGATTATTTCTACTACACCCGAGCCACGACAAATTTTCATTTGCGTATCAAGCAATTCGTCAAACCATGCAATTGAGTTATCTTTTCCAAAATAGATATGACGATCAATACTTTTAAAATGCCAAGTTTTCTTTTTTGCGAAGAATGGCTTTGCCCATGTCATAAATTGTTGTTTGTTCCAAACTTCTGTTGCATCTGTGCCTATAAATGTAGACTCATCAGCAAAAAAGTCAAAATATTGTTCATAATTGGCATTCGCTGCAGCGATATTAAATGAGTCAAGCATAGCTCCTATGACAGTTTTTTCGGTTAATAACACAGTTGATTGTGTTTGGTTTTTAGTTGGAGAATGCAAGATATTTTCGCAAGCGGTCAAGAATAAGACAAAACTTATTAATACGAAGGTGAGGATACGAATGATTGATTTCATAAAGAATAGATTTAGTAAGGTAATTGCTAATTGAATTAATATTTATAAAAGTAATTTAAACTTAGTTCATTATTATATTTAGTTAAAAGAGTATTTTTTTTAAAAGTATCAATATTGGTCTATATTTTGCAATACAAATTAGTAAGAATGAAGTATAGATTATCTGTTTTCAGTGTTGTTTTATTTTTTTTAATAGCAAAAAATCGCTTAATAGCTCAAGTTAAAAAAAATCGACTCATTAGAACAAGTTCTGAAATCGTCTACATTATCAAAGGATGAAGCTTATGAAGTCTCATCTAAAATTGGGGCACTGTATATAGAAAATAAGGTTAAAGAAGCTTTGCCTCCATTACAACGAACAATGAAATTGGCATTAGATTTAGATAATCGAATTAAGATAGGAAATGTATATCATCAGTATGCAAATTATTATGAAAAAATTGCCAAATTTGATGAAGGGTTGCTGGCATTAGATACAGCGTTCACTTATGTTGATAAATCAAATGATGGACAAAAGCTCGAAGTATATATTCGTATGACGAAAGGCGTAATACTTCGTAGGCAGTCCAAGTATGAAGATGCGGTAAAAGAGTTATTGGTGGCAAGCAAAAAATCAGATGAAATTAAAAATGATACACTCTCATATTCTACAAAAACTCAATTGGGTATTTTGTCTGTAACGATGAAGGATTTAGACCAGGCTATGCAATACCATACAGATGCAATCGAAATTGCAAAACGTATGAATAGTGATAGACGTTTGGCAAAAAGTTATGGAAATATAGGTATTATATATCGTGAGAAAGAGAATTATATACAAGGTATTGAATACAATCAAAAGGCATTAGACTATGCATTTAAATCGGGAGATTCATCTTCCATTGCATATGCTTTGGGAGAAATGGGTACTATGTATGACCGAAGTGGTCAAAATACTAAAGCTACTCCTTATCTTATGCAATCTATAGCTATTCGAGAAAGAAATAATGAGCAAAATGAATTAGCTTATTCTTATTTTTATTTGGGTAGTAATTTAAGTCATTTGGGTAAATTCTCAGAAAGTGAAGAGATGATTCGAAAAGCATTGAGACATGCATTGTCAATAAAAAATACTAAGCAAGTTATTGATGCTTATCAAATGATGTATATCAATTTTGAAAGAAATAAAAAGCCTGATTCTTCTTTATTTTATCTTAAAAAACATGTCAAACTAAGAGATTCATTAAGTGGTGTAGACGTAAAAGAAAAAATTCAAGAATTAAATATTAAATACGAATCGCAAAAAAAAGATTTAAAAATTAAGGATGAAAAAATTAAAAATACCTATTTAATGGCTGGGATAGGTATTATGTTATTTAGCATAGGATTGCTTTACAGCGCCTTTCGTCGTAGAAAATTAAAGTATGAAAATAAGTTGCAAGAATCAATGATTCAGGAGCAAAACAAATCAACTAAGGCTATCATCGAAGCTGAGGAAAATGAACGTCAACGTATAGCAACCGATTTGCACGATGGGGTTGGACAAACAATGACAGCAGCTAAAATGAATCTTGAATCCCTAAAAGACAAAATACAATTTGAGAATGATAAAGACCAAATTACGTTTCAGAATGCAATGAATTTGGTGGTGGATTCCGTTGGCGAGGTAAGAAGCATTAGTCATAATATGATGCCAAATTCATTACTCAAGAATGGCTTAGGCAAGGCCGTTCGGAATTTTTTAGACAATTTAAATCAGCAAAAAATAAAAGTTCAATTATTTACAGATGGTTTGAACATTCCAATTGAATCGAACACTGAGATTTTTATCTATCGTATCATTCAGGAATGTGTAAATAATGTAATGAAACATGCCAATGCTTCGGAACTCAATATTTCTATATTGATCGATTCTACAGAATTAGATGTCACAATAGAAGATAATGGAATAGGCTTTAATCCTGATATGTTAAAAGACAAAGCTGGTATAGGTATCAGCAATATTCTTAAACGTATTCAGTTTCTAAAAGGAACAATACATTGGGATAGTCAAAAAGGAAAGGGTACAACAGTCGTAATTAATATTCCTTTTCAATCGAAGGGTTAGTTATTTGAATGATTTAGCAATCTACTGAATCAAAGACAATGCTTTCTCAACCATTTTTTTTGATCCAATAAAAATGGGAACTCGCATGTGCAATTCTGTGGGTGTAACCTCAAGCACAGGTTGTGTTCCTGTGGATCCAATACCTCCAGCCATTTCGATAATATAACTCATTGGATTGCATTCATAAATCAAACGAAGTTTGCCATTTGGATTTTTGCTGTCGGCAGGATACATAAACAAGCCACCTTTTATCAAGGTGCGATGTAAGTCAGCTACCATACTTCCAATATATCTATGTGAAAATGGACGTCCGCTTTCTTTGTCTTCTTCCATGCAATATTCAAGAAATGATTTTAGTTTATCATCATACTTGCAAGTATTTCCTTGGTTAATTGAATAGACTTTCCCATTTTCAGGACATTTCATGTCTTTGTGCGACAAGCAAAATTCACCTACACTTGGCTCGAGTGTAAATCCATTTACACCTAGTCGAGTGGCATATACCAACATCGTACTAGAACCGTAAATCACATAGCCAGCAGCCATTAAGTTTTTTCCTTTCTGAAGAAAATCTTCTTCTGTGCAAGGTTGTCCAAGTGCACTTTTACGTTTGTAAATACAAAATATAGTTCCAATTGATGCATTTACATCTATGTTTGATGAACCATCTAATGGGTCAAACATGACAACATATTTTGAGTTGACAGAATGGATATCGTCGAATGCTACAAAATGGTCGTTTTCTTCAGAAGCAATACCAGCACATTCACTGCTATTTCTTAATACATTGATCAATACTTCGTTTGAATATACATCCAATTTCATTTGCTCTTCGCCTTGTACATTTACTGCTCCATGAGCACCAAGGATATCGGCTAATCCTGCTTTATTTACTTGTTTATTGATAAACTTGCACGCTAAACCAATGTCGCGTAATAAGGTAGAAAGTTCACCAGTAGCATTAGGAAATTGACGAGTTTGATAAATGGTAAACTCATCGAGTGTCATTAGATGTCTGTTCGGATTCATGATGCAAATGTAATTCGAAAATCTAAAAACTTTAGTGAGGAGAGTTTTTTTTAATCACAGTGAGAGCAAAGATAGACGAAGTGAAGTTTTTATAACCGCAGAGAATAAGGAGAAGTTTTAACCGCAAAGAGAGCTGAGGTAGGCGCAGAGGTCACTAAGAGTTTTTTTATCACAGAGGATGATGAGATTTGCAAGATTATTTTTTAAACAGATTTTCTAACGATGACACACTTAATTGAACACTATCATTGCTTACTGCCGCCTACTGCTTATTGCCCTCTGCCTACCTAACCCTCAACTCTCAACTCTCAACTCTCAACCCTCAACCTTCATCCTTCATCCCTCAACCCACAACCCTCAATTCTCATTCCTCATTAATGCATGCGGTCGCCACGTATTTCCATATCAGCCAATATCTTTTTTTCAATTTGCAAAAGCTCTTTCCATCTAGTCATTACTTTGTCCTCAGGGAAATATTCTTTTGCAAGGTCGAGGAATAAACGATAGTGACCAGCTTCAGAAATCATGAATTTGCGATAAAATTCACGTAAATAGGCATCTTCTAGTCCTTCGCTTAAAAGCCGAAAACGTTCGCAGCTTCGTGCTTCTATTAATCCAAATACAAGTAATCTATCTAAGAAACGCCCTTCGGGGCTACCACCTTTTTGTTCATGTTGTTTCAACGCGTTTACATATTCATCTTTGCGTTGTGGCCCAAGGATGAGATTTCTTTTTTTCATTTCCGATAGCACCACCCGAAAATGGCCCCATTCCTCAGTAACAATTGGTGAAAGTTCATCTACAAGTCGTGTATACTCAGGGTATTTTTGTATTAGACTTATACAATTACTAGCGGCTTTCTGTTCGCAATAGGCGTGATCTGAGAGGATATCTTCTAGCGAAATTGCTGCAAGATTAACCCAGCGAGGGTCGGATGGTAATTTTAATCCTAAAATTGTATTGTCTGTGGTACTCATTTATTGTTGTAACAATTGAAAGCCTCTAAATTACCATTTATTGTCAAAAAACGACTTATTTCCGCAAAAAGGTAGCCAGTTACTCAAATTTTTGTTGTTGACTAACATTATAGTATATATTAGCATTATTATTAGACGTTGAAACATTTTTTATACATAATAAGTTTTCTTTTCATCAATTTGTTGATTCAAGGAAATTGTTTTGCTGGGTTTAATCCTCAGAAACTGTACCTTAAAAATATCAACTTAAAAGATGGATTATCACAAATTGTGGTAACAGAAATGACCATAGATAACCTTGGTTTTTTATGGGCGGGTACCTTTGATGGACTCAATCGATTTGATGGAACTACAATTAAAGTGTTTAGACACAATCCTTCCAATGCAACTTCATTGCCATCTTCTACAATATCAAAAGTTTTTGCCGATCGGCATCAGCACTTGTATCTCAGAACTAATGCAGGGTTTTGTGTATTTGATTGTAAAACTGAAAAGGTGATTAAACCAGAGTTTGCGATTAAATATAAGCCAGTATGGGTTGCTCAAAATACACCAAATGATATTTGGGTTTATACAGCCGATTTCAAATTGCTTTTAGTTAATACCCAGAATCTAAAAGTAATTAAAGTTGCTTCTGATTTTTCAGCTTCATTAAGACGTTGCGAAGTGCTCGATATGGTCAAAGTGAAGTCAAGTCTATTTATTGCTAATACTTGTGGTGATATTATTGAGTACGATGTAATTAAGGATAAGTCATTTTTTTATGATTATCCTGATCAGGAAGACATTAAACTTCAATCATTAGCATTGGATAAGAACAAAAATTTATTTATTACTTCTTCCTGGAATGATTTTATTTATTTTAATACAACTTCAAAGCAATTTTCGTCACCACTTTTTAATTCAGAAAATTCTAAATTGGTAGGTGTGAATAAGGTGTATTATGACTCTACACGTGATGTATTATTTATGTCTACCTATGGTCAAGGATTGTTTGTGTACGATTACAAGGCCAATAGTTTTACACAGTTTAAAAAAGGCGATACAAGATTGCCAATTGCCGGGAATTATCTATTAACTATTTGTAACGCACCCAATGGGATGTTATACATTGGGTATGATGGAGCGGGTATAGATGCTATGGATCCTTATACTAAGCAATTTGTACCAATTACCAAGGACGATACAGATGATTCTAAAACACTCAATTTTGTAAGAAAAATTATAGAAGATGATCAAGGGAATTTATTAATAGGTACTGCTGGAAATGGTTTAATTCGGTATAATATTCAAAACGAACTTTTCAGTTTTTTTCCAATGTTGAATAAATTGTCACAAGCCAATAATTTTGTAATTGAATTAATGAAAGTTGACAGCGAAGTATGGTTAGGTTTCAATGGTAGCGGAATTGGAATTGCTGATTTAAATACCTTGAAAATAAAAAATACAATTGAAGCTGGAAATGGACCTACTCAAATTACAGAAGGCACAATATGGTCTTTGCTGGATGATGAAAAAGGTTCAATATGGGTTGGGACACGCGAGGGAGGAATAAATATAATTAATAAAAGTACTCGTTTGGTAAAACAGTATACAGTGAATAACTATCCTGCATTTAAAATGAATGGAATTCGAACCTTATTCTTAAAAAAAGATAAATCTATATTAATTGGAACCGAGAAAGGGTTGTTTACGCTCAATACGTTGAATGATAAACTACTTAAACTATTTCCAACCACAAATGATGAAAAATTAAAATCCTATGAATCTATTAAGTCTATATATGAAGATAAACAAGGGCGTATTTGGTTAGGTACATTTGGAGGGGGTATAGCTGTTTTAGATAAAAAGTACCAACTGATTCGGTCATTGAATACAGATAATTACCTCAATAATAATGTGGTTTATGCCATATTGCCACAAAATGATTCAGTCATATGGATTAGCACAAATGCAGGTCTATCTAAAATAAATTGGAATGAATCATCATTGAGTTCGAATGGTAATTTTAAGAGTCATCATTTTGATGAAATGAATGGATTGCAATCCAATGAATTTAACACAGGCGCTCATCTATTATTAAAAAATGGTTCTATGGCTTTTGGTGGATCATATGGTATTAATTTATTTCATCCAAATGATATCAAGACAAACCCTCAAATGCCAAAAGTCTATATTTCGGAATTGAAAATATTTGAAAATCCTTTTAATTCAGATACTATCATCTCTTATATTGATGAAGTTTATTTGAAACATTATGAAAATGCAATTTCACTTAGTTTTAATACACTTGGATTTACAATACCTGGCAAAACGCGTTATCAGTATCGATTAATAGGATATGACAATACATGGATCAATGCAAATAATCGAAATTATGTTTCCTATACAAATTTGAATTCTGGGGTCTATGAATTTCAGGTTAGGGCATCGAGCAGTTATGGTGATTGGGGTGATCAATATAGGTCCTTGAAGATTCACATTGCAACTCCTTTTTATCGCACTTGGTGGTTTATAGTAGCTGTTATAGCAATAATTGCGTATATCATTTACGCTATTTATCGCTATCGAATGAAGCAAATTATGGAAAAAGAACGCATTCGCATTCAATACAATAAGGATTTAGCTGAAGTGGAAATGAAAGCATTGCGTGCGCAAATCAATCCTCACTTTTTATTTAATTCATTGAATTCAATTAATAATTTTATTCTTAAAAATGATACCGACAAGGCTTCTAAATATTTAATTAAATTCTCTCAACTTGTACGAAATATATTAAACAATTCTTCAAGTCCATTTGTAAGTCTACAAGAGGAATTACAAACTATTGAATTGTATATGCTAATTGAAGGAATGCGGTTTAATAATCAATTCTCATCTTCAATTATTATTAACGATGAAATAAATACTTCAGTTATTAAAATCCCATCCTTACTTTTGCAACCCTATGTAGAAAATGCCATTTGGCATGGATTACTTCATAAGGAAGGTGATAAGAAAATTGAAATTACCATTTCGCGAAATTCCAATCATTCAATTGCTATTTATATTGATGATAATGGTATTGGCAGGGCAGCCGCTAAGGCATTAGAGCAACGACCTAAAGACCATAAGTCATTTGGTATGAAAATTGGCGAAAATAGATTGAGATTAATGAATACCGGTGGCACGCAAATTGCTAAAGTTGATGTCATTGATTTGTTTGATCATTTGGATGAACCTATAGGAACTCGAATTATGATTGTAATACCTGCTAAATTGTTTGTAGAAGAATCAATTAAATTAAATTAATAAGCTATGTATAATGTTATTATTGTTGACGACGAATTAAACTGTGTTGAAGTATTAGAAATTCTTATCAAAAAAAATTTTGATGATTTAACGATTGCTGCAACCTTTACTTCCTCTAAGAAAGCCCTAGAATATCTTAAAACGAATCAAGTCGATTTAGTCTTTTTGGACATACAAATGCCTTTTTTAACAGGGATTGATTTGCTAGCAAATCTTGATCATCATCCGTTCAATGTCATTTTTACTACAGCCTTTGATCAATATGCTATCACAGCTATTAAGTTATCTGCGTTAGATTATTTGTTAAAACCAATTGATGAAGACTTACTTAAAAATGCAATTGAAAAATTTCGCAAACAACGAAATGATAAAACTGTTCAGCAACAACTTTCCAATTTGCTGCAACAATATAATATTCCAACCCAGAATCAAGCAACGCCAGCAGCAACGACACATTCAAAAATTGCAGTTGGATTTCAAGATAAGATATTATTTTACGACCACCATGAAATTATATCTTGCCATAGTAATGATAACTATACTACCTTGAATCTTAAAAATGGAGAAAAGGTCATTGCTTCCAAAACCATTCGTTATTTTGAAGATATTCTAACACCAATGGGTTTCATTCGTCCACATCAATCCTATATAATCAATTCTAAGTATATTCAGCAATATAGCAAAAAGGATGGTGGCTTTTTAATTATGATTGATGGTTCTTCTATTCCTGTAAGTAGAAATAGAAAAGAAGAAATCTTATTAATGTTTAAAGGTGACTTTTAGACTGCCACATCATTTGGCGTAGGACTTGAGATCAAACGATCAATTTTAGTACGTGTAGCAAATAATAGTATACCAAAAAGTACAATACAAACTGCTATGATTTCGGCTTGAGTAGGCTTTATAAAGCCCCAATCATATTTGTAATTGACTCTAATTTGTTCTATCAAAAATCGTTCAATTCCATTGAAAATAAGGTAAATTGAAAACATACTCAATGGTGTTGAGAATCGTTTTCGAATTCCCCATAAAAATAGAAAAATTACAAGCGCCATTGCAAATTCATACAATGGGGTAGGGAATACTGGCATGGGCAATACTGAGCAATAATCACCTTCACAATTGGGCAATTCTACGCCTACATTATTTACATTTTTGGGATAATTATAGGCAAATAACCAAACAGGTAATCCCGCAAATGCGGTGATTGATTTATGTGGTATTTCGCTCCCTGGCTCAAAATGACGATTGATATGTTGTTGATATTGAACTAGTGTATGGTCGAAAGGTTGTACAGCTTTTACTACATGGCCACTGGTATCAGTCATATACGCAGAATTGTAAATGCCCCAATCGCCATCTCCACTAACTTGACAACCTAAACGGCCAATGCCATAGGCAAGGATTAAAGCTGGAGCAGCTGCGTCACATAAATACCTGAAGTCTAATTTTATTTTCCGAGCATAATACCATAATGCTAATGTTGCTACTATTAATCCTCCATAGAATGTCAGTCCGCTACTTGATAGTAAACTACCCAATGGATCTTGAATGAAATCTTCCCATGTTTCGAATGCATTGAAAATTTTTGCACCAGCAAAACCTCCTATTGCTGCTATGACTGCAACATCGCCCACGCGATTATGAGGATAGGTTTTTACTTTTCGTGTTTTTACACCTTGGGATCCATCTTTTTTTACAGAAAGATATTTCATTACAATAGCAGCAATAGCGACCAACATCCCAAATAGAATATTACCATGAGTTGAAAATAGATAACTCATCGGATCGGGTGAGGCAATTTTCCATTCGTAAAACATTCCAAGTAATTTGAAACCAATGACAAAACCAATAAGCCCATTGGCTAGATAATCCATCAGTCCTGCGGGCTTTCCGATTACTTCGTCGTGAATTGTAAAACCTATTTTGCCTTCATCTTCTTTGCGTTTGAGCTCAAGATAAATAACATAGCCTCCAGCCAAAAAACCGATGGCTACCAAAAAACCAAAGGTTTTGAGAAGGCTTAATGCAGGCAAATTGATGCCAAACAAATCTTTTAATAAATTATAAAAATCAGGATACATAACGCTTTAGTTAGTTGTAATTAATCTAGTCTTAGGCGTAAAAGTAAGTAGTACTTTTCTACTTTGAGAAAAGAATAAGCAAGAAATAATTCTATTTAATAAGGTTTAACAGTATTGATTAAATGCTTCTACCAAATTAGCCGCAATCATTTGAGCTGGACGCCCTTCTATCATGTGACGCTCAATCATATGAACTAACTGTCCATCTTTCAATAAAGCAATACAAGGTGAAGATGGGGGATAAGGCAATAAATAAGTACGAGCTTGTTTTACAGCGTCTGAATCAAAGCCTGCAAAGGTTGTAGCCAAATGATCAGGCTTTAAACCAGCATTTTGAACTGCCATTACTACACCTGGACGAGCTGTGCCGGCGCTACATCCACATACCGAATTTAATACAAGCAATGTAGTGCCTGGTTTTGCAAGGGCTATATCTACTAATTCTGGGGTATTTAAATCTTCAAATCCTTGGTTGGTCAATTCTGCCTTCATAGGCAAGACTAATTCTGCTGGGTACATGTTTATTTATTTTTGTGCAAAGGTAATGAATCCAATCAATTCTCAATTCATTGGTTTTTATATGTTGGATAAATTTGGTTTATAAATAAGCTGGAAATGAATTATTCCATGTTGAATTTGTCACATCGTAACAATGCAATTGATGTCCATTGGTAATAACTAAAAATGAAACTTTTAATATTGAGTTATAGGACAAGAGTTGATGCAATGCTTTATCATTCAACACTTCATTTTCTTCTTTACATTCAATGATCATCCAAGGAGTCTCTTTTTGGTATATCAATACATCGTATCGCTTGTTTAAATTGCCTACTTTGATTTGTTTTTCCACAGAAATCATGGATGCTGGATATTTTTTTTCAGTGACCAAATAATCCAATATTTGCTGACGCACCCATTCTTCGGGCGTTAAAACAACTTGTTTTTTTCTAAAAGGGTCATAAATGAGTTGAGCTCCATTTTTTTCTTCGATTTTAAAATGATCCTTTTTCATTGATTCAAAGATAGTATTGGAATTCAGTTTTTTGATAGTAAATTCAAACCTTCAAAATGATACTATGAATTCATTATTTAGAAAAAAGAATATACAACGGATACTGGCCGATGCTGAATCGGGTTATGGAGATAGTGAGCATATACCTATGCATAAAGTGTTAGGAGTAAGAGATCTTACTTTCTTTGGAATAGCAGCAATCATTGGTGCTGGTATATTTAGTAGCATTGGTAAGGCATGTTTTGATGGTGGGCCTGCTGTTATTTTTTTATATTTATTCACTGCCATGGCCTGTGGTTTTGCGGCCCTTTGTTATGCAGAGTTTGCTAGTACAGTGCCTGTATCAGGCAGTGCTTACACCTATGCTTATGTGGCTTTTGGAGAAATTTTCGCATGGATTATTGGTTGGGATTTGCTCATGGAATATGCCATAGGCAATATTGCAGTGGCTATCTCCTGGAGCGATTATTTTACTCATCTCACCGATCAGGCAGGTCTCATCATACCTCGATGGTTGACCATGGATTTTTCTACAGCTCATCATGGATTTGATGAAGTGAAAAAATTACTTGCTGAAGGTACTGCATTGACTTCTATGGACTCATCACTTCTTGATAAATATCATGCTTGGAACAATGCGCCTTCATTGGGTTCGCTCAAACTAATCATGGATTTGCCGGCTTTTGCCATTGTAGCATTGATAACAGCAGTCGTATTTGTAGGGATTCACGAAAGTCGCAAAATGAGTAATATGATGGTGATTTTTAAGTTAGTGATCATTTTTATGGTCATTGTTGTAGGAGGTTATTATGTTCAACCCGAAAATTGGAGCCCTTTTGCACCAAATGGGCTCACGGGTATTCTCAAGGGTGTTTCGGCTGTATTCTTTGCGTATATTGGATTTGATGCTATTTCTACCACTGCCGAAGAATGTAAAGATCCGCAACGTGATTTACCCAAAGGGATGATTAATGCATTGATTATTTGTACAATTCTTTACGTTTTACTGGCTTTGGTACTTACGGGAATGGTATCCTATACCAAGCTCAATGTGGGTGATCCCTTGGCCTTGATATTTGAAGAACGAGGTATGCCTTGGCTTGCAGGTATTATTGCTGTAAGTGCTATTATAGCAACCGCAAGTGTATTGTTGGTATTTCAAATGGGGCAACCACGTATATGGATGAGTATGAGTCGTGATGGTTTATTACCAAAAATATTTTCAAAGATTCATCCTAAATACAAGACGCCATCTTTTTCTACTATATTGACTGGTATTGTCGTTGCAGTTCCTGCCTTGTTTCTTAATTTGGATGTAGTGATTTCGCTCACGAGTATAGGGACTTTATTTGCTTTTGTACTCGTTTGTGCTGGTATATTGGTTTTGCATGAAATGCCCGATAAGCCTGTTTCTAAATTCAACGTACCTTATTTGAGTGGAAAATATATTGTCCCGGCGTTGTTTCTATTGGCTGTGATATTGTTGTTGGTATATAGTCCATCGCATTTTGCTTCTTTGTTCACACTCGAAGGCTTGCCTATGCTTTTGTTCTGGATTGTAATATTGATAGTTGCTGTACTTTCATTTATCCGGAATTTCTCTTTAATACCAGTTTTGGGCTTAGTGAGTTGTTTTTACTTGATGGCGCAAGAAAGTTATACCAACTGGTTGAGGTTTATAATATGGTTAGTAGTTGGATTAGTTATTTATTTTTTATATAGTCATAGTCATAGCAAATTGAATCCAAAGCGATCGAAATAAGTGGTTGCCTGACTAAACTGATCATTTGATTATAAGAAATCGGCAACTATGTCAGTAAATTTTTAAAAAAGTAGACATAATGGCTGTATTTTTCGAATGGTATATAACTTGATTAGAGTATACCAAACAAAAAAATAAATACTATGACACACATGAAAGTAAAAAACAACGCACTTGTTCCAGGATTCTTTAATCTTATGGACAAATTTATGACAGATGATTTTCAAACACCAGCACAGTATAGCCGTCCTGCGGTCAATATCGTTGAGTCTGAGAAGTCGTATGCTTTGGAAGTAATTGCACCAGGAATGAAAAAAGAAGATTTTAAAATTGCAATTGAAAAAGACTTGTTGACTGTTTCTTATGAGAAGAAAGAATCGAGCGAAGAAAAAACTGACAAGTATATTCGCAAAGAATTTTCAATGAATTCATTCAAACGCTCGTTTACACTCAACGATAAATTGAATGCTGAAGGGGTTACAGCTAAATATGAAAATGGGGTATTGCATGTAAATATACCTAAAGCAGAGGTTAAGACAGTTGAAGTTAAAACTTTGGAAATCAACTAATTATAATTTTAGTTTATAATTTTATAAATCCCGTCAAATGACGGGATTTATTTTTTTATTGAGTATATTGAATTCGATTGATTAAATAATTCGTAAAAAAAATCCCACCATAATTGGTGGGATTTAATATCGTTAAAAGTGTTTGAAATCTTATTCAGCTGATGGTGCTTCTGTTTCAGTAGCAGGTGCTTCAGCAACAGGAGTTTCTTCAACCGCAGGAGTTTCAGCTACAGGTGCTTCAGCTACTGGAGCTTCTTCAACCGCTGGAGCTTCTTCAGCTACAGGTGCTGCTACTACTTCTTCTACCTTTTTGATAATTGGTTGAATTTTTGAAGCTGCTTTCGATTTTTTATGAGATTCTTGACGCTCTGCAACCAATACTTCGTGAGAAGCATTCCATGTTTCAAATTTTTGCATTGCAGTTGCTTCATCAAATAAACCTAATTTTACACCACGCATTAAATGCTTCATGTAATTAACTCCTTTGAAAGAAAGGATACGGTTTACTGTGTGAGTAGGTTCTGCACCACGGCTTAACCAATGCAATGCTCTTTCTCTGTTTACTTGGATAGTAGCAGGAACAGTCAATGGATTGTAAGTACCTAGTTTTTCGATAAATTTACCATCGCGACGTGACGTTGAATTAGCAACTACGATGAAATAAAATGGGCGTTTCTTAGCGCCATGACGTTGAAGTCTGATTTTTACTGACATAAATAATAGAAATTATTTTAGTTTGTGATTAAAAAATTATTAAGGAACGCGAAGGTATGTATTTTTTTGATAAATAAACGGTCAACACTCATTTTTTTTAAATTTAAAAACATATTCAGTTTTATAATAGCCGAATAAGTGTAATTTTGGACTCTAGATGATTAAAGGACTCGAACAT
>CANHGW010000032.1 GCA_947460175.1 Bacteroidota bacterium | reverse complement strand
AATTTTGTCAATAACTGGGGTAATTTTACGAAGGTAGATTCAAATTATTCTTTCATTCAAACAGCTAATCGAAGTGTTCCCGCTATTGCCGATTTGGATGGGGATGGATATTTTGATATGGTGGTTGGGAATAAATTGGGTGGTCTGAATTATTTTAAACAAGTCCTTAATGTCGCGATCAATACAAATGATATTACAAGTGAAAAATTGAATGTTGTATTTTATCCAAATCCTACCAATGATTTGTTGTACTTCGAATTTATCCAACAGATAGCGAATCAACCTGCAACGATTACTATGAGCGACTTAACTGGTCGAATAGTGAAGTCGATACAATTCATGACCAATGATCAACGAAATATTGATTTAAGTGAATTGACTTCGGGGCTTTACACAGTGCAGCTAAAAGTAGGTAAACTGTCTACAGTTCAAAAAGTGATAATAAAATAGTGTGTTAGATTAAGCTTCCACGATAGCTTCTTCATTTACAATAGCGTCACCTACTTTCTTTACTTCAAAGTCTTTACTAGCTTTGGTCATATCACCCTGACTACCCATTTCATTGTTTAGGACCATTTCACGTATACGCCATTCGATAAAAGATGGTGGTGGGAAGTGTGTATTTTTTTTCACAGCTTCATGTACAATTTTACTGGCTTTTTGAAATTCTGTAGTGGTAACAGATTTGATGAGTGTGTCAAAAAAAGATTCATTTTTCGATGTTATTTTTTTACCACCTTCGTATATCCTAACCCATGTGTTTTCTTGTTGTAATCGTTGCCATTCATCTCCTTCGGTTTCATACTCAGCAGGTGTTACTTCTTTTAGCAATCGTTTTGTTTTCAAAAATTCTTTGGCAGGGATTTGTGAAAAATGAGTAGGGTAGAACAATTGCCCTTTTTCATTTAAAAATGGAAGTCCAATAATATTAATCGTATGTAATAATTCTGGGTGCGGCTTGAAATAAGGCAATATCCAAAAGTAAGCAGTAACATCAGTTGAGTTAGGGGCCATCCAAAAGCAAATAGGTTCTTCCTCTCTTACTGCACGCACGATTAAAAGTTTGATTGTATTTTCGTCAATCATTTCTAGTTCATCATTGCGATGTAATTTGCGCCAGTAGTTCGTACGAATTGTATTGAAATTTTGTTCGTCTTCAAGTACGATTGGACCAGTGGAAAGATTATCTTTTAAAATGATTATTTCACCTTTGAGGTTTTCATCCAATTCAAAGGCTGCTTCTAAATTTTTTGCTCCTTCTTCTCCTGCTATTAAATGTATCATAGTTTGTAAATTCTAATTTAGTATTTCATCGACTGTATCTATTTCCAATCGTAAATTATCGATAATAAACTCTTGTCGTTGTGGGGTATTTTTACCCATATAGTATTCTAATAATTTTTGAATATGCGCATCGCCCGAAAGCAATACAGGCACTTTGCGTATATCTTCACCAATGAATCCAGCAAATTCACTTGGAGAAATCTCACCTAATCCTTTGAATCGTGTTATTTCAGGCTTGCCTGTAAGTTTTTTTACAGCATCTTGTTTTTCCCTTTCACTGTAGCAATAGATAGTTTCTTTTTTGTCTCTTACACGAAAAAGAGGGGTTTCTAAAATATACACATGAGCATTGCGTATCAAATCGGGAAAAAACTGCAGGAAAAACGTCATAATCAATAATCGAATATGCATACCATCCACATCGGCATCAGTCGCAATCACAATATTGTTATAACGTAGTCCTTCAATACTTTGCTCTATATTAAGTGCATGTTGAAGCAGATTCATTTCTTCGTTTTCGTACACTATTTTTTTACTCATGCCATAGCAGTTGAGTGGTTTCCCTTTCAGACTGAAAACGGCTTGCGTTTCTACATTGCGCGATTTGGTAATGGATCCACTAGCACTATCACCTTCGGTGATGAATATTGTGGATTCCAATTTTTTTATTTCATTCTCAGATTTGTTTTTGCCTTCAAATGTATCATCAAGATGAAACTTACAATCGCGTAGTTTTTTATTATGAACATTGGCTTTTTTAGCACGTTCATTGGCTATTTTTTTAATGCCACTTAACTCTTTTCGCTCATGCTCACTTTGTTCAATTCTTTTTTTAAGTGCTTCTGCTACTTGCGTATTGCGATGTAGAAAGTTGTCGAGTTCCTTGGTTAAAAAATCCATCATGAAACTTTTAACAGAAGGTCCCTTTACATCCATATTGATGCTACCTAATTTTGTCTTTGTTTGACTTTCAAAAACAGGTTCTACCACTCGCACACTTACCGCTGCAACAATACTTTGACGTATATCACTCGCTTCGTAATCTTTCTTGAAATAATCTCGAATGGTTTTTACAAAAGCCTCTCTGAAGGCTTGTTGATGCGTTCCGCCTTGGGTAGTATGTTGGCCATTCACAAAGGAATAGATTTCTTCACCATAATCACCACTATGTGTAAAGGCGATATCAACATCATTGCCTTTTAATTGTATGATAGGGTATCTAATTTCATCAGGGTTTGTTTTACGTTCGAGCAAATCCAACAATCCATTTTTTGATACATATTTTTTGCCATTATAATTGATAATTAATCCAGCATTGAGGTAACAATAATTCCAAATTTGATTTTCAATATACTCATCTATAAATTTATAATGTTTGAATACGGTATCATCCGGAATGAAAAATATTTCGGTCCCATTACTTTCAGTGGTAGCTACTTCTTTATGTTCTTTGATTAAATTACCACGTTCAAATTCGGCCAATTTCATTTTGCCCTCGCGAAAACTTCTTACTTTAAAGATATTACTCAATGCATTGACAGCTTTGGTACCTACACCGTTCAATCCTACCGATTTCTGAAAGACATTGCTATCATACTTTGCCCCCGTGTTGATTTTACTTACTACATCGACTACCTTGCCCAATGGGATTCCACGACCATAGTCACGTATGATGACTTCGCCATTTTTAATGGTAATATCTACCTGTTTCCCATGTCCCATGGTATGCTCATCGATACAGTTGTCAATGACTTCCTTGAGTAATACATAAATACCATCATCTAAACTACTTCCATCACCCAGTTTGCCAATATACATACCCGGACGTAGGCGTATATGCTCACGCCAATCGAGCGATCGTATCGAACTTTCATCATAATCTGTCAGCGCCTTATTCATTGCCATTTTTACCTTTTTTTCAAATCTATACGAACAAATGTATCTATTAGGACTCAAATCTGACGGAATATGTTATTCACAGACTCGTGGAAAAATGCAAGGAGGGTTCTGGCCATTCTATTCAATTAATAACATGCTAAGGGGGATTAATTTGATTGAATTCAATGAATCAGGCAAATTAATTTCATCTCAATTCGATTAAATTCAACTTTTTCATTACTTTTGCATTCATTTATAAAAAACCTATTAAAAAAATTTTAATATAAAAATGGCAAAACACGATCAATATACAGCTTCTAGAAAAGTAGTCGGAGCTACAGAGGTAGATGATATTCCATCAGCAGAAGAGAAGCTAAAAGGGGTAGAACATTGGTATCAGGATAATCATAAAATGATCAATAACGTTGTTATTGGTGTATTGGCTGTTGTATTAGGTTATTTCGCTTACGACAAATTTTACAAAGCGCCACGTATTGAAAAATCTAATGATGCCATTTTTCGTGCCCAAACTTACTTTGGAATGGACTCGCTTAATTGGGCATTGAATGGTGATGGCGATAAACTTGGGTTTGTAAAAATCATTGATAAATACAGTGGTACACCAGCAGCAAATTTATCAAAATATTATGCAGGTATTTGTTATTTAAAAATGGGAGATTTTGCAAAAGCAGAAAAATATTTGAAAGATTTTAATGGCAAAGGAACAATGGTAGCTGATGTTGCAAAAGGCTCATTGGGTGATGCTTTGATGGAACAAAATAAAACGGATGATGCTATTAAAGCTTATCTTGATGCTGCTTCCAATGAAGATAATTTATTTCTTGCCCCTATTTATCTGGAAAGAGCAGGTATGGCTTATGAAATTAAAAATAATCCAGCTGAAGCTATTAAGATGTATCGCAAAATCAAGGATCGTTTTCCTATGAGTCAACAAGCAAGAACAATTGATAAAAATCTTGCACGTTTAGGTGATTTTAATCCTTAGTCAATATGGCTACTCAGCAAGATACTAATTTATTATATACTACTGACAACCTGCAAGTTTATACTTCGCAGGTTGTTCTTATTTGTACCGAATGGAATGATAAAATTATTCACGAATTAGTAGAAGGTGCTCAGCGTATTTTGTCTCAATACCCTGAAGTTATAGTTTCAGTTTATAAAGTACCTGGATGTGTTGAAATTCCGTTTGCTATTCGTCAGCATGCCTTACTCAAAGGTGCTGATGCTTACATCGCATTTGGATGTGTAATACGTGGAGAGACGCCTCATTTCGATTATGTATGTCAATCAGTAACACATGGCATTAGTGAATTGAATATTCAATTGAATAGCCCTGTCATATTTGGGGTGTTAACTGTAAATAATGAAGAGCAGGCATTGGATCGTATTGGTGGCAAACACGGGCATAAAGGCGAGGAAGCTGCCATGGCTGCCTTAAAGATGATTTCGATCCAAAAACAATTTTCGAACAACAAATAAAATAGACTCACATGAAAGTACAACTTTTTATACCGTGTTTTGTAGATCAATTGTTTCCAGATGTAGGCATGAATATGGTCAAAGTGTTGGAAAAAGTGGGTTGTACAGTTTCATATAATCCAAAACAAACTTGTTGTGGACAACCTGCATACAATGCTGGTTTTATGAACGAAGCGCGAGCGGTAAGTGAGAAGTTTATCGAAGATTTTTCAGGCGAAGAAATTATTGTATCTCCTAGTGGTTCATGTATCGGTTATGTAAGGGGATGTTTCGAAGAGATATTTGATAACTCATCCTATCACAATGATGCCAAAAAAGTGACAGCCCGCTCATTTGAATTAACTGAGTTTTTAGTCAATGTGTTGAAAGTAGATAATTTGGGTGCCGAGTTGAATGGTATTGCAACTTATCACGATGCATGTGGTGCATTGCGCGAATGTGGCATCAAATCTACACCTCGTCAGTTACTAGCCAATGTAAAAGGGCTTGAGTTGCGCGAAATGAAAGAATGTGAAACCTGTTGTGGTTTTGGAGGTACATTCGCTGTGAAATATGAGCCTATTTCTATTGGCATGGCAATGACGAAAGTAAATAGTGCACTAGAGCAAAAAGCAGACTATATGATTTCGACTGATATATCTTGTCTCATGCATATTGAGGGTTATATCAAACATGCAGGTTTGAATCTTAAAACCATGCATATTGCTGAGGTATTAGCAAGTGGATGGTAGATTTCGAAAATTAACTTCCCAAGTTGATAGTCAATCAAACATTTAGTGTGAATCTTTAAGAATAGTTAGGTTCTATTTTTCATATTTCGTTTCTTCATTTTTACTTCTTACAATACAGTTGATTCTTAAGATTTGCTATGTGTCATTGCATTCGATTAATTATTTAATATTATATTTATCGTTTAAACAAAAATATGGAACAACAAAAATCGGTATCAAATAATTCGGCCTTAGCAACAATCATTTCTGTATTCTTTTTTTGGGGGTTCGTTGCTGCAAGCAATGGGGTATTAATTCCAATGTTAAAAAAACATTTTACACTTTCTCAATTTGAATCTCAATTGGTAGATACTGCCTTCTTTTTGGCATATGGCGTTGGTTCGATAATATACTTTTTTATAAGCAGAGCTTTTGGAGATCCATTTAATAAATATGGCATGAAAAAGGGACTCGTTTTAGGCTTAATTATTTCCGCTATTGGTGCATTGTTATTTGTACCAGCAGTTTCGTATAACCAATATATGTTTTTTCTGGTAGGATTGTTTGTAATCGCCTTTGGATTTTCTTTATTACAAATTGTAGCAAATCCATTTGTGATTAATTTAGGTGATCCAGCTAAAGGGTCATTTCGATTAAATTTAGCAGGTAGTATAAATTCGTTAGGAACATCATTAGGTCCAGTTATTTTTGGTTTTGCATTGTTTGGTTCTGCAAGATCTGAGGCTGTTGTTGATATAGGAATAGACGCATTGAAAATGCCATTTATCATTTTAAGTGCTGTTTTATTAGCGTTGGCAGCTTTCTTAGCCTATTCTAAATTGCCATCTCCCAAAAATGAAGAGGATCAAGAAAAAAGTTTGGGGGCTTTGCAATATCCACAATTAGTGTTAGGAATGATTGCTATTTTTATATATGTAGGTGTTGAAGTTTCTGTAGGAAGTAATTTGGGGGCTTTGTTAGAAAATTCTTCTATCAAAGGTATTGATCACACCCAAATTGCAAAATATATTTCACTTTATTGGGGTAGTTTGATGATTGGAAGATGGACTGGTTCAATGAGTGTTTTTAATTTTAGTGAGCAAACTAAAAAGTTATTAAATATTATTGTTCCTTTTATTGCCTTTGCTGTGGTATTGTTTTTTAATTTTATAAGAGAGGGTAATGTAAGTGATTTATACATTTATAGTATTTGGATTGTGTTATTTATTGTGGCCAATTTTTTAGCGCAAGAAAAACCTGCTAAAACAATGATATTATTCGGATTGTCTGCAACTATTATGATGCTTGTTGGATTGTTTACTTCTGGAGATATTGCACTTTATTCTTTTATGAGTGCAGGTTTGTTTTGCAGTGTGATGTGGCCTTGCATATTTAATTTAGCAATTGCTGGCCTTGGTAAATATACCACTCAAGGTTCGTCTTTGTTGATCATGATGATCGTTGGAGGTGCTATTATTCCGCCATTGCAAGGAAAACTTTCAGATGCTATTGGTATTCAGCAATCTTATTGGGTTGCTGTTGTTTGCTTTTTGTTTTTAGCGTGGTATGGTTATCAAGTAAAACGTATTTTGCAAAAACAAGGTATAGATTATGATGCCAATACAACTCAAGCTCATTAATCAATTATAGATTTAATTATGCAATTTAGTATTGGTATAGATATAGGTGGAACGAATTCTGTAATGGGTATTGTTGATAAATTGGGTAAGATTCAATTTGAAGCAAAACTTAAAACTCAAGATTATCCAAATGTTGAAAATTTTGTGGAAGCTTGTTATCATTTATTGATTCCTCAACTTGATATACTAGGCATTAATAATTTTAAAGGGATTGGGTTAGGAGCGCCAAATGGTAATTACTACAATGGCTCTATTGAATTTGCTCCAAATTTAATTTGGAAGGGTGTCATCCCATTAGCAAAATTATTTAGAGATAAATTTAAGTTAGAATCTATAGTGACCAATGACGCAAATGCGGCTGCAATTGGCGAGATGATGTATGGTGCTGCCAAAGGAATGAATGATTTCATCATGGTTACGTTGGGAACTGGCGTTGGAAGTGGATTTGTTGCAAACGGCAACATTATATATGGTCATGATGGTTTTGCAGGTGAATTAGGTCATGTGATTGCAGTGAGAGATGGACGAATGTGCGGTTGTGGTCGTAAAGGTTGTTTGGAAACTTATTCTTCGGCTACTGGAATTGTTAGAACTGCCAATGAAATTTTAGAAACAAATAATACATACAGTATATTAAGGACAATTGATACAATTACATCAAAAGATATTTATGATGCTGCTTTAAAAGGGGATAAAATTGCATTGGAAATTTTTGATTTTACTGGAAAAATTTTAGGTCAAGTTTTAGCAGATGCAATAGCCATTACAAGCCCTGAAGCAATTATTTTGTTTGGAGGTTTAGCTCAAGCAGGAAAATTTATTTTTGATCCAACACATCAATATATGGAAGAAAATCTATTGAAAATTTACAAAGGAAAGGTAAAGTTATTACCATCAGAATTGAAAGAGACTGATGCAGCTATATTAGGTGCAGCTGCATTGGTTTGGTTATAATATTATATTGCTTATTAAATTCTGCTTTAATGATTCCTTCTTATTTTTGCCACATGCAAAAAATATTCATGTTGCTTTTTTTGACTTGTTTTATTCAATTAGGACAAGCCCAACAATATTCCAATAAAATCATCACTGGTGCCGAACAGTTAGATACTTATTTGCCATTATTAAAAGGAAAGAAGGTTGCATTGTTGGTAAATCAAACTTCTGTGATTAAGAAAACCCATCTTGTTGATACCTTGATTGCGAGTGGGATTGATATTGTCAAAATATTTGCACCTGAACATGGTTTTAGAGGTACAGCCGATGCTGGTGAGAAAGTGAAGAATGGCGTGGATGTAAAAACAGGAATTACGATTACCTCAATGTATGGCGCCAATAAAAAACCAAGCAAGGAGAGTATGCAAGGCATTGAATACGTCATTTTTGATATTCAAGACGTAGGCGCACGTTTTTATACGTACATATCTTCTTTGCAATATATGATGGAGGCCTGTGCAGAAGCGAATGTTCCACTACTTGTGCTTGATCGTCCTAACCCGAATGGCTTCTATGTGGATGGCCCTGTATTGGAGCCTAAATACAAGTCGTTTGTAGGTATGCAATCCATTCCTGTAGTACATGGTATGACAGTAGGAGAGTATGCCCAAATGCTCAATGGTGAAGGATGGCTTGCTAATAAGAAAAAATGTTCGTTGAAAGTGATAGCTTGTAAACAATACAATCATTCCATGTTATATAACTTGCCTATCCCGCCTTCTCCTAATTTGAAATCACCATCAGCCGTATTATTATATCCATCTTTATGTCTATTTGAAGGAACGATTGTAAGTGTAGGCCGCGGCACTGAAACGCCTTTTGAAGTGTGGGGGCATCCCGATTTTAAAGACAACGGCTTTTCATTTAAGCCAGTTAGTAAAGAAGGTGCTAAGAATCCTCCTTTTGAAAATAAAACATGCTACGGGGCCGATTTGCGTTTATCGCCAAAAGATATTTTGAAAATTACTGAAGGAAAAATGAATTTATCCTTTATTCGAAATGCCTATTCATTGTGTAAAGACAAGCCAACGTTTTTTAATTCGTTTTTTGAAAAATTGGCAGGCACTGCAACCTTAAAATCACAATTGATGCAGAATAAATCTGATGCGGATATTCGAAAAAGCTGGGCTGCAGGCTTAACGAAATTTAAAAAGATAAGGAAAAAGTATCTATTATATCCTGATTTTGAATAGGGTTTATTTAAAATTATTAATGATAATCCGTAAAGATGTAGCAAATTCAGGATGAGGCCTTTTTAAAACAGTCTTGACTTTTTTGTTACTTTTTGCGTCAAGGCAAAAAGTAAACACAAAGACTTTTTTACTTGGTGTGCTTTTACATGTAATTATTCAATGTTTTTTATGTTACTTTTTAAATTCTAATTGAATGCTGTTTGATTCTTGAAATACAAATTATACCACTTTAAGTTTATCTTTGTACACTTGTGGTAAGAATAAAAAAAATACTCAAACGATTTCTCCTATTCTTGTTGGTAATGGCCGTGTTGATTGCCTGCTTTGGAATATATGTTTATTCAGTAAGGGATATCGAACCGCCCAAAATATTAGATAGTTCGATTGATAATGTTTCTAGGGTAGAATCAGATAGTAATTCATATTCATTAGGAAACAATTGGTTGCAACAAAATAAATATGGGCTGTACGAAATGTATCTCGAAGGGAAACCCTACGAACGTGGAGTAATCTATGGTAAGTTAGCCAATGAATTATTATTTGCACAGGAGAAAGCTTTTACTAATGAAATAAAACGAATGATTCCTTCGGAGTCATATCTAAAGTTTCTGCGTTACATTGTTGGATTTATGAATCGCGATTTAAGCGATTATGTAATTGATGAATATCAACAAGAAATCTATGGGATTTCTAACTCAGCTTCACCTGAATTCAATTGGATTGGAACTAATTATTCTCGTCAACTGAATTATCATGCAGCGCATGATATCGGTCATGCTTTAGCCAATATGATGTTGGTAGGATGTACTTCTTTTGCTACATGGAATGGCAATTCAGTTGATAGTGAATTAATCGTTGGTCGAAATTTTGATTTTTATGTAGGGGATGAATTCGCCAAAAAGAAAATCATTGCCTTTTACAAACCTGAAAAAGGGATTCCATTTATGTCCGTCATTTGGGGAGGATTTACTGGTGTAGTAAGTGGTATGAACCTGAATGGCCTTACGGTTACTATTAATGCTAATAAATCAGCCATTCCTTTTGGTGCAGCTACACCAGTTTCTTTGGTGGCTCGCGAGATACTTCAATATGCATCTACCATCGATGAAGCTGTTGCCATTGCTCGTAAACGAACCATGTTTGTAAGCGAAAGTTTTTTAATAAGTTCAGCAAGAGATAACAAAGCGGTCGTGATTGAAAAAACACCCGATGAGTTGGATATATACGATCCAAATCAACAACAAATACTTTGTACCAATCATTATCAAGGCGAATCGTTGGCCTTGCAAAAACTCAATCAAGAGCAAATGAATAAAAGTGCATCTGTGTATCGTTATCAACGATTGATTGAGTTAATGAATCAGCATAAACCCCTGACGCCCCAAAAGGCTGCTACTATATTGAGAGATTACAAAGGACTTGGTAATACAGATATTGGGTTGACCAATGAAAAAGCCATGAACCAATTCATTGCCCATCATTCTATTATATTTGAACCCAAAAAGAGATTGGTTTGGGTTAGTACTTCACCTTGGCAAGAAGGAGCCTATATTTGTTATGATTTAAATCAAGTTTTTTTAAATTCAACCGCTAGAAATCCATTGTATCAATCACCATTAACGATTGAAGCAGATACTTTTATTCATACGTCTTCGTATAAGCAATTGACAACGTATCTTTCATTGGAACAACAACATCTAAATCATCAACCTATTTCACCCATGCAAATCGTCCATTCAAATCCTACGTACTACGACGCCTATCGTATAGCAGGCGATGTATATGTAAGCCTCGGTATATTAGATAGTGCCAAATGGATGTATCAAAAAGCATTGACATTGGAGATTGCTACTGAAAATGAACGAGCGCAACTCAATGAAAAAATTGAAAAATTACATTGACTTCAAAATTAAAATTGCATCTTTGAGTTCTTAATAACATGATAGCAGGCATAGGTACAGATATCGTAGAAATCAAACGAATAGAAGATAAACTGACACGAAGTGAATACTTCAAAGAACATGTATTCTCTTCTGTCGAAATTGCCTATTGCGAAAAACAACATAAGCCCTATGTTAGTTTTGCAGCAAGATGGGCTGTGAAAGAAGCTTATCTGAAAGCATTTGGATTGAAATTTATTGGGAATCATCGACTCCACGAAATCGAAACTGTAAATGATGAAGACGGAAAACCAAGTATAAAATTAAATGGCAAAGCCTTCGTCGAATATGAAGAACGAAAGTTGGGTAATATCCATGTCAGTATTTCACATACCGATACCCATGCTATAGCTTATGTCATTATCGAAAATTGATTAAAATCTATGACGCATATCCCAACTATTGAATTAAAAACATTGGATGAACAACATCTTTTTCAACTTCAAAAATTGAACGAGGTATTACATTATGTAAATCAATATTCTCCTTTTTATAAAAAAATGTTTGCACAACATCAGGTTGATATACTTAGTATTCATTCTATTGCTGATTTGCAAAAATTGCCAACGACCTCCAAAGAAGATTTGCAATTAAATAATCTTGATTTTATTTGTGTAGACCAATCCCGTATTGCAGAATATACAGCGACTTCTGGTACCTTGGGGAGCCCAGTTACTATAGCTATGACCGAAAAGGATATCCAACGATTAGCCTACAATGAGTCATTGTCATTTGGCTTGATGGGATTAACCAATAAGGATATTGTACAGCTTATGCTGACCCTCGATCGGCAATTTATGGCAGGTGTAGCCTATTACTTAGGTCTCAAAGAAATAGGGGCTACCAGTATACGTACAGGACCTGGTTTGCCTTCATTGCAAGTAGAAACAATCCAACGTTTACATACTACCACCTTAGTTGCTGTTCCATCTTTTCTTATCAAATTAATAGAATATTGTGCTACCTATCATATTGATATCAATGCACTTCCTGTTAAAAAGATTTTATGTATTGGTGAAAATATTCGACAAGATGATTTTCAGTTGAATTCCCTTGGACAGTATATCAACTCAAATTGGAATGCGCAGCTTTATTCTACCTATGCATCCACCGAAATGCAAACTGGATTTACGGAATGTGCATATGGGCATGGAGGCCATCATCATCCCGAATTAATTATACTAGAGATATTGGATGATGAAGGTAATCAATTAAAGGCAGGAGAATATGGCGAAGTTACCATTACTACATTGGGTGTTGAAGCAATGCCACTTGTTCGATATCGTACAGGCGATATCTGTTGCTATTTCAATGAGCCTTGTGCCTGTGGTCGTCATACCATACGATTGAGTCCGGTAGCAGGTCGCAAACAACAAATGATTAAATACAAAGGAACTACCTTGTATCCACCTGCTGTATTTGAACTATTGAATCAAGTAAGAGAAATAAAGGAATATGTAGTAGAAGTTGCTTCTGATGACATGGGGATGGACGAGTTGATATTGCACATCAATACACCCTTGTCGGTGGATGAATGCGAACAAAAACTAAAACCATTTCTACAATCACGATTGAGAGTGATGCCATTGATAGCCTATCATTCTCACACCGAAATGATGGAAATGATATTTCCAATGGGAAGTAGAAAGGCAGTGAAATTTTTGGACAATAGAAAAGGCAAAAGACTATGAGTGATAAAGTAAGAATAGATAAATATCTCTGGTCCATACGTGTATTTAAAACACGATCGTTGGCATCGGCTGCATGCGAAAGTGGTAAAGTAAAATGGAAAGGTGAATCAATCAAACCTGCCAAAGCAGTTCTGTTGAATGAAGAATATGACATAAAAACAGAAGCACGCAAATGGGTGATACGTGTTACGGGTATTATCAGTAATCGAGTATCATACGAAGAAGCCATTAAGCATTATATCGATATCACACCAGAGGAAGATAAGCAAACGAATCAAGCCCTCGCATCTAGCTTTTACACTGGTAAGCGACTCAGTAAAGTAGGGCGACCTACTAAGCAACAACGTCGTGATTTAGATGATTTCATGAGTACTGATGATTAGTGTTTTCTAAAGCATCACACCAAATCCTATCTCAGCATATTGTGCATTCACGAGTTCGGTTATCAATTGAGTCATTAGGAATATATCTTTTACAATGTGGTTGTCATTGTGATAAAAGTGATAATTGATACCCAATTTTTGATAGGTCTTACGTCCGCCTGTAGGTCGGTTCAAATAGAATCCATATTGCAAGGGAAGTCCTATTTTTCCAAATACAAATTCGTGCGCACCAAATACAGTATATCGAATGGCATGTTGCTTTTCAGTTCCTATAAATTTGTAATTGTTTTTAAAAGCGGTATATAATTCAGCGCTATAGGTAGCATCTATTCCTAGCATAGCCCTGTTTTTGTTCCGATACATTTTAGAGCCGAATAAACTAATATGATAATATGGATACAAGGGTCCATCAACCGCTTTAGCTTCTGCAAAAGCTAGAGTAGCTTTTAAACCAATATTGTATGGATTTTTGTTTTTTGGTAATTCTTTTTTTGCAAATTGCATCACTACACCTAGAGGATGATAGTTGAGCCCTATAAAAGCACCAATGGTATTGATGCCATAATTGGGTTGTCGAGAAGCGGCATTTGATATATGAAAAAAATGTATGCCCGATTGAAACGTCCAGTTTTTTGCAACTTTAAATCGCACACCTGATTGTATCATGGTAAAGTTATTCAATGTGCTGCCTAATATATTGTTGGTAGAATCTTCGGTCGGAATTCGCTTCCACGATTTGCTCACGATGCCTATACCGCCGCCAACCTTGAAGTACCAATAAGCATTTTTTTGAGAAATGAGCCTAAACTGAATAGAAGGATAGATTCCAATAGCGTTGCCCAATTCTTTTTTTCCATAATGCGTAAAGGAAAGGTTCAAGGCTGATTCCGGAAATCCAAATCGTTGTTGCCAATCTTTCGTTCCTGTATGTTGTTTGCAATAGGAAAATAAAATAGCTTGAGAATAGGGCGGAGGATCAATATGTATTTTAGGCGTATGTACAATGACCTTGCCTCCCAAATAATTCACCCCAAATGAAATGCTTTTGGTACTGTCTTTTTCAGCCTTCAGCTGAAACGATAAAAAAAGTAAACAAATCAAAAGCCAACGCATGCTGTAAATTTAACTCGAACAAATGACTTTTTTTAAAATCTGTAAATATCTTTACACGCATGAGATTATTGTTCACGTTATGGTTCTTGTTAAGTGTTACAATTCAAGGTTTTGCTCAATATAACATTCCCAAAAGGGAATTTAGGGCAGCTTGGGTAGCTACAGTAGGCAATATTGACTGGCCCAGTCAGAAAGGATTGAGTTCAGACATTCAAAAACAAGAATTCATTGATTTGCTCAATCAAATGAAATCGAATGGTTTAAATGCCGTGATTGTACAAATTCGACCAGCAGCAGATGCTTTGTTTGATTCGCCCTACGAAAACTGGAGTCGATACCTAAGTGGTAAACAAGGTCAGCCACCATCACCCTATTATGATCCATTGACATTTATGGTAGATGAATGTCATAAGCGATGTATGGAGTTTCATGCGTGGTTTAATCCCTATCGTGCATTGGTCGATGCGACTAAAAATTTACATACACCCGAACATGCTACATATCGTCACCCGGAATGGTTTTTGAAATATGGCGATAAACTTTATTTCGATCCGGGCTTGCCTGAAGTGCAAGATTATTTTACCAAAATAGTGGTAGATGTAGTGAAACGCTATGATGTGGATGCCATTCATTTCGACGATTATTTTTACCCTTATCGCATAGCCCATGTCGAATTTCCAGATTATAAATCGTATGCCAAATACGGAACTAATTTTCCAAATAAAGATGATTGGCGCAGAGATAATGTGAATCGATTGATAGAATCACTTAGCAAAAAAATAAAAAAGGAAAAGGCTTGGGTGAAATTTGGCATCAGTCCATTTGGTGTATGGCGCAATTATTCCAAAGATCCAGAAGGGAGTATGACCAATGGCGGCCAAACCAATTACGATGATTTATTTGCCGATGTTTTATTATGGATGAAAAAAGGTTGGATCGATTATATCCTGCCTCAATTGTATTGGGAACGAGGCCATCGTGCTGCTGACTATACTACTTTAATCAAATGGTGGAGTCAGCATGCCTATGGTCGAAATTTATTTATTGGTCATGGCTTATATCAAGTGGGAGTTTCGGCCAAAGCCTGTTGGAGAAGTTTTGATGAGATACAGTCACAGGTTGATTTAACTCGTATCACGACCCATGTAGATGGAAGTGCATTTTACAGTGCCAATTCATTTATAAAAAACAAGTGCGGGATAAATTATTATATGAGCAAAGAACTGTACAGTCATCCAGCTCTTTTGCCACAAATGAAATGGATAGATTCTATTGCGCCATCAGCTCCTAGAGTTAAACTTTCAATTGGGAGAGATGGTTACAAGCTTTTGCAATGGATGGTTGATAATCCACAGGACGAGCCTTTGCAATTTGCTGTTTATCGTTTTGCACTATACGAACCCATCATTTTATCATCGGTGAGTCTTGTTGACATTACACGTGGAAATAGCTTTGTAGATAAAATTGCCGATGGTAAAAAATATTCTTATGTGGTAACAGCGCTTGATCGACTCCACAATGAAAGTCCTATGAGTAATGCTGTTGAATAAACTTTAAGTTATGTTAGAATTTAATTTTAATCCATTTCCGGTATTGGAAACCGAACGATTGCTTTTGCGAAGGTTAGTATTATCTGATGCGCCTGTGTTGTATGCATTGCGCAACAATGAAGATGTGATGCAATACATCGATCGGCCTAGGCAAAAGGATATTGAAGAAACGGAGCTTTTTATACAAAAAATCGATGCTATCATTGATACAAATAAAGATATTAATTGGGCTATTACCCTTAAAGGAGAAGATCGTTTGTTAGGGACTATTGGTTTTTACAGAAGTCAACCCGAAAATTATCGTTCCGAAATAGGATACATGTTGGATTCCGCCTATTGGCGAAAGGGAATCATGAATGAAGCCATTCAACGAGTAATTCGGTATGGCTTTGATGATATGAAATTGCATTCAATCGAAGCCTGTATTAATCCTTCGAATGAAGCCTCTAGAGGCATTTTGCTTAAAAATTCATTTGTAAAAGAAGGTTATTTTAAAGAAAATTATTTCTACAATGAAAAATTTAGTGATACAGAGGTTTATTCATTGTTGGATTCCTCAAAATAGGATTCATTTTAATTCAAAAATTCCAACTTTTCTGATCACTTTTTGTCCCTAAAATGTGAATAACTATTTTGTCTCAAAGGCTTATTTTAGTTCTATTTAAACAGAAAAATTGCGTACATTTGACCCTCATTTTTATCCATGGACAACGAAACATTAGACAACGACTTAAATCCCGAAAATCAGTCAGACAAAATCATTCAAGTAAACATTGAAGAGCAAATGAAATCCTGCTATATCGACTATTCTATGTCGGTAATTGTAGGTAGAGCGTTGCCCGATGTACGAGATGGTTTGAAACCAGTACACCGACGTGTGTTATTTGGTATGATCGAATTAGGAAATACGTTTAACAAGCCTTATAAAAAATCAGCACGTATCGTAGGAGAAGTGTTGGGTAAATATCACCCACATGGCGATAGTAGTGTATACGATACGATGGTGCGTATGGCGCAGCCTTGGAGTTTGCGTTATATGCTCATCGATGGTCAGGGTAACTTCGGGTCAGTCGATGGCGACAGTCCGGCTGCTATGCGTTATACCGAGGTTCGTTTGCAACGTATTGCAGAAGCGATGCTCGAAGATCTTGATAAAGAAACGGTCGATTTTCAAAATAACTTCGATGATACGTTGAAGGAGCCTACCGTAATGCCTACTCGTATTCCACAATTGATTGTGAATGGAGCATCTGGTATTGCAGTTGGTATGGCTACCAATATGGTGCCTCACAATTTGAGCGAAACCATTGATGCTATTTGTGCTTATATCGACAATCGCGATTTGACGATTGAAGAAATCATGAAGTATATCAAAGCGCCTGATTTCCCAACCGGAGGTATTATTTATGGAATGGAAGGTGTAAAACAAGGCTTTGAAACGGGTCGTGGTAGAGTGGTAGTGCGTGGTAAAGTCAATGTTGAAACAGGAAAGAATAATCGAGAAAGTATTATCATTTACGAATTGCCTTATCAGGTAAATAAAGCTGTTTTGCATCAGAAAATAGCTTATTTGGTGAATGAAAAAGTAATAGAAGGAGTAAGTGATGTGCGTGATGAAAGTGATAGAGATGGGATGCGATTAGTTGTCGATTTGAAAAAAGATGCTATTGCTCAAGTTATCATCAATCAACTATATAAATTCACTGAATTACAAACCTCATTTGGTATCAACAATGTGGCCTTGGTCAATGGCCGTCCTCGTATTTTAAATATGAAGGATTTGATTGTTGAATTTGTAAAATTCCGTCATGAAGTAGTCGTTCGCCGTACCCAATTTGAGTTGAGAAAAGCCGAAGAGCGAGCTCATATTTTAGAAGGTTATATGAAGGTGATTGGCACTCAAGATGACTTAGATCGTGCTATTAAAATCATTCGCGAAAGCGAAACGCCTGAGTTGGCAAAAGATGGTTTGATGCAAGGATTTGACTTGTCAGAAATTCAAGCAAAAGCCATTTTGGAGTTGCGTTTACGTACACTTACAGGACTCGAAATTGACAAAATTAGAGAAGAGTATGATGCAATTATGAAAATAATTAATCATTTGAGAGAGTTGTTGGCAAACGAAGGAATGCGCTATGATTTGATCAAAGAAGAGATGCTTGAAATTAAGAAAAAATTTGGAGACGAACGTAAAACACAAATTGAATATTTAGCAACAGATATTAGTATTGAAGATTTAATCGAAGATGAAGATGTGGTTATTACTGTATCGCATTTAGGTTATATCAAACGTACATCCGCTACCGAATATCGTTCACAAAAACGTGGCGGTAGAGGAGCAATGGGAGGTAAAACAAGAGAAGAAGATTATATCGATCAGCTCTTTATAGCCTCTACACATGCTACTTTGTTGTTCTTTACAGACAAAGGTCGTTGCCATTGGTTGAAAGTATATGAAATACCTGAAGGTGAGAAAAACAGTAAAGGACGTGCAATTCAAAATTTACTCCAATTGCCTGGTGATGAAAAAATCAAAACTATCATCAATGTCAAAAATTTAAACAATGAAGAATATGTAGATTCTCATTATATCGTTCTATGTACCAAACAAGGAGTCATCAAAAAAACACGATTAAAGGAATTTTCTAGACCACGTCAAAATGGTGTAAATGCGATTACAATCAATGAAGGTGATGTGTTGTTAGATGCATCATTGACCGATGGAAATAGTTATATTATGATGGCTGTGCGATCAGGTAGAGCCATTCGATTCCCTGAAGAAAAAGTACGACCTACTGGTCGTGGTGCAATAGGTGTATACGGTATCGAAGTCGATGATGCAACAGATGAAGTAGTAGGCATGCTTTGTGTAAACAAAGAAGATAGAGGCAAAACCATTTTGGTTGTGAGTGAAAAAGGGATCGGGAAGCGAACTCCACTTGCAGAATTCAACGAAGAAACCAAGGAATGGGAAGATGTATACCGTATAACCAATCGGGGTGGTAAAGGTGTGAAAACATTGAATGTAACAGAAAAAACGGGTCGTTTGGTAGGCTTCCTTGCTGTAGAAGAAACCGACGATTTATTTATCACTTGCGTGTCAGGTGTAACTATACGTACAAGTATCAAAAGTATCCGTGAAGCAGGTAGAGCTACACAAGGAGTGAAACTCATTAACCTCGATGAGGGAGATGAAATAGCAGCTATCGCACGTATTGCCGATCAAGATGATAATGAAGACGAACTATTAGAAGGTGAGGAAGTGGTAATTTCGCCTGATGGATCTACAAGTGATGCTCCAGATGCAGATGCTAGCATAGAATCTAAAGAAGGTACAGATAAAGACAATAATGATTCAATAACAGAACCCGATACAGAAAACCCATAAATTCGTAAATTCAATACAAATAAAATAAAATGAAAAAATTAATTATTCTTGCTTTCATCGCATTTTACACTGTAAATGCTCAAGCTCAAAAAGCAAACATTCAAAGCGCAATCAACTACTTGAAGGATAAAGATGTAGCCAATGCAAAAAAAATGATTGATGAAGCTGTTAAAAGCGAATCGACTATCAATAATGCCAAAGCATGGTTTTTGAAAGGATTGATATACCAAGCAATTGGAACGCCTTCTTCAGAGCAAATGCCGTTTATTACGTTTATAGTTTCATCTACCTCTGGTGATAATGCTTACCCTGTAGTACTAGAAACAGCAAATCAATTTGCAGCTTCAACACCTGATGCATTAGATCAATCATTCGAGGCATATAAAAAATCAATTGAGTTAAATTCAAAGTATGAGAAACAAGAATACTTATCCTTGTTGCCTTTCATGGTGTATACTTATTTTAATCAAGGTATCACATTAATGAATGAAAACAAATTCAACGATGCTTACAATGCTTTAGAAAAAATGTCGAAATTCAAATCATTGGATGGTGGGAAATTGTTTGGTGACATCAAACAAATGGATACCCTTTTTGCAAATGCAAGAATGTATCAAGGTAACTGTGCATACCAAACTGGTAAAGATGATGAAGCACTGACTATTTTGGAAGAAAGTATCAAAAATCCAATTACTCAAAGCCCAGATATTTATATTATGGCTACAGATATTTACGATCGTAAAAAGAATGAGGCAAAATGGATGGAGATTATGAAATTGGCCAAACAAAAATATCCGGGCGATAAACGTATTATCAACAATGAAATCAATTATTACAGATCCAATGGTAAGTCTGAGGTATTAGTAGCTAGTTTGAAAGAGGGTATAGCAGCTGAACCAGGCAAGGCTGATTTGTATTTGATTTTAGGAGAAACCTATTACAATATGGCTAATCCAGTAGATAAATCAGGTAAGTCACAACCAAAACCTGCAAATGCTAAAGAGTTGGAGCAAAATGCATTGACTAATTATACTAAAGCCTCTGAATTAGATGCTAAAAATGCCTATGCTCAATTTTATCTTGGACTTTATCATTACAACAAAGCAAAGGAATTGACTGATGCAATGAATAATGAAAAGGATGATAAAAAATATTCAGCTATGAAGCCTGAGCGTGACGCAGTTATTGAAAAAGCATTGCCATTTTTAGATAAAACACGTTCATTGTGCGAAGCAGAAGGTGTCAATGACAGTAATAAAGAAATGTATAAACAAGCCCTTTCTGGATTGTCACAAGCATATATGATCATTGGGAAAAATGAAAAAAGTGCCGAAATTCAAAAAGTATTGAGCGGTGTTAAATAATATTAATTTTAATATGTATATGAAAAACCTCCATTTGGAGGTTTTTTTTACAAAAAATAATAAAAAAGATTGGATTTTACTTAAAAAATCCTTTCGTTATTTGAAAAAATAGTTCTACCTTTGCACCTCTTAAAATAAATATGGGTAAACAACCACTGATCAAACAAGACGGAGTTATTACGGAAGCGTTGAGTAACGCGATGTTCAGAGTCCGATTAGAGAATGGTCACGAAGTGATAGCTACCATATCGGGCAAAATGAGAATGCACTATATTCGAATTTTACCAGGTGATAAAGTAGGTATCGAGATGAGTCCATATGATTTGACAAGAGGAAGAATCATATTACGCTATAAATAAAATAAAATGAAAGTAAGAGCAGCCATAAAAAAACGTAGTGCAGATTGCAAAATCGTACGCAGAAAAGGCAAATTGTATATTATCAACAAAAAGAATCCTCGTTTTAAACAACGTCAAGGATAATCTAATTAAAACATTAAATAATTAAACTTAAATTATAAATAAGAATGGCTCGTATATCCGGTATCGATTTACCAAAAAACAAAAGAGGCGAAATAGGACTAACCTATATATATGGTATTGGTCGATCTACTGCTCAAGGTATTCTTGCGAAAGCTGGAATAGATGTGAATAAAAAAGTGAAAGATTGGAATGATGAAGAACAAACATCTATTCGTAATATCATTAATGCAGAATTTAAAGTAGAAGGTCAACTTCGTTCTGAAGTTCAAATGAGTATCAAACGTCTATTGGATATCGCTTGTTACCGTGGTCTACGTCATCGTAAAGGTTTACCATTGCGTGGTCAACGTACTCGTACAAACTCACGTACTCGTAAAGGTCGTCGTAAGACAGTTGCAGGTAAGAAAAAAGCAGCTAAAAAATAATACTATTAAGGAGTTTATCCTTCTTATATATAAAATCAATCATAAAGTAAAGAACTTAATAATACAATGGCAAAAGGAACGCAACAACAAAGCGCTAAAGCTGCAGCTAAAAAAAGAATCGTAAAGGTGGACGCTCATGGAGATGTTCATGTTACAGCTAGCTTTAACAATATCATCGTTGTTTATACTAACAAACAAGGACAAGTAATATCATGGAGTAGTGCCGGTAAAATGGGATTCCGTGGTAGTAAGAAAAATACACCTTATGCAGCTCAGTTAGCTTCATCAGATGCAGGTAAAAAGGCATTTGAAGCTGGTATGAAAAAAGCAGATGTGTTTGTAAAGGGACCTGGATCAGGACGTGAGAGTGCAATCCGCGCAGTGTCTACTTCAGGTATCGAAGTGACATCCATATTTGATGTTACACCTTTGCCTCACAATGGTTGTCGTCCTCCAAAGAAAAGAAGAGTTTAATTCAACTAAATTTATAACACCCGGCTAGAATCTAACTTTGGATTTTATATGAGTCTAGCAGGTTAACATTTAAAAATCCAACAAACAATGGCAAGATATACAGGACCAAAAACAAAGATTTGTAGAATTTTCGGAGAACCTATCTTAGGCAACGGAAAATACCTTTCTAAAAACAGTAACCCTCCGGGGCAACACGGTGCTAACCGTAAACGTAAGCAATTAGGCGAATATGCTTTACAGCTACGTGAAAAACAAAAAGCTAAATATACCTATGGTGTATTAGAGCGCCGATTCCGCAATACATTTGAAGAAGCTACCCGATTGAAAGGTGTAACTGGTGAAAACTTGATTCGTTTACTCGAAGCTCGTTTGGATAACACTATTTATCGCCTTGGTTTAGCTAATTCTCGACCTGCTGCTCGTCAGTTGGTATCTCACAAGCATATCACTGTTAATGGTGAAGTTTGTAATATCCCTTCAGCATTATTGAAACCAGGTGATGTAGTAGGATTTAAAATGAAAAGTGCTGCCAATGCTGCATTGACATCTAATTTCCGTGGTAAAGATCCAAAAATCAACTGGTTAGAGTGGAACGAAAAAGAAATGCAAGGTACTTACATTGCACATCCTGAACGTTCAAGCGTTCCTGAAAATATTCAAGAGCAATTGATCGTAGAGTTGTACTCTAAATAATAGTCTTTAAGACGAAACAAATAATTTATATTAATAATTAAAACAATAGCTGAATGGCAATTTTAAATTTCCAAAAACCAGACAAAATAGTTCTTCAAAAAGCAAATGACTTTGAAGGCATATTTGAATTCCGTCCTTTAGAGCCAGGATTTGGCGTAACAGTAGGTAATTCTCTTCGTCGTGTTTTATTAAGTTCCTTGGAAGGATACGCTATTAGCGGAATCAAAATAGAAGGTGTTGACCATGAATTTTCAACAATAAAGGGCATCACTGAAGACGTAACTGAAGTTATCCTTAACTTAAAACAAGTTCGCTTCAAGAAAAAAATCGATACAGATATTTCTAGCGAAAAGGTAGAAGTTATCGTAAAAGGTAAAGAACAATTCACTGCTGGAATGATAGGAGAAGCTACAAACAACTTCGAAATCACAAATCCTGACTTAGTGATTTGTAACATGAATAGTAGCAATACATTGAAAATCGAATTGAGTATCATCAAAGGTCGTGGATATCAACCTGCTGATGATAACAAAGGTCGTGAATTATCAATTGGATGGATTGCTACGGATAGTATTTTTACACCAATCAAAAACGTAAAATACACAATTGAGAATACACGTGTGGAACAACGTACTGATTTCGAAAAGTTGATTCTTGAAGTTAGTACAGATGGTACTATACATCCTGAAGATGCAGTTAAACAAGCTTCACGTATCATGATTCAACACTTAATGTTGATTACTGATGAAAATATTACATTTGATACAGGTGTATCTGAGAAACATGATGTAGTAGATGAGCAAACATTGAAATTACGTCAAGTATTGAAAACTCCATTGGAAGATTTAGATCTTTCGGTACGTGCATTCAACTGCTTGAAAGCAGCTAAAATCAATAGCTTAAGCGAATTGGTTCAGTACGAACAAGATGAATTGATGAAATTCAGAAACTTTGGTCAAAAATCTTTATCTGAAATCGAGCAAGTATTGATCGAGCGTGGATTAGGATTTGGAATGGACCTTTCAAAAATTAATTTAGAAGACCTTTAAAAAACGAACGGAATTTCCGTAAAAAAAGATAATCATGAGACACGGTGCAAAAATAAACCACTTAGGTCGTAAGACCCCTCACAGAAAAGCCTTATTGCGTAATTTGGCTTGTCAGTTGATACAACACAAACGTATTGTAACTACATTAGCTAAAGCGAAAGCATTGCGTATATTCGTAGAACCTTTGTTGACTAAATCTAAAGAAGATACAACTCACCAACGTCGTGTATTGTTTAGCTATTTGCAAGATAAAGAAGCTATAAAAGAATTATATGCAACTGTAAGCACTAAGATTGCAGATCGTCCAGGTGGCTATTGCCGTATTATCAAATTGGATCGTCGTATTGGTGATGCTGCTGACATGGCTATGATCGAATTAGTTGACTTCAATGAAATATACAACGTGAAAACAGTTGTAGGTGAAGAGAAGAAGAAAACTCGTCGTGGTCGTGCTAAGAAAGTAGCTGATACAGTGGCTCCAGTTGCTGAAGTTGCTCCTGAAGCGCCAGCAACAGAAGCTTCTGAAGAAACGCCTTCTGCAGAATAATTAAACTATTTAAAAATATATTTAAGCCAGACTATTAGTCTGGCTTTTTTGTTATTCCTAGAGCTGTTTTATTATTATTACTGAAAAGGATCAAACAATTTATATTCAATGAAGTTTTTATATTATGATCTTTCATTACACTGAGGATAAAAAATGAATTATTACTTAATAAGTTTCAACTATTTAAGAAGATAATTATCGAAACTTGACTACTGATTGTAGGATTTTTTATTCTTTTGTATATAATAATGTCTATTGAAATTTATCATCAAAAATGTCAATGTAAACTTGCACTTAGATTAGACAATAGACGCTAAACCAATTTAGATGATTATACAATGGAATCTTTTTTTCAAACCTACTAGTTTAATTTAACGTCCTTAATGTATATTAAGCTAAATTTGACAAAATGAAACATATTTTACTCTTTTACGTATTAGCATTTTGTTGCACAAATACGTTCCATTCAAATGCTCAACAAAATCTATGGTTTTTAGCTACGGGTGACTCAACTCAAGGATATGATGTAGGTAAAATGATTCAATCAGATCCTAATGGCGATATTATTGCTTGCGGAAGTTTTTATGGAAATATTAATCTAGATATAAATGCTGCTGCAACTGGTGCAATGACTAGCACTGGCGGTGATGCATTTTTTGCAAAATATACAACTTCAGGTGCATTGTTATGGAAAAAGCAAATTACAGGTCCAGCCTATGAAAGCATCTATGATATGAAAGTGGATAACCTCGGAAATATTTATTTGACTGGAACATTTGCCAGTACAGCTGATTTTGATCCGAGTATTTCTACAGCCTTTCTTACCTCATATGGCAATAGTAGCAATATCTTTCTTGCAAAATATGATAACAATGGAAATTATAAATGGGCAAAAAGTATAGGTTCAAACGGTAATACAGATAATGGATTTTCAATTGCTATTGATAATAATTACAATGTCATTATGGGCGGTCATTTTACTGGAAGTACTTATTTTGATCCAACTAATAATGCTGGTCTTAAAAATAGTTTAGGAGGAATGGATGCTTTTATAGCCAAGTATGATAGTGCTGGGAATTTTAGTTGGGTGAATACAGTTGCCTCTGCGCCCCATTGGGAGCGATGCTTGAAAGTGGAAGTGGATAATAATAATAATATTTATGCATTGGGTGAATTTGAATCTGTTATAGACATAGATGCAAGTGCTAACGTAATGAACATTACACCGATTGGAGGTGGTGATGTGTTTATTATCAAATACAATGCTGCTGGGGCAACACAGTGGGGCAAATCCTTCGGCTCGAATAGTTTAGACTTAGTGCCTGCGTTTACAATTCATAATAACAGCTTTTACATTGCTGGGGGCTCTTCAGATACGATTGATTTTGATTTTAGTGCCAATACAATGACCTTTCCAAACCCTTATTATCAAAGAGCATTTGTTGCTAAATATGATTTGAATAGTAATCTTAGTTGGGTAAAACAATTCCCAGATAGTGCTTACAGTGAAATTCAACAAATCAACGTTGACAATTCTCACATTTTATTGGCAGGATTATTTTCAACATATAGCACTCCTTTTGATTTTGATTTGGGAATAGGAACGAAATTGTTGTCAGCCAATTCTATTTGGGGGTCAGCATTTATGGCTCGATATGATACTGCTATGAATTATAACAATGTGTTCGCTATAGATGCTACTTATTTATCACAGATTTATGGTTTTCAGACAGATAATTCAGATAATATATACATTACAGGGTATTTTAGGGATACAATTGATTCTGATCCGACGTTGTCAGTATCACAACATATAAGCAATGGGAATGAAGATTTATTTATTGGGAAATATACCTTTTCAAATCCAAGTTCGATTGTATCGTATAATTTGTTGAACGAAGTAAAACTTTATCCTAATCCTGCAACAACTGAACTAAAGCTTCAGTATAATTCTCAACATTCGTCTAACTTAACCATTGAAATATCAAATACTTTGGGCCAAACCATTTGGCAACAAGAATACATAGGAGTTAAAGGTCAAACGACTACTATGATTCCTATAGGTCATTTAACAGATGGACTATATTTAATTAAAATTAAAAACGGTTTTAATGAAGTGTATACGAATAAATTTATTAAACAATAAATTCGAAAATAGTTTTGAAAGGAGTTCTAAAATGGAAATAATGGAGTCATTTTTTGAAGATAAATCTCGTTATCTTTAACTTTTAACTCAAGGATTTTGTTTTAAATAGATATTGTATGTTTATTTAAAATGAAGATAACGTCCCATTTTAAATGTGACACTAAACAATAAAGTATTGATTAAGGCTTTGAAATCTTTAGTTCATTTGCTTTCAACATCATATATTCAAAAGCTGAATCATAATCATTTGGTATGATTCCATCGAGAATGGCTTCGCGTACCATATCTTTTAAATCGCCTACCATTTTAGATGGTGGGATATTGAATGTTTGCATAATGATTTCACCTGTAATAGGAGGTTGCCAATTACGTAGTTGATCTTTTTCTTCAACTTCTTTCATCCGTTGTTTTACTAGATTGAAGTTTTCACGAAATCGTTTTACTTTCTGCGGATTTTTGGACGTAATATCTGCACTGCATAGCAACATCAAATCATCGATATCATCTCCTGCATCAAATAACAATCGACGTATTGCACTATCGGTGATATTCTCTTTGGTAAGACTAATTGGACGTAAATGAAGGAGTACCAATTTTTGTACATATTTCATTTTATCATGCTGTGGAAGCTTCAGTTCTTTAAATATTCCCGGTACCATTTTAGCGCCCAGCCATTCATGACCATGAAAAGTCCATCCTATTCCTTCTTCATATTTTTTAGTGGCAGGCTTGGCAATGTCGTGTAACAGTGCAGCCCATCGAAGCCAAATATTATCAGTGGTCTCACATATATTATCTACCACTTGTATGGTATGAAAGAAATTGTCTTTGTGTCCGCGACCATCAATATATTCGGCGCCAGCCAAGTCAACTAATTTTGGAAAAATGTAATGGAGTAGTCCAGTATGAAAAAGTAATTCAAAACCTATGGATGGTTTTGTGCACATCAATATCTTATTTAGTTCATCAGTGATTCGTTCCTTTGAGATGATACGAATACGTTCTGCATTTTGTGTAATGGCTTCGATGGCTTTTTCCACTATCGTATAATCAAGTTGCGATGCAAATCGAATGATACGCATCATACGCAAAGGATCATCAATAAATGTCTGTGTAGGTTCAAGTGGTGTACGAAGTAATTTGCGTTCAATATCACCTAATCCATCAAAAGGGTCTACAAGTTCGCCAAAATTTTCTTTTTTCAAACTGATAGCCATAGCATTGATAGTAAGATCTCTACGTAATTGATCATCTTGAATACTACCTGGTTCTACTAACGGATTGCGACTTTCACTTCGATAGGATTCTTTTCGAGCACCTACAAATTCTACATCAATACCATGGATATTGAATTGAGCAGTGCCAAAATTTTTGTAAACCGCTACTGTTAATTTTGATGAAAACAATCGAGCAGACTCTTGAGCCAATACTATCCCATCACCTACACATACAATGTCGATGTCTTTGGTAGGACGACCAATTATTTTATCTCTTACAAAACCACCGATAGCATAGCACTCCATTCCAAGTTGGTTGGCGGCAATGGCTATATTATCCAAAATAGCTTGTTCGTCGGTGGTACAGTGTATCTGCATAGGTGCAAATGTAAGTTGAGATCATGTTTTTATCACTACTCAACATAATTGTGTGTGTTTATCAAGAAAAATTAAAAGGTATACATGATGCGAGTACACCAAATATTATTGAATTGCTGTGCCCTTCCAGTGACGTAATTGTAGGCATTACGAACCGATACCAATGAGTATTGAAAACGAAGATTAAAGAAGAATCCTTTCCAGATATGTGCATTAGCATTTACAATAAAATTGACATCAAATTTTCGAAAGGGGTATAGCTTGGCATCATTTTCATAACGATTGCCAAATCCATCTCGATAAGTTTCTCTACTGCTAACTAATTGTGCATACGAAAATCCGGCCCCAACATTACTTTTTCGTTTATCGAAATAATTAAGTAGGATAGGGACTTCTAAATAATTTAATTTGATACGATAATCTGTCATAACAGTACTTTGGTCATTGGCTAATTTGGGTAATTGACCTTGTGAAGCACGGGCGCCCTTTTGAGCATATAAAAGTTCCATACTGGCTGCAAGATGTTCCATCAAGCTTGCATAGACAATGACACCGGCATTCCATCCCGCTTTATGATAACCTGCAAAATTATCGCCATCTACTTGCGTAAAGTTACCGCCTGCAACAATTCCACCATAAAACGTACGGTCATCTTCATCGTAATATTGAGAATACACACAAGGTGTGTATAAAAAGAAAGCAAGAATAATTAACACAAGTCTCTTTTGAACTAATTTAGCCATCTGTAAGAATTTTTAAAACGAGGACATTCAGAATGCAAATATATGAGTATTAAGTATACACCTAGCACATTGAAGAAATTTGAAGAACTTTATGAAGAAATTGGGTTTCGTATCCGTTTCGAAAAAGGTAATTTTCAAAGTGGGTATTGTCTTATTCAAGATAGACGTATTGCTGTCATCAATAAATTCCTCACGCTTGAAGGACGTATCAATGCCTTGATTGACATTCTACCTTCGATCGAATTCGATATGGAGCGATTAAGTACAGATGGGAAACATTTCTATGAAATGGCCATGGCATTGCCAACAACTAATAAGTAGTTTACCAACTACTCAGTCAACTTTGCATAATTTCAATCAAAATCAACCATTTACTCAGTAGTAAATTACATGTAAATTGTTTTTATTATTTTTGTAAAAAATTGAGAATATGAAACAGTTCGTTTTTTGTGTATTAATTACAATGGTGTTTTGCAATAGCTACTCGCAAGAGTATTATATACGCAAGTCAATTGAAAAGAAATATGAAAAAAAATATGAAGGGGATCGACAAAAGGGAGAAAAAGCAGTTGAAGAGCGTTTAGATGCTTGGGACGAAAAGGACAAGGAATCGCGAAGTAAGTTAATGCCATTTCCTACTATGAGTCTTACGATTGATATGAATTATCCTTCGAAGCCTAAAAACAATGGAACTATTGATTATTATTATAAAAATTTTGATTGTGCTTCTGTCATGACAATGAATGCTCAGAAAAATGGGATGGACCGAACCATCATGAATTTCAAAGAAGGCAAAATGACCATGTTAATGACCGACAAAAAAGGCAAGAAAACTGGGATGCAAATGGAATTGAAATCGGTCGATTGGGCTACGAAAGCTGCGGTTGCTAAAAGCGAAAAGGATTTGGTAAACGGACAATCAAGTTTGAAAGCCACCGACGAATACAAAACCATCGAAGGGTATAAATGCAGAAAGTATCTTTATGAAACGGCCTCATATACATCAGAGATGTGGATGACCAATGACTCTAAAATAGATATAGGTCAATACAATCAGTCGATGTATAGAATATTTTCAAATTCAAAAAATCCTAGTTCGAATGCATTTCAAGAAGCCGGTATGAATGGGATGATTATACAACATCATATGTTTCCGAAAGACAAACGAATGGAAGAGTGTATTATGACATTTAAAAATATCAAAATGGGTTCGGTGCCCGATGAAATGTTCAATACGAGTGGATATGAAATCACTCAAATGCCCTCTATCAGAGATATGTGGAATGCCACAAAGGATGAACGATGATTGAAAATGATGATAGGGGATGACCCAATTTTAAGTTGAATTTCTTCATTTATTTTTCCAACGTTTAAATCTTGGAAGAGTTTAAAGAATGGAATTCGTTCTATATTTATTTTCTATTCTATATGAGTATTTAAACGCTATCGTGTGCAACAATATCTTACATT
>CANHGW010000031.1 GCA_947460175.1 Bacteroidota bacterium | reverse complement strand
TTAATCAAATCATTGAAGGCTTCTATTTCTATACATTCTATAGATGGAAATCTAATTGGACATTATTTTTTAAATAATCTAAATAATTCTATTGATGTTTCCAAGCTTTCAAAAGGGATTTATATAGCCAAGATAATAACTGATAATAATCAAGTTCAACATCAAAAATTTATTATAGAATAAAAAAAGCATGAATAATTACATCCATGCTTTTAATCATTTCAACTAATATTTATCTATCATCCAACGAAAAGAAAATTGGCAAATCAAAATAAACACTAACTGGTTTGCCATTGAATTTAGCAGGTTTCCACTTAGGCATTTTTTTAATTACTCGCATTGCCTCTTCATCGCATCCATCGCCAATGGTTCTTTTCAATTTCAACTCATCTATTTCTCCATTTTTATTGACTACAAATCCTACTACAACTCTACCTTGTGTACCATCTATGCGAGCCTTTTCAGGATATTTTATATTTTCACTCAAGAAACGAGATAATTCATCTTCTCCGCCTGGGTACTCAGGCATTTGCTCTACATTCGGAACATCATATATTGTTTCAATGGTAGTTTCAACTTCAGTTTCAATTGGCCCTGTTCCACCAGTAATTGGTGGAGTAATTTTATCATCTGGAATGCCAGTTTCACCTTCATGTTCATCTGTTCCAAGATTATTGTTACTTAACTCATCTTGTGAATGTAGTTTTTTGTCTTCATCTGCATCCACAGTTAATACAATTTCAGGAGGTGAATTATCAATGACTTTTACATCAACATCAACATGCGTTGTAGGTGGTTCTACTGGTGGAACTATCGGATCTATTGGAGGATCTGTTGGAAAATCAATGGGTGTAAAAGGAATTTCAGGTAGCGTAATTTTTACATCTTTGTCATTGAGAGATGCAAGCAGTGGGATTGCGACAGCAACCAAGATGCCGGTGACTACAATAGATAATGCGTTTCGGACTCGTTTGGAGTAATTTTTGCGCAATTCATAAGCGCCATACTCTTTGTTGCGATTGTCAAAGATGATATCAAGGATATCGGCTTTGAGGATTTTGTTGGTATCCATTTTTATACGGTTTTAGTGACGTATAATTGTGTGCATTGTTTGTAATTTAATGAAGTAAATTTTTCACTTATCTGGAACCTATTTGATTAAATAACGATTAAATCCTTTTTTTATTATTCAAGTAATATTTATCATTCAATTTTTATTTCCAAAAAAAATATAGTAAGTTCGTTCAATAATTTTTAATTGCATGACAATAGGAATACTGAAAGAACCCGCTGGAGAAAACAGAGTCTCAACTTTACCTGAAATCGCTAGCAACTTTATCAAAATGAATGTAAAGGTATGTGTTGAAGATGGAGCAGGTGCAGGTGCGTTTGCATCCAACGAAGACTATACTAAGATAGGTGCAACCATTGCAAATCGCAGTGAAGTGATTGCATCATCTGATATATTGCTAAGTATTCAACAACCATCCGATTCTATTTCATCAAAAATTATTTTAGGGGTATTTCAGCCCCTTTTTAATTTTCAAAAAGTAAAAGAATGGGCTTCGCAAAACAATACTATTTTTAGTATTGATACCATTCCTCGCACCACTCGTGCGCAAGCGATGGACGTATTGAGCTCGCAAGCCAATATAGCAGGATACAAAGCCGTATTAACAGCAGCAGCTGAATATAGTCGATATTTCCCTATGTTCATGACTGCTGCAGGTAGTATAGCTCCGGCTAAAATGTTGATACTTGGTGCTGGTGTAGCTGGCTTACAAGCAATTGCTACTGCTAAACGACTAGGTGCTGTTGTAGAAGTATTCGATACAAGACCAGCTGTAAAAGAAGAAGTACAAAGTTTGGGTGCAAAATTTGTAGAGGTAGAAGGTGCTGCAGATGCTAGTGCCGCTGGAGGATATGCTGTAGAACAAAGTGAAGAATACAAACAAAAGCAGCAACAACGTATTGCAGAAAGTATAGCTAAATCAGACATCATTATTACAACTGCTCAGATTCCAGGTAAGAAAGCGCCCATATTATTAACAGATGCTATGGTACATTCTATGCGTAACGGCAGTATAATTATAGATTTGGCTTCGGCTACTGGTGGTAATACCAACTTTACTAAAAACAATGAAACTATCATGGTGAATGGTGTAAAAATCATTGGTAATTCGAATCTTGCTTCTACTATGCCTTCTGATGCTAGTAAAATGTATGGAAAGAATATTCTCAACTTCTTGAAACTAATCATTGATAAAGACGGCAATCTCAATTTGAACTTTGAAGATGAACTTGTCAAAGAAACTTGCATTGCACATGGTGGCAAAGTAACCAACGAACGCGTAGCAGCTTTACTTTCTTAATCATTATTTTTCAATCAATAAACAACTAATAATATGGAAGCAATATTTTCCTTTTTTTCAGAAAACTACGATATGATAACAATCGTTATTTTATCAATATTCCTTGGAATAGAAGTCATATCTCGTGTGCCATCAGTATTGCATACACCTTTGATGAGTGGAGCCAATGCCATTCATGGTGTAGTAATCATAGGTGCCATCATCGTAATGGGACAAGCTGAAAGTGATAACTATTTGGCACTTATACTTGGGTTCTTAGCAGTAATACTTGGTACTTTAAACGTAGTGGGTGGATTTGTAGTAACAGACAGAATGCTGGAAATGTTTTCGAAGAAAAAATCTAAGAAATAGAACACAGATAAAATAGATTAACAGATTTGCACGGATATCTTTTAATCTTTCAAATCCTTTACATCCGTGTTTCATAAAAATAAAAAACATGCAAAATTTTATATTATTACTTAGTTATTTAATCGGAAGCATCTCATTCATTGTTGGATTAAAAATGCTTTCTCATCCAGATACTGCTCGCAAGGGAAATCTCTATGCAGCTGTGGGCATGACCATAGCTATTTTTGCAACAATTTTCTTATACACCGATGAAAGCGGCAAACACCTAGGCAATTATTTGTGGATTTTTGGAGGCTTAATCATTGGTACTGTGATAGGCACTATGATGGCTAAAAAAGTTGAAATGACAGCTATGCCACAGATGGTAAGTTTGTTTAATGGAATGGGTGGTGCTTGTGCTGCAATTATTTCTATTGTAGAGTTTAAACACTTAATGCATAAAAAAGATCATCCTGAAAATATAGTCAATCAACTACTTAACAATGTGGGTGAATTCATTTCAGGGAAAGGTGTTGCAGTTGAACACAACAATTCATTAATACTGTTAACAATTTTAATTGGTCTAGTCATTGGTACAGTTTCATTCTTTGGTTCCATGATTGCTTTTGGGAAATTAAATGGCAATATCAATGACAAAACTTTACCCGCACAGCAAGTTATCAATATCGGTTTACTTTTAATCATCGTAGGCTTGTTAGCTGCTATGGTTACTGGATTTACAGGAATTGATTTGACGGTTTTATTTTGGTCATTATTCATCATCTCAGCACTTTATGGTATTTTATTTGTAATGCCTATTGGTGGAGCAGATATGCCTGTTGTTATTTCCTTACTAAATTCATTTACAGGAGTTGCAGCTGCATGTGGCGGTTTTTTATATTCAAATCCTGTAATGTTAACTGGTGGAATTTTAGTAGGTAGCGCTGGTACTATTCTTACCATTTTGATGTGCAAAGCCATGAACCGTTCTTTAACTAATGTTATCGTAGGTGCATTTGGTGGCAACAAAGCAGGTGGAGCAGGTGCTGAAGTTGGTGGAGCTTATAAAGAAATTTCAATGAGCGATACAGCTGTGTTGATGGCTTATTCCAAGAAAGTGGTCATCGTACCTGGATATGGATTGGCTGTCGCACAAGCTCAACATACTTGCCATGAGTTGGAAAAAGTATTGGAAGAAAAAGGCGTAGAACTAACCTATGCAATTCATCCAGTTGCAGGACGTATGCCAGGCCATATGAATGTACTCTTAGCTGAAGCGGATGTAAGCTATGATAAACTGAAAGAGATGGAAGAAATCAATCCTGAATTTGCACAAACAGATGTTGTATTGATATTAGGAGCTAACGATGTAGTGAATCCAGCTGCAAAAAACGATCCTTCTTCGCCTATTTATGGTATGCCAATCTTAGATGTTGAAAATGCATCACATGTTATTGTCAACAAACGTAGTATGAAGCCAGGTTATGCTGGAATTGAAAATGCATTGTTCTTTCAACCTAAAACCTCTATGCTATTTGGCGATGCCAAAAAAGTATTGCAAGATCTAGTATCAGAATTGAAATCGATGTAGAATAGTTTTCAAATGAATAATGAAACACTTATTTTTTCATTTAATAAAATTTCTATTCAACTTATTTCAGGAAAATAATGAACATTCTAATGCAATGAATTTCAGGAACATTCATTATGATGTTCATACAAAAGTCAGTGTACTGAAAGAACAAATAAATGCTTATTTCAAACTCACTTCACCCGAAAATCAATTAGAGAAAGAAACCTATATTAAAAGCATTATAGACGATCTCAAAAAAGATTTTACTTATTACCCTGAAAAAAATGAAATTCTCGATAATGTTTTATTCGAATTAAATTACGGTCAGGATAAAAAGAAAAGTATTGTAAGTTTATTAAAAAAACTTTAGATAAAGATTCTTACAAGCTATTCATTTATAATTATTGTATATTCAATTCATGAAACCAATCCTTCAACACCTACGATTTCCATTTTCAATTTTGTTGATGCCGGTTTTTTTATTCGCATGCTATACATTCGATGTGACACATGTAAAAGCACAATATGTTAATATCATACTTCTTTTTATTATTTTACATCTACTAGTATATCCTGCTAGCAATGCTTATAATAGTACACAAGATCGTGATGAAGGTAGTGTAGGACTCATCAAAAATCCACTACCAATACCTAAGCAATTGTTTACGATCACAATACTTTTCGACTTACTAGCTATCATCGCATGTTCATTTATTGATTACTCTACTACAATACTCTTAGCAATCTATATTATTGCCTCACGATTATATAGTTGGCGAAGAGTTCGATTAAAAAAATATCCAATCCTTGGATTCATGACAGTATTTATTTGCCAAGGCGCTTTAGTATTCTATATGGTGATGACAATTTCAGAAACTAAACAAGAGTTTTTTGTTGCTTTAATTTCACACTTGCCCTTTGCACTTGTAGCTTCCCTTTTCATTGGTAGCATATATCCCCTATCCCAAATTTATCAACATGAACAAGATAAAAAAGACGGTGTATATACAATCAGTGCAATGTTAGGTTATCGGAATACGTTTCTGTTTTCTGGGATTCAATTTATGTTAGCAACTAGCATATTATCATACTATTTTCTACGAAGCCACAAATTGATAGAATGGTTCATTTATGTAACTTTTCAGTTGCCTGTTATTGTGTTTTTTATTTATTGGTTTTATTCAGTAATGCGAAACACGCAAGAAGCCAATTTTAAAAATACAATGCGAATGAACCTAATTTCGGCTCTTTGTATGAATTTATGTTTTATTATACTAATCTTACATAATTCGTAAGTAAATTGGATAATGAACGACTAAGGTTATATTTGTATTCATCCAATTATAAATTTTGCCATATATCAACGCCATCGGACTTTGTAATGCCCCATTCTCTCATTCGCAGAATGACATTTTAACCTACATGTTAGAAAAGTATGTTATACCTTCAAGTGACATTGATAAAATAAAAAGACTTTATCAACAAAGCGAGATTCAAACTCGTTATGCAGCCATAGACGATTTTTCTAAATCGAAAGATGAATGTGATTTTTTTGAAATAGACAAGAAAACATCTATTGAAAAAAGAATGAAAAAGTTTTTCGAAATAGCACCCACATTGTGCAAGCAAGCAATTCAACAATGCATACCCAACAAAATTAAAAGAAGTGATATCACTCATTTCATAACAGTGAGTTGTACTGGGATATCCGCACCGGGTTTGGATATCCAATTGATGCAATTACTTGACTTGCCGACTACAATCCATCGTACGAGTGTAAACTTCATGGGTTGCTACGCGGCAATTCATGCGCTCAAACAAGCCAATGCTATTTGCAAATCGCAAGCCAATGCACAAGTTTTGATTGTAGATGTAGAACTCTGTACAATTCATTTTCAAGATGATTATACCATGGACAATATTGCAGCATCATTATTGTTTGGAGATGGCGCAGCTGCAGTTCTTGTCAGCAATGAAAAAGGAATATATTCTATCGAAGACTTTTATTCTGAAGTAGCTTTAGATGGATACAATGATATGGCTTGGAATATATCTTCAACTGGATTTTTAATGACTTTAAGTGGCTATGTACCATCTATTATTGCTAGGAATATTGAACCTATGTTATTGAATTCATTAAACAAAATGAACATTAAAAAAGACGACATTCAACATTGGGCTATACATCCTGGAGGAAAAAAAATCATTTCAGAAATCGAAAAAGTATTGAATCTTTCGAGCAAGGATGTAGAAATATCTCGTGGTGTTTTAAGCGATTTTGGAAACATGTCATCTGTCACAATATTGTATGTTTTAAAAAAAATGCAAGCACAAATAAAAGCACCAAACGAAACAATTTACAGTGTAGCATTTGGACCGGGGTTAACCATTGAATCCATGTTTTTGAAATCATGTTAAGATTAAAACATAGAAGTTCTCAATTGGAATTGCTCGACGGCGAACATATTCCATTTAAGGATATAGCTCAAAATCTGAAAGAACTTAATACGATCAATACACTATTGGGCGGACACGCTATAACAATGGATGGTGTCTCTAGCTTAGCCAAACTTCCAAAACTGACCATTGTAGAAATAGGTTGTGGTGGTGGTGATAACTTAGCATACATTCAAGCAAAGTGTGAACGAATGAATTTAAATCCTATATTGATTGGAATTGATTTAAAACAAGAATGTATAGATTTTGCTCAACAAAACCATCCTTCAATACATTTTATTTGTTCTGATTATAGAACAGTGGAACTAAACAATAAACCTGACATAGTATTTAGTTCATTATTTTGCCATCATTTTTCAAATGAAGAATTAATAGCCCAATTGAAATGGATGAAAGAAAATTCAGCGATTGGCTTTTTCATCAATGATCTTCATCGGAACTGGATTGCCTATTATGCAATCAAATTATTAACTACCCTATTTTCTAAATCATATTTAGTCAAAAACGATGCGCCACTTTCTGTAGCAAGAGGATTTACAAGCAAGGAATGGAAGCAACTTTTTGAACAAGCGGGCATTACAAACTATTCGATACAATGGAAATGGGCATTTCGTCATTTAATTTTATTTAGCCATGGAAAATAAGCTTTATGACTGCATCATTGTAGGTGGTGGACTAGCTGGATTATCGCTTTCCATTTTAATGGCTCAAAAAAAATACAGCGTACTGTTAATTGAAAAAAAAAGCTATCCATATCATAAAGTTTGTGGCGAATATATATCAATGGAAAGTTGGGATTTCTTAGAACGAATTGGCATCCCATTGCTTGATATGAATTTACCTAATCTTACTCAGTTTGAAATGACTGGAGTTCGAGGAGAAAGTATACAAGAAGATTTAAGCTTGGGTGGATTTGGCGTAAGCCGTTACACACTTGATAAGAGATTGGCCGATAGTGCCATAGAACTTGGTGTAATTATTTTAGAACAAACTACTTGTACTAAATACGAACATGTTGACTCTCAATTTATAGCACACACCAATAAAGGCATCTTTAAAAGCAAAATTCTATGTGCAAGTTTTGGTCGTCATGCTATTGGGAATTTTAATAAACCTCAAAAAGAACGAACCAATTGGGTTGGTGTAAAATATCATATCGAAATAGATTTTCCTGATAATAAGATTGCTTTGCATACATTCAAAAATGGCTATTGCGGTATTTCTAAAATTGAAGACGATAAATATTGCTTATGCTATTTAGTAAAAGCCTCCCTTTTAAATCAATATCAAAATAACATTGAACAACTTCAAAAAGAAGAGCTCTATAAAAATCCCTACTTGAAGACTATTTTCGAACAGGCAACATTCTTGTATAAACAACCATTGACTATATCCAATATTACCTTTGATCCCAAATTACCTATATACAATCATGTATTCTATCTTGGAGACAGTGCAGGCTCCATAGCGCCATTAACAGGAAATGGCATGAGCAATGCCATGAGAAATGCATGGATATTGAGTCAAGAGTTAGATTTATTTCTACAAGGTGAAATATCTAGTACACAACTAGAGAATAACTATATAAGAACCTGGAATAAAAATTTTAAAAGAAGAATGGCAAAAGGCCGTTGGATCCAACATTTCTTTTGCAATCCAACGTTAACTCCTTTCTTTATTAAAATCATGAGTCAAAGTAAATGGTTGAGAAAAAAGATTATAAAACAAACCCATGGCAACCAATTTTAAATTTGTTCTATATTTGAAACTTAATTATGCACACACTTAATCCAAATAACTGGGTAGCACTCTATGCTGATTATCTTTTACGTTATGCTTTGTTTAGGCTTAACGATGAACTTATTTGTGAAGATTTAGTCCAAGAAACTTTTCTTTCAGCCCTGAAAGCTAAAGATAATTTCAAGGGAAATAGTAGTGAAAAAACTTGGCTAACCTCTATTCTAAAAAATAAAATCATTGATGAATACAGAAAGAAAAGCAAAAAACTAGACGATGGGAGTGATGAAAAAATATATGAAACTCATTTTGAACATCCCGATGAAGAAAATGCACATTGGAAAATGGACACTTTCCCTCATTTGTGGGATACGTCTACTATAGATAAAATGCATACCAAAGAATATCACAAAATATTACACGATTGTATTCAACGATTGAGTCATACTCATATGTCTATTTTACAAGAAAAATATTTTGAAGAAACCCCTTCAGAAAAAATTTGTAAGGATTTTAACATTTCTAAGTCTAACTATTGGGTAACGATTCATCGCATCAACTTGAATCTTAGAAAATGCCTTGAAACTAACTGGTTTAATTCATAATATGAAAATACCTAAATTTTTAAATATTAACTGTCAAGAGGCTACTATGTTAGGTTCTAAAAAAGTTGAAACAAATTTGACTTTGATGGAGAACTTTAAATTGAAATCTCATTATGCTATTTGCAAACCTTGTGAATATTTTACAAACCAAGTTCAAATTATACATTCTTCATTAAAAAATGTAAAAAATGATTCTACAATTACATTTTCTGATGAAATGAAAACAGCTTTACAAGAAAAAATAAATCAAATTAATAATAGTATGTAAGGAATAGATTTATTCATCGTCTATAATGAAAATTATAATGATGAAAAAAATATTATTGGTACTATTAACAAGTTTTATTGGACAAATTATCAATGCTCAAATTGTAAAAAAAAATATAGTAGAGCATTTTACAAATTCTAATTGTAGTATTTGTGCAAATCAAAACCCTGGCATATATACTACATTAGGAAACAATCCGAATGTCTTACATATTACATTTCATCCAAGTGCTCCATATGCGGCCTGTGTATTTTCAATGGCAAATCCCATAGAAAATGATGCTCGTACAAATTTCTATAATATTTATGGAAGTACTCCCCGACTTATTGTCAATGGTGTATTGACTACAACTGCCAACCTAAGTTCTACATTATCTAGCCTAAGTACAAGCATGACCAATTTTCATGTCAAAACCACTCAACAATTTATAACACCTGATTCAATTATTGTAAATGTAATCGTAAAAAAAATAGCGGCAGATACAATGACACAGGCTCTTTTATTTGCCGGAGCCAAACAAGATACAATCAATCAAACAACTGGGAATGGTGAAAGTATTCATCAAGATGTATTTAGAAAAGGGCTAACATCAATGACTGGAAATAGTATCACGTTGCCTACCAATATCAATGATAGTACTGTATACATTTTTAATTATAAAGTGGCACCCACTTGGATAGCAAGTCGAATGCAAACCATTGCTATTCTCCAGAATCCAATGACAAAATCAGTCATAAATGCTTCAGAATCTAGTAACATCATTTCGACCCCAACAGGAATCACTAGTATGCAAACCAAAAGAATCAATGTGTATCCAAATCCAGCAACTTCCGTTCTTTACGTTGAAAACATATCTAATTATACTGCTTATGAAATTATTAATTACACGGGCAGTTTAGTTGAAAAGGCAACTATAGAAAGATCAAGCATACCAATAGCACACCTATCAAATGGATTATACATATTAAAATTATTGGGTACAGAAAAAGAAACCTATTCACAATTTAACGTTCAACATTAAAACAAATAAAAAAATGATAAAATCAATTAAATTACTCAGCTTGTTAGCAATTATTTTTTCAAGCATTTCTTTGCATTCACAAGATTTGAATGCACTTCGTAAAAAGCATTTCAATATTGAAAAATCAATTGCCATTCAAGGTTATGATCCCGTCAGTTATTTCTCAGAGTCAAAAGCAAAAAAAGGAAGCAAAGAAATTGCCTATAATTATGGTAACGCCATTTATTATTTTTCATCAAAAGCTAACATGGATTTATTTAAAGCAAATCCAAATAAATATGAGCCTCAATTTGGTGGATGGTGTGCCTACGCCATGGGAAATTCTGGTGAAAAAGTAGAAATAGACCCTAAAACATTTAAAATAGTTGGTGGAAAGTTGTATTTATTCTACCATACACTTTTCAATAATACGCTTGATACTTGGAACAAAAATGAAAATGTATTGTTGCAACAAGCAAATGCAAATTGGAAAAAAATCTTTAAATAACTTAAAATACTAACTATTATATGAATATCAAAAATCTTGTTATTTGGGCGTTGCGCCTTGTGGCAGCAATCATCATGATTCAAACGCTTTATTTTAAATTCACAGCACATCCACAATCAGTAGCTTTATTTACCCAAATTGGGCTCGAACCTTATGGTCGTATAGGTATCGGCGTGATGGAATTAATAGCTTCTATACTAATACTTATACCTCGTACTACCAGTATTGGCGCATTATTGAGCACTGGCCTGATGAGTGGTGCATTGATGTTCCATCTTACCTCACTTGGAATAGAAGTTGATGGGGATTCAGTTTTATTTATATACGCTCTAACTGTTTTTGTCGCATCTTTGATACTTATCTTATTCTATTTTAAACAAATACTAACTATGGCACAATTACTTTTCAAAGGCAAAAATCCATTTTCAGCACTCATGCTTATTATGGCATTATCTTTGGCAAGCTGTTCCAATGCTCAAAATAAAACTACCATGACAAACAATAGCAAAAATAAACTATATTCAACAACAGACACAACTCCATTAAAAGTGAGTAATGATGAATGGAAGAAAAACCTCGATCCTGAAGTGTATAATATTGCTCGCGAAAAAGGAACAGAACGTGCATTTACAGGGCAATATTGGAATCATAAAGAACTCGGTACATATCGTTGCAAAGCTTGTGGAAATCCATTGTTCAAATCGGATGGCAAGTTTGAAAGCAGTTGTGGATGGCCTTCATTTTTCGAGCCCATTTCTCCTACAAGCGTTAAGTATGCCGAAGATAAAACCTATGGCATGGAACGTGTAGAAGTAATGTGTGGTCGATGTGATGCCCATCTGGGACATATCTTTGACGATGGGCCACCACCCACTTATAAGAGATATTGTATCAACTCGGTTATTATTGATTTTGAGAAAAAATAAAAGTAATTTGAAGATGTGAAAATGAGCATCAATAATTAAAATAGTAATAGTAGCGAGTTTAACATCACCTCCTTGGAGGGATGAGGGGTGCATTAAAAATTACTCTTTGAAAATGAAATAAAAAAATAAAACCATGAAAAAGAAAATAATATTATTTTTCTCACTCATAGCTTCACTCACAAGCTGTGGTAATAGTGAAGGAAAATTACTAAACGAAAAAGCATTTGACGACATGCAGTCGACATCTAAAAAAACAACAAATACTATGATAGACACACTTACAATTGGAGGAGGATGTTTTTGGTGTGTGGAAGCACAATTACAGCAACTTAAAGGTGTAGAGTCTGTAAAATCAGGCTATGCAGGAGGTGAAACCAAAAATCCTACCTACAAAGAAGTATGCACCGGACTTACGGGCCATGCAGAAGTGATACAAGTAACTTTTGACAATTCAGTCATAAGCCTTGATGAGTTATTAGCAGCTTTTTGGCAGGCCCACGACCCTACCCAACTAAATCGACAAGGCAATGATGTAGGCACTCAATATCGATCTGTCATTTTTTATCGAAATGATGAGCAAAAAAAAATAGCTGAGGATTATAAAAAGAAATTGAACGACGAAAAAGTTTATGACAAACCTGTGGTAACAGAAATAGCTCCATTGACTATTTTTTATCCTGGCGAAGATTACCATCAAAATTATTACAACCAAAATGCTTCTCAAGGTTATTGCCAATTTGTAATAGCACCTAAATTAGAAAAATTCAAAAAAGTATTTAAGAATAAATTGAAATAATCAATTATTAAATTATTTTTATTTCAGTGTAAGGATTTCAATAATTAATAGTCTAAATGATTGTAAAAATAAATTTAATGCAAAAAATCCTTTTATTCATCCTTGTCCTTTTACCGGTTTCAATTTTTTCACAAACTAAAAAAGTTAAGTTCATTTCACGCACCACGAGTGAATCGGGTATTTTTTTATCAAGCAATGGTTCATTATCAGCTTCAGCACTTTCATTGAATCAGTATTGGGGTGTAGGAAAACGTAAAAAGAACTTTAAATTTGGATTAGGTGCTAGACTTACTTCTTCTTTCGGTGGTTCATCATTAGAATATATCACCGCCCCTGCCATACTTACAAGTGGACAAACAGGTCCTGGTGTTTTTTTTGCTGATCAGCAACCTAAGAATATCGATACACTAAGTTTAAATTCTACTCAAATTAATTCTCTCAACGCCTATTTAGCATTGAGATACGATTTTGCAAAAAAATGGGGCATTGAATTCAATATTGATTTAGCAGGTATTTCATTGGGAGGATCTAAATCTGCTTCATTACAATATGGCGATGGTACTTCGAATAACAAAACAAGCAATGCCAAACCTACATTTGGAAATGTATTATTGATTAGTGACAACGATTTAGGGAGTCTAAATTCAGAATTTTTAGTTTCATATAAAATCAAACCAAAACTAAAAATTAAAGCAGGTGCTTCATTTTTGTTTAACGAATATACCTTATCTAGTCCAGTAAAATATATCAACACTGCAGGAACAACTATAGATACCGATCGATATCGAACCAAAGCATTTATGTTTGGATTAGGAATAAATTATATCTTTACTAAATAATAAACCCATCATTCTAATGCAAAAAATAATATTACTTGTATTATTCCTCAGTATAGGAATGACCATACAAGCACAATGGAATAAAGTCAAATCCACATCTGTAACATTTAAAATAAAAAATGCAGGGATTGGTGTTGATGGAAAGTTTAGCAAAATGAATACACAAATAACTATTGATGAAAGCAATCCATCTAAATCTAGTTTTCTTGGAACAATTGAAGCTAATTCAATCAATACTGGGATAAACCTTCGAGACAATCATCTAAAGGATAAAGAAGAATTTTTCAATACATCAAAATACCCAACCTTGACGATGAAATCAGTCAATGTAGTGCAAAAAAGTGCTGGTATTTACACAGTAACATGGGACTTGACTATGAAAGGTGTGGCTCGCAGATTCAGCAGTGAAGTGATTACCAAAATTGAAGGAGGTAATTTTATTGCATCCACACAATTTAAAATCAATCGAAATGATTGGAACCTTGGCGGAAACAGCATGACCATGGGTGATGCAGTCACTGTAAAAATAAATTCAATTCTCACAAAATAGTATCAAATGAATTACCTAGTAGAATCTGCTAATCACACCTTATACCAGCTAAAATCATTTCTTAAGCAAGTCAGTCAGGAAGAGTATACAAATCCCCTTCCAATATTTTCTGATAGCACAATAGGTATGCATGTTCGTCATATTATTGAATTTTACCAATGTGTTGTAAAAGGATATTTGAATGGTGAAATGGATTATGATGCTCGAGAGCGAAGTTTATTGCAGGAATCTAATATTGAATATGCATATTTGAGTATCGATAATTTACTCATAGATTTTACAATGATGCAAGAAGACAAATCAATCATATTATTCACCGAGCAAAATATGAATGAAAAAAAATGTGAAATCAATACAAGTATATCAAGGGAACTATCTTATGTAATTGAGCACACAATTCATCATTTAGCAATTATAAAAATGGGTTGTATGAATGTATATCAACATTTGCAGTTTGACAAAGATTTTGGGTTCGCCTATTCAACCATAAAATACAGACAACGTGTGCACAGTGACCTTTCTGCCTAAAGAAAATAAGTCGTTTATTCTTACACACAACCGAGATGAACATTTCACTCGGGGCGTTGCTTTATTACCTCAAAAAAGATTCACTGATCAAATCACATTCATAGCTCCTATTGATTCTACAGCGAATGGAACTTGGATAGCAACTAGTGAGCAGTTTACACTTTGCCTATTGAATGGCGGCTTTGAAAAACATATCCCTCAACCTCCATATAAGCATAGCAGAGGCCAAGTAATTATAGATTTCTTTAAATACAATAACATAGATAAATTTCATCAAACATATGAAGTTGACAACCTCGAGCCTTTTACATTAATTGCAATAGAACATGCTACGAGAGCTTTGCATCAGTTTATTTTTGATGGCAACAAAATGCACTATGCACATCTAGATGATAACAATTTTCATATATGGAGTTCATCTACATTATATACTTCTGAGGACATACTGAAACGTAAAAATCATTTTAATTCCTTTTTAGAACAGGCTAATTATACACAAGAAGCCATCATAGAATTTCATACCAATAAATTCAATCCATTGCCCTCGGAAGGTATTCAAATCAATAGAGATAATATTTTAAAAACCGTCAGCCTTACTTCAATTCACAAACAAGAATCCATATCAATGACCTACATAGATTTTTTGAAATCCCAACATGAATTCATTGAATTATAAACCACAACGTACAGGAATTCTACAACGAATTGGCATCAAGCATCATGAATACTGGCCATGGTGGATGTTAGTAGCGCCGATTTGGCCTTTATGGGCTTGGTATATGATTCGTATTGGAAAATTGACATGGTTTACAGCAGTAAATCCAGGTATGGAAGACAGTGGTTTTTTGGGCGAAAGTAAAATCAAGATATTAAACTCGATTCCTAATGAATATAAGCCAATTACAGTTTTCATTCCTCATCAAATAAACTTCGATGAATTGAACGAACTGCTACCATTTCCATGTATTGCCAAACCTGATATTGGAGGAAGAGGCCGAAAAATAAAAATTATTCATTCCATTGAAGAATTAGAATTGTATCATCATGAAATAGGCGAAGATTATATGATTCAGGAAATCATTCCATTCGAACTCGAATTAGGTATTTTTTATGTTCGCATGCCTTATGAAAAAAGAGGAGAAATAGTTTCAATTTCAGAAAAAGAATTTCTACATGTAATAGGTGATGGCACAAGTACAGTAAAAGAATTGATGCAAAAAAATTATCGTGCATCACTTCAAATTGATCGATTAGAATCTATTATCGACCTCAATGAAATATTGCCTCTTCATGAAAAAAAACTACTAGAACCTATCGGTAATCATTGTAGAGGAACCATATTCAGAGATAGGGGCAATTTAATCAACGACCAACTAACCAAGGTTATGGATGAAGTATGTTCTAAAATTGATGGATTCTTTTATGGCCGTTTTGATTTACGTGTAAAATCTATCGAAGATTTAATGCAAGGCAGGCATATTCAAATTATGGAACTCAATGGTCTTACCTCTGATGCTGCACATATATTTGACCCCAATGCTCGATTACGCGACGCAATAAAAACTCAATTAATCAATTGTAAAAAATCGTATCAAATAGCAAAGTATAATTTGAAACATGGAGCCAAAACAACACCAATAGCTGAATTGTATCGTAAGTCAAAAAACGGATTTTAGTCTTATTAATTGTAGATCTATCGACAATCCTTTCATATTTAGACAATTTAAAGTATTTTAGTCCTTTCTTAATATTAAAATATTTTTTAATGAAAAAAATAGTATTGTCCCTTTTGGCCATCAGCCAATTCTCATTTTTAGCTTTTTCACAAGCTAAATTGATTGAAAAAGTAACCAAATCTCCTGGTGAAATTGTAATTCCTTACGAGAAATATGTATATCCTAATGGATTAACATTGATTGTACATGAAGATCATAGTGATCCTATTGTACATGTCGATGTAACCTATCATGTTGGTTCAGCAAGGGAAGAAATTGGAAAATCTGGCTTTGCACACTTTTTTGAACATATGATGTTCCAAGGAAGTGATAATGTTGCTGACGAACAACACTTCAAAATCATTACCGAAGCCGGTGGCACATTAAATGGGACAACAAATCGCGATCGTACAAACTATTTCGAAACAGTACCAAGTAATCAATTAGAAAAAATGCTTTGGCTTGAAGCCGATCGTATGGGCTTTTTATTGGATGCAGTAACTCAAAAGAAATTTGAAGTACAACGTGCAACAGTAAAAAACGAGCGTGGACAAAATTATGATAATCGCCCTTATGGATTAGTACAAGAAACGTTGGCTAAAAACTTATTCCCATATGGTCATCCTTATTCTTGGTTGACGATTGGTTATGTAGAAGATTTGAATCGAGTTAATGTACAAGATTTGAAAAACTTCTTTCTTCGATGGTATGGCCCAAACAATGCTGTATTGACTATAGGAGGCGATGTGAATGTAAAAGATGTATTGAAACTGGTTGACAAATATTTTGGTGCCATTCCAAAATGTCCTTCTGTAGATAAAACTATTTTACCAGCCGCTGTTTTGACTAGTGATCGTTATGTAAGCATGACCGACAATTATGCAAAACTGCCAATGTTGGTATGTGCATTTCCAGGTGTACCTGCATATGATAAAGATGAGGCTGCATTAGATTGTTTGGCTGAAGTAATTGGTGGTGATAACAACTCTATTTTATACAAAAGACTTGTAAAAACTCAAAAAGCGTTAAATGCAAGTGCTTCTAATCCTACCGATGAATTAGCAGGAAGTTTTCAAATAAATGTGATGCCAAAACCTGGGACATCTTTAGCTGAAATGGAAAAGGAGATCAGGGAGTCATTGATTCAATTTGAACAAACATTTGTAACTGATGATGCTTTAGAAAAATTCAAATTATCACGAGAAGCACAAACTATTTATGGGCTAGAAAGTGTAAATGGCAAGGTAAGTCAACTAGCCTCGTTCCAAACATTTACAGGAAATGCGAATTCAATAATAGATGAAATCAAACGATACAACGCTGTAACGAAGGAAGATGTAAAGCGAGTCTACAATAAATATATTAAAGGCAAACCAATGGTAATACTAAGTGTAGTTACCAAAGGAACAGAAAACCTGAAAGCAGCAGAAGATAACTATAAGGTTGAACAATCAAATTACAAAGCCCCTAATTATGGTTACAACGGATTAGTTTATACAAAAGCTAAAGACAATTTTGATAGAAGTAAAATGCCATCTGGTGGTAATAATCCATCAATTAAAGTACCAGCATATAAAACCATTGATATAGATGGCATGAAAATGCTTAGCGCAAAATCTGATGAAATACCGACTGTTGTTCTTACTATTGGATTAAAAGGTGGCCGATTGGTAGAACAAGGTGATTTATCAAAAGTTGGTTTAGCAAATATTTTCACTGCTATGATGGATGAAGATACTAAAAAACACACATCAGAAGAAATGACCGTTTTGCTTGATAAACTTGGAAGTAGCATTTCTATAGGATCTGATATCGATGAAACCTCTATTACTATTCGTTGTTTAAAAAAGAATTTAAACGCCACCCTCGATTTATTGGAGGAGCGATTACTACAACCTAATTTCACACAAGATGCCTTTGATCGAATCAAAAACCAGATATTAGAAAATATTAAAAATTCTAAAACAAGAGCTGCCAATGTAGCTTCAATCGCATATGCAAAAACAAATTATGGTGGCGAACATTTCCTGGGATTACCTTCCAATGGAACCGTAGCAAGTGTTAGTTCAATTACACTTAAAGATGTAGAAGACTATTATGCGAATTATTTCAGTCGTGATGGATTAAAAGCCGTTGTGGTTGGTGATATTGACGATAAAGAGGCATTAAGCATTTTAACTCGTTTAAATAAATTACCTAAAAAAAATGCACTACTGCCATCTTTTCCTGAAACAAAATCAAATGTTAGTCCTAAAACAATTTATATCGTCAATATTCCAAAAGCAGCACAAACAGAATTTAGAGTTGGATGTATTACAGGATTGAAATATGATGCAACAGGTGAGTATTACAAAAGTGGATTAATGAACTTCCCATTAGGAGGTGCTTTCAATTGTCGAATTAATTTAAACTTACGTGAAGATAAAGGCTGGACTTATGGTGCACGTGGAGGATTTAATGGCAATGAATATACAGGATCTTATACATTCTCATCTGGCATCAAATCGCCAGTTACTGACAGTGCATTGATTGAATTAATGAAAGAAATGAATGGATATGTATCTGGCGGAATTACTCCTGAAGAATTATCGTTTATGAAAAATGCTGTAGGACAAAGCGATGCATTAAAATATGAAACTGGATTTCAAAAAGCTGGCTTCTTGGGTCGTATATTAGATTACAATCTACCTTCCGATTTTGTGGAGCAACAGAATAAAATCATTGCTTCAATTGATGCTAATGAAATAAATGGATTAGCTAAAAAATGGCTTAAAACAGACAATATGAATATTGTGTTGGCAGGCGACAAAGAATTGATAGGACCGAAATTGGAAAAATTAGGTTATACAATTATCGAATTAGATGCTGATGGAAATAAAAAGTAGAATACAATTTACTGAATAAGAAAGTGCCGCTTGATGCGGCATTTTTTATTGTAAAAAATAGACAATACATTAATACCTCAAAATAAAATGCTGTTTTTCCTTGAATTCTTGTTTGAATAATACAATTCCAAAATAAAACAAATCGATTGAAAGACTAACAGCATGATGATTCCGAATGGTATCCCAAGCTTCACGCATCCCTTGACTCCAATGTATATCATCAAATATCATCATCGAATCGTTGTGAGTATAAGGCAATGCCTTTAGAAAATAATCGATCGTAGGATTTTTACGATGATTTCCATCAATGAATAATAAATCAACAGATTTCATTTCATTCAACACGTCAATCAAGGTATCATCAAAGTTACCTATTACCTGTTTGATATTAGAAAATTTCATTTGTTCAAAATTCCGAGAGGCTGTTGCTGCAATTTCTTTACTTCCTTCAAGTGAAACAATATTGGATAATGCATTGGCAGATGCCATGTAGGAAGTGCCAATACCAAGGGAAGTACCTAACTCAATGATGTTTTCATAATTGTATCTATTGATAATTCTAAACAACAACTTACCAAATTTTTCATTTCGACCAGCAGTACGAGCAATATCATTTATTTTTCGTTGTTTAAAATTAGTCAACAATGAACCTGCACCAAAATCTTCCACATTCAATATTGTTGTGTCAGCATACAATCGATTTCTTAATTGTTGGATATCATCAAACGCATAAAAATGCCGATCATCGTTTAAAACGTTTTTTATAAAATCAAATACAAATGGAGAATGAATACCATGTGCAGACTTAGCTTTCAGCAAATAGTTTAAATACTCTTTTATTAAAAAAAAATGATTGGCCATAGTTTAATCGTCAGTAAGCATTCGATCATACACTTCAAATGTATAATCATATTGATTTTTTTCATCCTTCAAATAATAATCAGATTGAACCATTTTCCATTCCTCCATATTCAACTCAGGAAAAAATGCTGTTCCATTTTCAATCAACACATGCACACGAGTGTAATAGATCCGATTGACCCAAGAAATAGTTTGTTGATAAATAGTATCTCCTCCAATGATAAAAACTTCATCTGATTTTTGTCTACAATATTGGATAGCCTCTTCTATGGAATGCTTCACAACAATACCTTCATGCTGAAATTGCTCATCCCTAGTAATGACAATATTTTCTCTATTCGGCAATGGTCTACCAATGGACTCAAAAGTCTTACGTCCCATTAAAATAGTATGCCCAGTAGTTAAGTTTTTAAAGTATTTCAAATCGGCTGGCAAATGCCAAGGCAATTGGTTGTCGATACCAATGACATTATTTTCGGATACAGCTACAATGATGGATAATTTCATTTCAATTATTTTTTTACCATAGTCAATATAGTTGCCAACCCTACCAAAGGTTCATCGGTTTCATCGAGAATTTCTACCAACCATTTTACAATCCCTTTTGGAATATCATTTTCATCTCGTGTATCACTTGGCACTTTCTCTTTACATGTAAATCTTACATAAACATTCGTACCTGGATAAACAGGTTTTGTAAACCTTAATTCATCAATGCCATAATTTAGTAACACAGGATTCATATCATAACTATCTACAAACAAACCTGCTGCCACACTCATAATAAAGTATCCGTGAGCAACCTGATGCGTAAACATCGTACCATCAAAATTGGTATCTTTCATATGTGCGTAAAAATGATCGCCACTCAAATCAGCAAATCGATCAATATCTTCGCTTGTAATTAATCTCTTATCAGTTATGATTTGATCTCCAATGTTTAATTCATCAAAAGTCTTTTTAAATGGATGAATGTCTTCAATAGTTCCTTTACCTCCTTGTTGATATACATTCGTAATAGCCGATATCATAGTAGGCGAACCTTGTATAGCTGTTCGTTGTAAATAATGCATTACGCCTCGCATACCACCCATTTCTTCTCCACCACCCGCACGACCTGGTCCGCCATGTATCAACATAGGCATGGGCGAACCATGTCCTGTACTTTCTTTTGCACTTTCGTTATTGATAATCATAATACGTCCATGCATGTTAGATGCTCCTATGGTAAAATCGCGTGCAACCTTTGTATCAGCTGTGGCAATGCTACAAACCAAGGAGCCTTTCCCCATTTTGGCCAATTCAATGGCATCACCCAATTCTTTGTAAGGGATGATAGTAGAAACAGGTCCAAAAGCTTCGATTTCGTGACATGCTAATTTTTCAAATGGATTATCATTGAAAAATACAATTGGACTCATAAATGCACCTTTGTTTTTATCAGCGCCCGTTACTTCAAAATTTTCTAAATCACCGATCACAATTTCTTGAGTCTTCATCAACTCATGCACTTTATCCATTACATCATTGCGCTGACTGATTCCTGCCAATGGTCCCATGCGAACGCCTTCTATAGAAGGGTCTCCAATCGTTGTAGACATAATTCGTTTGCCCAATGCAATAGTAACATCATCTACCATATTTTCAGGTACTATAATTCGTCGAATGGCAGTACACTTTTGACCAGCTTTAGTTGTTATTTCACGAGCGACTTCTTTAATAAATAAATCAAACTCTGACATTTCAGTCGTTACGTCGGTGCCTAATACAGAACAATTCAAAGAATCAGCTTCCATATTAAAATGCACAGCCTCTTCTACTAATTTAGGGTGGGCTTTCAATTTTTTTCCAGTTTCTGCACTACCAGTAAAAGTGACAATATCTTGATTTTTTACAAAATCTAAAATGCCTCGAGCACTTCCGCAAATCAATTGCAACGAGCCCTCTGGCAATATATTAGATGCTATAATTTCTTTAAATACAACCTCAGTAAGGTATGAGGTAATTGATGCTGGTTTCACAATGGCTGGTACACCTGCCAATAAATTAACCGCAATTTTTTCGAGCATACCCCAAACAGGGAAATTGAAAGCGTTGATATGGATGGCTACGCCCTCTAAGGGCATCATGATATGATGACCAATAAAGGTATTATTTTTAGAAAGTTTTATAGCTGCCCCATCCACATAATATCGTTCATCCTGAAAGTTTTTGCGAAGACTTGCATTGGTAAATAAATTACCTATACCACCTTCTATATCAACCCAAGAATCAATACGAGTAGCACCAGTCATAGCACTTATTTTATAAAACACTTCTTTTTTAGTCATTAAATGCATAGCAAGTGCTTTCAACATTCTACCTCGTTCATGAAACGTCATTTTTCTGAGAGCTCTGCCACCTTTCGATCTGGCATATTTCATCATGGCATCAAAATCGAGTCCATTCGATCCTGCTGTATAAATTGCTTCTCCAGTGATAGCATTAAATAAAGTTTCAGATGCGGTGCTTCCTGCTACCCATTTTCCTTCGGCATAATTTTCTAGTGCGATCAACGACATAGTATTTGAATTTTGGCCAAAGATAAAATTTGAAACTGACAATTGAGTCATTATCCTTTAATGAAATGACAACCCATTCGTTCATCAAGAATAACCTTACAAGATACGATAGAAATTTTCAACATAAAATGATATAAATCATTATTATTTGTGACATTAATCACACAATAATTAATTTTTCACCCTCAACTTTGTGGTTCAATATTAATAACAAACTCATGAAAACAACAAAAACAACTTACGGAATTTTCAAGAAAACCCTATTGCTTGCTGTCGCAATTTTATCTGTTAGCTCAGCAATTGCTCAAACTGGTGGTGCTAACTATCAGGCAGGTCCAACTATGATGCGTGGCAAAATATTTCCAACTGCCTCATTATTGGATAATGGTAAAGTCATTACCTTCTCAGGTAGAGAAACGAATTTCGTTTCATGCTCTTATTCTGACATGTACGATCCAGTTACAAATACATTTACTGAATCACCTATGAACTTTCCTCATGATGGATCTGCCACAGTAAAATTATCGGATGGACGATACTTTTTATTAGGCGGAAGCATGGACTTAGGTGTTGCACCTGGGTACTCATCTACAGAGATGTATAATCCAACTACCAATACCTTTGATACAAAAGCTTCAATGACAATGGCTCGTATGCAACATGCTGCCATTCAATTAAATAATGGAAACGTATTGATTGTTGGTGCATGGTATAATAACAATGGTGCACAATATGGCGAAGTTTATGACACGGCTGCAAACACTTTTGTACCTACTGGAGCGCTTAATGATCCCCGTGCTCAACCATTGGTATTTCCAACTACAGACGGCGGTGCCATTATAACAGGAGGATGGCCATCATATAGTGGTGCAGTAAAAACAACTGTAGAGTATTATCAAACACCTACAAATGACTTTGTTACTCAATCATCAGAATTGATTCCTGCCGATCCAGGATGGTTACCTTTATCAGCTTACACAAGACCTATGACTGAAAACAAAATGAGCAATGGCAAATACCTTTTAATGGCATATCGCACAATGCCAACGACCGAATATGCATTGCTAGTGTTTGATCCTACAACAAAATTATTTTCAAAGCTAACAACTTCTTCACCATTGCGTGATTCATTAACAGATGGTGGGTTCTTTGATTTTGCATTGAACAAAACAGCCAATATGGCTTATTTAATTGGTGTTGACTCAGGATATGACCCACAACGTGTATGTGTAGTAACAGTCAATTTATCAACAGGCGATATTTATCATCCAACAACTACTTATACATTGCCTGCACAAGAATACTTTTATGCATCATATACTTATATACCATCAGTAGGTAAAATATTGGTTCAAGGAATTAATGGTGGCAATGCCGGTTATTTTACAGGAACTGATAAAACTTATTTATTAACACCTCAATTTACTGTAGGCACCAATGATATTTCAAAAACAAATGACTTTCAATTTATTCATTATCCAAATCCTGCAAAGGATGAACTAAAAATAGAAATGAATTCAACTGAAGCTTCACAATATCAAATTAAAATAATTGATATGCTAGGTAGAGCATTGATTCAAGAAAACATGTACACTTATACGCCTGGTATTCAAAAATGGACTTTAAACACAAATACATTAACGCCTGGTATATATAAATTATTTATTTCAGACAAAAAGAAAGTAAAAACAACCTCATTATTGATTACAAAATAGGAAAATTGTTTTTGTAGTTAGCTCCAGTATTGAATCGAAAGAGGATATACTGGAGTTTTTTTTATTAAATAAATTCAATAGAGTGTGTGAAAGCAAATAAGAAATGATATTTTCGCATTTCAATTTAGAATTAAACACGTCATGGGCAAAGAGATAGTCGTAAGCGGTATACGATCAACAGGTTTTTTACATTTAGGCAATTATTTTGGTGCAATTAAAAATTACATTGATATGCAAGAGCAATTCAACTGTTATTTTTTCGTAGCCGATTATCATTCACTTACTACACATCCCGATCCTACATTACTAAAACCAAATGTGTATAGAGTATTGGCTGAAAATATCGCCTGCGGACTTGACCCTGAAAAAGTAGCCCTATATGTTCAAAGTGATATACCTGAAATACCAGAATTGTATCTGATGTTGAACATGTTGGCTTACAAAGGTGAATTGGAAAAAACAGCCTCTTTCAAAGACAAGGCTCGAAGTCAGCCAGACAATATCAATGCGGGGTTGCTGACCTACCCCACACTGATGTCGGCCGATATATTAATTCACAAAGCAGTAAAAGTGCCAGTAGGTAAGGACCAAGAACAACATTTAGAAATGGCTCGCAATTTTGCTCAGCGATTTAATCATCGCTATGGAGATACATTTCCAGAACCACATCCTTTCAACTTTGGGAAAGAATTAGTAAAAATTCCGAGTCTGGATGGAAATGGCAAAATGAGTAAAAGTGAAAATGAAAATGCAACCATCTATTTAGCAGATACTGACGATCTCATTTTAAAAAAAATGATGAAAGCCAAAACTGACCAAGGACCAAGTGAGCAAAACTCAACAAAGCCCGATTACATTGAAAATTTATTTATGCTTATGAAACTTGTGAGCTCTCAAGATACCATTGAAAAATATGACGCTGATTATAATAATTGCGTGATTCGATATGGTGACATGAAAAAGCAATTGGGCGAAGACATGGTTAACTTTATTAAACCAATACGTGAAAAAACACTTGATATCCAAACTAATACACCTTATTTACACAAAATAATGAAAATGGGACAAGAAAAAGCTCGTGAAAGTGCGTCAAAAACACTCGATGAAGCAAGAAAAAAAATGGGTATAAATTTTTATTGTTAATGCCCAAACGAAATCCAATTTAAACATCTATTTTAGCAGACCATTCTCACTTTTTATTTGACTCATGGCGAAGAAAAAACAAATTAAGCACATTGCAATTGCAGGCAATATTGGTGCAGGAAAAACTACATTAACAAAAGTATTAGCGAAGCATTTCAATTGGTCGCCACATTTTGAAGACGTTGAAAATAATCCTTATTTAAATGATTTTTATAATGATATGCAACGATGGAGCTTTAATCTCCAGATTTATTTTTTAAACAGCCGCATTAAGCAACTGGTAGAAATTCAAAAAGGAAATCAAGTCGTTATACAGGACAGAACAATTTATGAAGATGCTTGTATTTTCGCTCCCAATTTGCACGAAATGGGCTTAATGGCAAAGCGTGATTTTGAAAATTATCAACAGTTTTTTGAGACATTGAAAGAACTTGTTAACCCACCAGATTTATTGATTTACTTAAAGGCAAGTGTTCCAACCTTGGTTGGTCAAATACAAAAACGAGGTCGTGAATATGAGGAAAATATTCGTTTAGATTATCTCAAACGATTAAATGAATATTATAATAACTGGATTGAAAACTACAGCGACGGAAAGCTTTTAGTAATTGATATTGATAAAATTAATTTTGCAGATAATAAAGATGATTTATCACAAGTTGTAAATCTCATCAATGCAGAAGTAAACGGCCTTTTTTAATTTAGCATTTCTTTATACAATACAATCAATGCATTTCTCGTTTAGAAAGAAAACCTTTCTATGAAAACTCTTTTGCTTTTTTCATTCATTTCAATTGGCACAGTCCAACTCATCGCTAAGCCAGTACAAATTAATTTACTTGATGCCATAAAATCAAATCAAGCAAATATTGTTGCAACTGGAAATCCAACTGAAAACAATCCTTTAAAATCCTCACATACAGGCAAATGTTTGAAATTAAAAATTATTAATACAAGTAAAAATGCATTGGAGTATAAAATCGAAGATTCCTACCATTTGAGTTGCATAGATGAATCAACACAAGATTTAATTACTACCGAAAACCTTCTCGTAACACTCAACCCTGGTCAATCAAAAGACCTAACCATCAACGCTTTATGTGGCGAAAAATCCAATGGATCTCCATCAGAAAAAGATTCTTTTGTACTAAGTTATCGACATAATGGTTCTATACTCCGTTTGACAGATTTTTTGGCAAAGCACCGTGTCAACGATAATACTGCGCAGCAAGCTATGTGGTGTTTTACTGATAATAATTCTATTGAAAATATATTCGATACTAATACAGATACTACATATGAAAACAATCTAGTATTACTAGTTGCCGACGAAAAAAACTGCCCAATCCCAAAGAGAACTTACCAACCGATTCGAATTTTAAAATACCCAATTGAACTCAATGGCAATCATTCACAGTATATTGACAGAAAAACAACTATAGGCTTCTATATCACTGATTCCATCAATCATATTATGACTACATTAATAGAAGATGATACTGAAACAAGAACCGGCACAGCAAAATATAGCTATTTTTATAGAGGTCAATACCCTAAAGGAACATACTATGTTCAAATGAAAATAAATGGAGAATGGAAAAAGGTAAAAGAAATAAAAGTTGGCGAAGGGCTTCAATAAAAAAAAAGACCATGCAATGAGCATGGCCTTTTATAGATATTTTGTTGAATTATCTTCCTGAAAATGCTTTTTTAGCAGAATATAATTTGTATGTAAATGAAAAAGTATTAATCAAATACCAATCTTTGTTGTTTGAGTTACCACGTCGGCTATTGGCTACTGGAGAAGTTCCTTGATTACCATCTAATTCGTCAGTTCTATAAGCTAACTCAGCTGCAAGATACCCTTTTTCAGAAGTTAATTTAGTTTGATCAGCATATGAACCACTTACATCATCGAGGTAATCGGTAAATGTTTTACGAGCTCCAAACTCAATTGCTAATGTAATTCGTTTAGCTGGTTGATACTTTAAACCAAATGCTATTGGCACTGCAGCTTGTGTCAACTTATATGGTTGATTTGAATTAAAAGAAGAATTTTGCCCTTCTGTATTTAAAGGTTGCAAAGCAACCCACTCACCTTTATAAAGTGTTTTAGGATTGTAATGAAATACATTTAACCCAATTGTAGCATAAGGTGCCCAATTAAAATATTGCTTATTTCTGTTATTAGAAGGATTAAACTTATCGAATGGCAATATGCTGAATTCTACTTGTCCTCCAAATTCAGCAATAAATGTTCTAAAACTTAAATTACGTTGGATTTGGCCTTGAACTCTCGAATCAGCATCACTTCCACTTACGCGAGCATAATTAAAAAAACCTCTGAATGCCATCCATGAATTGATATTTTCACGTACAAAAACACCCGTAGCTATACCAGGGTTTTGATAACTATATTGTTTATTTTGAAGATCCCCTAGGTAGCTACTGAATCCTAAATTGTAGCCGAATTCCGTACTTGTTTGTGCTACAGATACTGATGCAATTGCGGCCAATGCTAATGTGAAAATACTTTTTTTCATACCTATTTTGTTGTTTCGTTTTAAATTAGTTTGAGTGTAAATATAATACAAAATTTAAATTTCCTATACAATTATACATTAAATCTAAAATGCATGATATCACCATCCTTTACCACATATTCCTTTCCTTCAATACGCAATTTACCTACCTCACGGCAAGCAGCTTCAGACCCATTTTTTACAAAATCGTCGTAAGCAATGACTTCTGCTTTGATAAAACCTTTTTCAAAATCAGTGTGTATCACGCTTGCAGCTTGTGGTGCCTTCCATCCTGTATGTATGGTCCAAGCACGTACTTCTTGTACTCCAGCAGTAAAATAAGTAATCAAATCAAGTAATTTATAGGCTGATCGAATCAATCTGTTTAAGCCAGGCTCAGCCAATTTATATTCTTCTAAAAACAATTGTTTATCGTCTTCATTGTCCATTTCTGAAATTTGAGCTTCTATGCTATTGTTCATTACGATTACTTGACTTCCCTCTTTTGTTGCATAATCCACCAATGCTTCTGAAAATTTGTTTCCAGAATGAATGCTGGCTTCATCAACATTTGCAACATACAAAACTGGTTTATCGGTCAATAAAAACAAATCATATATGGCTTCTTTATCTTCTTTGCTCAATTGAAGTGAACGTATATTTTTACCTTGTTCCAAACAATTTTTACAATGAATCAATACTTCCAAATCGGCCTTGGCTTTAGGATCACTTTTAGCCATTTTTTCGCATCGTTGAATTTTCTTCTCAACACTTTCAAGGTCCTTCAATTGCAATTCGGTATCAATTATTTCCTTGTCACTAATTGGATTAATATCACCTTCTTCACGTAATATATTTTCATCTTCAAAACAACGCACTACATGTACAATGGCATCAACTTCTCGTATATTCGCAAGGAATTTATTGCCTAATCCTTCCCCTTTACTTGCCCCCTTCACTAAACCAGCAATATCTACAAATTCAATAGCTGTAGGAACGATTCTATTCGGAACTACCAATTCGGCCAATTTATCTAAACGAGTATCGGGCACATCTACTTGACCAACATTTGGATCAATAGTGCAGAATCTATAATTTGATGCTTGCGCTTTTGCATTGTTACTGACTGCGTTAAAAAGGGTTGATTTTCCTACATTTGGAAGACCAACTATACCTACTTGTAATGCCATATATGTTTTTTAGGGCGTAAAGGTAATATTATCCTTGTTTTATATCATAAAATATCTACCAGCATCGATTATTTATTCACTCCAAAACTTATAATCCAATGTTATTTAAATAATCATCACACTTATGGCTAACGAATCAAGGTTATATCTCCTTTTCGGATAATAACTTCGCCAGATGTCAGGCACTTAAACTTAAGAAAGTAATAATAAGTACCAACATCGCATACTGAACCTTTATATTTCCCATCCCATCTGTCGTAAAAATGCTGAGCTTGAAATACAGAATTTCCGTATCTGTTCATAACAATAAAAGAAAGCAACTCTATGTCAGTATCCAAGGCATTTAAAAATGTAAACTCATCATTTTTAGTGTCATCATTTGGTGTGAAAGCATTCGGAATAAACAGCTCATCACAACATGGAGTCCCCTTGATTGTAATGACATTAGTAGTCTGACATTCATTTACATCGGTGGTAGTGATTGTGTAAACACCTCTACCCATATTAGAAAAAGTTCCTGTAGTTGAAATCTGACCACCTGGCATTATACTATACGAATAAGGTGGTTCTCCACCAGTTGCTTGTACAACAATTTCTCCAATATTAGCATTTGCGCAGCTACCATTTGCATTGAACTTTAAGTTAGCAATCACAGGATTTGAAGGCAAAATTGAAACTAATGTACTAATACTGCAACTATTTGCATCAGTTACTATTATGGTATAACTTCCGATAGGCAAGTTTGAAAAAAGACCTGTACTTGAAGTAATTCCAGAAGGTAACAATTGAAAATTAAATGGAGCTAAACCATTAATGAGTGTCACCTTAATATCATTATTTTTTTTACAGTTCTGCGAGATAATTTCTACTAAGTTGATTACAGGTGAATTAGGCTCTATTAAACTTACAGTGCTTGTAGCTGTACACCCATTTCCATCTACCACTTGTATGGTATAAACACCCGAAATGAGGGATCCGAAATTACTTCCTGCCTGCAAGCCACCACCATTTATACTAAATAGATATGTTTGAGTACCACCACTAGCAGTAATATTCAAACTGCCATCATTGCCCGGTATACACGTTGGTTGTACTGCTACAATTGATGTAATCGAGAGCGGGTTTGGTTCCGTAATCGTGATTATCGTTGTGCTCGTACAACCATTAATATCCGTGGCTGTAATTGTATATGTATTCGGTGCTAAACCCATGAAGCCACCACTTGTATTTGACTGATTCGTGGGTTGGAGTGTATACGTTATCTGCCCGGTTCCA
>CANHGW010000030.1 GCA_947460175.1 Bacteroidota bacterium | reverse complement strand
ATGGTAAATGCCATTTGCTTTAAGCCATGTATAAGGTTTATCAATGCTCTTAGACTTTAATAGCTTTTCAATACATAGGATAAACATAGTTTAAACTAATTTTAAGTTATTCGTAGTTACTTTTTCAATAATCAAATTTAGGATTTAATCACAAAAAAAAATCATTCTACAAGGGTGAATTTCTGTTCTAAAATTGCAATGCGTAATCTTGGTACTGCAATGCGTAATCTTGGTACTGCAATGCGTACTCTTGGTACTGCAATGCGTACTCTTGGTACTGCAATGCGTACTCTTGGTACTGCAATGCGTACTCTTAGTACTGCAATGCGTAATAATAGTATTGAAGTGCGTAATAATAGTATTGAAATGCGCTGAAACACTTATGAACAGGCAGTTTAGCCAAATAAAAATTTATGATTTTGTACCTTTCCGTTCTCGCCGAGTCTCCAGCCTATGGGACTCGGCGACTTAGAAAATGATATCCTAATTACATTCCTGTGATATTGAATGATTATGTTTTTATTTTATATTTACTGAATGGTAGTACGAAAAAGCACCTTTCCGTTCTCGCCATGTCTCCAGTCTTTGTGACTCGGCGACTTAGAAAACGAAATCGTAATTATATTCCTGTGATATAGAATGATTATGTTTATATTTATATTTACTGAATGGTAGTACGAAAAAATACCTTATCAAAGTAGCATCTTTATTATCACATAATGAATATGAAAGATATTAACTTTGTTAAAAGGCTAATAGAATAAAATGAATATATGTCAACAAAATATAAGGATGAACATTTCGTTCAGCGATTCGGGGAGTCCACGAGGCGGGAGAATCCGTGAGGAAAGAATGGAAACAATAGAAATATAAATAATTTGACAAACTAAATTTAAAAATACGATCGTCGAAATCATAAAACGCAAAAACCAAATGAAAAAATTATTAATCGTTTTACTTCTTATTATTTCAGTGAAAAGCTTTTCCCAAAACTTGGAGTTATTTGGTAAGGTCGAGTGGCATGATTTAAAAGAAACAGGCAAGATATTTTGGACAGAAGAAGGTAAGAATTATGATGCTCAACAATTTATAACCTATGATAAGAACAGAAATTTCAACTTCAAGATAGGCATTGACAAAATTAAAAATCTAAATAGTAGTGTATTGGTTTTTGCAATAGACACCACAAAACGGACAAGTGATGAAAATGCTTGTGTACAAAGAATAAATGTACTAGAAATTGTAAATTCTTCCGAATTCAAAAATTTAAAAAACATCAAACTTAATACTGATTTATTGTTAGGAATAAACTGTCAACGATATGTATACAATGAAGCTAAAGAGGAAAATATAATCAAGTTTGTTGGTTCTTATAATTTGACAATTAATGACACTTTACGTAATATTGAATTAGGTAATATTTTTTTCAATTCTCACATAACCAAGCAGACAAAAGATTATATGAATGAAGAATTTGGAAATTGGAACTTTAATGAAGAGAAAAAAATACTAACATTTAATGTGTGGAGACAAATGAACAAAAGATATGGATTAGTTCTCCTTAAAAAATTTCAATTTGAATTCATTGTAAATAACACATCTGGAATTATAACATTTCAATCGGAAAAAGGAGTATTGACAAAGAAATGACTACTGCCAACATTGTTTTCCTTTCACGCAAAGTCTCCAGCCTCTGGGACTTAAAAAACGAAATCGTACTTACTTTCCTGTAATATAGAATGTTTCCGCCGCAATTGTTGTTTTCACCAATTGCCATTTAAAAAATTGATGGTGAAACCATCAACAATGGCTTAGGCATCTGCATTCCCCCGCTCAATAAAGTAAATGCCCCCGAAAACTAGCCCTGATAGTAAGAAGCGCCGTGCGCGCTGGATAGCAGGAAGTAGCTCCATAGAATTGAAAAGCTTAGCTCCAAAACAAAAAAAACCGCCGAGTTGAGAACTCAGCGGTTTGGGTAGTAGTATTATTTAATAATATTTTCTAGTAACGATACATATCAGATTTGTACGGACCTGCTTTTGGTATACCTAAGTAGGCGCTTTGCTCATCGGTCAATTCATCCAATACCACACCAATTTTGGCAAGGTGAAGGCGAGCTACTTTCTCATCTAAATGCTTAGGAAGAACGTATACTTTGTTTTCGTAGTTGGCTGTATTAGTCCACAATTCTATTTGAGCCAAGGTTTGGTTGGTAAATGAATTACTCATTACAAAACTTGGGTGACCAGTAGCACAACCTAAATTTACCAAGCGACCTTCGGCCAATACGATCACATCTTTTCCTTCGATGGTATACATGTCTACTTGTGGTTTGATGGTGTTTTTGGTATGACCATAGTTTGTATTCAACCAAGCCATATCGATTTCGATATCGAAGTGACCAATATTGCAAACGATGGCTTTATCTTTCATCAATCGGAAATGCTTTTCGGTAATCAAGTCACGACAACCAGAAGCTGTAACGATAATGTCTGCTTCTTGTACAGCATCGATCATACGTTTTACTTCATAGCCATCCATAGCAGCTTGTAAAGCACAGATAGGATCGATTTCGGTTACGATTACACGTGCACCAGCACCACGCAAACTAGCAGCAGAACCTTTTCCTACGTCACCATAAGAACCTACTACAGCTACTTTACCAGCCATCATGATATCAGTCGCACGACGAATCGCATCTACCAATGATTCTTGACAACCATATTTGTTATCGAATTTAGATTTAGTGACTGAATCATTTACATTGATCGCAGGAATAGGCAAAGTACCTTTTTCCATACGCTCGTATAAACGATGTACACCTGTAGTTGTTTCTTCACTTAATCCTTTGATGTGTTGAATTAACTCAGGATATTTATCAAATACCATGTTAGTCAAATCGCCACCATCATCCAATATCATATTTAATGGACGGTCTTCGCTACCAAAGAACAATGTTTGCTCGATACACCAATCAGCTTCTTCTTGTGATTGACCTTTCCATGCATAAACACCAATACCTGCTTCAGCAATTGCTGCAGCGGCTTGGTCTTGAGTAGAGAAAATGTTGCAAGAACTCCATTTTACCTCTGCACCCAATGCAGTTAATGTTTCGATTAATACAGCAGTTTGGATAGTCATATGCAGACAACCTGCTATACGAGCACCTTTCAATGGTTGTGAAGCTCCATACTCTTCACGAATAGACATTAGACCTGGCATTTCTGCTTCGGCCAACATAATTTCTTTTCTACCCCAAGCAGCTAAGCTAATATCAGCAACTTTGTAAGGTAATTGTAAATCGATTGTATTTGACATGATGTTTTTATTTAGGATACAAATGTATGCTGAGGCGGATAATATTCTATATTATTAAATAAATACAGTATAAATATACATTTTTTATTAATTTAGCAGAATAAATAAACATATCGTGAAATCAAATACTAAACAAACAGAAAAAGACACGGATAACCATTACAAACTCGATAGCAAGGATATAGCCATATTGAAAATATTGCAACAGAATGCTAAAGCTACCAATACTGAAATTGCTCAAAAGGTTCATTTGAGTACCTCCCCTACATTTGATCGTATAAAACGCATGGAACAACAAGGTATAATAAAACAATATGTTACCTTGGTCAATAATTCAAAAGTGAATCGTGGATTGATGGTAATTTGCTATGTTTCGCTGAAAGAACATAATAAAAATGCAGGTACCAAATTTATTAAATCTATCCTTGAAATGCCCGAAGTGATTGAATGTTATAGTATCAGTGGTGAATTTGATTTTATGCTAAAGGTCGTAGGCGAAAACATGGAACGCTATTATGATTTTCATGTGAACAAGCTCAGTCAGGCAGATAATGTAGGACATATTCAATCCGTGTTTGTGATGGGAACGATTAAGGAAAGTTTGGTGGATATTTAGATGTGGGTTGAGGGCTTAGGGCTTAGGGTTGAGAGTTGAGAGTTGAACTTAAAATCATTGCAAAGAACTCTATAAAATTTGAATTATATTTACGAATTATAATCACACGATTGGATGAATAAAAAACGACTTGCTTTTTACCTTGCCATTATACTGTCAAGCTTATTAAATTTGAATTGCCGTGCCCAAACTCCAAGCCCTGCTTCGGTCGATTCGTTTCGAAATGTGATCGTAGAAGGTTTTAATTTCAATGAGAAAATAAGCATTATCGACACCTATGAATTTGCAAAGCAAGGGATTTACTCTTTTGTAAACTACGATCAAACATCTACCTTTCATGATATATTTTTATGTTATGAAAATGGGTACAACCGCGAAAAAGATCCACCTCTTACGTTTGTAACCGTTCAGAATATACGTATGATACGTGATATACGATGGGTGTTTCTGTATTACCTTGACCAATATGTGCTAAGAAGCCGTAGCAATAGCAACAAAGTAACCAAATCAAGTCGAATAGCGGTATTGGATATCAAAAAGGATGATTACATACCAATATATGGTGAGGAGGGCTTTGATAATGTGATAAAGCTATATCAAGCACTCATAATTGCCATGAACAAGAAAACGTTTTTCGAAGATGTCATTATCACACGTAAGGTCTCCTTGCTTGAATTCATTGGTTATCGTTGGGAAGTTACGAACTAAGCATTTGTTTTATTTTTTTTAACGACTTCCATACATCCACTACCCTTTTTTTCTTGGTATTATTCAACCCGAAAACCTTATTTTTGCCCACGTGAATTTTCTGTATCCATTATTTTTGATAGCTGCCTTAGCCATAGCTATTCCAATTATCATTCATTTGTTTAATTTCAGAAAATACAAAAAGGTATTTTTCCCTGACATTCGATTTCTGAAAGAAATACAAGAACAAACCCAAAAAAGCTCACAACTAAAGCATTTATTGATACTTGCTAGTCGAATATTGGCTATTGCTAGCTTGGTATTTGCCTTTGCCCAACCTTTTTTCTCAAAAGATAAAGAAAAAATGGATCAGGGCCCTAAGGCGATTAGTATGTACTTGGACAATTCTTACAGTATGGGTATCGAAAATAAATCGCTCTCCCTCTTAGATATTGCCAAAGCAAAAGCTAAACAAATTATTGAATCATCGGGTAGCAACGATCAATTTCAAATCCTGACCAACGATTTTGCTTACAATGAAAATCGATTTTTATCTAAAAACGAAGCCCTCCAACAACTAAGCACCATCCAACTTTCTTCGAAAAGTAAAAAAGCTGAAACCATCCTCGAAAAACAAAAACAATTGCTCAATACCGAACCTGGTATGAAAAAGCAATTGATTTATATTTCAGATTTTCAAAAAAGTAGTTTCCCTGCCAATCTTCGATTAACAGATTCAATGAAGAAATTCTTTGTTTCGGTCAATGCAACATCAACCAATAACCTAAGTATTGATACAGCCTACTTTGAAACACCTTCCTTGCAACTGAACGAACCCAATCCATTGATTGTAAAAATCAAAAACAATGGCACTGAAGAAATGAATACTTCGCTCACACTCATGGTCAACAACCAACTAAAGAGTGTAGTCAATACGACTGTAAAAGCAGGCGAACTAAAATCGGAACCTATTTCATTTACAACTGCCAATGCAGGGATTCAAAAAATTCAATTATTTGTCAATGATTACCCTGTCAATTTTGACGATACCTTTTATATAGCTGGCAAAGTAAATTCTAATTACAGCGTATTGGTATTGAACGAAAATAATGCAAATGCTTTTTTAAGCTCGGTATTCAAGCCAGGCACTCAATTCAGGGTAGATAATCATAATGTACAATCTGTTAATCCAGAACTATTAAAAAATTATTCGCTTGTAATATTAAATGGAGCCAATACGATTCCAGCACCCTTGTCCCTTGCCTTAAACGAATATATAAATGGCGGAGGCAGTATGATGATATTTCCACCTCAAAATGGAACCATAGCAGGACTGAATGGATTTTTATCAAAAACCGCAGGAATCAACTTTGTACGCATCGATACAGCCAAAGCATTTGTAACAAATTACAACAAATCGCACGAAGTCTTTCGCGATATCTTTGTAAAAACACCTGAGAATATTGACTTACCTATCGTATACAAACATTATTTATTATCCAACTCTGCACTTAGTAGCCAACAAAAATTATTTTCGTTTTCCAATGGCGATATTTTTTTAAGCGCCTCTAAAGTAGGATCGGGTAAAATGTATTTGTGTACGTCTGCAGCTGAAATCACATGGAGTAACTTCCCTAAATCCTATTGGTTTTTGCCAATTCTTTACAAAATGGCCTTTGTAAATTCGAGTAATAATATCAATGCTATGACCTTGGGTAAAAATGCGACCATCTATATAGACAATACCAAAATAAGTGATAAGACCATATATCATATTGGTGGTTCGGGTTGGGATGCTATACCCGAGCAACGTGCTGTAGGTAACCGCATGATGATCAATGCCAACAATGCAGTACAACAAGCTGGCTTGTATGGCATCTATCTACCAGACTCCAAAGACTCCGTATTTACTGGTATTAATTATGATCGTATTGAATCAACCTTGAATTACTGGAATTTTTCAGATTTAAAAAATACAACACAACTTAAAAATGCTGAATGGCTCGATGATAAAATAGATGTTGCGGCTGGAATAAATGAACTACAACATGGTATGCCTTTATGGAAAGTTTGTATTATTTTAGCGCTGTTATTTTTATTGATAGAAATACTATTGATACGATTTATGAAATAGCCTAGCAGAAAAAAATTAGATTCATGCAACTACTACTCAAAAAAGTGACTGTCGTTTCTCCCGGAAGTAAATATCATTTGAAGAAAAAAGATATTCTTATTCAAAACGGCTTGATAGAGAAAATTGCAGATTCTATCAATATCAATGGAGGTAAAGTAATAGACCTAAAGAATTCATATATAAGTGCAGGTTGGGTCGATCTTTTTGCCGACTTCTGCGACCCTGGCTATGAACATAAAGAAACAATCGAATCGGGATCGAATGCAGCCTCTGCTGGTGGCTATACCGATGTATGTCTTGTGCCCAATACAAATCCTGTTACATCTACTAAATCACAAGTAGAATATATCCGTTACAAAAGTGGACTTGTTAATTTACATCCAATAGGGACTGTTTCAAAAAACTTAGAAGGTAAGGACCTATCAGAAATGTACGACATGAAACTAAGTGGTGCTGTGGCATTCAGTGATGGAAAAAAACCAGTTCAACATGGTGGATTAATGATGAAAGCACTCCAATATATCAAAACATTTGATGGGGTAATCATAGAAATACCCGAAGATACTTCAATTGCAAAAATTGGCTTAATGAATGAAGGCATCGTGAGTACACAATTAGGTATTCAAGGGAAAGCAACCATTGCGGAAAGCATCCACCTTCATCGCAATATCGAGTTACTACAATACACACAATCCAAACTACATATTACAGGCATTAGTACTAAGAAATCAGTCGACATGATACGGCAAGCCAAAAAACAAGGCTTACAAATAACTTGTTCGGTTACACCTTATCATCTTCTTTATACTGATGCAAGTTTATCAAATTACAATTCCATATTCAAGGTAAATCCTCCACTTCGAAGTGAAGAAGATCGTAAAGCTCTGATTAAAGGAATAGAAGACGGCACGATCGATTGCATCGCCAGTCATCATTTTCCGCAAGATTGGGATGCCAAGCAAGTAGAATTTGAATATGCAAATGATGGGATGATTTCTTTGCAAACTATGCTACCGATGCTGTTGAGCGTAAGTGATAAAATTTCAATTGAACAATGGATTCATTTATTGACCGATGGACCTCGTAGTATACTCGGACTTCCAAAGCCAATCATAGCAGAAAAAGAAGCAGCCTGTGTTACCATTTTTAATCCTACGCTAAAATGGACTTACAATGATATCAGCAATCAAAGTAAATCTGCCAATTCGCCTCTTTGGAATCAAGAACTTACAGGTAAAGTATTAGCGACTATCAACAACAAGCATTATTTCATCCATGAATAAAACTATTTCAACCCGAAGTGGCATCATTACTGGCATGATTATCTTTTCGTTTATTTTATTGATTCGTCAATTTCATTTACCCGAAAAATCGCCATTGATATTTTTACAATTTTTATTTTTATTCATAGGCCTATTGGCGTCAACTTTTTTTCTATACAAACACTATACTGCCATTTCCTTTCTCGATACTTTTAAACATTGCATCAGAACATTGGCTACCATTACTGTCTTAATGGTACTCGGGAATACATTGTTGTTTTTCATACTCAAAACACCCGAACAACCACTCAGCAATTTAACAATACTCATAGGCTATACTATTTTCTCTTATACCTTGAGTGGATTATTGTCATCGTTTTTTACCTCATACATTTTTCATACTTTTACAAAAAAATAATCAAATTGGACTTATCCGTTATTATACCATTTCTAAACGAAGAAGAATCGCTGCCAGAATTAATCAGCTGGATTGAGCGTGTTATGGAAGCCAATAACTATAGCTATGAGGTTATTATGATTGATGATGGCAGTACCGACGAAAGTTGGAGTCAAGTATGTGCATTGCGAGCTAAAAATCCATTGATACGCGGTATTAAATTTCAGCGTAATTATGGAAAATCAGCTGCACTCAACGAAGGCTTTAAAGCAGCACAAGGCGATTATATAATCACAATGGATGCCGACCTACAAGATTCACCTGACGAAATACCAGAATTGTATAACATGATTAAAGAAGGTAATTTTGATATAGTCAGTGGCTGGAAAAAGAAACGATTTGACAATGCATTGACTAAAAACTTGCCTTCGAAATTGTACAATGCTGTTACTGGAAAAATGAGTGGCGTGAAACTACACGACATGAATTGCGGATTGAAAATATACAAAAAGAAAGTAATTAAGTGCATAGAAGTATATGGTGAAATGCATCGTTATATTCCTGTATTGGCCAAATGGGCTGGGTTTAGAAACATAACTGAAAAACCTGTGGCACATCAAGCACGTAAATATGGTGTGAGCAAATTTGGTTGGGAACGATTTGTAAATGGCTTTCTTGATCTAGCATCTATATTATTTGTAGGAAAGTATGGTAAAAAACCAATGCATATTTTCGGACTTTGGGGGACAATCGTATTTTTAATTGGTGCGGCTATTTGGATTTATCTTGGCATCGCTAAGTTTGCATTTCAGCAATACAACATGACCGATCGTCCGTTGTTTTATGTAGGTATTATTTCATTGGTCATCGGTACTCAGCTTTTTCTAGCAGGATTTATAGGCGAGTTAATATCTCGCAATTCACACGATCGTAATTTTTATTTGATAGAAGAAAAAATCGGATTAGAGGGATAATTTGAATCATCATCTATCAGTCATATGGCAAATAGCTCAACTTCAAAACACATTGTAAAAATCATGGAAACCGAATACATCAATTATGATGTAAAACGATTTGTGGTAGAAAAGCCATCGGGCTTTACATTTATTCCGGGCCAGTCTGTCAACATTTCAATTAATCTACCTGGATGGAAAACAAAACGAAGACCCTTTTCATTTACAAATTTACCCGATGAAGACACACTAGAATTTATTATAAAAATTTATCGAAATCATGAGGGTGTAACTCACAAATTAGAATCAATCAATGCAGGGAAAGAATTGATTCTACATGATGTGTTCGGTGTATTACAATATCAAGAAAAAGGTATTTTCATAGCTGCAGGAACTGGCATTACGCCATTTATATCTATAATTCGAAATCTATACAACACCAAAAGATTATCGAATCATAAACTCATCTATTCAAACAAAACGTTTCAGGATATCATACTCGATCAAGAACTGACCGAAAAAATGGGTGACAACTATATTAAAAAATTCACCCGAGAAAACACCATAGGTTTTATTGAACAACGTATAGACCGAAACTACTTAATAGCACATATTCTTCGATTTGATCAAAATTTTTATATATGTGGACCTCAGTCATTTGTAACTGACATCAGTAAGTATCTTTTTGAATTAGGGGCTTCAGCCAATAGTATTATTATTGAAGAATAACTCTTGGCAACTGGTTTAAAGTTATAGTGAATTATTTTTTATAAAATAATGATTAACTCATTTTGTAACTTTACGTATAAAACGAGTGTATGCAAGAACGAGATACCAATTTTTCAGATATTATAAATTCTATAAAAGAATATACAGAAATAAAAATCGAATTACTCCGATTAGAAACCATTGACAAACTTTCGACAGTTGCCTCTGGAATTTTTACCATCCTATTTTCATTTTTGTTTATCACCTTTATCTTTTTTTCTTTATACATCTGTGCCTCTTTATATATTGGGAAATATATGCATGATTACGCTTTAGGTTTTGCACTTTCTGGCATTGGATGTATTTTATTACTTATGCTATATTGGTTAATATTCAAACGAATTACCAAAAATTTTATATCGAAAAAATTAATTTCATTATTTACAAGCTATGAGAACGAATCAGCCATATAAAATACAAACTATCAACGAATTGCGGATTGAAAAAGCTCGGTTACGTGAAAAACTTCAATTAACTGAACTTACACTCAAGCAACAAACCGATTTTGTTTCTAACCATTGGGGATGGTTAATATTATCCTCCTTTTTGAAACCCAAAGATGGTGTTCAAATGGAACGATGGATTGATGGTATCATAGATGAAACGGTCGAATTAGGTATCAATGTCATTGACAATCCACAAAACTCAAAAGAGTCATTGAAAACATTTGCAAAACATATTATAAGCAAATTAGTACATGGCTTAGTGCATTTAAAAAGCAAAAGACCATAAAAAAACGGACATTAAATAGATTCTTTCTTTTGTGATTCTAGTATATTCAAAATGAACTTTTATTAAGCAAAATATAGAATATAAAAGTAAATTTATGTTTTAAACCTATTAACATTCAATTAGTCAAACTTATAAATCATACCCCATGAAAAAGTCATTCATACTTCTAATTTTAATCAGTTCATATTGTATTAATTCGTTTGCAGGCAATGGCGATTCAATATTTAATATGACTTATGTTCACAATTTATATATCACATTCCCTTACCCTAATTTTTATGATTCATTAATTAATACTAATGTGACCGATGTCTACTTAAAAGTCAATATTTTATTTAACAATGAAGCCTATACCGATGTTGGAATCAAAGTAAAAGGAAATTCTTCATTTAATAACCCAAGCCAAAAGAAATCATTCAAACTAGATTTCAACGAATATGTTCAAGGACAAGATATACATGGATTAAAAAAATTGAATTTCAATAATTCATTCAAAGATCCATCCTTTATGAGGGAAAAATTGGCCAACGATTTTTTAATAGATCATGGCATTCCAGCACCTCGATCTACCTATTGCAATGTATATATGAACAATCAACTTTGGGGTATTTATACCATAATCGAAGAAATAGATGATGAATTTTGCGACCATTGGTTTGGTAGTAATGATGGCAACTTATTCAAAGGCGACCCACATGGTGATTTGAGATGGAAAGGCAGTAGTACCCAATCCCTTTATGAAACTGAGTATGAACTGAAAAATAATAGCACTGCGAATGATTGGTCAGATTTAATTTCTCTCATCGATGTAATCAATAATACACCCAATGCTAATCTCCCATCGTTATTAGATACAAAAATGAATACCGCTCTCTTTATGAAACAATGGGCTGCACTCAATATGTTTTCAAGTCTAGATTCATACATTGGAAGTGGTCATAATTATTATTTATACCACGATACTGTCACAGATAAATTTCAATGGATTGCTTGGGACAACAATGAAGCATTTGGCAGTTTTAAAAATAGCTTATCTACTACTCAGCTTAAAAATATTGATATTTACTTCCTGAACAACCCTACTTCAAAACCACTTTGTAATAATATGTTGCTCAATTCGGCTTACAAAAACATGTATAATAGCGCCTATTGCGAATTAAAATCTGACTTTAACAATACTTATTTTGACCCTAAAATTGATTCTATAAAAAATATCATTCAGCAAAATGTGTACAATGACCCTAAGAAATTTTATTCCAACACAATGTTCGATTCAAGTTTCAATTATGATTTGACACTATCCGGTCCAGGGGGACTCGTCGTATTTGGCATTAAAAATTTCATTGCTACAAGAGCGAATTCAATTCAAACTAGTTTTGCAAGCAATAATGTAACCTGTTGGCCATTGAATACAAATAATGAACATATTGATCAAACTATCATTCTGTATCCAAATCCAAGTTCGGGATTAGTCCATATCAAATCTGACGAAAAAATCGAATCGATAGAAATAATAGATTTGGCAGGCAAATCCCTTTACAAAACAAGTTTAGTGATTAATAACAACATTGACCTAAGTCATTTAACTCGAGGATTCTATATTTTAAAGATTAATCATTCCCACATTCAAAAAATACTATTGGATTAAGGTACCTTTCTAATATTTAACCCAAATTCAGCCCCGAAGAAAAATCGGGGCTGAAACGATTAAGTAGTTGTGGTTCAACACTTATATCAAAATTGAAAACAACTACTAATTCAGGGCAAACCCAACTAACACGCTAGAATTCTCGTTCCTCAAATCCTATCGCGTAATTTGGGTTTAACACACCACTTAGATAAAATCGATTCGTCGAAAAGGTATATAGTCTTACCTTTGTAGGCTATATGAGATTATTATTACTATTATTTATACTTAGCTTATCTAACATCCTTTTGGCCCAGCAAGCTAACTTGAAAGGGCAAGTATTGGATGCTATCACAAAAGAAAAGCTAGAATTTGCAACAATCAGTGTAAAAAGCGTAACAGACCCATCTAAAATACAAGGTGCGAAATCAAAAGATGGCGGTTTGTTCAGCATCGAAAAAATACCCTTTGGCATCTATACCATTACGATTTCTTCTATTGGATATGAATCAAAAATTATCAAAAACTATAAGATCAATCAAGAAACTATCAATTTAAATACCGTCGCATTAAATTCCAATAGCAAACAGCTAAAAGATGTGACCATTGTAGGTGAAAAAGCATCTATGGAAATTGGTATTGATAAAAAAACCTTCAATGTAGATAAAAATATCACTTCAGCTGGTGGAACTGCAGCCGACATTTTACGCAATGTACCATCTGTTAATGTAGATTTAGATGGCAATTTAAGTGTGCGTGGAAAAGAAAATGTAACCTTATTGGTGGATGGCAAACCATCGGCCATGTTTGGCAATGACGCAGCAACAGCCTTGGCTACAATACCTGCATCAAGTATTGAAAGTGTAGAGGTTATTACAAATCCTTCATCCAAATATGAAGCTCAAGGCATGAATGGCATTGTAAATATTATATTAAAAAAAGATCGAAAACCAGGTTATAATGGCATGATAACATTAGGTGCAGGCTCCCCATTTCGATTAAATGGCGGTCTCAATCTCAATGCCAATATCAATAAATTGAACATTTTTATGAATGCCAATGCTCGAACATCACGCACCTGGGAAAAAACAACCAATAATCGCGATAACTATGACAATGATTTAACCTACTACAGTTCGATTCGAAATGATCGACGACCACTCAGTGGATTTATGAATTTAGGTGCTGAATATTCATTTAATAAAAATAATAAACTTACACTATCACAAAGTATATTTTCAGCTGCGATGAAGGGCAACAGCAAAACCAATATTATCAATGGCGAAGATTACATAAATCAATTATCTAGACAATATCGAACCAATTTATACACTGGCAACCCATTGAACGGAACTACCAATTTACAATTCAAACATACTTTCAAAGATCCCAAGGAAGATATTAATTTTGATATTAGCTTTAGCAAAAGCAGGTATATACGCAAAAGCGAATTCAATACAAGTCTTTACGATTCTAACGATGTTTTCATCAATAGCTTCAATCAAAAGAATCCTGTACGTGGTGGCAACTGGAACGGAACCTTTGTAGTAGATTATACTAAGCCAATTGGCAAAAAAGCTCGTATTGATATTGGTGAACGTAGTTATTTTATTCAATTCAAATCGGAGAATCAACCTACTATTCAATACTTAAATCAATCCGAAGCACCTGAAGCCATTTTGAAAAATCATTTTGTGTTTAATCAACAAGTACATGGTGTATATGCAAACTATGCAAACCAATTTAATAAAACTGGTATACAACTAGGACTTCGTGGAGAATATTTTGCTTATCAGGGTACAGTATTTCAATACAATGCATCTGCTAAAGACAGTTATTTCAATTTATTTCCGACCTTATTTGTTAGTCAAAAGTTGACAAAAACTCAAGATTTAAATTTCAATTATTCACGTCGTGTGAACAGACCCAATTTCTATCAATTGATTCCATTTATCGATGTGAATAATCCACAAGATACAAGTATGGGAAATCCAAACCTACGACCTGAATTTATCAATGCAACCGAGCTCACGTATAGCAATCAATATGGGAAAGGGAACACGTTTATGGGAAGCGTTTATTATCAATATACTGAAAACCTCATACAACGCTATCGAAGATTCAATGCCAATGGAACTACATTCTCACAAAATAGAAACTTGGCTACTGGTCAAACCTATGGATTAGAACTAACCAATAAAATGAATATACTTTCATGGTGGGATGCCACGATGAATATCAATGTATTTCGCAATAAAATCAATGGTGCTAACGTTGATGCTTCATTAACCAGAACAGGCTATGGTGGTTTTGGAAAATTGACAAGCAATATGAAATTCACAAAAGATTTTAGTGGGCAATTGACAGGAAACTATTTTGCAACAACTGTAATAGCACAAGGTGAAGTAAAGCCTTATGGCAATATTGACATCGCATTGAAAAAATCATTTTTGAAAAATTTCATTACCTTAACTGTAAGTGGCAATGACATCCTAAATACAATTCAAACCAACACAGTCTATAATTTATATCCATATTATAATCAAAGCGTATTACGAAAAAACCAAACACGTAGTGTAGGTATCACTCTACAAATAAAAATAGCGAGTAAGTCTCAACGAAATTCAACTGAAGCTCCTAAGAGAATACAATCAAAAAAAGACAAAGAAAAAGAAGCCAAGAGTCGTGATGAGAATTTAAAAAAAGAAGATGGCGGTGGTGATGATAATGGAGGGAATAGAGAAAAATAATAAATTACAGATCAACCTATCAAAACCGCATTCTACATATTATTCATTTTCTTTGTTGGAGCATTATCGATGCATGCACAACAACATAGACTCTATGGCAAAGTAACCAATGCTAAAATGGAACCATTGAGTTATGTAACAGTGCAAGTAAAAGGCGAACAGATAGGTACTAGAACCGACGATAAAGGAAATTATGAATTCAAACTAGAAGAAGGCGAATATGAAATTCTATTTTCTTTATTAGGGTACGATAAACAAATAATAAAATTTATACACGAGAAAAATGCTAAGCCACAAAATGTAATTCTACAGGAAGGTGCTAATAGTTTGAATGAAGTCAAAATAATTACGTTCAAAAAAGACAAAGCAGAAGAAATCATTCGAAATGTAATTCAACATAAAGAAAAAATTACATCTGCAGTCAATACCTATTCAAGCCATGTTTATATAAGAGCAACACAAGAAAACGAAACGACGCTTAAGAACAAGAAAAAAATCAAACTAACTGATTCGGCCGCTCAAGCTGCCTATGAAAAACAATTAGGTAATATGAGCATGAGTGAAATCTCATTGCAACTAGATGTAGCATACCCTAATAAAATAAAAGAAACAAGACAAGGCGTTAAAAACAGAGGCAACATTGAAAGTTTATTTTATCTCACTACTACAGATGGTGATTTTAGTTTGTATAATAATTTGATTAAAATTCCAGCTTTATCTGAAGTGCCAATGCTTTCGCCCATCAGTTATAGTGGTCTTGTAGCATATAAGTATAAAACGATCAATATTAAAAAAGTAGGTACAACTACATTGTATACCATACATTTTAGTCCTACCAAATTAGGAAATGCACTGATAGAAGGTGATGTACAAATTGTAGATTCATCGTGGAGTATTGTAAAAGCGAACTATACTTATCCAAAATATCATATGCCTGAGTATGATTATTTTGAGGTAAATCAAGAAAATGATTATGTAGATCAAAAAGCTTGGCTACCAGTGAGGCAAGAGTTTACTTATATGAGCAAATCAGGCAATAACAAATCTTCGGGCAGAACAATTGCCATATATGATGATTACAAAATTGATACTGCTTTTTCAAAAAAATATTTCAACAATGAATTAAGTTCTACAACCTTAGAAGCTTATAAAAAAGATTCTAACTTTTGGACAATTGCTCGTAAAGAACCATTATCTGAAAAAGAAATAAAATTTATCACCAAGAACGATAGCACTTATCGAGCAACCCACAGCAAAGAATATTTAGATTCTATAGACAAGGTAAACAATAAAATTACTTGGAAAAAAATATTACTTTTCGGACAAGATAATTACAATCGTGCCAAAGAACGCACTCTTTATTTTGCACCAGCAATTTCAGTTTTCAGACCATTGCTTCCAGGTGGTACTCGTATAGGTTACTCATTAGGTTATGTAAAGAAATTTGAAAATAAAAAAAATATCAATATTAATCTTGACGCCAGCTATGGATTAAGAAACAAAGATATTATCGGAGATATTAGAATTTTCAGGTTGTACAATCCATTCTCGCAAGGCTACCTCTCTATCAATGGTGGACGAAAATTTGATTTAATCTTTTTTGGAGATGCCTATATCAATCTATTGCGACGTAGTAATTTTTATTTAAAAGACAATATCGAATTAGAGCATGGTGTAGAATTAATAAATGGACTTGTATTGCGCAACTCATTTGAATTTGCACGTAGACGACCATTAACTAGTTTACAATTAAATACCGCGGCTGATTCATTGTTCAAAGAATCAACATTTTTCAATCAACCTATTAATTTCTCCCCTTACAATGCTTTTTTTGGAATGATATCATTAGAGTATACACCATTTCAAAAATACATACGCGAACCACGCCAAAAAATAATACTTGGATCGAATTACCCTACTGTTTATGTAAAATGGCGTAAAGGAATACCAGGCATATGCAATAGCGACATTAATTTCGATTACTTAGAATTTGGCATCAAACAACGTGTAAAACTAGGTCTTGCAGGTATATCACAATACCAATTTTATTCGGGTGATTTTATCAATCAAAAAGATTTACGCTATATTGATTTCAAATTTATCAGTCGTGGAAATCCGGGATTATTTAATAATCCATTACAAAGTTTCCAATCACTTGATTCAACATTTCCTGTGTTTCGTCGATTCTGGGAAGGCCATTATTTACATCAGTTCAATGGATCTTTGATCAATAAAATCCCCCTTATCAAAAAACTGAATATACTAGAAGTGGCAGGAGGAAGTATTCTTTACTTACCCGAACGTAACCTGCGATTTATAGAAGGTTATATAGGCCTGGAAAAAATCATCCGAATCTGGAATGAGCGATTCAAAGTAGGTTATTACTTTGTAGTCAGTGCTGCCAATAAATACAACAATCCGTATCAGTTAAAAATTGGACTTGACCAATTCAATAAACGAAAAAATAGTTGGTACTAGCTTTGTAACAATGAATCATTAGAATTCATTACTTTTATCCTTTCAAACAAAAAAATATTTACATGCAAATCAACTGGACTATCTCTTGCCTAGCATTTCTGATTTTTATTTCATCCTGCAAACCCTCCGACTCGGAAAATGTAATAGAATTAAATCCGAAAATGCATACCTTTTCTAACTATGACAAGGTCACAACAAAGCATTTGGATTGGGATGTCAATGTAGATTTCAAACATAAAAACATAGCTGGTATTGCAACTTGGACTTTCGAAAACAAATCCAAGAGTAAATACATCATCTTCGACACCTATGACCTTACGATCAAAAAAATAAAAGTCAATGGAAAGGATGTACAATACTTTCAAACACCTATGATAGATGATTATGGCAGTGGTTTATCAATTCCTATCACTGAAAAAGACACCATTGTTTCAATTGAATACAATACAGGGCAAAAAGCAACTGCTTTGCAATGGCTATCTGCAACACAAACTGCGGGCAAAGTTCTACCTTACCTTTTCACACAATGCGAAAGTATTCATGCACGTTCTTTATTACCATGTCAAGATGTACCTGCTAATCGAATTACGTATCATGCTGTAGTAGGTGTACCTAATGGCATGATGGCTGTAATGAGTGCCAAAAATCCAACAATGAAAAATCCAGACGGTATTTATGAATTTGATATGGAAATTCCTGTCCCTACATATCTCATAGCATTGGCAGTTGGTGATATAGAATACAAAGCCATTGATAACCGAAGTGGTGTATACACTGAACCATCTATGCTTGCTAAAGCAACTGCCGAATTGAGTGATATACCTGCCATGATGAAAGCGGCCGAAGAACTAGGCGGTCCATATCGATGGGGTAATTATGATGTGTTAGTAGCCCCACCCTCTTTCCCAATTGGTGGCATGGAAAACCCACGATTGACATTTGCAACACCTACGATCATTGCTGGCGACAAAAGCTTGGTTTCGCTAATAGCGCATGAGATGGCACATAGTTGGAGTGGCAATTTGGTAACCAATGCCACATGGGATGATCTCTGGCTCAATGAAGGATTTACTACTTATTTTGAACGACGCATCATGGAAAAAATTACAGACAAATCCTATGTAGATATGCAATGGGAATTAGGTTACCAAGATATGCAATCAGACCTCACTACCATGGGTATGGATAGTGCAGATACCCGATTGAAAGTGAATCTAAATAAACGTCATCCGGGTGATGGATTTTCTAATATACCTTATGAGAAAGGTGCTGTATTTATAAGATTGCTAGAAGAAACCATTGGTAGAAAACAATTTGATATTTGGCTCAATAATTATTTCAACAAATTTGCTTTCAAACCTACTACAACCGAAGATTGTTTGAAATTTATGGATGAAGAATTATTCAAAGGTGACACTGCATTGAAAAACAACATACAAGTGAATCGATGGGTGTATGAACCTGGGTTACCAGATAATTGTCCACGTAGTAATCCTACACGATTTATCGAAGTTGATAAAAACAGAACGAACTTTGAACAACAAACAGCAGCTCGAAATTTAATTACTAAAAATTGGACAACACATGAGTGGTTACAATTTCTTCGCAAATTACCACATCCACTTACTGCAGATAAAATGAAAGATTTAGATGAAACATTTCATTTTACAGTCAGTACCAACAGTGAAATAGCAGATGAATGGTACAAATTATGCATCGCTTCAAATTATGAAGTCGCTTTCCCTGCCATGGAACAATTTTTGACGAATGTCGGTCGAAAAAAATTTCTTGAACCACTGTATGGCGAAATGATTAAAACCGAAAAAGGAAAGTCAATGGCTAAAGCTATTTTTGAAAAAGCCAAACCAAACTATCATCCTCAAACGGCTGAAAAAATTGAAAAAATGTTGAAATAATTCCAACGACAATGAAGCTTGAAAAAAAGCATGAAAAATTAATATCTACCCCTAAGTTTATCATTAGGTTAGGAAAGTATGCTTTCATTGCATTGTCTATGTTAACACTTGCAGAAGGCATTGGGGTAATGGGTTATCATTATATATGCGATCTGAGTTTCATTGATAGTTTTCACATGTCAAGTATGCTATTGGCAGGAATGGGTCCAGTAGCTGAGATCAATACTTTTTATGGCAAACTATTTTCTTCATTTTTTGCACTATTTGGCGGAATCGCTTTTTTAAGTTTTACTGCAGTATTTTTCGCTCCAATTGTACATCGTTTTTTACATATATTACATATTGAAGATCAAGAAATCAACCAATAATTCATCATGGAACCAAGACCACCCCTACCACCCTTTACAGAAGAAACAGCACGACAAAAAATTCAATTGGCAGAAGATGCATGGAACTCAAAAGATTCAGAACGAATTTCGAAGGCATATACCTTTGATTCAGAATGGCGAAACAGAGCAGAATTTATCAATGGACGTTCAGAAATCATAGCGTTTTTAAATCGAAAATGGAATCTTGAATTAAACTACAAGCTTAAAAAAGAATACTGGGCTCATACTGAAAATCGCATAGCAGTGAGGTTTGTGTATGAGTACCACGATCAACAAGGGCAATGGCATAGAGCCTACGGCAACGAAAATTGGGAGTTTGATTCCAATGGATTAATGACAAAACGATATGCTAGCATCAATGATTTAAAAATAAACGAATCAGATCGTAAGCTAACATAATTAGCAACATCCACCACCGGGTGTACAACAAGAAGTTTCTTTTTTAAGTTCCCCTAAGTTCACTTTCATTTTTTCAGGCGGTATACCACAATGATCTTGTGCAAGACAGTTGGTATGTGTAGCAACCAAATGAAATTGACTATTTACAAAATCGACTTCGAATTTTCCGATAGTCGATTGTTGATATTCTATTTCAATTTCAGGATCTTCACCTTCAAACAATGCTTCAGATTGTTGAATAATCGACACCAATTTGCTAGGCTCCAAACGATGATCCACATCACCAGCTACCCAAAGTTGAAAATTAATTTTCTTTTCTTTACGCACCACGCCACCACAATCAATAAAATGCTTAGTTATTAACCCTACTTCAGTTACATGGAAGTGAGCTGGCACTTCGATTCCATCTAATTGAACAAAGTGAATCGAAGTCAATTGCTTTAATGCTTGTATAAAAGATGATAGTTTCATAATTAAAATTAAATATCGCAATATTACTTTGAATTAAAAAATTAGTTTATGAATAGAATAGCTTTATTTATAAAGATTCCAAGAAAAATAAAATTATCCCCCATAAAGAGTGTTTTTAATTATACGGAATCCTAATATCATACTTATCTTGCAGTTCATTTATTTAGCTTGTCGACTAACGTACTCCTCATAACGCCTCCATTTACTCAATTGAATACGCCGTATCCCGCTACGGCATATCTCAAAGGCTTTTTGAATACAAAATCTATTTCATCGTATCAACTTGACTTAGGCATAGAAGTTATTCTTGCAATGTTTTCAAAAAATGGGTTGTGTAAACTATTTGAAGCGCCCTTTATTACTGAATCAATTTCTGAGAATGCAAGCAGAATAATGAAACTCAAGGAGTCGTATATAAATACGATTGAAGATGTCATCCTTTTCTTGCAAGGAAAAAATCCAACATTAGCTGATTTAATTTGTCAACGAAACTTTTTACCCGAGGCAACTAGATTCAATCAACTCGATGATATGCAATGGGCCTTTGGTGCTATGGGCATTCAGGATAAGGCAAAACATTTAGCAACCTTATACATCGAAGATATTTCAGATTACATCAAAGAGTGTGTTGACGAACATTTTGGGTTCAGTCGTTATGCCGAACGAATGGGGCGATCTGCCAATACATTTGATGAATTACACCTTGCTTTACAGCAACCATTCACTTATATAGATCATATTCATCTTGAATTATTAAAACAGCATATTGAACAAATACAACCTAAGATGGTAGCCTTGTCGGTTCCATTTCCTGGTAATTTATACAGTTCATTTCGTTGCGCACAATGGATTAAACAACATTTTCCATCTATTAAAATAGTCATGGGAGGTGGTTTTCCCAACACAGAACTACGATCAATAAGTGATAAGCGAGTATTTGAATTTATAGACTTTATCACATTAGATGATGGAGAATCTCCTATCGAATGTTTGATAGAATTTATTGAAGAAAAACGAAGTATTGAAAAACTTAAACGAACATTTACTCTTATTGGAAATCAAGTAATGTATATCAACAATAGTTCGTGTAGCGATTACAAACAACATGAAGTAGGCACGCCCGATTACAGTGATTTATTGCTTGATAAATATATATCCGTTATAGAAATTGCAAACCCAATGCATCGACTTTGGAGTGATGGACGATGGAATAAACTCACGATGGCACATGGATGCTATTGGGGCAAATGTACATTTTGTGACATTACTTTACCTTATATAAAAGAGTATGAACCCATAACAGCATCACTTTTATGCGATCGTATGGAAGAACTGATTGCTCAAACTGGCACCAATGGATTTCATTTTGTAGACGAAGCAGCACCACCTGCATTAATGCGTGCATTGGCAATCGAAATTATACAACGAAAATTAGTAGTAACATGGTGGACTAATATTCGATTTGAAAAAAGCTTTACACGTGATTTGTGTTTGTTATTAAAATCATCAGGCTGTATAGCTGTTTCAGGAGGACTTGAAGTAGCTTCAGATCGCTTGCTAGCATTGATTCAAAAAGGTGTAACAGTGGAGCAAGTAGCCAAGGTGACACAACATTTCACACAAGCAGGCATCATGGTACATGCCTATTTGATGTATGGATTTCCTACACAAACAGCTCAAGAAACCATTGACTCACTTGAAATGGTTCGACAATTATTTCAAGCAGGCGTTTTACAATCAGCCTTTTGGCATCAGTTTGCCATGACGACACATAGCCCTGTAGGATTGCATCCTGAAAAATATGATGTACAAATACCCGATACAAGCATAGGTAGTTTTGCGAACAATGATTTGATCCATTTAGATCCTAAAGGAACAAAGCATGAATCATTTAGTTTTGGTCTTAAAAAATCATTGTTCAACTATATGCATTTAAATTGCTTTGATACACCACTCAATGAATGGTTTGATTTCAAAACACCAAAGACGAGTATAGAACCAACCTATATTCAACAATGCATCAACGACAATCAACTTAAATCAATTCAAGCTTCGGCGAAAGTGATTTTCAATGGCATATTACCTGAACTATCTATCGTAAGCCAACGTAAAAAAGGAAGAGAACGTGAATTGGCAGTACTTACATTTCAAACATTAAAAAAGCCAATCTCACTTCAAGTAACGAAAGAACAAGGTGAATGGCTATTAGAAATTTTAAAAATAGTTTCAATAGAAACTAAAACGCTAACAACCTTTGGCGAATTAACTTCGAACTATGAAAAAGCGGGACTTGAAGACTTTGATTTATTTTGGTACAATAAACCTATGAATACAATCCATGAAGTAGGTTTATGGATTCTATAAATTATTTCTGTTCCACCTTCATCGTTTTGAAAGGCACATTAAATTGTTTACATATATATTTTGTAACATCTCTACCTTGATTGATTGCTACAGGCAATCCACCACCCGGTCTACTCCACATACTGGAGTAATAATAATTTTTAAGTCCAGGCAATAAGAAACCCACAGGAGGTTTTGAAAGCATTTTATCACCCGGCAACCAACCTTGTGCACTTCCTTGCCAATTATTTGTATATCGATAAATAGTGGCAGGTGTTGCGAAATCTGTCATTTCAATATCGTCTTTGATACCTGGATGGCGCTCCTCCAATCGATCTACGATTGATGCAATAAATTTCAATTTTTCTTCACGATATTTCTTTCTATCATTTTTACGCAAGTCAATCCAATACTGTCCATTCTTAGTATAAAAACTACAAGCCATCACCGTTTTACCTTCAGGTGCCAAGGTGGGGTCGTAATGATAAAAATGAGTTTCTAATCGATCCCATTTGGTACCACATGGTGATTCAAGCTGAGTTGTAATTGGGAAACGGATGAAATGAGGCTGCTCTTTGTAATCTCGTTTTAAACCAAAGGTGACTAGTAGCACTGAGTAATACAGATCCATTTCTTTTTCATCTCTCAAACGAAGAATTTTATCATCTACATATTTCCCATCTAAAAAATCAAACACTGATTTATACCAATCCGCTGCTGATACCACAGCGTCACATGTATGAATCACATCATTTCTTACTAACAAACCAACAGCTGCATCATTTTCAGTTAATATTTTTTTGACCGGTGTATTGTAATGAATTTTACCTCCCAATTCGGTGTATCGATCTGCTATACGTTGCGACCATTTGAGCGAACCACCAATAGGATATCCTGCACTTTTTTGATCAAACACAGCCATTGGAAAATTAAACACCAACATACTCACTTCTTGCTCATCAAACAGATTCATAAATCCTTCTCTTACAAATGGATTTTGAAATTTGCGAGCTAACACAAAATTGGTTTGCTTTTTTTGCTTCAATAAAATGAATAATAACTTCAAATAACGTGACATTTTAATACCTCGAATAATGGATGGTATCAAGGGCAATTTATCCATCAAAGGGGGTGTTTCAAATTCTTGTAATACTTTGATATCATGAATATACTGATCGATTACTTTTTTATCTTCTGGTGCAATGTCCATCAGATATGTTCTCATTTGCTCGCAATTGGTATATACATGAAATACTTTACTTCCATATTTATCGGCATGTTCTTTTACTTCGATTGACAGTCGTTCATCGTGATGGTGAAATGGAATTTGTTTTAAATTCAACAATTCAGACCACATATTATAGAATCCACTTCCTTTGTCGGTACCTAATATCCAATGCGCGCAACCATCAATGGTATATTCTCCTTTTTCCCAACTAGTGCATAAGCCCCCAGGAATTGAATGTTTTTCGAATAATTCGGTGTCAAATCCATTCATCTGAAGATAACAACCTGCTGTTAATCCTGATATCCCTGCACCTATGATGTTGATTTTGGTTTTTTGCTGCACCGCACAAATATAATAAATGAAACTTGTTTCTATGGCAGTTTACTTCAATTCAATACTTTTCCACCTTTTGTGAATTCAATACACTCATCGAATGATAGCAAACCCTTACATTTGCCAACTATGCAGGATTATTTAACTCCCTTGAATGAGCCACAACGTGAAGCTGTTCTTTATACCGAAGGACCTTTGATGATAGTAGCCGGTGCAGGATCTGGAAAAACAAAAGTATTGACCACTCGTATTGCTCATTTAATCAATTTAGGCGTAGATTCTTTTCGCATATTAGCACTCACGTTTACCAATAAAGCAGCCCGTGAAATGAAAGAGCGTATTGAACATACGCTTGGCAATACAGAAGCTCGGAATTTATACATTGGTACATTCCACTCGGTATTCTCTCGTATATTACGTGTAGAAGCCGAAAAACTTGGTTACCCAAACAATTTCACCATATATGATACCGACGATGCCAAAAGTGTATTGAAGACTATTATCAAAGAAATGAATTTGGATGATAAAACTTACAAACCTGCTTTTGTTTACAACAGAATTTCTTCTGCCAAAAACAATCTGTATACCTATAAAGAATATCAAGCCGATCATACCATACAGCAAGAAGATGCAAGAGGCAATCGACCACGCATAGGTGAAATATTTGAAAGTTATAGCAAACGCTGTTTCAAAAATGGCGCGATGGATTTTGATGATTTATTGGTGAATATGTATATCCTACTCACTAATTTTCCAGAAGCATTGGCTCGTTATCAGCACAAGTTTCGTTACATCATGATTGATGAGTATCAAGATACCAACCTTGCACAATACCACATCATTAAACTATTAGGTGCTGTAAGCGAAAATATATGTGTAGTAGGCGATGATGCGCAAAGCATATACTCTTTCCGAGGTGCAAGTATGGAAAATATTTTTCAATTTCAGAAAGATTATGATGATGTAAAAATCATTAAACTAGAACAAAACTATCGTAGTTCACGTACGATTCTTGATGCAGCCAATAGTGTGATTAATTTCAACAAAAATCAAATCAAAAAAGAACTTTGGACTGATAAAGAAAGTGGCGAAAAAATAAAAACAGTCTGTTCGTTTACAGATAATGATGAAGGCAAATTTGTGGCTGATGCCATCATGGAAAATAAATTACGCAATCATTTTTCCAACAAAGACTTTGCAATCCTGTATCGTACCAATGCGCAAAGTCGTGCCTTTGAGGAATCGCTTCGAAGACAAAATATTAAATACAGAATCTATGGGGGGCTGTCGTTTTATCAACGAAAAGAAATCAAAGATTTCATAGCTTATCTACGCATACTCGTCAATTCGCAAGAAGAAGAAAGCCTTCGAAGAGTGATTAATTATCCAGTTCGAGGAATTGGCACAACCACCATTAATAAAATATCATTAGCAGCCCAAGAACAAAACAAAACATTTTGGGAATTGCTCGAAAAACCCGCTGAGCTTGGGTTTAAGGGTGCTACCTTAAATGCATTGGAAGGTTTTGTGACTATGATTAAAAACTTCCATGCCATGCTTACTAAAAAAAATGCCTATGAAGTAGCATTTGAAATAGGCAAAGCCAGTGGACTCGTGCAGGAATTGTATATCGACAAAACGGTGGAAGGACTTGCTCGATATGAAAACATACAAGAGCTATTAAACTCTATAAAAGAATACACCGAAACGCCTACCGAAGATGGCGAATTGGAAGAAAAGAGTCTTGGCTCTTACCTGCAACAAATCACCTTACTTACCGATGCCGACAAAGATGGCGAAGAAGATCAGGATGTCGTAAAGCTGATGACTGTACATGCCTCTAAAGGCTTGGAGTTCCCATGCGTGTTTGTAGTAGGCATGGAAGAAAATATTTTTCCGAGTAGTATGAGTATGTACGATCGTGAAGATTTAGAAGAAGAACGACGATTATTTTATGTAGCTATTACACGTGCTAAATTTCGCTTATGGATTAGCTTCGCCAATAATCGCTATCGCTTTGGAAGTTTGGTACAAAATGACCCTAGTCGTTTCTTGACAGAGTTACCAGCCAACTTGGTGGATGATTCACAATCGGCTAAACCAAAACAGCGAACCGTATTTAGTAAATCAACTCAAACGACCGACACTTCTATCCAACAGAAAAAAATTGCTACCAATAAAACCGCTTCAACCCATATTGCGAGTAGCGACTTCAAAGCCGATGATCCTAAAAATATGACGATAGGTATGCAAGTAGAACATGAACGATTTGGATTTGGCACTATCCTGACATTGGAAGGACCCATGGCCAATAAAATAGCCAACATCGATTTTGGTACCATGGGACAAAAGAAGATTATGTTGAATTATGCTAAATTGCGGATAGTACAAGCTTAATTTTTCAATTATGAGTAAAGAAATTAAAACCATCGATGCCAAGTTGAGCAAATGGATTTTGAAACAAAAAATATTTTTTGTTGCCACAGCACCATTAACTGAGAAAGGCCATATCAATTGTTCTCCCAAAGGGCTCGATTCATTTCGAATATTGAATGAACACAGTGTTGCCTATCAAGACCTTGTAGGGAGTGGTGCAGAGACGATTGCACACATACGTGAAAACAAACGTATCGTGATCATGTTCACAGCTTTTGATGGCCCACCCAAAATAGTACGACTATGGGGCGAAGGTGAAGTTATCACCTTTACGCATCCTGAATATGAAACAATCGCTTCTCAATTCAAACCACGCAGAGGTGTAAGAAGTTACATCCGCATTCAGTTGACACGCATTGCCGACTCATGTGGCTATTCAGTTCCTTTATACGAATTCCAAGGTGATCGCGATGTATTGGACAAATGGGTGGATAGCAAAAGCGATGATGGTGTGAAGGATTACATTCGAAAAAACAATGCAAAAAGCATTGATGGGTTGGATGCCTTGGATGTGTAGTGCTTGTAAGTATATAAAGTTTTTTTGGAGCCAAACTTTATCATATCTATGTAGCTACTTCCCGCTGTCTGCCGCGCACGGCGCTTGCTTACATCAAGGCTATACCGACACTTCGGGATTCGGGGACATGTTCATTGTTGAGCTGAGAAAATACAGGGCTTTCGTTTGTAGATAAAAGTTATAGAAATAGACTATGATGCGAAGGACTCTTCATAAAAGAGGTTTGATAACCTATAAAACCATCTCTCCGAAGCCTTTGGCTTCGTGAGGTCTATGTTCTTAGTTGGCTATGCCAACATTACAGGTATTGCGTCTAGAGTGTATAATATGTTCTAATTAATTTGCTTTTCGATTGGTTTTATCTATCTTCGATTAACGCAGTCGATTGAGTTTTTTCACAGACTGCCGTTAGCTGTAATGCTGCGTAAGACCGAAAAGCCTTAAAACTGACTGAAAGAAATAAATTGTGATTACACATTACGACATACATGCAATAATTTTAATTGGGCACATGGACGAGGTGGGTAAACCACAGTTCAGACACAATATTGAATTATTTAGAGGTAGGGAAGATATAAACTGTCAAGCATACGAAACGTGGAAGCTATGCCGTAAAGAATTTGAAGACGACATTCAATTAGTTTGGCTATTCAAAGGTCTTGTTATTCTTGAACGAGAACTGAAATGGTTTGGTGGTTCAGTAGCAGGTGCAATTTGGGTTTACAGAATGATACAAGAAGCAAATCTTGATAAGGATTTTCAAATTGCAGACTTTGGTTTGAGAAATTGTGAAAACCCTTGGGTTCCATTCGGCAATTCTTATTATGGTAAGCGGACAATTACCGACTACTTTGCTTATAGAAGTGAGACGTCAAAAGTTAGTGCTATTAAATATGACCGATACACAAAAGTTTTGAAACGAGTTGAAGGTAGAAAGGAGAAACGAATTTCTGCCATAGCGGAACTTCGTAAACTTAGTAAGGAACAGCGTGGGACAATTAGGACAGAGCTTTCAGAGCAATACAAAAACGCAACCAGTGCAGAAAAACTTGAAACCATTGCAAACGACAAAATTTTTCCGCCAGAATATTATCCGACCGAGTGGATTAAACTTTCAGTTGAAGAAATTGAAAAACTGCCGATAGATTTGATTAAGAAACTTTACGACAAGCTATCAACCAAAACAAAAGGAGAATGGAAACGATTTGCACAGGAACTACAAAAACTTGATGACGGAATATGAAAGAACTTGTAATTAGCAGATATGCCGACTTTGGACTTGACCGCTTCGGCTAGACAGAAGCACATGCAGGTAACATGGGTAGCTGATTCACAACACATGAAGCACAGGTTGCAAACCTGCGCTAGCCAAAACGCTTAAATCACACTCAAACTAGCAGGGTAGAAAAACTAATCAATAATAGACCAGTAAGAAAATTTGATTATTTAACACCTAATGAAGTATTTTTACAACTTACAGGATAAGTGTTGCACTTATCAATTGAACACAGCAAATAAAAACATAAATTAAATGGTCACCTTTTTAATTAATCTTGAAAAAATAATTTTTTATATATATAATCCTTTTTTATGGATATTATCCGAAATAATGAATAGGTCCGAGAACTTTAAAATTGATAAAGAAAAAATTGATATTAAGGAGAAAGAAAGAAAAGAATTTGAAAAAGAAACAGGAACGAAATTGGAAAATACAGATGATATGAACATGTTCGATTGGTTATATTATATTTTATTCCCAATAGGTTTCGTAATATTCATATTAGGATTTGTTTTTAAATTATATTACAATTTAATTTTAATCCCTGTGTTGAAAAAAAGTACCCTATCTGTTGAACAACAACTCCAATTTGAAAAAATTAAAAATAGATTAATACTAAAATAAGGTATTAAATAAATTAAGGGGGTCGGAAAAACTACCCTCCTCTACGAAGGATATTTCCTTCGTAGTATTTATGTTCTCAAAAGGCTTTGCCTTTTATAACTCAGCTCGAGCTTGTTTCTCATAAGCACAAAGTCTGGTGCGGGTTTGCAACCCGTGTCCCGCTATTCGGGGATTTAATATTTGTTATCAGATTTTGCAAAAGTTGATTTACTAATACTTAATCGTTTCAGTATTTCTAATGCTGATTTTGGGTTTATCTAGACTAGGAAATACTGCAGCGCCGAACATCTCATATTAAAGTGAAAAAATCAGAAGATAACAACAAACAAAATTATCAGTTTATCTTCATTATTACGCATTTCATTACCTTTATTACGCACTTTAAAACTATTATTACGTATTGCACTACCATGAGTACGCATTGCACTACCAAGAGTACGCATTGCACTACCAAGAGTACGCATTGCACTACCAAGAGTACGCATTGCACTACCAAGAGTACGCATTGCACTACTAAGAGTACGCATTGCACTACTAAGAGTACGCATTGCACTATAAGAGTACGCATTTCACTACTAAGAAGCCAATGGAAGCCGAAAATATCGAACAGACTAGGATGGTACTATTCAAATGCAAAAACACAAATTCAGAACTAGATAGAATTTAAAACCCTCTCTACGAAGGATATTTCCTTCGTAGTACCTATGCTCTCAAAAGGCTTTGCCTTTTATAATAAAATAAAATACATTCTACGAGGCATAGTTGATTTATAGGTTTATTCTCTCTGCGGTTAATTCCCTCTTTTATATTTAGGAAAACTTACCAACCAGTT
>CANHGW010000029.1 GCA_947460175.1 Bacteroidota bacterium | reverse complement strand
GTTCTACAGCTCTAATTTTAAATTCTTGGTTGTACGTTTTTCGTATTGTTGTCATCTTGTAAAGTTCGCACTTATTCTCTTAACTAATTTGTCCACTCAAAGGTAGGAACTCCAGTATTCCGTTAAATGGATATAATTGACCCCCTACTACATTCCCTAAAAGATAAGTTGTAGCCTTGGCATCATAAGTAGCCCATGCGTCATACATTGCTAGCGAAATATGATATAGATTACGAGCTTGAACGGGTGGACGTGCAAAATCTTGACGAATAGCCATGATGGTTACATCATTCCATCGGCGTGCAACTGACTTTTGACCGAAGCAAGTAAAAATGGAAAGAGAACAAAAAATAAAAAGGAATAAATTTTTTTTCATATGCAAGTAGAGTTACGATAGTAGATTACCTACAAAGTAAAAGAATAAAAAAGAAAAAGCGTCTAAATGTAGACGCTTAAAACATGTTATTAAGAAATGCTATAGTGTTATAACAACATAAGGTTGTTTAGTTTTCTATCGTTATTTTCTTTGTCTGTCTTGTGCCAAAATTATCTATATAATGAATAAAATAAACACCAGTTTTGAATTTGGAACAATTGAAAATTAATTTATTTCCTTGTAAAGAAGGCATGAAATTTATTTTTTGACCCAATTGATTTGATAAATATACTTTGCTAAATTCTAAACCATCTCCCTCTAATATAAATTGATTCGTTGCTGGATTAGGATATAACTTTACTTCATTTTCATGAATGACTTCCTCATAAGATAAAGGATAATCGACGGTAAAATTGTAAATAAGCGATTTCCCAAAATCAGGTTGAAACGTTAATAAATTTGCTCCATTGCTTTTTTTCAAACGTACATAACCTGCACCATCATTATTGGCCCAAAAAGAAATACCATCTTCATCTGTATCTGTCATTTTAAATTGATAACAACCAAATGGTAGTTGAAGTGTATCCTTGTATAAGGTGGAATTTGTAAGTCCACTTAATGAAAATACTTGATTGCCATTTTGATCGGTGATTTCATAAGATGTTTCGGCAGCGGCGCTATTGCCATAGATCCAAATAATGAAATTGGATGGGACTACATTAGTAATATTAAAAATGCTTTTGAATTTATTATTGTGTACATATCCATCTGCTCCATTGTTTGGATTACGAATTTCTACATGAAATATATTATTGTTGGGACCATTCACTGCTGACCAAAGATTATCTGAAAAAGGAAGTTTCACTTCGGCAGTTTCTAAGAAAGCTAAATTGCCAGTCCAAGTAAAAGATTCTTTTACAGGATTATTATTAACCCAATATTCAATCGTAAGGCTTGTTAATGCAGTGGAGCCGGTGTTTTTAATGACCACGATCGGATTGCTACAAATAGAGTTAGTACGTGCATATTCAACTTTATTACTTGGATTTTTTACATCAATGATGGAAGCATCTAAGGTAAAATTTGGAGATCCATAATTGACCAATTGATTGCTAACCCAATAATTAGAAGAGCCACTAGCTGTATTTAAACCATAATCGACATTGATGATAGAACCTGGAGTTCCCAATGAGGTAATTTCCATTTCTTTTACATCAGTAGCCATACCCGGACACCATCCTGCTCGATCATATATCCATGTTCCACCTTGAGGATAAACAGGATTTTCGGCACATGGTTTCCATACATCCCATGAAAATTCGGGAGCTCCGCCATTTAAATTTAAGAAATGAGTACGTGGAATAAACTCACCTTCTTGTCCATGTCCAGTGATAGCAGTTTTAATTTTATAAGCAGTAGAATTAGGATTTAATAATAGATCTCTTGGTTCATATTTATCATCGTTTAGAATGGATGTATATCCTACAGATTCTACTTTCCATAGATTATTGATATCTTTTACATCGCGAGGAGGTGTACCGACAATGAAGACAAATTTAATATCCATATCTTCTTGACGTTCGCCACCACCATTGATAAACATACGTTTCCAACCTTTCAAGATAGGGGCATAATCGGTTACGTCAAAAGTCCATGTTTTACCAGTCATACCAAGATCTAAATTGATACCATAAGGCGTAACAAATGACATCAATTGAAAAGCAGATGGATTACGTTGAAAATAATCCAATTGGGTAATGTTGATTGTTCCAGTAGAAGCAATGTTCACTGAATCTATTACGATGTTACTATCTCCATCATAAATGTAAGTATAACCTGATTGAAAATATACATTGGTATCAAAAGGAACAATGTTATTATTTGACACGATAAAACTATAAGCTGTATTAGAATTATTTTGAACAGAATCTAACAATACAATTGGTGTTATGGTTTGTGTATAGACACCTTTTACAAATGAGATAATAGGTCTATTCGTTGTTTCTGTAAAATTTTTAAATCGATCTTTTCCTTTGAATAATCTCCATAAAGGAGTACCTGTCGAAGTAGTAGCAATAACATTAGCGGGAGATTGGTCTGCCGATGTTGTTCCTATCCCTTCGTTGAATTTGTAATAAGAAATAAGATTGGCATAATTAGGATGAGAGGGTGTAATACTTTTATTCATCCATGCAGCTATATCAGCTGGTTGTAGTTCGGTATTCCACAAGCTAAATTCATCCATTTTGCCATAATATGGATTGCCCATATTGGGTGCTGCGCCAAGCATAAAGCTATTGATCTGAACTGGTAACGTAAATCCTGTACCTGTATGCCAAAGTACTCCATTCAAATAAATATTCATGATGCCTGTTGTGGTATTTTTAGTAAAAGTCCAATGATTCCATTTACCTTCAAATTCAGTTGCCAATGCTAGTTTGTTGATACGATCATAGGGGCCTCCTGAACCACAGTCCCAATATACATTAGAATTGGACCAAGGGAAATGAATATTGACTTGTCGGTGATTTTGAGCATTGGTAGCATATACTGCCGATGTATTAGTCGGTAAAAAATCGGGATTGCCATAAGACCAAAAAGCGATACTAATTTGATTACTAAAATTATTGAAATTGCCATTTCCTAGAGTCACTTGATTACTACCTGTAAATTCAAAATTATAATCATTCTCGTTTGATACCAATCCCATTGAAATAGGCGTGTTGTCACTCATTACAATATTATCGGTTCCATTGCTTGCATTACTGAAACTAAATTCAACTAAAATATTATCAGTTCCATTCCAATTGAAATTATTGTAAAAAATAAATTCATTTGTACCATTCGTAAATGCAGTATTCAGAAAATAAACTTCAGTAAAACCAGTAAGTTCAGGTGTACTTGCATTTAATGATGATGCAGTTGTATGCTTCATTTTTATTTTCAAAAACTGTGCATTCGAACCTGGCAAATTAAAAATATTGAGTTTAATACTTGAAATATTTCCAGCAGTTAATCCAGCATTGGCTAATTCTGTTGCAGTCCATAGATACTGCGATTTAGAAGTTGTATTTTGAGTGTTAAATGGACTATTAGATGTTGAGTTTGGATTACCAATAGAAGCCATTGTTTCACTAATAGTTGAGGTATTTACTACATTTTGTTGTGTATATTGATAATAGGTATAGGTTGGTTGTGTAGTATAATTATAAGTAGTACCTGTAAAGCCAGTAATAATATGTGAAGGGTGTTTTGCTTTAGTAGAATCCACTTTGGTAGAATCGACAATATAGGTATTGCAAGTATAATCCCATTCGCCACATCCAATATTTGTTTGTCCAGCTACGCCAGGAGAAATCAATCCATTTTTACAACGCATATTGTAAAGCATGTAAATTTTTTCATAAGTGACTCCAGGTAAATTAGGAAACTGTATCATAGTATCTCTACTACTCGCTGTTTGAGTATAGTTAAATGTAGAAGTAATAATGGTATCGCCGGCTACTTGTGCAGAAACTGTCCATGCAAAACATACGAGGATACAAATGGATATTAATTTTTTCACTGAATAAAATATTTTGTATGTAAATCTAAATAAAAACTTGCATTGTTGAATAAAAAAAAGCCGAATCAATTAGATTCGGCTTTTAATAAATAAGTGAGTGTTTAATTTATTTTTCGAGATAATTCGCTTGGTATGGCAGCTTTATTCACCATGATTGCGGTTGTTTTGTATTGGAAAAAGGCTTTTGAAACATACAAATAACCTTTGTAATCGTTCGCATCGCCCCAACTATTTTTTACCATATAATATTCTTTGCCATTTTGATCTTTGGCAAGACCTACAATGTGCATACCATGATCGTCTGTGGTCGTATAGTTGTCAAATGCATCTTCACGATATTCTGGCGTGATAGTTCGTTCCTTTTTAGGACCATCAAACATGGTCTTTAATTCATCGGCACTCATATCGTCCAATTCTTTTTCTGGAACAATAGCTACACCATTTTTCCAGCTAAAATATTTCTCACTTACATCGGTAGCCCATGCTACTGAATAGCCTGCTTCCAATGCATTGTCTACTACGTCTACCAATTCATCGAGTTTTACATTCATGACAGTTTGTAGACTCCAGTTGTCAGGCACCATCAATAAGGTTGGTTCGTAATAAGGTACATACGTAAAAGAACTTAGTTCCATATAATCATCAGCATTCAGACCTACTACTTCATTCGCAAAAGTTGTTGGATTGTATTCTTTTCCTTTATACATAAAGGTTTCTGGTACTTTACCTAAATAAGAATCTAATGCAGCCGTAAAAGCAGGTAACCAGTTTTTTGTCAATTTGCCATTTTTGTTTTCTACAATTCCTTTTAAGAATCCTTCGAGTGCAGCCTGCATTTCACCAAATTTGTTTTTGGTAGTACCATAGTTTAACCCTGTATAGGCATCATAGGGCATTGCACCATATTTTTTATAAATCTGTGCTACATCATGCAATTCGGCACCATCGCCCCAGCCAACACCTCCATGCATACGTACATAATTTTTGGCACGTTCGATATAGGCACATCGAGCGGTATATATTTCCGAAATATCTACAAACTCCTTGCCTTTGCGAAGCATTTCACTTTCAAGAAATGAATTGCCCGAATAACTCCAACAGGTTCCTGAACTTCCTTGGTTTTTGACTGGAGAATCTTCAAGATCAATGATAGTTGTGAATTGATATTTAGCTTTTGAGCTATCAGAAACATTTGCTTTGAGCGAGTTTACCAAATTGTCTTGAGCTTGGCTACTCAATACAATAGAACATGTGAATAAGGATAATATTAATTTTTTCATGGAACGAAAATACTACCCTTGCTTCAATTTGAAAAATAAAAGGGATAAATGGTAGAAAAAGGGGTGATGGAAGATTGTTTTTATTGCATTTTAATGAAAAGTCTTTACTACCCCAATCGACTATTGAATATAAACTTAGAAGATCATAATCGACTTATTAATGATTATTCCAAAAGCAAAGCCTATCTTCCTGTATCATTTGACAAATCTTATTTTTCTGTGGAAAAGCTAATTGTAAGCACAGATATTATCGAAATGTTTTTAAATTATAACTTTGTAATCTTTTGAGTGTACTCTCTGCCTGCAATTTTGATTTTTAAAATATACATGCCCAACGGCGCATCAAATTGAATGGTTTCTTTTTGTTGAGTTGATATTTTTTGCTCGTAAATTTTCTCTCCTAATAAGTTAACGATTTCAAACGCGGCAGCTTGAATAACATGGTCAAATTGAATTGAAAATGCACCATGCGAAGGATTAGGATAAACAGCAAAATTGAATGAAGACGAGTTTTCAATACCAGCGGGAAACACCAAAGGAACAAAAACCGAATCATGCATTTGACACATGTTAGCATCCGTGATAGTAACATAATACATACCTGAAGATAAATTGGCGATAGAGTCTGAAATTGAACTGTTGCTCCAGAAAAAAGTGTAAGGCGGCGTTCCACCAGAAGCTATGCATTTTGCTGAGCCATTGCCAGTGCCATTGTCTGAGTAACCTAAAGCTGAAGAAAGAATAGAACTTGGTGATGAAATAGTTAGACTGGTATCAGTTATACAATTATTACTATCTGCAATCACAAAAGTATAAGTTCCAGTAGAACTTGAAAATGAACCAATACCAGTGTAAGGCATTGTTCCACCATTTGCATTTACTTGAATAGTAGCCGAGTCGCCATTGCACAAAATAGGGTTTGTGATAGTAGCAATGCATGAAAGTAATTGAGGTTGATTTACATTTAGTAATGTATCTTGTACACAACCGTTAGAATCTGTAATAGAAATTAATTGTGTGCCAGCTGCAATATTAAAACTTCCAACTCCGATATAAGGCAATGTACCTCCTATACCACTAACTTGAATACCGGCCGAATCGCCATTGCACAGAATAGGATTTGTGATAGTTGTGATGCAAGAAAGTAATGGAGGAGAATAGATATACAAACCGTCTGTGTAAATACAACCTAAAGAATCCTGAATCGAAAAGGAATGAATTCCGGCAGGCTTATTAAATAAACCTGTCCCACTATAAGGCTTCACTCCTCCGCAAGCTTTAATTAACAATGTTGCTGTGTCAGAATAACACAAAATTGGATTTGTAATAGTTGAAATAATGCTTAAAGGTTTGGGTTGAATTACATAAAAGTTTTTATTTTTAGTGCATCCGTTTGCATCCGAAATATTAAAAGAATAAAATCCATTATACAGTTTCATATTGCCTATGCCATAATAAGGTGGACTACCTCCTATAGCAGATAATTGAACGGTCATAGAATCTCCATTACAAATAATTGGGCTTATAATACTGTCAATTATAGTAATATTTTGAGGTCCATTTGCATTATAGATTGTATCAAAAATACAACCTAAACTATCTACAATTTTTATTTTGAATGTATTGTCAAATTGATTATTTATAGTTGAAGTATAAGGAATTTGGCCACCAGTTATATTTACACTTATAGGCACATTAGAACCATAACAAAGCGGTGTAGGGCTAGATATAGTTGCTTGAAATAACGAATTCGTTTTCCCCAATTGAATATTTCTTGTGAATGTATAGGAACAACCTATTGAGTCAATAATTTTAAACTGATGATTTCCGACACAAAGAGAATCAAAATTATTTTGATTATTTTGAATCCAATTACCATTTACATTTTTAAAATATGAAATTGGTAAAGTTGCACTAAAGGCACTGTCTATAGTAATTTTTCCACCACAATTATTTAAACATGTAGGTGATATTGTTGAAGTATATGGATATATATTCAAAGTTGAAATTGGGATATAATTAAATGTTGAATTTACACATCCGTTTGCATCTGTAACATTTAGATTGTATGGTCCATTCACAAGGTTAAAAAATGTATCGGTCGTTTGAGTAACACTAATATTACCACCTACTAAAGAATATGTGAATGGAGATACTCCTGTAACACTATCAATGACTAATCTGTTAAGTTGAACAGGTGAACAACTAGTAGTTAGAACTGAGTTTGAAACTACTATAGAATCATTTAAATATATATTATACCATTTACTTGAACTATTTGCATCAATCACAGTTATGGTATATGACCCTGCGGATAGTGATGTTTGGTTTGCAAATGAAGAAAAACTACTAATAGTTGCTGTTACAGGCGGTTGGGCACACCATGTTGTAGGGTTTGGGACTTGTATCATCCCATCATTTAGATAGCACACTTTTTTAATTCTGATTGAATCATCATTAGAGAAATTAGTATAGGTAATCGTATTAGGATTTCCATACGTAGGTTGTATCCACGCCAACTCATCTGTGGTAAACCCAAATTGCCTAGCCCAGGTATTAATTTCTTTATATTCTTTTTTCAAATCTTTGATATAACCATAGTTATTTTCCTTATGTATTTTTTGTGCTACGTCAACAAATCCCGTTTCTTTGATTAAATATCCTACTGCACAGTATGTCCCATATATATCAATAAAATAAGGTGTTCTTTCTTTATGAAATGTATTTTTAGGAAAGACTCCATTATTCCAATATTTGTTTAAAATATCTAAACATTTTATTCTATTTTGTTTTTTAATTGCACTTAAATTACTAGGTGTATTTCTCCTCAGTTCATCTTCTACCAATGATAAATGAAGTTTGATAAGGTCAACTTCGTTTGTATAGTTGTAATCTTTATCTAGTGCATCTATATTTACTTGTTCCCAATTTTGATTCAGTTTAATTAACTGTTTTTTCAAATTAGAATTTTTTGCTGAGATATTTAATGCATATAAAGGCATTAATATAAATAGTAGAATAATATTTTTCATACTGCTAGTATTATCACATAAATATACAATACCCAAAAATACAACGTGTCATATCTATGTCATTTTACTTATTTAACATTATAAACCAAGTAAAATTTTCAATTTTCTATACTTAAACAACATTCTAATCCATTATTTACATTAAATTCAAGGATTATAATCTATTAATTATATGAAAAAAATAGAACGGTTTAAGTACTAACTAATACTTTTCAATGATTCAGTATTATATAAAACAAGTCTATCCCACAAATATTTTACATCAATACAGAAGATAATTACAACGTATAAATAGAAAAAAATCATTCCTAAGGTTGCTAAAGTAAAAGAATTTGCATAGAAATAACTGAACACATCATTATATCCAAAGTACATTAAAGAAATTAAAATTAGCAACGAATACATCTTTAAATAAATATTCTTTCTGCTTTTTTGAGAACGTTTGAATTCAAATTTTGCTTGAATAATATAATAAAACATTGAAGGAAGTAACATTATAGTCACAGGTATCACTTCTTTATTAAATGTTTCCATTTTTAAATAAGATGACGCTCTATAAAGTAATAAAATTTTAAAGAAAAAGTAAATGATGTCTATCAACCAAAGTATTCGAACTATTGAAATGATCTTATACCAAGTTGGCAATTGAATATTGTCAATATTATAATCTTCTAATATACTACTTTCCATAATGGGTTAACCAACATACTCCTTCAACTCCTCTTCAAAATACATCAATGCATTTTTGATAGGTAAGGGCAAACCGCCTCCTAATGCACATAGCGAACCAATTTCCATCGTTTCTAACAAATCGTTTAAAAGTGTTCGATCTATTTTATAGTCTGTATGTATTGCTTTGTCAAACATCTCTTTACCTCTTGTACTACCGAGTCTGCATGGGAAACATTTGCCACAACTTTCATGCGCTGTAAACTCAAACAAATGGTGTAAGTATTTCACTAAAGGAAAATCCTGTGGTATACAAACAACAGAAGCATGTCCTAGCAAAAATCCATTTTCTTGAAATGATTCGAATGTGATATTCAAATTTTTTATTTTTGAAACAGGAACTAAACCACCTAAAGGTCCACCAATATGCATCGCTTTGATGTCCGATTTAAAACCCTGTCCTAATTCTTCAATGACTGTTTGCAATGGCGTACCCATATCTACTTCATAGATACCTGGTCTATTAAAAAAACTATCCAGTGAAACTAATTTTGTACCAGTAGATTTACCTTTTCCAATAGAAGCAAATGCTTCACCTCCTTGGTTTAGTATAAAAGGAATACAAGCTAATGTTTCGACATTATTGACCACTGTTGGCTTATTGAAAAGGCCCATTTGAGCAGGATACGGCGGGCGTACACGCACCTCTGGTCGTTGTCCTTCTATACTTGAAAGCAATGCCGTTTCTTCGCCGCAAATGTAAGCGCCTTGTGCATGAATGACTTTGAAGTCAAAGTTAAATCCAGTGCCTAATATATTTTCACCCAATAAATTTTGAGCATATAATTTTATTATTTCAGCTTCGCAAATGGCTATACTCTCTGGATATTCACCACGAATATAAAGCACACCCCAACTAGCACCTATCATATAACCAGCCAACATCATTCCCAACAAAACCGAATGTGGTTGTTGCTCCAACAAATATCGATCGCTGTATGCACCTGGATCTCCTTCATCAGCATTGCAAACGACAAACTTGGTATCACTTGGTGTATTCTTACAACTTTCAAATTTAAATGCAGTAGGGAAACCGGCACCACCTCTTCCTCTTAATCCACTTGTTTTTAATTCAGCCAACAATGCTTCGGGCATTTTGCTCAAGGATGTTTTGAGTAATTCATAATATGATTCTATTGTCGAAAAAGCTTTTGTCAAAACTTGTGTTCCATGATGCCCTACATAATAGTTGTCTTGATTTGCATTTTCTACCAACTTTAAATTGTCAACTGTCAACTGTTCAATTGCATTTCCAGAATAATTTTTTCCGTTATAAAAAAAAGCATTGTTTTCATGACATCTACCAAGGCAATACATCGAACCAATTTCTTCTTCTTTAAAATGATTTTTCAATTCAGTTCTCAATCCATCTTGCGTGCCAGCACACATACAGGCACTTCCCTCACATACATATACTTTTTTTCCTTTATTTTCAGGTCGAGTAAAATCATAAAATGTAGCACTTCCATAGGTATTTGCTTTGCCTACTAGAAATTCTTTAGCGAGTCGTTCCGTCTCTTCTACAGAAATGGCACCAGTTGCTTGTGCGGCTTGTCCAAGCTTTTCGAATAAATTTTCGTTTAACCCCTTTCTCCCTGAAAGTTCGCTGATATTGAATGACATAAAATATATTGAATAACGAAAGTAATTTATTTATTCGAATTATTATACCTTGATTAAATTTCAATATGATAACTGATTTGTTTATTTAAAAAACCCAATATCTTCGCCATTGATGAAGTGGACAAAGGAACAAGAGGGGATTTTCAATTCAACGGGAAATATATTAATCAATGCTGTAGCAGGATCTGGCAAAACCACTACGTTGATTGAATATGCTAAAGGGCGCCCGGGGGCACGAATATTATACATAGCCTTTAATAAATCCGTAAAAATTGAAGCTGAATTTAAATTTTCAACGAATAATTTGAGGAATGTAACAATCGAAACTGCACATTCACTTGCATTCAAACATATTGTGATGCAATCAAATTATAAAATTAAACAAGGTGATTATAAGCCTTATGAATTGGTCGCTCTTCTTGGCATGACAGGCTCTTTGGTGAATCATGAATTGTATATAATTGCTAATCATATTCAAAAATTAGCTTCTTATTTTTGTAACAGTGCTGTAGCCAAAGTACAAGAGTTGGATTATTTAAGTACTATTATTGATACAAAAGCCAAGGCATTTGTAAAATTAAATTATAAATATATTGAACGATATGCGCGTGAATTTTTAGCTAAAATGAACAATGCAGAAATTGAGATTACACACGATTTTTATTTGAAAAAGTTCCAATTATCAAACCCAATTTTAACGTACGACTATATTCTATTTGATGAAGGACAAGATGCTTCCCCGGCTATGTTAGAAGTGTTTATGAACCAAAAAGCAACTAAAGTGATTGTAGGTGATACTCATCAACAAATTTATAGTTGGCGATATGCGATTAATTCCTTGGAGCAGGTTAAGTTTCAATCATTTGATCTTAGTACAAGTTTTCGATTTGGTCCAAAATTAGCAACCCTTTCCAATCTGGTGTTGCACTATAAAACTAAGTGGAATGCTACTCCAATTAATGAAGTGAAAGGTATTGGACATTTTACAGAATCCAAAACCAAGGCCATAATAGGCCGAACCAATTTAGGATTATTGGTCAAAGCGATTAATTTTATTACCGACAATCGAAACGTGAAACATATTTATTTTGAAGGTAATTTTAGCTCTTATACATATGCCGATGAAGGTGCTTCATTGTACGACATTTTGAATTTGTACAATAAAAAACATTTTTTGATTCGTGACGAATTAATCAAATCGATGAATAGTATCATAGAATTAGATGATTATATAGAAAAGACAGAGGATAAGCAATTGCAAATGATGCTTGAAATAGTAAAGGAATATGACAATCAAATTCCTTTTTTAATAAAAAAAATCAAAGATTTGCATGTAGATGATGCAAATAAACATAAAGCAGAAATTATATTTAGTACAGTACATCGGTGCAAGGGTATGGAATACGATGTTGTAGAATTAGCGAATGATTTTATCAACGAAGAAAAAATTGAAAAAACAGTCAAGAGTGAAGATTTTAAAATTCTGCAAAACAAATTGGTAGAGGAAATTAATTTGTTATATGTAGCTATTACTCGTTCAAAATCATTGTTGAAAATTCCTGAGGAATTAATTCCCAAGGGATTTCAAGTAGATACTACCATTCAGCTTATTTCAAAACCTAAACTACCCGTTAAAAATGATATTGTACTCACAGATTACTCCTCGAGAAATAACAAACACTCACATTATCAAAAAGAGTCAAATTATATAAAGGCTAAAGAAAAGAATCCTTCAGCATACCAACCATGGTCATGGGAAATGGATCGAGAACTTGAAGGAATGTTCGACAATGGAAAATCGTATCAAGAAATGGCAATCCATTTCGAAAGAACAAAAGGAGCAATAATAGCCCGCCTTAAAAGGATAGGAATTCTTGAGTCTTAATAATCATACTGCTTCCTAACAGCGTTCAATCTCAACCCAGTATATACTTGAAAGCTTTGATAACTTGGATTTATCGGATGAGTCGCCTTTTCATATCTGAAATTTGCACCTAGGTCGAAGTATAAATTTTGCTTGATTTCGTAAGATGCATTAAAGTTGCCAAATAAGACCTCAGATGGGAACCCATTAAATAATCGAATGCCATACTCAGCATTTTTATTTCTATAAGCATCAAAAACGTCACCTCCAAATGCAACTGCAGAAGCAGTATCTCTGCCTTGTTTGTTGTAAAATGCCTTCGCAGTAAGATACAATTTTTGTGCAGGTTTATACCTTACAATAAGGGATGCTTCCATAAAATTAGCTCCATATGGATGTGCAAGCGGTTGATTATAATGAGTGTAATTAGATACAGAATCTCTTGAATACATAAACGGCCTTACCATATTCAATTCTGTTTGAACTAATAGATTTTTCACTCCAAACAAATCAGCTACTTTTACACCTAATTGGAACCCATATTTGTTGGCCCACCATCCGTTGCCTGCTTTGATTTCCGAAAATTTGAATTCATCCAAAAGTACCTGACCATAAATAAGAGCTTTTGCTTTCGTGTTGATTTTAAAGTTCATACCTAGTAAGGCATTGTCGGGGCTCCCATTGGATTGTTCTACACTACGATAAAAAATTATAGGATTTAAATAAGTGAAATCAAAATGATCCCTACGTCCAAATACGATGCTTTCAAAAACGCCTATGTTGAGCCACTTGGTAGGGTTGACACTTAAATGATGCATTGCAGCATATTTTTTTGGTAATAGTACATCGCTGTTTCTAAAATATTGTGGTGTCAATTCCATAAATAAATTTTGGTAATTGAATTTCCATAAACGGGTGTTCAATTTTAAAAATAAATAATTGCTACCATTGTCACTCAAAAATAAACTACGATATCCATCACCTAAATGAAAACGATCGTGGCCAAATGTTACATTCATTGAATTTTTAACTATAGAGGCGTCAACATATCCTGCAGCGTACAAGTAATCATTCGCAAAGCCCGCCTTTTCTGGCTTAAATATTTTATAATAAGTGGCACCGGGTACAGCGTCAAATCGTTTCACATAATTTTGATGATGTAAAGGGCCACGCTCTTGATTATCTGTAAAGATAGTGTAAAAGCTAATTTTATTTTTCAATGTACCACGAGCCTCTATACCTCTTGAATTGAAGAAAATGTTTTGTGATGTATTTTTACTCTCAACCATTTGTTGATAATAGATAACGGGGTTTAATATTATAGAATTTCCATTTTTGTTGTAATGAATTAAATCAGGCTTCTTTTTGTACAAAATATCGAATATTGGACGTTTTGAGTCCATAGCACCATCTCCACTTTCAGCCCATTCACTATTTTTTGAAATAATTTCTGCGATATCCTTTTTTTCAATTTCAGTCAATGTTGATTCATTTTGTGCTGAATATTGTTGTAGAAACTCAACTGCATCTTTTCGACTCATTGGATTTAAAGAGGTGTGTAACGAGTCAGATACATGTTTACTTAAAATGTCAAACCGTTCGATTAAATAACTATCATCCATTGATCTTTTTAGATAAGAAGATTGCCCATAGGAATTAAGAGTAACTAAAGAATAAATGAATAACAGTAGTTTAATTTTTTTCATTTTCAATGTATTATTTGCGGATAAAGGTAATTCATTTTACCTTTGTACAAAGCAAATTGAAATGGAAAATTACATTATCAAATCCGTTCAGGTAGTGAATGACGGAAAAATACAAACCAAGGACGTATATATTAAAAATGGCCGATTTGAAAAAATTGACAACCAACTGAATATACAAGAGCGAGTTATAGAATTAAATGGAGATGGTTTGTACTTAACGCCCGGATTAATCGATGATCAAGTCCATTTTAGAGAACCGGGTTTAACACATAAAGCAGAAATTGCAACTGAATCAAGAGCTGCTGTAGCAGGAGGTGTAACCAGTTATATGGAAATGCCCAATGTAAATCCACCTTCGCTCAATTTAGAATTGTTGGAGCAAAAGTATACACGTGCTAGTCAATGTTCGCCAGCAAACTATAGTTTTTTCATGGGCGTTTCGAATGACAATGCAGAACAAGCATTGATGATCAATCAACATAAAAATGATATTTGTGGCCTTAAGATATTTATGGGTTCTAGTACGGGCAATATGCTCGTTGATAATGTAGTTACATTAGAGAATATATTCTCCAACAGTGAGGTATTAATTGCCATACATAGTGAACATGAAGGTATAGCGAAGGCTAACAAACAACGCCTGCTTGACGAAGGAGTCATCATAGATCATGCTCGATTTCATCCTATAATTAGGGATGTAGATACTTGTTATGAAATGTCTGTCTCTGCAATACAAATGGCAATGAAGTTCGATACTCGTTTACACATTTTACATATTTCTACCGAAAAAGAGTTGCAGTTGTTTAGCAATATGTTACCGCTCAAGGATAAACGTATTACATCTGAAGTGTGTGTACATCATTTGTATTTCACTGCGGATGATTATGACAAATATGGCAATCTGATAAAATGCAATCCTGCTATTAAAGCCAAAGAAAACAAAGAAGCTTTATGGAAAGCCTTATTAGACGATCGCTTGGATATTATAGCTACCGATCATGCGCCACATACATGGGACGAAAAACAACAAGATTATATGAATGCTCCGGCTGGCGTTCCATTGGTACAACATAGCTTATTGATGTTAATAGAAGCATATAAAGAAGGTCGTATTTCACTAGAAAAAATTGTAGAAAAAGCATGCCATGCACCCGCAGAATGTTTCCAGATTAAAGATAGAGGTTATATACAAGAGGGTTATTTTGCTGATGCTGTATTAGTCGATTTGAATAAATCAACTACGGTGAGTAAACAAAATCTTCTGTATAAGTGTGGGTGGAGTCCATTTGAAGGGCATACATTTCCTGCTTCAATTGAAAAGACATTTGTAAGTGGAAATTTAGTATTTAGCGAAGGAAAAATACAAGAGGGTACTGTAGGTATGCGATTAGTATTTGATAGGAAATAATTCGTTTGATTTATTTTAAAATAGGCTTTCGTCGTATATTTACCCCTCAATAATCTACTAAATTATATGATGGTAAAATTGTTTGCTAGTGCGGTGTATGGCGTAGAAGCTATCACTATCACAACCGAAGTGGACGTACTAGATGGGTTAAAGTTTTTTGTTGTTGGCTTGCCCGACAATGCAGTGAAAGAAAGTCAGCATCGGGTAGAAAGTGCTATCAAAAATAATCATTACCGTTTTCCTCGTATCAAGGTAGTAGTGAATTTATCGCCTGCTGATATTCGAAAATCAGGCAGTGCATTTGACCTTCCTATAGCTATCGGAATCTTGGCGGCTACAGAGCAGGTAAATAAAGATAAACTAGATAAATGCGTTATTATGGGTGAACTATCGTTGGATGGAACCATACTTCCAATCAAAGGAGCTTTGCCCATTGCAATACAAGCACGCAAAGAAGGTTTTGAAGCCTTGTTTGTACCGAAGCAGAATGAACGCGAAGCTGGTTTGGTAAATAATTTAAATGTATATGGCATTTCGCATATCAACGAGATAATTGATTTTTTAAATGGAACTCAACAGTTAGAGCCAGTTAAAGTTGATACACGTGATGAGTTTTTTCATTCTCAATATGATTTCGAACATGATTTTTGTGATGTGAAAGGCCAAGCCAACATTAAACGAGCTTTGGAAATATCAGCAGCAGGTGGACATAATGTAATATTGATAGGACCGCCAGGTGCAGGTAAAACCATGTTGGCCAAACGCTTACCATCTATCTTACCTCCGTTGAGTTTACAAGAAGCATTGGAAACAACAAAGATTCATTCAGTTGCTGGTAAATTAGCAGAAGGAGCTACATTGGTTTCAAAACGACCTTTTAGATCGCCACATCATACAGTGAGTGATGTAGCCTTAGTAGGAGGAGGTGGTAATCCACAACCGGGCGAGATATCATTGGCGCATAATGGTGTATTATTTTTAGATGAGTTGCCCGAATTCAAACGCATAGTGCTTGAGGTAATGCGACAACCTATGGAGGAACGCAGAGTGACCATTTCGCGAGCCAAAATGAGTATTGATTATCCTGCTAATTTCATGTTGGTTGCATCCATGAATCCTTGTCCTTGTGGTTACTTTAATCATCCCGAAAAAACATGTAGTTGCCCACCTGGTGCTGTTCAAAAATATTTAAACAAAATATCTGGACCTTTGCTAGATCGTATCGATTTGCATGTAGAAGTGACGCCTGTTTCATTTACTGATTTGTCCAATATTCAAACCAGTACACAAGAAAAAAGTGAGTCAATAAGAGAACGAGTATTGAAAGCAAGAGCGATACAAGGCGAACGATACAAAGAGCAAGAAGGTGTTTATGCAAATGCACAAATTAGCAGTAAACAATTGCAAGAAATTTGCATTCTAAATACAGCAGGGCAAAATTTATTGAAAAATGCCATGGAGCGTTTGAATCTTTCGGCCCGAGCCTATGATCGTATATTAAAAGTATCACGCACTATTGCAGATCTAGCTGATAGTCCTGATATTAAAATAGAACACCTAGCAGAAGCTATTCAATATAGAAGTTTGGATAGAGAAAATTGGGGGAGTTAAATATTATTTAAGGAGTATTTACTCGAAAACAATTCATAAAGATATGCATTAAGACCAAGCAGCAATAAACCGTACATTGTATCTTCTATGGGTATAGTCAATATTCTAATATTAATTATTTCGGCAGAATTATATATAACTACGGGTTCTTCAAGTCCAGTACCCGTCAATATTCCATTCACAATCATAAATGGAATTAGAAGTATTAAATAGCTAAAATAAAATCGACTCAACCATTCTTTCTTACGAATCAATAAAATGAAAATAGCAGTCAAAAAAAAGGTTACAGAAGTATACAATTTTGGAGCGTAAAAAAAACTAGCTATTAATAATATCGAAACGAGTATGGATGAAATAGTAAGTTGATATGCTTTAAAGAAATCCTTTTTTATTAATATTTTAAAACAATGATAGGAGAAAATAGAAGCGTATGGGATACATATAAAAAACAAGATTTCTTCAATTGGTAAGCCAGCGATTTTGAACCCTAAAATGTATCGTGTATTAAAACTCCAAACACCCAGATGAGTGTATAATACATCCCATGAAATAAAAAAACTTGCAGTAAGAATAGTGGCTGGTAAATAATATTTCCAGCGCTTGTAAAACTGTAATTTTGGATGAAATGAAAATAGGAAAGGTACTACGACCGAGCACAAATTGACAAGAAGATAAGTATATTTTTCCATAGAAAAAATTGGACTACTTTGATGCAGCTTTTTGAGCTTCTTTAAAGTATTTCATTGGAACCCACAGCATGCCAAAGCATTCGCCATCTTCTTTGCCTAAGTGTTTGTGATGCACTTTGTGAGCCTTACGAATGGCTCTAAAATAAATTGAATCTGCATTTCGTAACCATTTGAAGCGTTGATGAATAAATACATCATGGATAAGAAAGTAAGAAAATCCATAAGCTGTAATGCCAAGTCCAGCCCAAAAGTAAGGGAGGTGTAAGCCAATGTATGTACCAAATCCTAAAAGCAGAATACCTGGTGTAGCAAAAATCAAAAAGAAGTAATCATTTTTTTCAAAAAATTGATCTTCACCTTTATAATGATGATCGGCATGCAAATTCCATAAAAAACCATGCATGATAAAGCGATGTGCAAACCAAGCAACGCCTTCCATCAAAATGAATAAACTTAGAAATACAATAAAATTGATTAGAATTGTCATTGGTTAATTATTTAAGTATTGATTTATTTTTTCTGTTTCCTTTAAAATTAATTTGAACCAAGTTGTATAGTTTGATGGATGTAATTGGATTTCCTTCATTAATTGATCCATAGAGATAAATTTCCAATCAGAAACTTCTTCTTCATTTGGAATAGGTGCTTCATTTGATCGACCAACAAACACGTGGTCAAACTCATGTTCTATAAGGTTATTTTCAAGGACTGACTCATACTTGAAACTAAATAATTTTTTCAAGGGAACACTAAAACCCATTTCTTCTTTTAATCTTCGATTGGCAGCTTCTGGGGTAGATTCATTTGCTCTAGGATGCCCACAACAAGTATTGGTCCATAATAAAGCCGAATGATATTTATGGGAAGCTCGTTGTTGGAGCAAAAGTTGATTTTTTTCATTAAATATTAAAATAGAAAATGCTCTATGCAATAATCCTTGTTGATGTACTTGCATTTTTTCCATAAGACCAGTTTCCTGATCATGTTCATTGACGAGTATGAGCATTTCCGGCGATACCATTATAGCAAATTTAAGTTATGTCTCAGATAGGAGTTGAATAATAAATATAATTTTTGCGTATCTGGTATTCGAATTCGGTTATGTAGTATACGTTCTGGTTTAGTATTAATTATTTTTTTAAACAATGATTTGTAATAGATATAAGCAAGATATACTCCGAATCGAGCGCTCTTTGGTAGTTGAAGTATACCTTCAAATCCAGCTTTGAAGTCTTTGGCTATATCTTGTTCTATCTGTTTTTTAGTTGTTTTGTCAAATTGATTAATATCTAAATTTGGGAAATAGACTCTATTGAGTTCATTGCAATCTTCACACAGATCTCGTAAGAAATTTATTTTTTGAAAGGCACTGCCTAATCGCATGGCAGATGGTTTTAATTGTTGGTAGAGTGTTTCATCTCCTTCGCAAAAAACTTTTAAACACATCAGTCCTACTACCTCAGCAGATCCTACAATATATTCTTTATATTCATCTGAGGTATATTCTTTTTTATTCAAATCCATTTCCATGCTTTTCAAAAAAGTTGCAATAAGTTCCTCGTGTATATTGTATTGATGAACTGTTTTTTGAAAACTGTTTAGTATTGGATTTAAACTTATACGTTGTTCAATGGCAACATAAGTTTCTTTAATGAAAGTATCTAATAAATATGCTTTATCATAATCGTGAAATGTGTCAACAATCTCATCTGCAAAACGAACAAATCCATATATGTTATATATAGGTTCATGAAAGCGCTTATTCAACACTTTGATAGCACTCGAAAAAGAAGTACTGTATCGAACTGTTGTCAATTTGCTTGTTTCATAAGATAGTTTGTCAAAAAGTGATTTAGTGGCCATGTTATGAAGATTGAGTTTTTAATATTTGTGTTGCGACTACTTTACCAGAAATCAATGAAGGAGGAACGCCTGGGCCTGGGCTAGTAAGTTGACCTGTATAAAATAAATTGTTGAGTTTTTTGCTTTTCATTTTCGGTTTAAAAATTGCAGTTTGCAAAAGCGTATTTGCTAAGCCATAGGCATTGCCTTTATATGAATTATAATCAGAAATAAAATTAGAGCATGCATAGTCTTTTCGATAGATTACATGGTTTGATAATGGTATTTCAAGATGCGACTCTAATCGTTTCATCACCAAATGAAAATAATATTCTTTAATTTCAATAGTGTCCTTTAAACCTGGGGCAGTAGGAATTAATATAAATAGATTTTCACATCCTGCAGGTGCTACTGTATGGTCCGATTTACTAGTAACCGAAACATAAAACAAGGGATCGCTTGGCCAGCTTGGGTTTTTATATATTTCATCACCATGTTTATCAAAGTCTGCATCGAAAAATAGATTATGATGTAAAAGTGAATCCAATTTAATATTTAAACCTAAATAGAATAAAATACTTGAAGGAGCTAGTATTCTACTATCCCAGTATTTTTCATTGTATTGTTGATATTCTTTTGGTAAAAGATTTTGTTCAATGTGATGATAATCGGCACCTCCTACTATGTAGTCTGCTTGATAGATTGCTTTGGTTGTGATTACATTTTTTATTTGCTTGGCTTTACATTCTATAGAATGAACGGGTTCACCCAATTTAATTTTTACACCTAATTCGGTGGCTAATGAAACCATTGCTTTCACTATTTGATGCATACCACCATCAGGATACCATGTACCTAATGTGATGTCGGCATAGTTCATTAAACTATACAAAGCGGGAATGTTTTTAGGTTGAGCCCCAAGAAATAATACCGGAAATTCAAGTAGTTGTATGATTTTAGGATTGGTAAAATACTTTCGGATGTATGAATGAAATGATTGAAATAAATGCATTTTAAAAACACCTAATACAACTCTTTTGTCAATAAATTCAGTGATTGATTCACCCGGTTTTTGAACTAGGTCTTGCATACCTACTTCATATTTATATTGGGCCTCTTTCAAAAAGAGGGCTAGTTTTTTGCTACTTCCTTTTTCTAAAGATTCAAATAACGCATGCATTTCGCTTAAATCAGATGGAATCTGAAGAGCATCGTCTTTGCCAAAATAGACTTGATAAGAAGGAGATAGTCGTTTTAACGTATAATAATCAGTTGTTTTTTTTCCAAAATCATTGAAAAAAGCATCAAACACATCAGGCATCCAATACCAACTTGGACCCATGTCAAATGTAAAACCTTGAGCTGAATAGCTACGAGCGCGCCCACCTGCTTGTTCATTTTTCTCAAGGATAGTTACATCTATGCCTTCTTTAGCCAAATAACAAGCCGCCGATATGCCTGCAAAGCCTGCACCAATTACAATAGCTGATTTTTTTACCTTTAGAGACATACGTTCTACAAATCTAGTCATTATAAATCGGTAAACTCAAAGGAATAAACAATAGTCAAGTGAAAATTTCTATATGAAATTTTTGTTACTATTTTAAACAAGAAAATTTTTAGACCCCAAATAATTTTTTTACATCTTCAGCTATTCTTAGCGGTTTTTGGGTTTTGGGATTTAAAGCATACCAAATAATAACGGCCTTAGCCGCTAATTCATTCTTTTGTTTGTTGTAGATTTCAATTACTCGAATAGATGTTGCTTTCTCGCACTTTTCAATCCAAGTTGTTATGCATACTTGATCATTGAGTTTGAGTTGTTTTAAATAATCAATTTCATTGCGCGAAACCACCCATGCATAATCAAGCAACATCTGTTGGGTTGCTACTTTTTTCCAATGCTCTCCAGATATGTATTGAGCCCAATTTAAGTAAATAATATTATTGACATGCCTATTTTCATCTAGGTGTTTTTCTTCAACAATTAATTCAATTGAATAACGATGCATTGTGTATTAAAATAATTGATTCATTAATTCTTCGCTCATTTTTTCTATAGCATGAATAGAGTATCCTGCTATATGAGGTGTTACAATCACATTGTATTGAAGTAGTTGTGTAATGGGATTATGCTCACTCAACAAAACTTCTTGTATGTTTTTTTCTTCTTGTAATACATCAAGGCAGGCTCCTTTTATTTTTCCTTTTTGAAGCCCTTCTAAAATGACATCAGTGTCGATAATTGCACCTCGAGATGTATTAATCAAATAATGATTTTTATGCATACTTTCCAAAAAGGCATTGTTGTAATAATGAAGTGTATCATTATTGAGTGGAACATGAAATGAGATTATATCAGCCTCTTGCTTTATTTCTTCGAGTGTTACTTCTTTTACTATTTCATTGCCAAAATTCGATTTATACTTATCATAGGCCATAATCGATGGTGTAAATACTGACAATTTTTTTGCCAAAGCACTCCCCGTATGTCCGTACCCAATGATGCCTACTTTTAGACTTTCAAGTTCAATACCTCTATTGGGTTCACGTATCCATTGTCCATGTTTGATTTCATTCATTGAACTTGGTATATGATGTAAGAGGCCCAATATCATGCCCATTGTATGTTCTGCTACTGAGTTAGCAATGCCATTGGGTGAGCTATAATATTGGATACCTTGTAGGTCGCAATATGTAGTATCAATAATCTCCATACCAGAACCTAAACGAGCAATCCACTTAAGTTGTGGAAATTTGATCAAGGTGTCTTTATTTAAAATTAATTTATTTGAAGTAACAATACCGACTGTAGCCTGAAAATGATCATTGCTGATTTGTGATGCATGATCGATGGTAAAAAGTTCATAGCCTTGATCGCTTAATTTTTGTTTAAACGATTGGGAAATATTTGCAGAGAGAAGGACTAAACTCACATTGCAAATTTAGTTATCCTAGTGGATACATGGTGGGTTATTTGTGTTAAATTCGTGTAGCATTGTAGAATTCTACAAAATCTGCAACACTCAATTGTTCAGCGCGGTTATTAAAAACCTGATCAAGCAATTTTTCAGCTGGTAGATATGATTTAAAACAATTTCGTAGTGTTTTTCTTCGCTGACTAAATGCTATTTTGACAAAGGATTTGAATTTGGTGTAATCTTCTATTTGATAAGGATTGTTATTCTTTTTTAATTTTATTACCCCTGATACTACGTTTGGAGGAGGCGTAAAACATGTATTCGGTACATCAAATAAATACTCGATATCATAAAAGCATTGTGTAACCACACTCATGATGCCATAATTCTTGCTACCATGTTTGGAGGCAATACGTAAGGCTACTTCTTTTTGAAACATGCCCACGACTTCGTCTACTTGATCTCTCCAATCCAATACTTTGAAGATAATTTGTGTAGATATATTATAAGGAAAGTTACCTATCACCGAAAAGGAACCTTCAAAAGGAATTTCAGCTTGTAAAAAATCATCATGCTCGATTTTGTCTTTTAATACGGGATAAGTACGTATGAGATAATCTACTTTTTCCTTATCAAGTTCTATACATTTATAATGAGGAATGGGGAGTTCTAACAAATATTTTGTTAGGGCACCACCACCTGGGCCAATCTCGAGCAGTTGTTGTATAGCTGGGCTCAGTGCCTGTACTATTTTTTCACATACAGATTCGTCATGTAAAAAATGTTGACCGAGCGATTTTTTAAGTGTATAATCCATTTAAGATTGTAAATGTACATTCTACTTAAGGAATGAATTTTATTTTTTTACGAATAATATAAGCATGATAATAATAACAACAGGCAATGCTTTGCAAAGGATGAAATTGTGCTATAAAATTTTTGGCTTGCTCATTATCAATTTTATTGTTTTCAAAAGCCTCGTAGGCAATACTGCCTATTAATGCAACATCATAATCGGGATAGATATTGATACGATTTAATGCTACCAATATATATACATTGGCAGTCCAGTTTCCAATTCCTTTCAGTGCACATAATTTGATTTTTGCATCATGATCATTCATTTTTTCCAATGAAGAAAAAAAATCGGGTTCGTTTAAAATAGTCTCTGACAGCAACTTTATATATCGAGATTTTTGTCGTGTGATGCCACATGCTTTATATTCCTCTTCAGTCAATTGAATAAGATTTGAAGGGAGTATTTTAGTGCAATATTTTTTTAATCTATCAAAACTTGATTTGGCTGATGCTAATGAAACTTGTTGTTCAATTATTGTTTTACACAATGATTCAAAACAATTTTCTCGTTTCCAGTAAGGAGGATATAAATGAGTTGTATGTATACGTGCAATAGAAGGATGCGACAGTCTAAGCTCATCGCAATATTTTCGGAAGGTATTTTTTGAAAATGATTTCAATAACCGAATTTTATTATTGAGGCAATAATACGGTATAGGTTCTGCCTTTTGAATTGTTCAAGTATTTTTCTCTCATCCAAGGATTAAGCAATTTCAGCATTTTGTAGTTAGTACCTTTGTTTTTGGCATATTGTATCAAATCGCCAATACCATATGTAATTGTAACTCGTTTTACATTCACTGAATGATATACATCGTCGTAATCTAAATTGAATCCTGAACGAGTTGGATTCGATAAAATATATTTCAGCGCAGCGATTCTGAATATATACCGCATGGTTTCTTCAGGCAATAATAAATTGTAAAAACTATTTTCTCCTTGTGCCGTCATAGCACCATTGTAACCACCCATGCCACAATTGTATGAAGCAGCAGCAGCAGTCCAATTGCCAAATTTATTATAAGCTTGTTTAAGATAAGCACATGCAGCATCAGTTGCCTTTTCTGGATTGTAGCGCTCATCTACTTCATCATCAATATGTAATCCAAAGCTAGGGGCGGTTCCTTTCATGAATTGCCAGAAACCAACTGCTCCTGCTTTTGAAATTTGATTTTGTAGTGCACTTTCTGCAACACATAAATATTTGAAATCATCGGGTACATTATTGGCTTTTAAGCGCTCTTCTATCATAGGCATATAGCGTCCCATGAGTTTTATAATATAACATGTAGTGCCTTGCATATAAGTATTCACTAATAGTTCACGATCAAATCGTTCGCGAATATCCCATTGTTCCAACGGAATTTTCTCGCCAAATAATGTATAGCTCTTTGGTACTTCAGGTACTGTTACATTGATAGGTACATGATTTGATATAGGCTTTTCATAATTATCTGCATCTGTATTTTTGTAACGGGGATTTTGATTTTGAGCTTGCATCAATAAAGTATAGCATGCTAACCAAGTTAGTAGGATAATTTTTTTCATAATTAAAAATTAAATTAGATTGTTTTCTTTTTATAAATAGGAACTGTGCTACATGGTTCGCCATACATTAAACTTTTAACGACTGGTCGGAGTTTAAATGTGATGGCTGCATAAGCACTTTCGGGAATGGGTATTTCACCACAACCTTTAATTACCACTCGCTTGTCAATATAATCGTCTGTATTGATTTCGTTGATTGCATTAAGTAATAATTGGGTTTTGGTTTGGTCGGGCTCACCAAGTATCAATGTTTTTGCTACTGGTTGAAGATAAGAAGATGCAAGCATATATGCCCATACAGGAATAATAGCATCAGCACTGCACGTAAGAATCACATTTTTGCTTTCATACACCGACCAGTCAAACGCTAATAACGCTGCCCTGAAATCTTTTTCTTTTAATATCAACTCCATAAACAAGAATGGCTTTAAATCAAATACCATTACATCCTTTGGAAGATATTCTTCCAAATTCAATGTAATAATTCCACTTTCTGCCACTTTGTTTACAATAGCTTCCATTCTTGCAAAAATACATTTTTAGACGAATGCATGTGTTAAATAAAATGTAAAGAGGATCGTTTCGAAATCGTCCATCCAAAACCTATGTATTTTTTACAGGATACTGAATCCAATAGAATTGAAACAATGTTGTATGAATGAAAATTATTTTTCTATATTTATACCTTATATTTTATTTATTCACTTAAAAATTAAAAACTAGTTATGTCGTTTCCTTCAGATTTAGAAATTGCGCAAAGCGCCGAAATTAAACATATCAAAACTATTGCTGCAAAAATAGGTATCACCGAAGATGATTTGCAGTACTATGGAAAAAATAAAGCAAAATTGCCACTTGATTTAATTGATGAGGAAAAAATTAAAAAGGCAAAACTGATTTTAGTATCTGCAATCAATCCTACACCGGCAGGTGAAGGTAAAACGACAGTATCAATTGGATTAAATGAAGGTTTGAATAAAATTGGAAAGAAAGCAGTTGTTGTTTTACGTGAACCTAGCTTGGGGCCAGTATTTGGTATCAAAGGAGGTGCAGCGGGTGGTGGCTATAGTCAGGTAATACCGATGGAAGATATTAATCTACATTTCACGGGCGATTTTGCAGCAATTGAAAAAGCGAATAATTTATTGGCTGCGTTGATTGATAATAATCTTCAAAACAAAGTAGGCAATTTAGGCATTGATCCACGTACGATAAAATGGAAGCGTGTAATGGATATGAATGATCGTGCATTGCGTCAGATAACCATAGGACTCGGCGGAACATTGAATGGTATACCACGTGAAGATGGATTTAATATTACACCGGCATCGGAAGTAATGGCGATACTTTGTATGAGTAAAGATATTGATGATTTGAAACTTCGATTAGGGAATATTTTTGTAGGCTATACATTTGATAAAAAACCAATTTTTGCACGGGATTTAAAAGCACAAGGTGCTATGGCATTGTTGTTGAAAGATGCAATCAAACCCAATTTAGTGCAAACCTTAGAAGGAAATCCAGCGATTTTACATGGAGGTCCTTTTGCTAATATTGCACAAGGAACAAATACGATTTTAGCGACTAAAATGGGATTGAGTTTGGGCGATTATGTAGTGACAGAAGCTGGATTTGGAGCAGACCTAGGCGCCGAAAAATTCATGGATATTAAATGTGGCTATGGCAATTTATCACCAGATGCTATTGTGTTAGTTGCCACCATACGTGCTTTACGTCATCATGGAGGAGCTAAAAAAGAAGAATATAATACAGCAAGTATCGAACGAGTATCCAAAGGATTTGGCAACTTAGAAAAACATATTGAAAACTGTAAAAAGTTTGGTATAACGCCAGTGGTAGCTATTAATTATTTCCCAGCTGATACAGATGAAGAAATCAACTATGTACAAGAACAATGTGCTAAGCACGGTGTGAAGGCTGTCGTGTCGTATGGTTTTGCTAAGGGTGGTGAAGGAACTAAAGAGTTGGCTCAGACAGTATGCGATGTAATTGAAAGTGGTGTGAATCATTTCAAACCTTTGTACGACTGGTCATTATCAGTAGAAGAAAAAATAAATACCATTGCTACTGAAATCTATGGTGCGTTAGATGTTGAGTATTCTTCAAAAGCAAGAACACAATTGAAACAAATTAAAGAATTGGGTTACGATAAATTGCCAATCTGTATGGCCAAAACACAAAAGTCGCTGAGTGATAAAGAAACCGTTGTAGGACGTCCTACTGGTTTTACAATCAATGTACGTGAATTTGAGTTTGCAGCTGGTGCAGGATTTATCATACCTATCTTAGGTGATATGATGCGTATGCCTGGTTTGCCTGCTGTGCCTGCTTCAGAGCACATGGATATTGATAACAATGGAAAAATAAGTGGACTTTCTTAATAGTATAAAGTAAAAAGATAAAAGTAGATAGAGGAGTGAGAGCTCCTCTTTTTTTAAGTTAATTATTAACCGAAACATATTTTTTCAAATGAAAGTCATAATTTATCTTTATCAAAAATTAATCATATGACTATTGCAGAACAAAAATTGCTACTTACACAAAATGTTCTTGCTATAAAAGACAAAAAATTATTGTTTCAGTTGGAACACTTAATCGATGTTCATAATAAGGAAATTGATTTGTGGGATGAATTGCCACTTTCTGTACAACAAGATATTGATGAAGCAAAAAAAGAAGCTATTGAAGGCAAAGGGAAAAGTCATAAAAGTATTATGAAAAAATATAAACAATGGCTTTAAAAGTTATTTGGCTTCCTAAAGCTGAACATAATTTTCAAAGTGTAATTGACTATTTAGAAGGTAATTGGACAATAAAAGAGATTCAAAATTTTGTTCAATTGACAGACAAAACAATTCAATATATACAAATTTTTCCAAGATTATTTAGAAAATCTAAAAAGAAAAATGTGTATGAAGCTGTAATTACAAAGCATAATTTGATGATATATCAAATTAGAAATAATCAAATTGAAATACTTACTTTTTTTGACACAAGACAACATCCTAAGAAGAAGTATAAGTATAAATCAAGTTAGTTTATATTAAATGTGGATTAAACTTTTATATTATTTTAGTATTTCAAATCCCCATCTTAACTTTTAATTCGCTGACAAGCTCATTCATCAATTCTTTCACCGGACGAATTTTCGTAGCACGAAAAGCATTGGATCCCGCAAAGGCATAGCCCGCTTTAAAATTGCCTTTATAGGCGTTCATCAGTGCAGCGATTATGCAATAAGGAGTCGTTTCAACATTGCATGTTTTAATACATTTTACAGGACAGTTGATGGGTTTTTTCTCACCTCGTTTTACAGCATCCAGAAATTCGTTGTTGATCGCGCGTCCAGGCATTCCCACAGGACTCACGATTATTTCAACATCTTCTTCTGAAGCATTGATATAGGTGTTTTTAAATTCGAGGGAAGCATCACATTCGTCTGTTGTAACAAATTGTGTTCCCATTTGTACACCTTTAGCACCCAGTTGCATAATGTTGTAAATATCTTCTCCATTGTAGATGCCACCTGCAGCTATCACAGGAATTTCTTGATTGTATTCTTTTTCAAACACGGCCACTTCTTTCACCACATCTGGAATGAGTTCTTCCAATTTAAAATGTTCATCGGTGATTTGATCTGCTTTAAATCCTAAATGACCGCCCGCTTTTGGTCCTTCTACTACAATGGCATCAGGTAAATAATTATACAGTGATTTCCATTTTTCGCAAATAATTTTTGCAGCTCGACCAGAGGACACGATTGGTACTAGACGGGTTACACTGTCTTTGGTTAAGTATTTTGGAAGATCGAGTGGTAAGCCAGCACCAGAAATAATCATATCTACTTTCTCTTCGATAGACGTTCGCACCATATCTTCGAAATTAGTGAGCGCGACCATGATATTAATGCCAATGATGCCTGCCGTTTTTTCTCGTGCTTTTTTGATTTCTTCACGAAGTCCTAGTATGCTCGCTTCGATATAATCTTTGGATAAATTGCGATATAATAATCCTAATCCAGCTGATGATATTACACCTACACCTCCTTCATTGGCTACAGCCGATGCGAGTCCATTCAATGAAATGCCCACACCCATCCCTCCTTGTATAATTGGAACTTGAATTTTTAGTCCGCCGATATTTAATGCTTGCATGAATGTTTCAGATTTAACATGCAAAGTTAGTATTAGTTAAGATGCAGAATAGTTGATATAAATCATGTTTGCAGACAATATAAGCCATCATACAGTGATATTGTAATGCAATTTTTTTTAACAAAGGGATAATGAGTACATTTGATAAACCAAAAAATGATTAATAGTGCAATCGGTATCTGCTCGTAAATATGAAAATGGCATCTTCAACGAGATTGAAGATGTATTAACTGTTGAAGAGATGCTCAGTATTTCTATCAATGGAAATCCATACACCATGACAATGCGTACTCCAGGATATGAAGAGGAACTTACACGTGGCATTTTGCTTAGTGAGGATGTGTATGATGGGGACGTTAATCAAACTTTTATTGTAACAGAAACCAATGAAAAAGACTATATCACCAAAGTAAATGTATTGATTCCAAATGAATTACTTGGTAAAGGAATTTCAACACAGCGAAATTTGTTGTCGGTTACAAGTTGTGGGATGTGTGGAAAGTACGAAGCAGATTTAGAATTAAATGGAAATAAATTACAGGCATTGCATGAACTTCATCCCACATTGATTTCTTCTATGTTTGAAGCTATGAATTTGGTCCAATCTAATTTTAAATCAACAGGTGGTTCGCATGCTTCAGCAGCATTTAATTACAAGGGCGATATGCTGGATTGTAAGGAAGATATTGGACGGCACAATGCTGTCGATAAAGTAATAGGTAGTCTATTGCTACAGCACAAATTACAAGAAGCGGCATGCCTTATTGTAAGTGGACGTGTGTCGTACGAAATAGTGAGTAAATGTTACCGAGCAGGTATTCCTTATTTAGCAGCTGTATCTGCACCATCGAGTATGGCTGTAGATTATTGTAAAGAGAAAGGAATACATTTATTTGCCTTTTGTAGAAAGGATCGATTGACACAATATGCATAAAAAAACCGCAACTAATTAAAGTTGCGGTTTCTTTTTTAACTAAAAACCAAACCATGAACCAAAGTCGTTATTACTCTTGTTTAATAAAGCTACTATGATATTTTGTACTTGCGCTATTTAATTGTAAATAGTACATACCATTGGCATACTTGCTTACATCTAATTTTATTTTTTGTATGTTTTTGTCAATTTTTTCTGTAGAAATTATTTTACCTGCCACATCCATTATTTTCAATTCAAAATTATCTGAGCTAGGTAGTTTTACTTCAATATAATCATGTGATGGATTAGGATACACTTCAAGTGAATTTAATGTAGTACCTACATTATTTACAGAAGATGCTCCTACAATGACTGTATAACAGAATGTATCGATACAAGTTTGTTGTATTGAATCGATCCCTGTAGCAATAAGACATACGTTGTAATTTCCTCCATTGGCATAGGTATGAGAAGGATTAGTTAGAGAGGATGTACCTCCATCACCAAAATTCCAAGCATAACTTACGCTTGTGCATCCTGTGCAAGTAGATAAGTTGGTAAAGGATACTGTATTACCAGAAATACTTCCAGTATAATTAGCATTTACAAAACAGCCTCCAGGATTAACACCACCTTGAATATAAACCGAGTCGCAATATGTACAAGTAGTTGTAACATTGTTATTTAAGTAAGCAACAACTAAGCATACATTATACCATCCTCCGAATGTGTAGGCATGCGAAGGATTAGCAATTGCAGCTGTGCCACCATCTCCAAAAGTCCAATTTGTAGAAATCAAGGTACCAGTACCTGTAGAGGTATTTGTAAAGTTGATCGTATTTCCAGCAGCATATACAAAACTAAATGATGGATTACATCCTCCAGGGTTTGGATTGCCTATATAAACGGAATCACAATAGTAACATTGAAAGATACCAGCAGCTGTTTGCCCAGATATAGTTAAACATACATTATACCAACCCGGGTTTGCATAGGTATGAACAGGGTTTGCAGTATTAGCAGTACCACCGTCGCCAAATGCCCATTGATAGGTTGATATAGGTCCAGGTGCAGTTGATGTACTCGTAAATGAAACTAC
>CANHGW010000028.1 GCA_947460175.1 Bacteroidota bacterium | reverse complement strand
TGCTTCTACTCCAGGTGACATCACATGATTGAAAGTAGAAAAATCTATATCTCTAATCAGCTTTTCGATATCTATATCAATATGAATCTGACCTTGATTTTCTGTATTGAAAGTAATTGTTTGTATAGTAGCAAACGGCGATGCATAACCTCCAAAATGAAATTCAAATGAATGATTTCGTGCAGTACTTTTTGAAGTCTTACCTTCCAATTTAAAATTGATATAGCCATTTTGCCATGTCCAATACATACCTTTCGTAGGATCTAAATCGCCTCCCAAAGCTCCAGCACTATTGGTTGCACTATCAATACCTACTTGAAATTGTAGTTGGTCAAATTCGTTCGTATTATTTTTTTGTATCTTAAGATTCAATGATTGAGGATTTTCACAATCCAATAAATGATAGCTATTTTTTTCCTGATCAACTAATAGGCCTTTTTTATAAAATGTGATTGAAGAAATATAAAATTTGAATGTTTCTATTTGAATGCTTGAATGATCTTCTAGCATATAAATACTATCCAATGCAAGTGTTGCATGTTGAAATTGTGGATTGAAATTCAATGAAATGGTTTGTTGAGCAAAACTGGTTTGAATACATTGAATACAAATGATAAGTGCAACTATAAATTTTTTCATGATGATGTCATTCTAGTTGGCTTTCATTCTTCCCTTTGGAAACAAGTCGTGCAAATCTGATGTCAATTGTTGAAATCGTTTTTCTTGATCAGGTTTACATAATTTATGTATATCTTTAAAATGTGCAAATTGTACATTCTCAACCTCCATTTGTTTTTGACCCAAGGCTTGTATCAATGAATCTTTATGTATCAAAGCAGTTTCTAATTTTAGTTGAGTATATAAAGCTTGTTTCAACAAGGCTATCTCACTGTCCAATGTTCGAATCGACTGTCTATGTTGTTTGATAAGAGAATCGTATTGAATTATTTGTTGCTCGTCAAATGCTAAGCGATGTATAATTTCATTTCGCGGTCCTTCGTGTCTTGGTGGTTTTTTAAAAAAATGAAACCCTATTAGTACCAGATTAATCAACAACAAACCTATGGCCAAGCCGCTTACTAATTTTAATTTATTCATTGTACAAATTGTGGTTAGGTAATAGATTCATTGATTGGGCCAAATTGTTTTCATTTGAGCTTGCGCTATGATTGTTTCGAAGTGTCGCTATATTGAGCAACAGTAATACCACAAACGATATGCCGATTGCCCAAGACCAAGTAGTAGAAAAACGAGTTGCTTGCTTGGATTCTATTCGCTGTTGTATTCGAGTCAATAAATAAGGCGATGCTTCTACTCGTTGAATGGTATCCAACAAATCTATATCAGCCTGTTTCATATGTGTGTTCATTGTGGTATTATTTAGACGATTATTTTATTCAATTCCTTCGATTTAGTTTATTTTTTTTGCCAAATTCGCTTTAGCTCGTTGTATCAGCGATTCAGCTGCCTTCGAGCTTATATTCATAATTGCTGCTATACTTTCAAGCGATTGGTGTTCTAGTTTATAAAGTATCAAGGCGGTTTTTTGATTGTCTGGCAATTGATTGATATGATTAAAAATTATCTCTACGCTTTCTTTTTGCTCGAGCAATACACCCGGATGATTAAAGCTAGGTTGTTCGTATTTCACTTCATTTGTATTTTCATAAAACAACGATGCAAACACACCCAATCGTTTTTTTCGATTTTTAGCTTTGATATAATCGAGGGATTTATTGATGGTAATGCGATAAATCCAAGTATTGATGGAAGATTTTTCTTGAAACGTATCCATGGATTGATACACAGCTACAAATACATCTTGTGTAATTTCTTCGGCTTCTTCTATATTCTGTATATAACTCAGCGACAGGTTGAATACCATGTCTTTGTAAGTTGTATATAGTTCGGCTAAGTTCACGAATTGATTTCCATTGATAGAATTGTAAAGTTATCAATTCTATCCATATCGTGTTTTTTATTCATCTGTGTAAAGTGGGTTGTTAACCTATTTTACTTTATTCGTTTCACTAAACGACAATTTCAATCGCTTCAATTTATCATAATAGAGTTGTAGATATATTGGTTTTAAATCTTCTGATAAAAATGATCTTACAGCTATGGATAATATGTCATGTTCATTTATAATATAATGTTGTCAAATCCGAACTATAATTCGGATTTGACGGTATAATTAGAATAAAATGAACAATTTGGTAATAAAACCGAACTATAGTTCGGAAATAAATTATGGAAATTATACATAATCAAGATTTGTCTAGTTGAAAATCACTCTTTTTAGGAATTTATCCAATTTGAATCCTTTTTTTTACATAATTCTTTATAACGACTATTTTCTCCAAACTATTGATTTTACTAACATCTATCCGACATTAATCGCTTATAATCGCTTAGCTTCGGGAGTAAACACTTAATCTCCGACTTAGGTTTGCATGCCGCTGCACCTTTGCATTGTCAATTCGAAACAGCGATATCGATACACAACCAATACTAGTCCGTTTGTACATCGAACATCACCTACACGTAACGACCGAAATAAATAAATCTTAAAACAAAAAAAATTTAAACATCATGTACGCATTAAAAAACAAAGTTCAATTGATTGGTAATTTAGGTAACGCTCCTGAAATTAAAAACACCGATAATGGTAAAAAAGTAGCTCGCTTTAGCATGGCTACCAACGAAAGTTACAAAAAAGAAAACGGTGAGCGTGTCACTGAAACACAATGGCACAACCTAGTAGCATGGGGAAAAGTAGCCGAGTTAGCGGAGCAATTCTTGAATAAAGGAAGTGAAATAGCCATTGAAGGTAAACTCACACACAGAGATTATACCGATAAAGATGGTATCAAACGCTACATCACAGAAGTAGTCGTGAATGAAATACTTTTATTGGATAAAAAAGTGCAATCATAAATATGCACCTACTAGCCAGCTGCACGATTATTCAAGTGCGGCTGGTTTTTTTGTTTTTAGCTATACACAGTATAGACGTTAACGCTTGGAATTTTTAAAAAATATTGAGTAGCTTCGTAAAAACAAATCAATACCATGAAACCTTTTCTCACACTCATTGCAATCTTTTTTGCAATAGCATCATTTGCACAAAACCAAGATCCACTGAATGAAACAGTCACCAAAGAGTTTTTAATTCTGCATTCGGGCAAAGACTACAACAAGGCTTTAGCCATTGCCAAGTCTGCCTCAACTAAACTAGGACTTAAAATGGATTTACGAAATCTTAAACCCAACAAAGAACTTGGATTATCCGATTCTCGTTCGGAGTGCGAAGGTACTTTTGGATTCTATCCATGTTATGTACCACGTGGTCATTATGAAGATGGGTCTTATATTAGTATTGAATACAGTTCTTCTTTCCTTGGCTTCAAAGAAGGATACTATATTGTTGTAGCAGCCTCCTACGAATTGGGAAATGCACAAACAAAACCTATGCTAACAAAAGCAAAAAAAATTATTAAAGATGCCTATGTCAAACAATCAAAAGTATATACAGGCTGTATACATTAATGAATTGTTTGTAGTTGGCTAGAAAAAAATTAGATTTATACGATGATTTTAGATTCACAGAATAAACATTTCAAATTAGCCTTTGACTTTGTCAATGATACCCAATGTCCATTATACCTCACCGGAAAAGCCGGTACAGGTAAGACTACCTTTTTGAAATATGTAAAACAACATTGCTCCAAACGCATGATAGTGGTTGCGCCTACTGGAGTAGCAGCCATCAATGCGGGCGGTGTAACCATGCATTCATTTTTTCAATTACCTTTTGGACCCTATGTACCTCATATACCTAAGGGATTTGGCATGAATGACAACGTGGCCAATCGTACTACGTTATTGAAAAATCTTCGACTTACTAATATCAAACGTAAAATAATCGAAGAGCTTGAATTACTCATCATAGATGAAGTAAGTATGTTGCGAAGTGATATGTTAGATGCCATCGATACAATACTTCGCTCAGTCCGTCGAAATCAAAAACCATTTGGTGGTGTACAGGTTTTATTGATTGGTGATTTATATCAATTGCCTCCTGTGGTAACCCATTCTGAAAAAGAACTGTTGGACGAACATTACAAAAGCCCTTTTTTCTTCCATGCGAAGGTGCTTGAAGAAACTCAACCGATCTTTATAGAACTCAAAAAAATCTATCGACAAAATGAACAGTCGTTTATCGATCTTTTAAATAATCTGAGAAATAATAATCTCACACACGATGATTACGAACGCTTAAACGAACGATATCAACCCAACTTTTACGACAATACCAATAAATACATAACGCTCACCAGTCACAATTACAAAGCCGATACTATCAATAAAGAAGAATTAGATAAACTTAAAACACCTGTTCATGAATTTAAGGGTGAAATAAAAAATGATTTTGGCGACAAACAATTGCCAACCGATATGACCCTTCAGTTGAAAGAAGGCGCACAAGTGATGTTTATCAAAAACGATAGTAGTATTGAAAAGCGATACTACAATGGGAAAATCGTAACTATTGAAAAAATACAACATGGAGAAATTACCGTTAAGTTTCCAGATACCAAAGAAACACTCCAAGTAGAACGAGAAACCTGGGATAATATTAGTTATACTATTAGCCCCGAAACCAACGAGATTGAAGAAAAAGTATTGGGGCAATTTATACAAATTCCGCTTCGACTAGCTTGGGCTATCACCATACACAAAAGCCAGGGGTTAACGTTTGAACATGCAATCATCGATGCAGGCCAATCCTTTGCAGCTGGTCAAGTATATGTAGCATTGAGTCGTTGTACTTCATTGCAAGGTTTGGTATTGCATTCACAAATTACTCCTCGTTCGCTTCATAGCGATTATCGTATTTATGATTTCAATATGAACGAACAATCGGAAAGTACACTGGAACGAACACTGACCGAAGAACGATATCATTATCAAACCGAACGATTAATTCATTTGTTCAATTGGAAAAAAATGTTGGATGCAGTGTATTTATTTCATCAAGCTACTTTACAGTGCAAGTCATTGCCTAATGCTGACGAAGCCAATTTATTTTGTAAAGATTTGATTGAAAAAACAAAATCACAAAAAGAAGTTGCTGATAAATTTTTAGTTCAACTTCAATCCCTGTTCAACGATCTTGCATTTAGTCAAAATTCGAATGCCCTTGTTCAACGAACACGAAAAGCAATTGAATTTTTTACACGCTCAATACACAATGATCTTATACTACCCTTCGATGCATATATCACAGCAATAAAAGGTGCTAAGCGAATAAAAAAATATACAGAAGAACTTCAACAGTTTGAAAGTTCACTTTGGGGTAAAATTGATGAATTGCAAAAGAGTACGTTTGACTCTACACTGTTGGCCGATGGCATTCAACATTATACCAAAGATGCTAAACCATTTCCTAATCTGAGTGTAAAGAAAACCAAAGGTGATAGTGCTAAGGAAACTTTTGCCTACTTTATGGCAGGCAAAAGTATTACCGAAATAGCTACTAAGCGCAATCTTGCTTTGAGTACGATTGAAGGCCATTTAGCTGAGTTTGTGAAAAAAGGTGAAATAGATATATTTCAATTACTCACACTCGAACAGCTTGAGCTTATTCATCAAACACATATCGATACTAAACCAGCTTCTACCAAAGAATTGAGAGAGTCACTCAACAATCAGTTTTCATATGCAATGATTTCATTGGCATTGGATTATTTTGCGAAAGAAACAGTTTAACCCAAGTTACGCGATAGGATTTGAGGAACAAAAATTCTAGCGTGTTAGTTGGGGTTACCCCGATTTAGAAAATGTTGTTTAAATATTTAATATATGACTTACAGTTTCTTAATCGTTTCAGCCTCGATTTTTCACCGGGGCTGATTCTGGGTTTAGCTTTTTTCTGTCGGGCAAGTTGATGCTCCTACCAAGGTATACAATGGACAGAAACTAACTGCACTTGTCAATACAAATACTGCGGCTAACACGACCATTATAATACCTGCTGTGCCTGTTACAGTTCCCGAAAAATACAATGCGGCTAATACAATTGCGGCTACTATTCGTATGATACGATCTGCAGTTCCCATGTTCTTTTTCATAATAAATTTTTTTAATTGTTTAATAATTGAATAGTTTCTACAACGAGAAATGTAATTAAGATATACAAAACGTAAACGATGGTTCAACTTGTAATCTTATTCAACATCCTCATTGCAATACAAAGGTAATTTGTGTAGAAACTAGAAATCGGTGACTTGAGTCACCAACCTAAAAAATAATTATAACAGTTGAATAGCATCGGGCAATTGCTTTACCAGATGGTCGCGCTCGAGTTGCTTCATCACACGACTCACCACCTCACGCGCTGTTCCGAGGTCTTGTGCTATTTGTCTATGTGAAATTTTAATTGGATTTTGATTCAAGGTTTCTGATTTTTCTTTTAAATAATGAATGATTCGTTTGTCCAATTTGTCAAATAATAAATGGTGCACTGTTTCAATCATATCTGTATATCGATCTTCATATTGCTGATAAAATAGTTTGTTGAGTCGAGGATATTGATCAATCCAATGTTCGATTTTATCTGAAGGTATTAGTAATAAGACTGATTCAGTTTCTGTAATGGCTTCTATCAAACTTTGTTGTCGTTTAATACCTGCTGTCAACGACATTACACAACTTTCGTTTGGTTTGATATAATACAACAAGTATTCTTTGTCTTCGTGTTGAGTAAGCACTTTTACCAAACCCGATAATACAATTGGTATCACTTTTACATATTGTCCTGTTCTAACTAATTCGATACCGGCCGGGAATTCTTTAATAGTAGATTGTTCAAGCAATTGCTCTAGTAATTCTTTTTCAAGAAACCCTAATTTTTTTAACAGCAACTCCTCGTATGTCATTGTGATTATTGTTATTTACTCCACAGTTATTTTATGGGATGCTATCGTTCCTTGATCGCTGTTGACTTTAAAAATATAGATTCCTTTACTCAATTCGGAAGTAGATATAGAATATTCATTCTTACCTTTTTTTACATACGTGTCCATAATTTTATATACTAGCTTTCCACTCATATCATACAATTCAAATCGAACATGTCCGGCTTCTTTCATTTCAAACTGAGTAGTAAATCGATTGTCGGTAATAGGATTTGGATATACAGTATTCGTATTATTTTCCTCATTGAGCGTAGAGGTATTCAAAGGCCAATCCATAATATCAATTACACTAATCCAGCAATTCATAATATTTAATTTTCCCCATGAGCCTGATAAATAAGCTCTACTAGGTCGGTTATACATTTTTTGAATATTGGTATAATCGCCCCATCGTTCATTGGAATCGGCCAATTGATTGATATACGAAATGCCGTCCTTTACACGTAATATGTCTGAATAGTTTTCATTTACATCTTTGTAAACAACACTTGTACCGGGAAGACTATCGGTTACACAATGTGAGAACGTATACAATACTCGATGATCTTGCGCCCATGAACCTACGTAAGTCATCGATGGATAGCCATATTCCATAGTAGCACTCGATACAATATCGGCAGATACAAGCGGCGTGGCACTGCTAATATTTTTAATCGTACCGAGATAGACTCCTGCATTCATATATTGAGGATTCACTGTATTGGATCCAAAATGGATATAGTCATTTTCATAAATAGCAGCCAATACACGGGCATCATTCGTCATGAGGTATTGTACAATTCCATTGGTTGGATGTTTTTCGCGCGCATTGGGTGGAAAGCCATATGCTACGGGTGTCTTGAGTAATCGTTGTTGCAGAGTAGCGGTTCCACTAGCATAGGAGTTGGTAATTTCTGTTACAAAAACCGAATCGTTGGTAGCTGCCACATTTCGAAGGGTAAGGAAGTACATATTATTTCCCATCGGAGTTGTTTGATATTTGGCAGGACAAATATTACGCAAGTTGGTATTTTCATATTTGATATTGCTCCACAACGTATATAGAAGTGGATTGGCTGTATAACCAGTTTGTTTATCTATTTGCCAAATTACAGATTGCTTAAATCCTATTGTCCAACTTACATTGTCTTTCACTTGATTGAATGTAATAAATAAATCCTTGTCGCTGATAGCTATAATAGGATAATCGCTCCATGTAGAATCGTTGAATGAATTTCCATTGAGTGTATAAAAATTCCAAGCAGCTGATGGATCGTTGGTTTGTGTAAAGCCAACAATAATAGTGGATTCGTAACTGATACTACCTGAAAAGCAAACCAATATAAATCGGTCGGCTACGGGATCATAAATCACACGTGGGTCAGATATCCAACTGAAAACACCTATGGGTGCAACTAGTGAAGTCAACGAAGTGGTTGTTAAAATTTTTCCTGTATCATCATACACACGCATATTAGAATTTACAACACTTACAACCTTACCTGCATTGGATACGGCAATATCATTATCGTTAGGTACACTGTTGGCTGTATTGCCTTGTATCCCTTTAAATACAACAGGATTTGTAGCAGTGGCGCGTGACTTTTTTTCTAGTGGTAAATTGAGTTCCTTTAATTCGGCTTCGCGTATAGCACGCAATCGATTTAGTTCTTCTTTTTTATTTCCATATTCGGCCGAAGGAACTGGGTGTTGATCAAGATGGATCAATGAAGGATAAAAATCGGGATGTGTATTATCAGATGCATTAATAATGGTTGCCTTACCTGATACGCCATTCATTTTTTGAACTTGAGCAAATGTATTGATTGCTTGAATAAATAGCAGCAACAAAAGAAAAATTCGTTTCATAAAAAAAATTTAATAGCACTAAGTTACTACTAAATATTTAAAATTTAATGAATCGATAAATCGTCCACATTTATGACCATTTCATTTAAATCAAGCATTGCATTAATCAAACTGATTTTCTGATAATTTTTGAGTTGATCAATTGTGATATCTTGTGGTATTATTTTTTTAGTATCTATTAATAACTGTCGTTTGGTACCATATAGCAATGGCGTACTAGGTGTATGCCATTCTTCTCCGTTCCACATGGCTATGTTAGCATATGATGTGTCGGTAAATCGATTGTTTTTTACAAATAAGATATCGTCGTTCGGATTTAAGTTTTTTAGATATCGATCAAATAAACTACGGTCGATATACTTATATGGATATTCAATCGATTCGTTGCGGATGCAAAAAAGACGAACGGTTGATTTTGGAGTATATGGAATGATTTCCATAGCCCCTTTTTTAAGATGGTATTTTACTTTGATTTTAAACAATCCTTTTTTGGGTACAAGTTTCAAAAGCTCCTTATCAATATCGTACGATTTTTCTATTCCCCACAAGTCATGTGCTGTTTTGGCCATTCTCACTTTATGGTACGGTAGATTAAAGGCTTTGCCGTTCAACACTTTAATTGATTCAAATACTTGGTACATATATTTTGTCTATTAATTCTTGATATTCTTTTTCTGGTATACTATTCGTTGTAATACCTCCGCCACTTTTATAAAAGTAATTGTTATTTATCTTTTCTACAAATCGAATCAAGACACAACTATCCAATTCTTTTCCATCAAAATAAAATGCCACTCCAGTATAATAGCCTCTTGGTTTGCTTTCGGCTTCTTGTATTATTTCAATTGTTTTTGCTTTTGGTGCACCACTTATAGAACCTGCTGGCAATAATGTAAAAATTATATCGCCCAAATGATGAAGGTAATCCATAGGCAATTCTCCACAAATCTCTGAACTAACTTGTAACAATGTTTTAGAAGATGTTTTTAAGGTGTCTATATATCTAAATCTATTTACTTGAATATGATGTGCTACCATACTGAGATCATTTCGTATTAAATCGACTATAGTATAATGCTCTGCTTTTTCTTTAGCATCAATTAAAATAATTTTTTCAGCATTGGGTATTGAAGCATCAATTGTTCCTTTCATTGGATATGAATATATTTTTCGAGCCTTGGTTTGAACAAAGATTTCTGGCGAAAAACAAATCCATTTATTTTTAAAATTGATTTTATACTTTGCTGTTGCTTGTTCGTACAATGTATTTAAATCACAATTCAATTCAATGGGTGTAGAGGTTGTATAATTTGTAAGGAATGAATTGCCGTAATGTAAATTATGTTGTACGACATCAAATCCCTTTTTATACTCTACGTATGAAATGGGTTGTTTATTAATAATGATATTATCAAGTTTGGTTTTATTTGATGACTCATTGGTTTGAAATGTTGGAAATGCAACGCTTATTTGCTCGTTTTGTAATTGATCAATATCAAACAATTGCGGATTCTTTTGTTCAAAATCTACTACCAGAAAAAACGGTTTTTGTTGTTTTCCATAGGAATTTATTTTATCAATAAGTTGTCGATTTGAAATCAAGAAATTAGTTTTAATTTGTGTAAATTTAATTGATTTTGAAGATATTACTTATAGACAATTATGATTCGTTTACATACAACATTGTAGACCTATTGAAACAATTGAATATTGACGATGTAACTATTTTAAAAAATGATGAAATAACGATTGAAGAGGCTAGCCATTTTGATAAAATAATTATTTCCCCAGGTCCTGCCACGCCTAAAGAAAGTGGAAACATCCTATCCATTATTCAATCACTTGGTGCTACACATTCGATATTGGGAATTTGTCTTGGACATCAGGCTATAGCAGAGGCTTATGGTGGTCAATTGATCAATTTAGAAAATCCATACCACGGATATATTACACAATTGATGGATATAAAACCCCATCGCATTTTCGACCATATACAATCTACAGAGGTTGGGTTGTATCATTCATGGATTGTAGATGCTGAATCATTACCTACTGATTTAGAAATAAGCTCTTACTCTAGTGATGGATATATCATGTCTATCAAACATAAAACGCACGATGTGCATGGTGTGCAATTTCATCCTGAAAGTTATATGACACCCGATGGAAAGAAAATGATAGAGAATTTTTTCAATGGTTGAGTTATTGATCAAGCCATGCTTTAAAATCATTTACACGATCTCGACTTACAACACACGCTTCTTGATCAAGATGTTGGGTAGTAATAATTAAACGACTATTGAAATAGGTACTTACCTTTTCAATTGATTTTATATTCATCATTACTTTTCGATTGATTCTAAAAAATTGATCTGGTGATAGTAACCCTTCCAATTGATCTAATGTATAATCGATAGGAAATCGTTTACCATTGGATGTTACTAAAAAAGTAATGCTTTCTTGTGTTTGAAAATGAATGGCATCTTCTGTTTTAATTGAATCAATTGTTTGACCCATCTTTACTAAAAATCGTTGCTTATACTGTTTGGTAATCTGTTGATAGGCAAGTGAAATATTTTCAACTAACGTAGAATGTATCGTTTGATTGTATTTTTTATATTTTACAAGAGCCGATTGTAAATCATTTAATCCTACTGGTTTCAATAAATAATCTACACTGTTGTGTTTGAATGCTTTTATTGCATAGTCATCATATGCTGTCGTAAATATAATCGGACAATCAATTGTAGTTTGAGATAATATTTCAAAACTTAATCCGTCGGCTAAATGAATATCTAAAAATAACAAATCGGCTGTAATGCCCTGTTGAAATGCCTTCACACTTGATTTAACAGAATCAAAAAAATGTATTACCTCAATATCAGCATCAATTCGCTGTAGTAGCATTTTTAAATGTTCGGCCGATAGTTTTTCGTCTTCAATAATTATTACCTTCATACTTGTTGAATAAGTGGGATAGAAACAGTAAATGAATGATCCGATTCTTCGATTGAAATTGGTTGATCTGTAAAATATTTATATCTAGCTTCGATGTTTTTCAATCCCGTTTTTGTACTTTCTTCATTCAATTTTCTTTTCTGTAAATTATTCGAAACAATCATATTGTTCAGTGATGAAGTAATAGTAACATGCAATGGAAACTCCGCCGACACTTCATTGTGTTTAATGGCATTTTCGACAAGCATCTGCAAACTCATGGGTGGTAAATAGTGCCTATTTAATGTCTCATCTATATTGAGCTCAAAATGTAAACTTTCATCAAAACGAATTTTAAGTAAGTACATATAGGATTTCAAAAAAGTCAACTCATCTTCTAATGTAACAAGTTCATTGTTTTTACTATCCAATATATATCGATATACTTTAGACAATTGATTAATGAAATCTACCGCTTTGTCTTGATTTTGATATACCAATGAAGACAAGACACTTAAATTATTAAATAAAAAATGTGGATTTACCTGATCTTTTAAATTTTGTAATTGAGCTTGGGCATTTTCCGTTTTGTATTTTTCTACTTCCAATAATGAATTTTTCCAACCTTGAAAAAATTGTCCACTCACTTCAAATGTTAATATAATAAATGAAACTACCAATCCAATGCCAAATGAACTTTTCATCAACGATTTATTTTGCCAAGACAAACAGCATACCCAATAGTTGTAGGATAACATCAAGGCATAAATAATAATTGCGCTGTAAAACATTGAAACTAGAAATTGAATTAAAAATCTAGTTTTAGTTTTAGAAACCCATGGATAATGTAAATTCATCCAGTTATCTATACGAAGGTTACCCTCCCATACAACTGTTGTAATAAGTATTGTAATTAAAAAATCATACAATAAAGGATGAGATTGTGGAGTAGAATATACAGTGACTTTCATTACAAACGTCAATACGATGCCTGTAATGAGCATATATAAAAATCTAAACTTATTGTATCTCACGGTTTAAAAATAAGATTTATTTAGGTTGTTGATGATAAAGTTTGAACAATCTCTTTCACTGCTTCACGATTTGATGTAGGTGTATAGTTAAACCTTTTTTTAAATTTAGTAGAATCAAAAAAATAATCTTGTTCAAATTGATAACTCATTTCATACATTTCTCCTAACACTGGAATAAATAATCCTAGAAGTTTCAACATCCACGAAGGTAATACGCTTACCTTATCCTTGGTTTTCATTTCATTTGCAAAAAGTGAAACCCATTGTTTTCCTGTCAAGGTTTCATCGCTTGTTGGCAAGTTCCATATTTGATTATAAGCATCTACTGTATTGCCCAAGATAGCTGTTCCTTTTGCCAAATCTGGTGTATATCCCATTGTATGAATTGCTTTTGCATTTCCAAACCATTGCGCTGATTTGCCTTTTTTAAAGTTATCATAGATCAAATTCATCAATAGGCTATTTTGTTTTTTTTCACTACCAAAAAAATCTGGCGCTCTTGCTATAATTGCATCGATTTTTTTATCATTGATTGCATTTAATATAAGCCTATCTATTTCCGCTCTCACCTTTCCCTTTTTGCTACTTGGATTGATTGGTGACTCTTCAGTAATATGAGAGATTGAATTTTTATTCAATGCATATATATTATCAAAAAAAACTAACCTTGCATTGAATTTTTCACAGGCCTCTAGTACGTTGTGTATAAATGGTATCCATTCCTGTTGCCATACAGACAATTTATATTCAAATCCAATGGTTACATAAACGACTTCACTTCCTTTTATTGCGTTGAAGACATCCTCTTTCTTTTTTAAATCCGCAGGAAATAAATGATCGTTTGTATTTACTTTTTTAGGGTTACGACTTACAAGTCGAATATCATTGGTATAGGCTGTAAGTGCTTTTGCCAGGTTTGTTCCTATTGCTCCACCCGAGCCTAGTATTGTTTGCATATTGAATTGAGTTTTATAATCGCAGTTAGTAAAATTAAAATTGAACTTTATAAACAAAGTTAGGAAACAAGCCTATTTGATACGCTGTATTGATAGAATTCGTTACAGTATTGTAACGCTGAGCAAATACATTTTTATGATTGGTTATATTTTGTACATCAAAAAAGAAAGAATGTGACAATTTTCGTTTCTTGCTATTGTATGTAAATCCTGCTTTAAAATCGAGCCTGAAAAAATTGGGATTTTGTTCAGAAAAAGCAAAGGCATCTCCTTTTACCACTTGTTCGTTTGCCAATTGAGAAGCTACCAAATCAACAGGCGTAAAATAGCGGCCACCTGCACTTGTCATTTTTAAATCTGTAAAAAAAGTATTTCGTTTTTGTTTGCCTAATTTAAATTCTTTTCCTACTAATAGATTAGCTACATATCGACCATTGAAAGCTGTATTGTGTTCAATGTTATCACTGCCTTTATAGTTGGATTCATACAAGGAACCTGTTAATAATCCATAGTATCCTTTGCTAAAGAATTTTTCAATTGTCAACTCCAAACCATAATTTGTTCCTGTTCCTTTATTTGTAAGATTACCTTGATTGGTTGGATTGAAACTAGAACCATTGTTCAACATCGAAAAACTACTCGGTGTTAAAGTGACAGGAACATTGAATATATATTGATAATAAACTTCTGTTTTAATTCTCCAATCTTTAGCTGGTAAATAATCATACCCTAGTACAAAATGGTGACTACGTGTAAAATCTAAGTTTCTATTATCCTCGTTGTAAGTTCCATCTGGTTGAAGATCTCGATAAAAGTATACATCCATACTCTGCATTTGACTATGCAATCCATAGCCTATGCTAAATGTACTTTTATCATTGAGGGCATACTTTAATCCAGCCCTAGGTTCGATCGAGTATGATTTATTCAAAGTTAAAAGTTGGGTATGTAAACCTAAATTAAGTGTAAGTTTTTCACTGAAATTATATTTTGTATGAGCATATCCTTGTATCAATGTTGTAAAGTCATTGTAATCCCATATTTGCTTCCAATTAGGAACAAATCTTCGATATCGATAATTTAAATTTAGGTTCATTACATCGGCTTGTATGCCTGCCTTAAAAAATAATCGAGCATTAATTTTTGAATTATAAGATGTATTTAAATTGTAATAAATTCGATTTGTTTTATTTTCAATAGAACGTATAGCTTCATTGTTTACTTTGTTGATAGTATCCAATGTAAAATTGGAAGCTGAATAGGTAGCACCTATGATTGTATTGATATATGATTTTTCACTTAGTTTTATAAAATGTTTTAATCCTACAACACCAATATCACTGGTGAAATAACTATCAGCTGAAGGATCGGCAAATAAATCGGTGGTATCAATTTTAGTATGTAAAAAATCAATTTTACTTTTTCCACCCAATCCAAATAATGTAAATCGACCTAGTTTCGATGTTCCACTCGTCAGTTTAAATGAAAGGTCTTGATAAAAGGGTGTTGCCGTTGTACCAATAGGAATTCCCAATGCTTGTGCTACACCTGTAAAGGAATATCGATAGGCAATAACATAAGAAGAACCATTTCCTTTTTTTATAGGGCCCTCTGTCATTGCTTCCATTCCGGTAAGCATACCAAATTGAATCGTGTGTTCTCTTTTTTCTGAATTTCCTTTTCTAAAACCTAAATCAAACACACCTGCATTGGCATTGCCATATTCTGCAGGAAAAGCTGATGTGAAAAAATCTGAACTTTTTAGCATATTAGTATTCAGTGCACTTACAGGGCCGCCTGTGGTACCAATAGTTGCAAAGTGATTTGGGTTTGGTACATTCATCCCTTCTATACGCCACAAGACGCCGTTGGGAGAATTTCCTCTTATCACTATATCGTTTCGAGAATCATCGGGCGAACTCACACCTGCAAAGTTAGATGCCAAACGAGCAGGGTCACTTCTTCCACCTGCATATCGATTCACTTCTTCCATAGAAAATGTACGAGCACTAATGGAAGCTAATTCATTAATTGTTTTATTCTTATTGGATGATTTAATAGTTGCACCTTTTAAGTTTTTTATATTTTCTTCTAATGAAATCTCTAAAATCGTTTCTTTTCCCGATGTTACAATTACGTTAGGAACAACAAGTTCTTTGTATCCTAAATATGAAATTTTTAATTCATATCGTCCTGGTTTTACATTCTCAATTACAAAAGTCCCCTTTTCATCACTTCGTGCACCCAAATTATTTGTCTCATTTATTATAAGTATCGTAGCACCTACAATATAAGATTGGGATTGTTTATCGAGTATTACACCGCGTATTTTTTGAGTATTATCCTTTGCAATGGCTTCTTGCATCAAAAGAAATGTGAGTATAAAAAATAATAGTTTTTGCATGTTCATTGTTTATGCTGCAAGATTAATAGAATAGCTACAATGAAAAAACATATTACATGTTGAGTTGTTAATTTGAATTGTTGAATTGTATTATTTTCGTTTTAAATATTCTTCGGTCGTATAAACTCTGTTTACATAGATGGTTTTATTTTTTCCAATTACAAATTCCGATACACCTTTATGTGATTTGTTTTTAGGATTCCAATCGTATGTATAACCTAGCTGTGTCCAAGGGTATTGGTTGTAAAGTCCTGTTGAATAGTATCGATCGATACGACTCTGATTAAACCATTTAATATAATCTACATCCAAGGAATCTTGTTGTGTAAAACATAGATTGCAAATCTGATCATTTATTTCTTTATCGGGGCATGGGCGAAATAAATCTTGAGGTCTTACCCACAATTCTATAAATAGTTTGTTCTGCGCAGTAGGCGGTAATCCTAATAATTGTTTCAATCTTAAATGTATATCCGACGATTTTACTTTTTGCATTCTATTATATAATTCAGGTGCTGCTGTCACCCATATTTCATAATTGTTGGTATTGTAGGCACCCGAATCGGGATAATAGTTTTTAGCCTTCCATGTAAGCATCAAAATATAATCTTCATTGTTGATAGACTTGTGTATGAGATTCTTATTTTCGTTGTTGATAGATAGTAGTATACTTTTTTTCTTTTCTGTTGCATACATTGAGTGCTCTATAGCATGTTGATATATAAGCGGTTCTTTTTGAGTATACGATATCGAATTGCATCCACTTAGCCATAGTATGGCTACTATTGACATTATACTTATTTTCACTGATTTGATTTTGGTATCACAATATAAAATGAAAATTAGTAATGGGCTGTTTTAATTTAAAATATCATTTGGCTTTGATTATTACGAACTTATTTTGCTGCATTATACTTATTAATTATTTCCATCAACTTATTATCGTAATTCATCAATAATTCGTTGGCAACAGATTCTTTCATTGTAATTTTTGCTTTTGGTTTACCAAGCTCTTCAAGTTCACTTACTAGCGCTGGATTATCCGAAATCATTTTCTTCAAATGTTTATAAGTCAATTTTATGACTTCGTCTTTTTCATTTTTTTGTATACCAATATCATCGTGTGAGTATGTTTCTATATATCCCTTTTTATTAATGACCTTGAAATGAAATGTATTTATTTTCCCTCGTATTATGGATGGTGTAAAAAGCTGATTTAATACATTGGCATAGTATACACCATCACATTCAAATGATGCGACCGATGGGCTTTTATAAGACTTTCCATTGCATTCAATCTTGGGTTTATGAAATTCATAATATTGAAGATTTTCAATGGTGATTTTTCCTGTAATTTTTTTACCATTTTTTAGGATTAGATAATCTTCAGCATAATTATTCAATGCAAGAGTAAATATAAATAATAACGTAAAGAGTGATTTCATGAACAATGATTTTGTAGTAACCAAATATAAATAAACGCATTTATTTTTTGTGCTTATCACAAAAAAACCGACTCTTGAGAGTCGGTTTTTAAATAAATGTATTTAGTATCGATTAATAAAAATTAGATCGATTGTCTTCAATTTTTGCTTTCTTTTTCAAAACATATGGAATGATGTTTGGAGCTTGGCTAGTCATTTGTCGTTCGATGCTTCTACGTTGCAAATTGAACATTGGATCTTTATCGTTGGCTGGGGTACCTGGTACAATATTTTTTACAGTAATAAAAAATACTCCTTGCTCACCTGGGATACCTGGTGAAACTTTATTGACAAGTCCTTTGTTGAACGAAGCGCCAATTACTTTTGGTTCCATACCGATAGCAGGATTACCACCACCAAGATAAATAACCGTATCGGCATTCATTATAGTTGTATTCCCTAGCAATGCAATATCCTGCAAGCTTGTTTTACCTTTTGCTTTTTCTATCAGCATTTGACCTTTTTTCTCACGCTTCAATATATTTTCGATTTGTGGTTTTACACTTTCAAGATTAGCCATTGTGCCTTTTTCTTGACGGTTGGTAAGATTTGCTATTACACATTTATCATCTAAGTTGAAGATAGGTGAAACTGCACCAAGTTTTGCTTCAAAAGCCCATCGTGTAAATTCACGAGCGCTGCCCATACCTTGTATTACTTGTTGTGTCTTGGTAATATTATCAGCTACACGTTTGTCTTTACCCATCTTTTTAGCAGCATCAGTAAATGATTTTGAATCTTTGGCACTAGCAGCAAATTCATTTGCTTTTGCAAAAGCTGCTTGCGTAGTTGCAGCACCAGGTTGTAATGTTTTACTTACTACTGCTACTTTCACCGCAGGTTTGAAATTTTTCTGATCTGTTATTTTTATTAAGTGATATCCGTATTGAGTTTTCACCACTTTAATATCACCTATTTTACCTGCAAAGCTTTCTTTTACCACTTCACCTAATTGGCCACTCATGGCTTCTTGTGTAAAGTAACCAAGATCTCCACCTATTTTACCTGAGTTTTGATCATCAGAGCGAGATGCAGCCACTTGTCCAAAATCTGCACCACCTTTTACCATAGCTTCGATGCTATCGATGCTAGACTTTGCTTGTGCTTCGGTACGTTGTTCTCCTACTGCTATTAATATATGAGATGCTTTTACACTATCTGGTACTGATTTTTTATCCAATACCTTTATTAATTTGTATGATCCGTTCATATATATTGGACCTGATACGCTTCCAATGCCACTTGCAATTACTTCTGCTGGATTTGGTACTTCTAAATTGGCATCAGTATAATAAAAATCACGAATGCTTTCTTCTGAATTTTGCGCAACAAATTCTTCATTGCTATTGGTTCTGCTAAATGAATCTTTTAATCCTATTAATACACCTAAACTTTCTGCTGTATCTGCTGTAGATGGTATGATATCAAAAACTACATAATCTGCTTTTGCTATAGGCTCTTGCGTCATAAATAATTCTTTATTTTTATCCATGTATTTTTTCACATCTTCGTCCGTTACTTTTACGTCATTGTCATTAATCATAGTATATGGTAAAGACACATAAGAGATAGATGAAACACCTGTTTGTTCTTTGTTCATTTCGTCCATCATAAACTTAGGCATATACACACCTTTTGTAATTAGGTCAGTATACTTAGTCATTTTTCTTGTTTTGATCAATGCTTCTTCAAAATCTTTCCACTGTGCACGTTGTGCCCCTGTTTTGTCTTGACCAAGTTGACTTAAGAATTGACTTACACGATTGGGATCAAAAATGCCCGTATTAGGATCAGCAAAGTTTTGTTGTATCATAGGATCTGCAAATGGACCTGTTTCCATATCCTGCAATTCTTTATCTGTTAATTCGATACCAAGTTTTTCCAACTCTTCGCCTATCAATGTTTCGTTTAAGATATCATTCCAAGTTTGATTCATCAATTCGCTGCGTTCTGCATCAGTCAAACTACCTGTTTTACTTCTTGATTTCATGTTCTCTTCGTATTTTTGACGAAGGGTTTCGAAATTTTTGTAATCTACCCGTTTGCCATTGATATCTGCTAAGAGTGTTTGATCTCCACTAAAGATACTTCTTACATTACTTTGCATAGCGTCCATTACTAAAAAGCCAATGAGGGCTATTACGATTGCACCAACTACGAATCCAATATACTTATTTCTGATTCTTTGAATTACCGACATATTATTCACATTTTTTTGAGGTGAGCAAAAATAGAGGATTTGCATTGGTTTATCAAAGTTTTTATGCATTCATTTTTCACTTTTTAGCTTTTTGGGGTGTTTTTTCAACATTTTGCTATGGGAATAAATGTAGATAAAAGCATGTTTATACCCCTTGCTCATGAACACAATCTCTATTTTGTGGGAAAAGTGGCTTTTTTTATCATTATTTACAATGGCTTTCCACTTCCCACATTAAATTAGTTTTCCTTGTGGATTTAATTCACATATTTCATATAGTTAAGACAGAATTCAACTATATCTTGTCTTTTTGATGTGGATTAAAAATAAATTTTTGTGAATTAGTTCTGATTAAACAAAATAGTGTCACATTTGCAAGGTGGAAAACTGTAATTTATACACGAATCCACAGCCTCAGTAACAGTGGCATTTTTTCTTTTTATAAAAAAATAATTATTAATACTATGAGAGAAGCTCTTGATAACTTACAAAAAACTGGTTTTCTTGATTTAGAAATTGATCCAACATTGGATTTGTTTGAGGAAATTCAAAAATTGAAAAAAGAAAAAAATGCAATTTTATTAGCACATTACTATCAAGAAGCAGATATACAGGATGTTGCAGATTATATTGGAGATAGTCTTGGCCTAGCACGTAAAGCACAAGATACAGATGCAGATATGATAGTATTTGCTGGGGTACATTTCATGGCTGAAACTGCAAAAATTCTAAATCCAACCAAAAAAGTGGTTTTACCTGATTTAAATGCTGGTTGTTCACTTAGTGACAGTTGTCCTCCTGCTTTGTTTAAGCGTTTTAAAGAACAACATCCAGATCATTTGGTGATATCTTATATCAATTGTAGTGCTGGTATAAAAGCATTGAGTGATATTATATGTACATCAAGCAATGCACAAAAAATAGTTGAAAGTTTACCAGAAGATCAAAATATTATTTTTGCACCCGATAAAAATTTAGGAGGCTATATCAATAAACAAACTGGTCGTAATATGGTTTTATGGAACGGCGCTTGTATGGTTCATGAAATTTTTAGTTTGGAAAAGATTACAAAATTGAAAGTACGTCACCCTGAAGCTAAAATGATTGCTCATCCTGAATGTGAAGAAGCAGTATTAGCTATTGCTGATTTTATAGGATCTACTACCCAATTACTAGAATTTGCTAAAAAAGATGCTTGTACAACTTTTATAGTAGCAACTGAAACTGGCATATTACATCAAATGATTAAAGATGCCCCTCATAAGACATTTATACCTGCTCCACCAAATAATGCTTGTGCTTGTAATGATTGTCCTCATATGAAACTTAATACACTTGAAAAATTGTATTTATGTATGAAGTATGAATTACCTGAATTATTGATGGATGAAGAGTTAAGACTCGCTGCGAAAAAACCCATCGATCGTATGTTGGAATTGAGTAATCAATTGGGTATTAAATAGTTTTAATTTTGATTAAACAAATTTTATATTTTTTTAAGCTACATAATACTATCACTTTATTGTTAGCTATTGCCTGGACTATTGGTATATTTATTGGTTGTTCATTACCCGGTAAGGATTTACCATCAATTTCGTTATTTGATCATTTTGATAAAGTTGTTCACTTTACATTTTTTGCAATCTTTTTTATATTGTGGTATATAAGTTTTAATCCAAAACCCTATATACCTTACTATTTATTGTTACTTACTGCCTTTTATGGCTTTGGTATAGAATGGTATCAATTGAATTGTGTTGTAGGAAGAAGTTTTGACATATTAGATGGTATAGCTGATACAATAGGTGGACTTACAGGATGGATATTAATTAAATATTTAGACTTATAATTTTTAAATATTATTTTTCTATAAGTATTGATATAGTAATAATATATTTACAAATATTGTATTATTTACTTATATATTTTTAACTAAAAAATAACATAAATATATAAATATTAATTGTCGTACATTTGCCTTTATGTTTCCTCAATACGATGTAATAGTAGTAGGTGCTGGTCATGCAGGTTGTGAGGCAGCAGCTGCTGCAGCTAATCTTGGTTCTCGAACATTGTTAATTACAATGAATATGCATACTATAGCTCAAATGAGTTGTAACCCAGCTATGGGTGGAATTGCTAAGGGCCAAATAGTAAGAGAAATAGATGCATTGGGCGGACAATCTGGAATTGTATCCGACAAGTCAATGATTCAGTTTAGAATGTTGAATAAATCCAAAGGACCTGCTATGTGGAGTCCTCGTACTCAAAATGATCGTATGTTGTTTGCAATTACATGGCGAGAAATTCTTGAGCAAACTCCAAACTTAGATATATGGCAAGATTCGGTTTGCGGTTTGATTGTTTCACGTGGAACAATTACTGGTGTTAAAACCAACCTAGGAATAGAAATCAATGCCAAAACCGTAGTATTAACAAATGGAACCTTTTTAAATGGGGTAATTCATATTGGAGAAAAGAATTTTGGAGGAGGTCGTATTGGTGAAAGTAAAGCTACTGGTATTACAGAACAATTACTTGAATTCGGATTTGAAAGTGATCGACTGAAAACAGGTACTCCTCCTCGCCTAGACGGAAGAAGTTTGGATTATACTAAAATGGAGGTACAAGATGGTGATGAAGATGTTGTTGGTTTTTCGTATTTAGGGAATCAATCACCTTTCAAATCGAATAGCATCAATCCATCAAAAAACCATTTAGTCAATTACCCTCCCTATGGAGGGAAAGATTTAGGTATACAACGATGTTGTTGGGTAACCTATACCGATCAGATTGTACATGATATGCTTAAAACCGGTTTTGATCGATCTCCAATGTTTCAGGGACGAATTGAAGGAACAGGTCCGAGATATTGTCCAAGCATTGAAGATAAAATTAATCGCTTTGCCGAAAGAGATAGACATCAATTGTTTGTTGAACCTGAAGGATGGAAAACTACTGAAATCTATTTAAATGGTTTTTCGACTTCATTACCGGAGGATGTTCAATATAAGGCATTGAAATTAATACCTGGTATGGAAAATGTAAGAATGCATCGCCCCGGTTATGCAATAGAATATGATTATTTTCCACCAACTCAATTGACCTATACATTAGAAACGAAATTGATTAAGAATCTATTTTTTGCAGGACAGATCAACGGAACTACAGGGTATGAAGAAGCAGCATGTCAAGGATTAATGGCAGGGATCAATGCACATCAAAATGCACATGACAAAGATTCTTTTACATTGAGTAGAAGTGAAGCATATATTGGAGTCTTAATCGATGACTTAATCAATAAAGGAACGGACGAACCTTATAGGATGTTTACCTCAAGAGCCGAGTATCGAACTTTGCTCCGACAGGACAATGCTGATTTGAGATTAACTGAACGAAGTTACCTATTGGGTTTAGCTTCTGAAGAGCGAATGTTCCACGTGAAACAAAAGGAATCGAAGGTCGAAGAAATCAAACTTAAACTTAAGAAAATATCTTTTGAACCAGATCAGATTAGACCTTACTTTGAAGAAATTGGCACCGCCGATTTAATTGAAAAAGTAAATTCTTTAAAAATCCTCTTACGACCTCAAGTGAGTATTGAGGGAATGGCAAAGTATTCAGATGAATTAAAAGAATTGATAAAAGATGTTCCACGTGAAACAATTGAACAAGCAGAAATACAATTGAAGTACGAAGCCTATATTGAAAAAGAAAAGGAACTTGTTTTAAAATCTAACACCCTTGAAGAATTGATTATACCAGAGAACTTCGATTATGAAAATGTAAAATCTCTTTCGTCAGAGGGTAAGCAAAAGTTTTTGAAAATAAAACCTCGTACATTGGGTCAGGCAGGAAGAATCAGTGGTGTGAACCCTACAGATGTTCAAATACTAATGGTATATATGGGGCGCTAAAATGCTTAATAAAAATTAAGAAAGCAATTAGTAGGTAGTGGCTTCAGTTGAATCCAAATAATAGCCAGCTTCGGTCTCGTCTCCTTCTACCATGATTTTAATATCACCATTGCCTTCTTTCTCTTCATGTTCCTTAAATACCTCTTCATAGTCCTTGATATAATAAGCATCGGGTACCACATTCAGGTCAAATATTAATGTATGAAATGCGATTGGTTCGGTATTAGCTCTAACGGTTACAAATATTTGACTATAGCCTAAGTTTTTGTGCGAATCAAATTTAATAGTAATAACGCCTTCTCCTTCTGGTTCTATTAATCGACTTGGAAACTCTGCTTTGGCACATCCACAGGAGGTCTGAACCTCCAAAATACTTAAGGGATTTGCACCAATATTGAAAAAACGAAAAGCAGCCGTTTGCTGTTTACCCTGTGGTATTGCAAAGTAATGCCGAATCGAATCTTTAAATTTAATCTTTGTCTTAGCTAGCTTTTCTTTGTTTTGTGTAATACCACACGATGTTATAAATACGATGAAAAGTAGTAATGGAGAAAGTAATAATGTTTTTTTCATTGTAATAAACTTTAATAAATGAAGATCTCATCACAAGCGATGCTAGGTTTACGACCAGAAGTTTGTAATTCAGTAGGGGCTGTTATGAGAATATATAATTTTTCAGGGTTGGTTTGCTTTTGAAGTGAAAGTAAAATAGTGTTAATTGATTTTTTTACAGAACTAGCTTCAATTATTCTCTCATCTAATTTAGTTTTTACACCATCAGCTCTTACACTATATACTTCAACCTTTGAAGGATATAGAATAACATGTCTAGGATCATTTAGAAAAGAAAGAGAAAGTTGTTTACCGGCAATGTAAGATGAAGAAGGTATCTCAATCTCAACATTGGTGTTATTAAAAATTAGCCAATTGACTTCAAAGTCCAAAAAGCCAATACAAGCATCGTTTAAGGCCTGTGCAGCATTGCCAATATATTCTCCATTTGATTTACTAAGTATATTGATTGGTTTTCCAATGAGTTTGCTTTTTAATTTAGGGTTTATAATGAAATCATACCATAAGTTAATATAACGTTGAATAGAATCCCCATTTTCATTGATTCGTGTTACATTCGTTTTGGATGAAAAATCTGCAAGTTGCTTTAATAGCTTAGGAACCTCGGGATTTATTTTGATTGAATCTCCCACAAGAGTTCCATATCCATAATTATCAACTCCCTCACTGCGCATCATTTCAAGTTTATCATATACCAAGGCAGTTAAAGCTTTTTGTAATCGAATTTGTTCGTTTCCATTGGTTTGCGCATATTTCTCTTGAAGTTCATAAAAAAATAGATCAAATTGCTCATTACTAATATAATTATGAAGAGACTCTTTTAAGGAATGAATATAGAACAAATACAACAAACTAAATAAATTACTTTTGTCCAAGTATTGAATCAACTATGAACACATACGAAATAGAAATTACAGAAGTATCAAGTAGGCTAGTGAGTATAGATGCCAACTCGCTACCCGAAGCTATGGATATTGCAGGATTTCTGTATAAACGAGAGGAAATAGTATTAGAAACATCCGATCATAAACATACCGAAATAGATATACCTCAGCTTACTGTGGGTGAAATTGACGAAAATCTTAAAGATTTTATTTACCAAAAAGCAAAGCAAACGTTGGACGTGTTAAGCGGGGAAGAACTAGCCAAAATTGCTTTTGGATCACTTGCAAATGCAAGCATCGAATTTGAAAAAAGAGATAAGAACATCAACTAATTATTAATACACAATTATTCATATTACTTTTGAAAGATAATAATGATAAATGCGTATTAAAATTCTTACTAGTTGGATACTACTGATATCAATTACGTTGAATGCTTTAGGTTCAGAAAAGGATACTTTTGTTTTCCCACCCATACCTCCAAAGGTTGCAACCAATGTTGCACAATTATCTAAATTAATTTGTCAAGATGCAACCACAGATCGCGAGCGAGCCAACATCATTTTTTATTGGGTTACACACAATATTGCATGGGATGTAAAAACCTTTAATAAAGAAACCAATATTAAATATAGAAAACCAGAAGATGTACTAAAGAAAAAAATTGGATATCCTAAAGATTATGCAAATCTGATAAAAGCAATGTGTGAAAGTATTGGGATTCGTACGCAAGTCATCATGGGCTATGAGCGAAGTTTTTTACATGATGAAGGTGCAAGTTTTTATATGCCCAATCATGTATGGAATGCAATCTTGGTCGAAAATAGGTGGCGCATTGTAGATGCATTTTCAGCAGCAGGTAAAAATACCTATGATCTCAATTGGTTTAAACGCATAAAACAGAGTATCAACAAAAAGAAAATATATACCTCTACCAAGTTTAAATTTATACCTGATTATGATCCATCTTTTTTCTTACAAGACCCAGAAAATGTAAGATTAACAAGACTTCCAGCTGATCCTATTTGGCAATTAACAGATACTATCATGCCATTGGCTGTTTTCGAAAAAAGTGAAGAAGATATTCGAAACTTCAACGAACGATTTAGTAATCCCCAACAAGATTATGCAAAGCTCACCGAAGTGAATAATCTCAACGATGATGACGCAATACTTGAATGTGCCGATAGAACCTATGCATTCAATCCTAGATTTACTGCAATGAAAGCTTCCAAACATCAAGCACTGGCTAACAAAGAGCTTAAGAAAATGAATCTTGCAAAGAACAAAGCAGAAGCGAAAACCATCGTAGAAAAAACTAAGGTTGAATTAAATTTAGCCAAAGACATTCTTTCGGAACAAAAACAACAAATAACCAAGGAATATGCTGAATTGCGAAAAATTAACCTAGAAAAAAGAACAGATGTCAATAAATTCAAACAATCGTTTTCAAGCATTAATAATAAATACATTACGGAATCAAAATCCAAAATGAATAATGCCGATAGTAAAATACCAAGCTTGAAGTCGGACGCTACAGCAAAAGCAAAAAAGGAAAACGAAGTCAATAAAGCTGAGTTTGCTAAAATAAAAACGATCAAACCCGAACAAAGTCCAACCTCAACCGAAATTTTAAAACTTAAAGATTCAATTGATAAACGAACAAAAAAAATCGTACAGCAAGAAGACAATACATTGAACGAAAAAACAAAAATTGCCGAAATGAAAGCCTCCATGGAGGGCTGTTTGGACGAATTGGTAAGTTATATAAACCTATCCGATTCGGCATTAATGCGCGAAGCGAGCGCACGAAGCCGAAAACAAGATAGTTATTCTGATAGTATTCGTATGATACGTTCTGATTTAAATTATTACAAGGCCACCAAGGTAGATTCATTGCAACAGGCCTATTTTGATCAATATGACTCTATCGTGGTTCATTATGAAGCAACTAAAAAGCTATACTCAAATACGATAGATGCATCGAAGAATAATGTCAAAAACATAGAATCAATTAAAAAACTTAATAATACAGATGTGACACTTGCTAGCCAACACAACGATAATGTTGAAAAATATCAAAATGCTATCAGAGGCTATGTAAATCATTCAATTAGCTATATCAACTTTCTTAAATCGCAGAAAGAAATGATTAGTAAATTGCTGAATGTATACGAAAGAGAAAACAAGTTCTTTAGTTCACTTTCAGGGAGAGAAGATAAACGAAAAGACCTTATTAAAAAACTAATTGATAAAGAAGAAAAACTTAGCAAAAAACACAATGACCAACGTTACGATAATGTAACAAGCCTAAAGAAAGAACTCGATGCAGGATTTAAAAAAGCTACCAAACCTGCCAAACCGTCTAAAAAAACCAAATCAAACAAGTAGCCAACCAACTATTATTGTCATATTTACGTCATAATTCTAAACTAAAACCATTTTTATGAAAAAACTAATACTGTTAGCTCTTTTAGCATTGCCTTTTATCTCTAAAGCCTCCCATGAATTGGGCGGTCAAGTATCTGCCAAAGACCTAGGCGGATCCCAATATGAAGTGAAAATTAAAATGTGGGTAGATTCCACTATTGCTGTATCACCAAGTATTTCCTATGCAGTTCAAAATAGTGGCATGTCAACTAGTTATACCGCAGCATTAACTAGCAATATCCCCATGGGAAATAGCATTCTCGAAATCACGTATATGGATACCATTGGTTTCAATGCATTGGGCGCATATAAAATAGTGTATACCAACTGTTGCCGAAACATGAGCATTACGAATTTAAATTCCCCTTCAACTCAAAATTTATATTTTGAGACATTGATACAAAATAATCCAGCCATTACAAACTCAACGCCAGAGTTTGTCAATTCGCCCGATTTTTTTGCAAGCCCCAATGATACATTGATACATAATCCATTGGCTATCGATCCAGATGGCGATTCATTGGTATTTACTTGGATGAACCCATTGGGATTTGGTGGTACAGCTATTCCAATGAGTTTTGTACCCTATCCAGCAGGCGCTATGAGCTTTACAGTGGATGCTGTTACGGGCGAAATAAGTTGGATACCAAGTATGACAGGTGGATATTCTTATGCTGTGAAAGTGCAAGAATATCGTAACGGGACGTTACTAAGCACCGGCATGAGAGATGCTACGGTCAATATTTGTGTTGGTTGTAAGACGGCCATGAGTTCTGAGTTTCAATTTTATAATATGAATACCTGGCCAATGGTAGGGAATTACTATCAATTTCAAGCCTATGCCAATACAGCGTTTAATTTTACATTCAATGGTGGGGTATCAAGTATAAACTCGAATGCGTTGAATATGAATATACTTGGTGAAGCTAACTACTCAGTAAATCCTCCGGTATTTACAGCTTCTCAAAATATGAATAATATTGCAGGTACATATTCTTGGACGCCTGCTACGAATCAAATTCGCAATCGTCCTTATTTAAATGTAATCATAGGTAAGGAAACAAATCAATTGAATCAAAATCGTAAAAAAGAAAGAACCTTGCTGGTAAAAGTAAATGCGGGCCCAACGACTACGGGAACATTGGCCAATGATAACATCATGAGTATTTATCCAAACCCAGCACACAATGAAATCATGATTGAATTGCAAAATAGAAATGCCGACAATGTTCGTCTCGATATTTATTCATCATTGGGTCAGCGTATGTATCATCAAGACTTGAATCAAAAAGCTGTTGAAGCAATATTGGTGAATACAACCAACTGGGCATCAGGAAATTATATTATCCATGTCAATGGTAAGCAACCATTAACTCAACAATTTATGGTAGTAAAATAGTTTTAAATAGCATTCCAAAATTTAATAGAAGGTCTCACAAGGGCCTTCTATTTTTTTTATATCTTCGCAACATAATTTTATTCATGAATTTCCATTTACAACTTAAAAAACTTTTATCAATTGTATTAATTATTTGTGCAATGAATGCATGTAAAGAAGAAGAGCCCGTTCAAGAAAAAAATACAGAAGTATCGGTTCCCACAATTACCTCGATCAATTATAAAGTAACCAAGTATTATACTCACGATACATCGCTTTATACCGAAGGATTAATTTTTCACGAAGGAAAATTGTACGAAAGTACCGGTTCACCCGACTATATTCCTTCGGCTAAATCAATGATAGGAATTAGTAATTTGGAAACAGGCAAGTTTGAAAAAAAGATTGAAATAGATCGAACTAAATATTTTGGGGAAGGGATAGTATTTCTTAATAACAAACTATACCAACTCACTTATACGACCCATGTTGGATTTATTTATGATGCTAAATCATTTAAAAAAATAGGAAACTTTACATTTGGCAACAAAGAAGGATGGGCATTGACAACAGATGGCAAACAACTTATCATGAGTGATGGTACCAATACACTTACATACCTTGATCCCGATAGTTTGAAGCCAATGAAGACACTTCAAGTAGCTAAAAACGGCGTTGCAGTAGATCAATTGAATGAATTGGAATTTATCAACGGATATATATTTGCCAATGTATTTATGACCGACCAAATTGTAAAAATAGACCCCGCTACAGGTAATGTGGTAGGCGTGTTAGATTTAAGTTCGCTTAGCTATGAAGCCAAGGCAAAATATCGCGAAGCAGAAGTACTCAACGGGATAGCCTTTGATTCAACAAGCAATTCGGTTTTTGTAACAGGGAAGCAATGGCCTACCATATATCAGATTGAGTTGTTGAATTAATCACGCTCCATACACAACTCCACCAATACACCATTGGTACATTTTGGGTGTAGAAAGCAAATCAGTTTATTATCGGCACCAGCTTTTGGTTCTGCATTCAGAAATTCAAATCCTGCTTCTTTTAATCGTTCCATTTCGGCATGAATATCCTCTACTGCAAGAGCTATATGATGCATGCCCTCCCCTTTTTTCTCAATAAATTTTGATATCACACCACCTTCAACAGTCGATTCAAGCAACTCAATTTTGGTTTCGCCCTGCTGAAAAAAAGCTGTTTGAACATTCTCAGAAGCCACCATTTCTTTTTTATAACAAGACGTGTTCAATAGAGTTTCAAATAATGGAATCGATTTTTCTATGGATTTTACGGCTATGCCGATGTGTTCTATATTCAACATACAAACAAAATTAATGCTTATACTGCCAATTACAAATCTATTTTACCCTTTGCAAAATCTGGAGTTAATCTTGCCAACATTTCTGACTTCATAAGTATTGCTAAATAAGCGATTTGGCTCCCTTCTCTTTAAGGAGAAGGGTTGGGGATGAGGTTTTAATTCAATTTTAAGTTCACTTCAGCAAGCAAATAATACGATTTGATAACACCGATTTCTAACAATTAAGCATAGATATAAGCAAGACTTTATATTTTTTTTAATCGGTATAGTCTAAACTTATCCTAGTTCGAAAGATAAAATTCGTAGGAAATAGAATATCAAATATATTTGCAGTCCTTGTGTTCTGAACACATACTAAAAATATAAAACACAAAAACAAAAAACAAGTATGAATTTCCCAATATACCTTGATAACAACGCTACTACACCCTGCGATCCTAGAGTCGTAGATACCATGGTTCCTTATTTTACGCAAAACTTCGGTAATGCAGCAAGTCGTAACCACTCCTTTGGCTGGACTGCCGAGGAAGCGGTCGATTATGCACGTGAGCAAGTGGCCAAATTAATCGGTGCAGATCCTAAAGAAATCATCTTTACATCCGGTGCTACCGAAGGTGATAACCTTGCTATCAAAGGAGTGTACGAGATGTATGCAACGAAAGGCAATCACATTATTACCACTACCATAGAGCACAAAGCCGTATTAGATACTTGCAAACACCTCGAAAAACAAGGTGCAGAAGTAACTTACTTAGAAGTAGGTCCAGATGGAATGATCAATCTCGATGAGTTGGAAAAAGCCATTACACCTAAAACTATTTTGGTTGCAATCATGTATGCCAACAATGAGGTAGGTACTGTAAACCCGATGCGCGAAATATCAGCTATTGCCAAAAAACATGGCGTATTGGTGATGAGTGATGCAGTGCAAGCTGTAGGTAAAATACCAGTAGATGTCAACAAAGATGGTATAGACCTTATGGCATTCACCGCACACAAAATGTACGGACCTAAAGGCGTTGGAGCCTTGTATGTACGTCGCAAAAACCCACGTGTAAAGGTAACTGCACAACTCGATGGCGGTGGACACGAACGTGGTATGCGAAGCGGTACATTGAATGTTCCTGGCATCGTTGGTTTTGGCAAAGCATGTGAAATCTGTATGAATGAAATGGCATCGGACACAGAACGTATCGTCAAGTTAAGAGACAAACTAGAAAATGGATTACTTCAATTAGAAGAAAGCTATCTCAATGGACATAAAACCAATCGATTACCTCATGTAAGCAATATCTCGTTCAAACATGTAGAAGGTGAAGGCCTACTGATGGGTATCAATAAACACATTGCCTTAAGTTCAGGAAGTGCTTGTACATCAGCTTCTCTTGAGCCATCATATGTACTCAAAGCGTTGGGATTGGGCGATGATTTAGCACATAGTTCATTGCGATTTGGACTCAGTCGTTTTACTACCGAAGAAGAAGTAGACTATACCATCAAAGCGGTATCTGAAACGGTGAATAAACTACGCGAAATGAGCCCTCTTTGGGAAATGTACAAAGAAGGCATCGACTTAAATTCGATCGAGTGGGCTGCACATTAACATAAATAATTCAATTAAATTACACCCCACCACGGGGTGTTTTTTTATTCAATACATTCTGTCTGTTTATAGGATATAGTTAAAAATAGCGGAATTTCAATTTTGCAATTTGTAATATGAATTGTAATATACCCCTTATAGGGTATGTTATGTATTGTAAATCATAGGTACATTTACACTGTAATAAAAATAAGAGAAACATGAAAAAAATAATATTAATAGCAGCGTTGTTATTTATTGGACTATTTGCAAATGCTCAATGCTGGTCTAAAATTTCGGTCAATACGCATACCGTGGCATTAAAAGAGGATGGTACGCTATGGACTTGGGGACACAATAGTCATGGTCAAATTGGAGATGGAACTACCACAAATAGACTCATACCAACACAAATAGGAACAAGCACAGATTGGAAAGAGGTTGCAGCAGGAGATGAATTTTCTATGGCTATAAAAACCGACGGCACACTATGGGGTTGGGGATGGAATATATATGGTGCACTGGGTGATGGTACAAATGTAGATAAAACAACACCCATTCAAATTGGTACAGAAACCAATTGGGATACAATTTCTGCCGGGGCTTGGTACTGTGTTGCATTAAAAAACAATGGTACACTTTGGTCTTGGGGATTAAACCAAAATGGATCCTTGGGTGATGGTACTACTAACAATAGAAATATACCTGCTCAAGTAGGCACTGACACGAATTGGGCAAAAATTACTGTAAGAGTGCATTCCCTCGCACTAAAAACAGATGGCACTTTATGGTCTTGGGGTCCCAATATGTTTGGCCAACTAGGTGATGGTACCACATCAGACAAACTTATCCCTACCCAAATTGGGTCGGCAACGAATTGGTTAGAAATAGCAGGTGGCAATGAAAATACCATTGCACTAAAAACAGATGGCACTCTATGGTCATGTGGTAACAATGTTTTTGGAGGCCTAGGAAACGGAACAAATACTAATTCATCCACATTCACTCAGGCCGGGGTGGCTACCAATTGGGCTCATATTTCTACAAGAGCGCAACACTCACTTGCATTAAAAACCGATGGTACACTTTGGACATGGGGTTATAATGCCTTCGGAATGTTGGGGGATGGTACAACAATTGATAAAAACACACCAGCTCAAATAAACATTGGAAATACATATAAACAAGTAATTGCGGGGCTTTTTAGCAGTTCTGCTATTAAACCCAACGGAACATTAATGTCTTGGGGTTGGAATACACATGGCGAATATGGAGATGGAACTACTACTGATAAGCTAATCCCTACTCAAATTACAACTTGTATAGGTTTATCCACTACAGAATATTCAAATCAAGAAAACGTTCAATTATATCCAAATCCAAACAATGGTAATTTTAAAATTGAGATTACTGGGAAGATAGAAAATGCACAAGTAAACGTATATTCAATATTAGGTCAACTCATTTATAATCAAAAAATAAATGCTGAGTTTACGAATCTAACTATTGGCTTAAAACAAGGTTTGTATGTTGTATCTATAGAAAATAATCATCAAACAAGTGTCCAAAAAATTATTGTTGAATAAAATGGATATTATTTTATTCAAAGCAATGAATTGATCATTGTAGTAAATAGTTTTTCTATTAAAGAAGATTAAATACCTGTGCTAAATAAGTGTAAACATAGCAGTAGTTGTAACTGTATCTGTAACATATAGTAGGCAGCAAACGTTGTATAAAACAACTAAATAAAACAATTATAATCTATAACTTGCAAAGAGTCCGTTTTTGTGGTCGAAGGGAGATACAATCTTCAGCTTCAGTGGCGATGGCACCGTTTGGGCAATCGAACTTATATTAATAATCATTGACTTCATTTTAATTTTAATTCATTTCAATCGTGATCGGTTTTGCAAGTAAATCAATAAATATACCCATTTCGTGGTATTTGAGTTCTAGAGTAATAATTTAATTTTGTAAAAATATTTATTATGAAACTACGTCTACTTTTTTTACTCATATTCATTTCATTTGCTACATATGCACAACTCCCTGGTAATTCAATCCAGCTCAAAGCCAATAGTAATTATGTATCTGTGGCTGATGCATCCAGTGCATCGCTTTCCAATACAATGACCTGGGAGTTTTGGATTTACTTCCGATGCGATAATGGTATTGCTGCTACCACTCCAATCTAAAAAGGATGGTGTGGAACAAGTTGGAGTTACTATATAGCGATAGAGAATCAAAAACTTGGTTTTTGGAAAACGAATCCGACAGGCACAGGAACATGTCCAAGCGGAGCGCATGTGCAATACGAATCTGATAGCTCTGTAGTGCCCTATAATACCTGGACTCATGTGGCCATAGTACAAACGGGTTCAACCGTTCAATTCTTTGTAAATGGTATGCCTGAATCGAATTCTATAATTTCCGGCTCAGCATTTACTGGGATTAAATCCAGTGGCAGACCAGTTTTATTAGGAGCTTATCAAAGTTTGGGAGGTTCCTATGTCAGTGTACCAAAATCTAATTTAGATGATATTAGAATCTGGAATACCGCCAGAACTCAGGCCGAAATACAAGCAAATATGAATGCAGAACTCATAGGAAACGAAACCGGTTTAGTGGCCAGAATGGTGCCTTTACTTGGTTCCCTGCAAAGGACCGGAACCGAGTGTTGGATGAGCCCAACTGCCGGTGGCATTTCCGGTATTGCCGTTCACCGTCATGCCCCCTTGGAAGCTGCCACCGGACGAGGTTGTGCCGGAGAAATTACCGAAGGCATCCACAACACCGCTACTGGGCATGGGGCCACCGTAGATATTCGATGTGAAGCTACCGGTAATATTGCCACTGTAGTCTACATTGAACACAAAAGTGCCATTATCAATTCCACTGTAGGTGCCCAACCAGGTGCCTGCATAAATGCTTCCAGTCGTCATACTTTCTTCCTGACCATAGGCTATACCGGCGCTGTTGACGGCATAGGCCTTCCAGTAGTAGGTCTGCCCAATTACAGGATTAGGAATCTGCACCGTGAAGGAACCGGTTCCGGAGCCTGCAGCAATATTGGCATTGATATTTG
>CANHGW010000027.1 GCA_947460175.1 Bacteroidota bacterium | reverse complement strand
GTCGTTGGTACCAAATCACTCCTGCAAACAATGTAGGTGTATCTGCCATGGTTACATTGTACATAGATCAAGCTGACTTTACGAACTATAATAGCGTGGTAACAGCACCATACTTACCAATGCCAACAAGTGGTAACAATGCTGATCCAAACATCCCTAATATTCGTATCACTAAAAATGCGGATGGAGGATTAGGAAATTCACCATTGGTGATAACACCAACTACTATAAACTGGAATGGTACATATTGGGAGTTAACATTCCCTGTTACTGGGTTTAGTCAATTTAGAGTGCATAGTGTGAATCCAGGCAACGTAGCTTTACCTGCAACAATCACTAACTTCAGTGGCCGTAAAATGAACAACAGCGATATGTTAGAGTGGACAACTGCAAGCGAGCAAAACAATGCTTACTTCAATCTACAACATGGTACGGATGGTGTGAACTTTACAACTATTGCCAAAGTGAATAGCAAAGCAGCAAATGGTAATAGCTCAAGTATCTTGAACTATAACTTCGAGAACACAAAACCACAATTAGGTCATAATTACTATAGACTACAACAAGTAGACATCGACAACAACAGCACCATGAATGCAAAAGTTGTTGACATCATTTGGGGTACGAATGGTAGCACTGTGAGCATCTATCCAAATCCAACACAGGATGTATTGAACATCGACTTGTATACAAGTAAAGTTCAAAACACAACAGTGAAAGTATTGGATATGAGTGGTCGTATCGTAAAACAAGTACAAGCACGTAGCGAAGCAGGCATGAACAAATTAAGCTTAAGCTTAGGTGATATTGCAAGCGGCGTATACACTGTACAAGTATTTGAAAACGATCAGTTGACTCATGTGAGCAAAGTGAAGAAGAATGACTAATACGAAGTAGAAAGTCCGCCGTGGAGGATAGAAAGTACTGAGTAAAAAGTATAAAGAGAAACCGCCCTTCAGCAATGAAGGGCGGTTTCTCTTTATTTAAAGACTAAATAATATTAATAAATTATAGGTCTAAGTTTTCGAAAATTATAGCAGCACCTTGGCCTACACCAATACACATTGTCGCAAGGCCGTATCGAATTTTTTGTTTTTTCATTTCGTGAAGAAGGGTAGTAGAAATACGCACACCGCTAGCACCCAATGGATGACCCAGTGCAATAGCACCTCCATTGACATTTACTTTTGACATATCAAGTCCTAATTCACGTATACATGCTAATCCTTGAGAAGCAAACGCTTCATTAAGTTCTACTAGCCCAATATCTTGTATGGTTAATCCAGCACGTTTTAATGCTTTTAGAGTAGCAGGTACTGGACCTATACCCATAATACTTGGATCTACACCAGCGATAGCCATGCTTTTAATAGTAGCCATTGGTTGCAAATCATATTTTTTTACAGCTTCTTCATTAGCAATTAACATAGCGGCAGCTCCATCATTTACTCCACTTGAATTAGCAGCAGTAACGGACCCATCTTTAATAAATGCTGGTTTTAATTCAGCAAGTTTTTCCAACGGAGTCAATCGAGGGTGTTCATCTTTTTCAAACATACCTTTTTTACCCTTACCCAAATCTAATTCAACAGGAATTAATTCATCCACAAATCGATTTGAATTATGAGCCTTTTCATATTTTACTTGACTATCATAAGCAAATTGGTCTTGATCTTCGCGGCTTATTTTCCACTTTTTGGCGACATTTTCCGCAGTTTCACCCATGCTGTATGGATGATGTAGTTTAGATAATGCAGGATTGATGAAGCGCCACCCAATCGTGGTATCAAAAACCTCTACTTTTCGAGAAAAAGCACTATCACTTTTAGCCATGACAAATGGAGCTCTTGTCATACTTTCTACTCCAGAAGCGATCATTAATTCGCCATCGCCACACATAATCGCACGAGCAGCATCCATAATAGCCTGAAGGCCAGATGCACATAATCGATTAACAGTATTGCCACCTGTAGTAATGGGTAATCCGGCTAATAAAGAAGCCATTCGAGCTACATCACGATTGTCTTCACCGGCTTGATTGGCGCAGCCTGCAATGACATCTTCAATCGCATTGACATCAATATTTTCATTTCGGTGAATCAAGGCTTTGATTGCTATTGCTAAAAGGTCATCGGGTCTTATATTGCTCAATGCACCTCCAAATTTTCCAATAGGTGTTCTTACGGAGTCTATGATATAGGCTTTTGTCATTTTATTAAAATATATATACAAAAGTACAAAATAAAAATGCCTTGTTAAATAAAAAAACCACGCTAAAAGCGTGGTGTTGTGATTCCGTTGGGATTCGAACCCAAGACCCCATCATTAAAAGTGATGTGCTCTACCAGCTGAGCTACGAAATCAATAAAACAAACGAATTTATTTAATTTGGAGTGCAAAGGTATATAAATTAATTTAACAAACAAACCAATTGCTTAAACTATTTTTGCAAAGTATGAAAACAGGCTTTAATCAAAAAACAGTCTTAATTACAGGTGCAAGCTCAGGAATTGGTAAGGCATTAGCCATGAATTTGCTTGAGCAAGGTGCACAAGTTGTCATTTGTGGTCGTGATGAAATTAAACTAAACGAGTTTGCAAGCCTTGTAAATAATGACCCAAACCTACTGATAGTAAAGGCTGATGTAAGTATCGAAGATGATTGTAAGGTATTTATCGAGAAAGCGGTTGAACGATTTGGTAAAATTGACGTATTGATTAATAACGCAGGGATAAGCATGCGCGCCCTCTTTCAAGATGTAGATTTGAAGGTGTTAAAACAATCCATGGATATCAATTTTTGGGGTACAGTGTATTGTAGTAAATATGCATTACCCTATATTTTAAAAACGAAAGGAAGTATAGCTGGTATTTCATCCATCGCTGGCTATAAAGGATTACCCTGTCGTACAGGATATTCCTCGTCAAAATTTGCTATGCAAGGCTTTCTGGAGTCACTTCGTATAGAATTATTACATCAAGGCGTGAATGTACTTTGGATTTCACCTGGGTTTGTAGCTTCAAATATTCGAAATACTGCATTGAATGCAAGTGGAACTGCACAAACAGAAACTCCCTTGGATGAAAGTAAATTGATGAGTGCAGAAGAGTGTGCAAGTAGAATATTAAACGCTATTTTACAACGAAAACGCTCAGTTATAATGTCAACCCAAGGGAAATTGACCGTATGGATGAATAAATTTTTTCCAAAATTTGTAGATTCACAAGTATACAAACATTTCGTAAACGAACCAGATTCGCCATTGAAGTTGTAGTTTGCACTCATAATTATTTTTTCAAAAATTCACTCTAAACATCTTTATTCTATTCCAATGCTTCAACGATCTCAAGCTCCTCATATATATTCTCCTGTAGAATTTGACTATAATTTACAGCCATTAAAAACAAGCATGCTCGACAATGGAATTCCACTTTATTCTATCAGCGATAACATAGAACCTGTCATGCAATTGGAAATGGTATTTCCTGCTGGACAATGGTACGAATTGCAAAATGGAATAGCACAAGCTACAGCAGTACTTTTAAAAAGCGGTACTTCTCGAATGAACTCATTTCAAATCAATGAAGCATTTGAGCAATATGGCGCATCGGTAAAAGCTGGCGCTGGATCTGATTGGGCTTCGGTTACAGTAAGTTGCCTTACAAAACATTTATCCAATGTATTACCATTGGTAACTGAACTATTGACAGATACTATCTTTCCTCAGTCGGAAATTGATATTTATATTCAAAATGCAAAAGAACGCTTGAGTGTACAATTGAAGAAGGGCGATTTTATAGCAAATCGTAAAATAGATGAATTTTTATTTGGTATCCAGCACCCCTATGGCAAATACATGGTAAAAGACGATTATGATCGTATAAACCAACAGGAATTATTATCATTTTTAAAAAAACATTATTCTGCCTCAACCTGTAAATTATTTTTAGCAGGTACATTTGGTCAGAATGAAATAAACTTAATCAATACTCATTTAGGTTCATCCAAATGGAATGAAAACACTCTAAGTGATGAACCTAGCTATCCAATTATTCTTGAGTCGGAAAGGAAACATAGAATAACCAATGAAGCTGATAGTGTACAAGGTGCCATACGAATCGCAAGCCACTTTCCCGAAAAAAGACATCCCGATTTTCCACCAATGATTGTATTAAATACCATTTTTGGAGGTTATTTTGGTTCACGATTGATGAGTAATATACGTGAAGACAAAGGCTATACCTATGGCATACATAGCTACATGTATAATAACAAACACAATGGCGTTTATATGATTTCAACCGAAGCAGGTAAAGATGTATGTGAGCTAGCCATCAATGAAATTTATGCTGAAATGGATTTGCTTAAAACAGAATTAGTGAGTGATGAAGAATTGTCGCTCGTAAAAAACTATCTACTTGGTAATATATTAGGAGATTTGGATGGGTCGTTTCAAAATATTCAACGATGGAAAAATCTTATATTGAATGACTTTAATGAAGACCGCTTTTATTCTAATATTCAGATTTATAAAACAGTTACAGCGCAACAATTAATGGAACTTGCTAATAAATATTATCAACAAGAAAACTTTTATGAATTGGTGGTTTATTAATTAAAACTGAAGTTTACTACCAAAAGATAAATCACCAGCATCACCTAATCCTGGAACGATGTATCCTTTTGCGGTTAACTCATCATCGATATCGGCAGCCCAAATTGTAAATTCAGGATATTTTTTGCGAAGATTATCAATACCCTCGGTACAAGCAATTGAAACGACCACATGGACTGCAGCAGGCTGACCATATTCAAACAACTCATCCAATGCCATAATCAAGGAAGCTCCTGTTGCAAGCATAGGATCGGCGATTATTAAGGTACGACCAGTAATGTCTGGACAAGTCACATATTCTTGATTGATATTAAATGTACCATCGGCATGATGCTTACGATAGGCAGCTATGAATGCACAGTCAGCTTTATCAAAATAATTTAACATGCCTTGAAACAAGGGGAAGCCGGCGCGAAAGATAGTAGCAATTACAGGCTGATGGCTTAAGGCTTTTCCATTATACATCCCCAAGGGTGTATTGATTTCAACATCATTGAAGGGCATCGTTTTACTGATTTCATATGCTGTTACTTCGCCAATGCGTTCCATGTTTTTTCTAAAACGCATTCTGTCCAACTGAACTTCAGTATTTCTAAGTTCATTTACCCAAGTATTTACAAGTGAATTAGTTTGTGCTAAGTGGTGTACCATGAGTTAAAGGTAGTGTAGAAAAATAATTTTACAGTCCTCAAACATGCATTTTTTTTTACAGTCGAAGTAAGACTCATTTTTCATCCAATTTGCGACGCTCCGTTTATCGTTCATCTCCTTTTTCGTCTTTCTTTTTCTATCTTTGCGTATGGTATATCATGTAATTGGCACTATGAGTGGTAGTTCGATGGATGGACTCGATATCGCATATTGTACATTCGAAGAAATAGGAGGCAAATGGTCTTTTCAAATCAATCAAGCAGATTGTATTCCCTTTGATGAAAATTGGAAATCAACGTTGCATCAAATTACACAGTTCAATGGAAAGGAGTTGATGCTAGCCCATACAGCCTTTGGCAAATGGATGGGAGAAGCAATACAGCAATTTGTTGAAACACATCAACTCGAACACAAAGTACATCTTATAGCAAGTCATGGACATACAGTATTTCATGAACCTAAGCTAGGTATGACATTTCAATTAGGAGATGGAGCAGCTATTGCAGCTATTACACAATTACCTGTCGTAAGCGATTTGCGAAATATGGATGTGGCATTGGGAGGGCAAGGTGCTCCTATTATACCGATTGGAGAAAAATACCTGTGGAGCGAATATGATTGTTTTTTAAATATAGGAGGCATTTCCAATATCACCATCAAGAAAGGGAATGACCATATTGCGTATGATGTTTGTCCTGCCAATAGGGTTTTAAATTTATTGGCAAGTGAATTGAATTTAACGTATGATGACGGAGGGCGTGAAGCACAAAGCGGTAATAAAAATGAACAGTTATTAAATCAATTAAATGAACTTGACTACTATAAACATTCCTATCCAAAATCATTGTCCAATGAGTTTGGAATAGACATTGTATATCCAATGATTCAAAATTATCCAATATCGATACAAGATAAATTGAATACAATGTGCGAACATATTGCGATTCAAATAGCGAATGAAGTTGACGCACATCAAATAAAAAACTGTAAGATGTTGGTAACGGGTGGCGGCGCATTGAATACCTTTTTAATCACATTATTAAAAGAAAAATTGGTAGCGAATGATGTAGAAGTTATAGTACCTGATATGAATCTAATCCAATACAAAGAAGCTGTGGTAATGGCACTCATAGGGATACTGCGATGGCGTGAAGAAGTCAATGTACTTGAATCGGTAACGGGAGCCAAACGAAGCAGTGTGGGCGGTGCTTTGTGGATGGGACAAGATTAAAAATAAATTAGTTTTTTAATAATGGCATACAATGTAACCCTAGCAGATCGTATCGCAGAAAAACTCTATGAGCTAGAAATTAATTTTCATGAAAAGAAAATGTTTGGAGGTATTGCTTTTATGATAAACGATAAAATGTGCATTGGTGTAGTTAAGGATGAAATGATGCTTCGAGTCATGGACAATCATTATGAAAAACTTATGGAAGAAAATCATGTAAATCCAATGCAGTTTACTGGCAAAACCATGAAAGGTTTTTTATTCATTGAATTGCCTGCATACAAAAATGACAAAGACTTATTGAAATGGCTTAACTATGGGATTGAATTTGGTGAAAAAGGAATTGTGAAGTCAAAAAAGAAAAAGTAACTACGCCGTTTCACCTGCCTTCATCTTCTCTGCATTTTCTGCAAATTGAAGTGAATCAATCATATCTTGTATATCGCCATTGACAAACGAATCCAAATTGTAAATTGTTTTATTGATACGATGATCAGTAATGCGACCTTGTGGCCAGTTGTAGGTTCTAATTTTGGCAGAGCGATCACCACTACTTACGAGTGTTTTTCTACTTTTGGCAATTGCATCCTCATGTTCACGTACTTTGGCTTCGTATAATCTTGTACGCATCATTTCTGTAGCACGTATACGATTACCGAGTTGAGAGCGATCAGTTTGGCAGGTTACCACGGTTCCAGTAGGGATGTGTGTAAGGATTACTTTTGTTTCTACTTTATTTACATTCTGACCTCCAGCACCACCACTACGAGCAGTTTCCATTTTCAGATCCGATTCTTTCAATTCAAAATCAACTTCCTCTGCCTCGGGCATCACAGCTACAGTCGCAGCAGAAGTATGTACTCGTCCACTGGCTTCGGTAGCTGGTACACGTTGTACACGATGTACACCACTTTCATACTTCAAAGTTCCATATACATCCTCACCTACTACTTCTAGTATTACCTCTTTATATCCACCTGCAGTGCCTTCACTTTCGTCTATCACACTCACTTTCCATCCTTTTGTTTCGCAATATTTCAAGTACATACGCATCAAGTCGCCTGCAAAAATGCTGGCTTCGTCACCACCTGTACCGGCACGGATCTCCATTACAGCATTTTTTTCATCCTGTGGTTCTTTTGGTATAAGGAGTTGACGTATGTGTTCCTCCAAGGCTTCTTTGTTTATTTCTGCCGAGGTTAAATCCTCTTTAGCCATATCGCGTAACTCTTCATCGCTTTCAGTTTCCAATACTTCTTTAGCAAATGCAATAGAATCAATGCAATTTGTGTATTGTTTGTAGGCAGTAACTATTTTTTCAAGCTTACGATACTCTTTACTCAATTGCGAAAAACGTTTCTGATCCGATACCACGTCGGGATTAGTCAATGAAACACCAATATTATCAAAACGGCCTTTGATGGCCTCCAATTTATCAATCATAGAGGTGCAAAGATAATTCGACAATTTGATAATTCATTTTTTTGAAAGAGGGATACCCAAAACAGCTTTATCAAATAGCTAAAAAGTTACAAAAATGAACTTGAGTTTTTTAATAATGTGTACATTTACCATCACAAACTGGATTGAATGAAGAATTTTTATTTACTGTTAATTGTAATTATGTGCTCTGTGGTAACATTCGCCCAAACGAATCCTGCAAGTAATACCGAAATATTGGCAGATACTATCTTGAAAAAAAGTTTAGTTACGAGCGGTAGAATGCAACTTTTATTGATGATAGAACGAGAACAAAAAAAGGCTGACGCATCTGATGGGGTGATTGATAAATTGATTGATATGGATGGTGATTTAGATAAAACGACAATTATCTCAAATGCCATTTTCTCGAAAGTAAATAAAACGGTGGCCTATATCGAAAACAACGAGAAAGACGATATGGTGAAACGTAAATACTTGGGAAGAGTGATTGAAAACCTTAAGTTGTTTAATACCGATATGAACGATGGCTTTGTAGATGTAAATTATTATAGTACAATGTCGGAGAATACGCTACAGGTTGTCAGAGGATATCATAACAATAATCTTGTACCATACATCCGTGAAAATATCAGTAAGCCATTGTATGCAGTGTCTACTTTATTTAATACCGACAAAGATGCGATGAACGCATTAATGGAAGGAATGGCCGATAAGTATCCGGAAGTACTAATTAAAAAAATTCGAAACCTTCAAAATGAAGTAGCAGCGGATGTTATTGTAGCCAAAACAGCCCCCAAGAATCCAAAAATCATACTCAATTTTGCAACATCAACAGCAGTTGAACGAGATATTGTGCGCAGAAGTAAAGATGCATATGTACAAACAATCGTAAAAATTGCAGATAGTTGTATGACACCCCTTAAAGGAATTTTTTTCATTGATGAAATATACAAGGGGAAAATCTCGGTGAGCGAAGTCAATAAAATTACGTCGAATGACGAGGCATATTTCAAGAAAATGATTGAAATGCGTCAAGAGTATTTTACGACAGACTTGCGTAAAATTTATGATAGAGAATTGACACATGAAGCATCGCGCTATGTATCTACCCTTAATGAATTGCATGATGCAGGTGAAGCCGTTCGATTTAAAATTATAGAAAAGCTGAATCCAATTGAATTGTACTATATCATTGTATATGGTAATGATGATTTATATACGAGTAGTTTTTTAGGGTGTTACAACCGATTAATGACTCGTATGAAACCAAAGTCTGGAAGTCAGTTTTTGGATTCTATTGGGAAGGATAAATTCAGAACGTTTATAAGACTTTGTGCTAATTACAATACGCTTTCTGGTTTTTTGGAAACCATGAAACCAGAAGAGAAAAATAGTTTGATGAAAGACTTTGTAACAGGACTAGATAAAACATTAGAAGGAGATCTTGAAGGAGCAACAGACGTAGCTAATTCATTTGGAAGTATAAGTGATACCTCTTTAATGAAAAATATTACTGAGCAAATACGAATCAACAGAGATGAAGATTCATTGGCTATGAATAAAAAAGGATTTAAAATCTACGACATTCTTTATACAATGTTGACCTATTCTAATGATTCAATGTCAGCAAAGTTAGGAATACCACCTATTACGGTTATGCCATACAATAGCTTAAAAGACGATAGCGGGACAGTTGTACAACAAGTGTTTTTCTATGGGGATAAAGATGGGAAAGGTGTATTCAACAGTTATGTAAATGGATTTGGTGCACCAGATTGGAAGGTATCTCGTGAAGCCTATTGGGTAAAAATAACTTCTATAAAAGGCAAACCTGTTGAAATATATGCCAACAAACCTCTTGATGAGCCAGATGATGAAATGGCTCAAAATGCATTGCAATCCTATTTGGATTCGATGAATATTCATCCTTCTATTATTATACATCGAGGCCATAGCTATCATTTACCTACGACTCTAGAGCATATCAATTACCGACACAAGGTTGTAATTTTAGGAGCTTGTGGTGCATACCAAAATCTATCAACGGTCTTAAGTCAATCAGAAGATGCGCATATTGTGTCAACAAAACAAATAGGTGTAGGAAAAATAAATGGACCAATCATTCGTGCCTTTAATGATAGACTTCTTGCTGGAAAAGATATTGATTGGGTAGAAATGTGGACACAGCTATCGAAGCAATTTTCGAGTGGTGAAATGAAACAATTGTTTGATGACTATGTACCTCCTTACAAAAATCTAGGGGCGACTTTCTTAAAAGCTTATCGAATGAGTGGAGGTGGTACAGAGGAATAAAATTCGGAGCTCTAATCCCTAGATTTTAAAGTAGCTAAAAGGAAATCTTGTATGTTCCATCTAAGCTAACTTAAGTCTATAATTATGTACATCTAGCATCTCAAATCTCACCTCTAGTGTCTCATGTCTAATAATCAATGACTTGCTCTTCAATCATAGCGGGCAGTTCTCTAAAATCATATTTCTGAGTTCTTAGTTGTGGTTCGAATCCTGCTTGTTGAATAGCATCTTGAATGCTTTTAAATGTGAATCGATGCGGAGCTCCAGCAGCACTTACAACATTCTCTTCAAGCATGATACTACCAAAGTCGTTGGCACCTGCATATAAACAAATTTGTGCTACTTCTTTCCCTACTGTAAGCCATGATGCTTGTATGTTTTTTATATTTGGTAACATGATTCTACTCAATGCAATCATGCGAATATATTCTTCACTGGTTGTATCATTTTTAGCTCTACGAATACGAGCCAATAAAGTATCTACATCTTGAAAAGTCCAAGGAATGAAAGCTAAAAATCCATTCGCGTGAGCAGGTTTTTCGCTTTGTACTTGACGTATGTCAACCAAGTGTTGAAATCGCTCTTCGATCGTTTCTACATGGCCAAACATCATAGTGCCTGAGGTGGTAATATCCAACTGATGACAGGCGCGCATGATATCCAACCATTCTTGAGCACCACATTTTCCTTTCGAAATAAGACGACGTACTCGATCATTGAGTATTTCAGCACCTGCACCTGGAAGGCTATCCATCCCTGCATCTTTCAATGCTTGTAAAACTTCGGTATGAGATTTTTTTTCCAGTTTGGCAATGTGTGCAACCTCTGGTGGTCCAAGCGTATGTAACTTGATAGACGGATAAAGAGATTTTAATTCTTTGAATAAATCGGTATAAAAACTTAATCCTAAATCAGGATGATGACCGCCTTGAAGCAATAATTGATCACCACCCCATCGGATTGTTTCTTCTATCTTTTGTTTGTAAGTAGTTATATCTGTAATATAAGCTTCTGGATGACCAGGTACGCGATAAAAATTGCAAAATTTGCAATTGGCTATACATACATTGGTGGTATTTACATTCCGATCTATTTGCCAAGTAACTTTACCATGAGGAACTTGTACCTTTCGCAATTCATTTGCAATATGCATTAGTTCAGCTAAGGGTGCATGATGGAATAAAAACATTCCTTCTTCTACTGAGAGAAATTCAAATGCAAACGCTTTTTTATACAAATCTTGTAAATTCATAGTACAAAGATAGAATGTAGAAATTGAGAATTATCTTGATTGTAAGACAAAAACTACTTCAATTTTGAAGTTATTTCATCACTCATAGGTTCAACACCTGGTTGAAACACATCTATCAAATTTCCTTTTTCATCAATTAAATATTTTTGAAAATTCCATTTTACAGAATTGTCACTGAAGTTGTTGTATTTCTTTTGTGTAAGCCATACATAGATAGGAGCCATGTTTTTACCTTTTACAGAAATCTTAGATGCCATTGGGAATGTGACACCATAATTTTTTTGACAAAAACTTTTGATCTCTGCGTTTTCGCCAGGCTCCTGAAAAAGAAAATTATTGGCAGGAAAACCTACAATCACCAATTTGTCTTTGTATTGTTTACTTAGTTTTTCGAGCCCTTCATACTGAGGTGTATATCCACACTTAGACGCGGTATTGACAATTAATATTTTTTTGCCTTTATACTTAGCAAAATCAATAGTACCACCATCCAAAGACTCTACTTTGAAATCATAAATGGATTTTGTTTGAGCATCGAGTGCTTTTGGAGAAAAAAGGAATGAAAACATAAGGATAAAAATTAGACGAGTCATGATTTAGATTGTTTAGTATGCAAATGTAGCTTTAAATGAGTGATGACAATATAGAGATTATGAATTTGATATTGAACGCAGAGGAATTTAACCACAGAGAACATTAAGATGTTTTAACCGCAGAGAACATTAAGATATTTTTACCGCAGAGAGTTCAGAGTTTTTAACCGCAAAGAGCACAGAGATTTTACCGCAAAGAACGTGGAGTTTTTAACCGCAAAGAGCACAGAGATATATTCGCAGAGAGTACAGAGTTTTTTAACCAAAATGAGCGCTGAGATTTTAACTTCAAAGAACACAAAGACTTTAACCGCAAAGAACGTGGAGTTTTTTTACCGTAGAGAACGCGGAGAGTTTTAATGCAGAGAGCCCTGAGGTTTTATAAAGCAGGGTATGAAGATGGTTAACGAAGAGAGCGCAAAAGCTTTGCCACAAAAAGCGCTGAGGTTGAATAATGAGACTATATATCGAGTGATTCAGTTTTTTAAAACTAATTGAATATCTCTTCTATCTTTTCAAATTCTACTTTTGCTGATTGTTGATGCCATAATATGTCATATATAGCTGTAGCAATTGGTAATACATATTGATATTTTTTACCAATTTCATAAATACCTTTTGATGCATAATAGCCTTCGGCTACCATGTTCAATTCGAGTTTGGCTGCATTCACAGAGTAGCCTTTGCCTATAAAGTTGCCAAAAGTTCTGTTTCGACTATGCAATGAATAGCAAGTAACTAATAAGTCGCCCAAGTATGCACTCGTATTGTAATGATGTTTTGCTTGTGTACTAATGACATCCATAAATTGTTGCAACTCAGCAAAGCAATTGGTAATGTATACACTTAAAAAATTATCACCATAATCAAGTCCATGTGCTATACCGGCTCCCAATGCATAGATGTTTTTTAATACGGCTGCATATTGTACACCATACACATCGGTGCTTACGACTGTTTTTAAATTTTCATTGTAAAACATAGCAGCCATTTCTGTTGCTAATTGCTCATTGCTCGATGCAAACGTAAGATAGGATAATTTGTCGGCTGCTACTTCTTCGGCATGGCATGGACCACTAATACAACAATACTGATTCATATCCAACCCAAATGACTCTGAAAGATATTCATTGAGTAGAATAGATTTTACAGGAAGGATCCCTTTAATTGCCGAAAGAATTATTTTTCCTTGGAGTTCATCGTGGGCTAATTGCTGAAAGACATCTTGTATAAATGCGGAAGGGATTCCAATCAGTAAAATATCACCATGAGCGATTGCTTGATGAATATCACTGTACAATTCTATCAAGCCAATATCGTATTTGACAATTTTAAGATAATGAGGATTGTGCCCACTTGTTTTCAACTGTTTGATTGCTTCTTCACTTCGCATCCACCAATTGATACGATGTCCATTATCAGTGAGTATTTTAGCAAGAGCCGAACTCCAACTTCCATTTCCTAGTATTGTTATCTTATTTGCCAATGCGTTTGTATAATCTAGGACTCTAATATACAATAGCGAAAAGGTTTAAGAAATGTTTTTTATTGCTTATTTAAAAATAAGCTTATGCCATTTCTTTTTGATAGTTAAAAAAATGAGGGCAGCTAAGAAAAGAAAAGGCCATAATTGTAACACACCACTTATAAAAAGTGAAAATGCATACCAGCCATTGTCCAACGATTGTATAGCCCTGATATAAAATGGTGTTCTATAAGATTTTGAAGAAGCAACAAATTGTTTATCGATATAGGAAGTGCCTTTTAATCGAATATCAAACCATAAATTTTTTGTTTTAAAGTTTACTTTCGAAAATTCGGCTTTACGTTTTATATACGATTCCTTGGTTTCTTTATCATAATATCTTTCTTCAACATTAGTTGGTTTATTGCCTTTGCCCCTTGCTTGCACATCAGCAATCATCAACTCTTTTTTCTCTGTAATATCTTCTGTCACATCATTTTCGTCAAACATAAAATCTGAAATTTTCCCATTCATGTTAATTACATTGCTGATAAACGAATCTGCAAATGCAACAGGTACTTTCACTTTTAAATAGCCCGTAGGGTAAACCTGATTAATAACCATATTTGAATCAAAGCTTTGTTGCACCTCAGTTTGATATTGTTTATCGTTCTTGATTTCGTAATGATATACATGCCCATTGACAGTTTGCAGCATCTGCTGAAAGTCTTGAATACTTTTTTCAACATTGTTGACATCCATGGATATTTCGGCAGTTTTAATAATAACACGGTCTGCTTCCATGGCTGTATCGGGCAGTGATGCAGATTCGGTTACAGAAGCTAACGCATTCGATTCAAATTTACCAGAGTTGCTGCAGGATACCCAACAGGCGGACATGCTCATAAGAGCAAGAAAAATTTTTGTTTGAGATTTCATTTTGTGGAGAGTTTTCTATTAATCCCAATTTTAGCAATTAAGTAACCAATCAAGAATGTTAAAGAAAATGGAAATCGTTTAACTAAGTTCAAATCCGTCGAAATATTGAATTAACCACTTGTATAAAAGGAGCGCTATTTGTAATTTATTTAGATACTTTTATAAAAAAATAATTCATGAAAAAAGCATTCTTCCTTTTAGCAGTATGTAGTTCACATTTTCTGATGGCTCAATTGAATACTAAAAAACTCGATAGCCTATTTATGCAGTTGGATCGTTATCAGAAGGCGATGGTGAGTGTATCCTTGTCAGAAAAAGGGACTATCATTTATCAAAAAACGATAGGATATAATGATGTAGAGAAAAAACAACAAGCAAATGTATATACGCAATATCGAATAGGCTCCATCAGTAAAATGTTTACCGCAGTGATGATATTGCAATTGATAGAAGAAAAGAAATTATCATTGGAAACTAAATTGGATAAATTTTTTCCAACCATACCGAATGCATCAAAGATTACAATTGAACAATTATTATCTCATAGAACAGGATTGCAAAATTTTACTTCGGAAGAAGATTACATGACCTATCATACCAAAGCAAAAAGTGAGCAAGAGTTAATTGCATTATTTGAAAAAGGTAAAACCGAATTTGAACCTAATGCACTGCATAGTTACAGTAATACCAACTACGTGTTACTTACATTTATCATTGAAAAAATTACAAAAAAAGCATATGCCGAAGAATTACGTAAGCGAATCTGTGCGAAAGCTAACTTAGGTGATACTTATGTAGGAGGTAAGATAAATACTGAAAAAAATGAAGCTCATTCCTATTCATTTGAAAATAATAGTTGGGTAACATCCGATGAAACTGACATGAGTATACCAAGAGGTGCGGGAAACATTGTATCCAACACACGCGATTTAAGCATGTTTATAGAAGCTTTGTTTGATGGGAAATTAATTTCCCAAACTTCACTTGCCAACATGATGGACTTGAAAGATGGCTATGGCTTAGGAATGATTCGATTGCCATTTGGTAAAAATTGGTTTTATGGTCATACAGGTGGTATTGATGGATTTGAATCTATGCTTGCCTATAATCAAGATAATAAAGTGGCTTTCTGTATTTTAGGCAATGGGTATAATTATCCACTCAATGATATTGCAATTGCTATGTTGAGTGCATATTACAACAAGCCATATTCAATTCCTTCATTTGAAACTAAAAAAATAAGCATTGACAATGCTAAGGGTTTTGATGGTGTTTATAACAATGATAAAATAGGCATGAAAATTACTATTAAAGAAGATGGTGGAATATTAACAGCACAAGCGACTGGTCAAAGTGCGTTTCCATTGGATAAAGTGAGTGAATTGAATTATAAATTTGAAGCTGCCAAAATTGAAATTACATTTATAAAAGAGAATGATGGAGGTATCCGTAGTTTCAAATTAAATCAAGGTGGAATGGATTTAGTATTTAATCGTGAGTAATTATAAAAGTTCTAAAGTAGACTGATAGTATATTTATATAATTCTATTTTCATCAGTAGTTCGAAGTCTGCAAATGCAAAATTGGATATCATAGAATGTGACCATCTGTGATATCTGTGTAATCTGTAGCTTGCATTTCTAATGTATCTATTCATCTGTGATATCTGCGAAACTGTAGCTTGCATTTCCATTGTAGCTATTCATCTGTGATATCTGTGTAATCTGTGGCTTGCATTTTTATTGTATCTATCCATCTGTGTTTATCAGGGTAATCTGTGGCTAAAACTTTACAATCTCTCTACGTTTCAATCGAACCCAACTTTTGACAATATCATCCGCATCTGGATAAGACGTTTTCGATACAAGGTATTCATCTACATCATCTATACTCATGATTTGTGACGACTCATCTATATAGCCATAGCCAACATATCGATGATTCCGAATCAATACAATTGATTTTTCTTCACCGGTTCTACCTCTATCTATAATCATAAAATTGGGATAATCATAGGAGAACATTGATATGAGTTGTTTTACACGATCATTATAGTCTTCAATGTTTTCTTGCCCGGCACATATACCATAGCATTTTTTTATTTGATGATTGAAGCATACACTGCCTTCCTCAGTGAGGCCACAATATTGTAAACAAAGATTTTTTTCATCAATCCAATTTTCTAGTTTTTCACGTGCAGACGAATATGAGGTGAATGATAGAAATGCATATTCTGATTCATCAAAGGGAACTATTTTAAATGACAATACACCTTCACGTTGAGTAAGATCTATGCAATGCGTAAACACATCCTTTTTGCGAGCAGTATTGTATTGAGGTTTATGTTTTTTGATTTCCTCACTTTCGAGCAAAAGCGATATCAATTCGCTTCCAGTTTCTACAAAATCGACATTGTATAAATCATTCAACATGGATTTGCTTTTCTTCAAATCCGAATTAAAATGGCTAATAGCACGTGCATACATATCAACGCTTTTACCGATATAAATAATTTGTTGCTGTTTATTTAAAAAATAATACACACCACAACTAGAAGGAAGCTTGTCGAGAATATATTTTTTAATATTGTCTAAGCGTGTAGTCATTATTTGAGATACACTCTTGGTTTTATATGTTGGATTTTGGGTTTTAAGCATCAGCAACAGATCTAGTAATTTTGCAGTTGCTACAGCATCACCTTCAGCTCGATGTCTATCATGAATGACTATTCCTAAGGATTCACACAGATTGCCCAAACTATAGGATTTTTTTCCAGGCATTAATTTTCGACTCAACTTTACTGTACAGAGTGTATCACGTTTGAATCTAAACCCTAAGGATGAAAATTCGTCTTTGATAAAATTATAATCAAAGGCCGAATTATGTGCGACAAATAATTTCCCTTCGGTAAAATTTAAAATGTCTTTGGCCACTTCGTGAAACTTAGGTGCATCCTTTACCATCTCATTTGTAATACCTGATAAGCTGGTATAAAAACTTCCAATATGACAATCAGGATTGATGAGTGTTGAAAATTTATCAACGACTTGAATGCCATCATGAACCAAAATACAGATATCGATGATACGTCCCTTTTGATAAGCAAATTTAGGACCACAAGTTTCGATATCGACGATGGCAAACATAGGCTTCCAAAACTAAGATGAAAAATTGATAAAAAAAACCACGCGTAGCGTGGTTTACATTGTTTATTTTTTAAATAAATTATTTCACATCTGCTTTCAGTTCCTTGCCAAAGTGTTTACCAGCAGTAGCATAGGCTTCTTCCAAGCGAGTGCCCGAATCGTAATCGTAACCACCAAACGTGCGACCAGGTGCATTCTTCACAGTATATTTTACTACACTTCGTTTGCTAGCAGTTTCAATAATTTCAACTTCAAGATCTACTTCAGCATTTTTACGGCTGATATAGATATTGTATCCTGGCTCGGTACGAGTTGTATTTACCAGCATGGTATATTTTGCATCTGCATAATTGCCGATTGCAAATGGAGATGTTTTTTCAAACAACTCAGTAAACTGTGGTTCAAATCGACCTTTACGATCGCCTACCCATGATGCTTCCCATTTGTCGCCACGGCCAGCTTCTTTCTTGTTGTATTCTTCTTTTTTGGTTTTGATGTATTCAGTTTCATTATCAAATTTTCCTACACTCATGCCATTGTATGTAAATACTACATTGAGTTTAGTTTCACTTGCTAATTCTTTCGCATCACCCGACAATTTTTTAATACGTTGTGCTTGCGTCATTACACTTCCTGCAATCAAAAGGCAGGTGATTAAGAGTAGTTTTTTTAATGTATAGCAAAGTTAAACAATCTAAAAGAAATAATATGAATGATATAAATCATATCCTATTCCTTCATCACTTTCGCTTGAAAGTAGGGTTGATTTTTTCGATCAATATTCAGTATGTATAAGCCTCTCGATAAGGCATTCAAATTCACTTGTTGATTTCCATCTTTCTGTGTCCGCATTGTCTCTCGCTTCGAGGACACTGAGGCACACTGAACGAAATGTTTAATTTTAGCTTGCATTCTTACATAAAACTTATTAAGTTGATATTAAAGCACATTATTCTACCTCAACTTTTAATAATACAAAGTTTACGAAAAAAAATTGTATTTCAAAAAGTATAAAAAAATCCTACTTCGTACGAAGTAGGATTTTAAATAGTATTTAATTGTGTCTATTTGCTAAACTGTGGAATCATACTGTTTACCAATTCAAGCATTTTGTTGATACCATCTTCAGGTAAATTTCCTTTTTTAAATTCAGCCAATAACTCAGGCATTTTATTTTCCAAGGCTATCAAGAACGCTTCTTCAAAGGCTTTCATGTTTTTAACTGGTACACCAGTCAATAAACCATTGGTTCCAAGGTATACCATCGCTACTTGCTTTTCTACAGAGTAAGGAGAGAATTGTCCTTGTTTCAATATTTCCACATTACGAGCGCCTTTATCCAAAATGTTTTTAGTAGCAGCATCCAAGTCACCACCAAATTTTGAGAAGGCTTCCATTTCTCGGTAAAGTGCCTGATCCAATTTCAAGGTACCTGCTACCTTTTTCATGGATTTGATTTGAGCACTACCACCCACACGACTTACAGAGATACCAACGTTGATCGCTGGGCGAATACCCGCATTGAACAAGTTAGATTCTAAGAATATTTGTCCGTCAGTGATAGAGATTACATTGGTAGGGATATAAGCCGATACGTCACCTGCTTGTGTTTCGATAATAGGTAAGGCTGTTAATGAGCCTCCTCCTTTTACCAAATGCTTGATAGAAGCAGGTAAGTCATTCATTTTTGCAGCGATCTCATCCTTTGCAATTACTTTGGCAGCACGCTCTAGTAAACGACTGTGTAAGTAGAATACGTCACCTGGATAAGCCTCACGTCCTGGCGGACGACGTAGAAGCAATGATACCTCACGATAAGCTACCGCTTGCTTACTCAAATCGTCAAATACAATCAATGCCGGACGGCCAGTATCACGGAAGAACTCACCGATAGCAGCACCAGCAAATGGTGCGTAGAATTGCAACGGAGCTGGATCAGCAGCCGATGCAGCTACTATGATTGTGTATTCCATCGCTCCGTTATCGGTCAATGTTTTCATTACTTGTGCAATGGTAGATGCTTTCTGACCGATTGCAACATAGATACAATATACAGGCTTGCCTGCTTTGTAAAATTCTTTTTGATTGATGATGGTATCAATACAGATTGCAGATTTACCAGTTTGGCGATCACCGATTACCAACTCACGTTGTCCACGTCCGATTGGAATCATCGCATCGATCGCTTTCAAGCCCGTTTGCAATGGTTCTTTTACAGGCTCACGAAAGATAACCCCTGGTGCTTTACGCTCCAATGGCATTTCGTACAAATCACCTGTCAATGGACCTTTACCATCAATTGGTTGACCCAATGTATTGATTACACGACCTACCATGCCTTCACCTACTTTGATAGAGGCGATACGACCTGTACGACGTACTTTATTTCCTTCTTTGATACCCTTACCATCACCCATCAATACCACACCCACATTGTCTTCTTCAAGGTTCAAGGCAATAGCTTGTACGCCATTTTCAAATTCTACAAGTTCTCCCGAACTTACACCATTCAAACCGTACACACGAGCGATACCATCACCCACTTGCAATACTGTTCCTGACTCTTCCAATTCAGCGCTTGAATTGAAATTACCTAGCTGTTGGCGTAGGATGGCCGAAATTTCGTCTGGTTTTATACTTACCATATTTTTTCTATTTAAAGTTTATTTATATTAATTCGTTCTATAAAAATTATCTTATATCTGGGATATATTCGTTTTTCAGGAATTGTTTTTTGATATCTTTCAAATCGCGGATGATACTTGCATCAAATACATTGTTGTTGGCTTCTAACACAAATCCACCAATCAAGGATTCGTCTACTTTGGTAGTTAAATCGATGGTCATTCCTTGGAATTGAGCTGCTATTTGAGCATGTATCTTGTTCTTTTCAGCTTCGTCCAATTCTACAGCGGTTGTCAACAATACATCATTGATTTTATTATACGCTTTATATTCAGATACAAATGCATTGGCAATTTCAGGAATAAAATATTCTCTGCCTTTATTGACAATTAATTGAATAAATGCAGTTGTCATAGGATCCACTTTACCTTCCAAGATAGCATTTACTACCGAAAGTTTCGTATCTCCTTTTACAATAGGGCTTTTCATCATTACCACAAAGTCGTGACTGTTAGCACATACATCGCCCAACAACTTCATATCGCTATGCAATACGTCCAATTTGCCATTTTCAATAGCAAGGTCCATCAAGGACTTGGCATATCGTGCTGCTAATCTTGGATTTTGCATATAGTTAGTTTAATTTAATTTCGTTAGCAAGTGTATTGATGTATTGGTTTTGTTCAGCTTTGTTGCTCAATTCTTTTCTCAATACTTTTTCAGACACTTCGATTACCAAAGAGCCTATTTGATTTTTCACATCAATAATAGCAGCATTTTTTTGAAATTCAATTTGTTGACGAGCTTCCATCATGATTTTGTTTGCTTCTTCTTTCGCTTGTTCTTTCGCTTCGTTTACAATTTTATCTTTCGTTTCTTTTGCTTCTTTCAACAATTGAGTACGTTCTTCACGAGCTTGATTTAACAATACGTCGTGTTCGCTTTTCATATTGGCCATTTCAGCTTTGATACGCTCAGCAGCAGAAATACTATCTGCGATACCTTTCTCACGCTCATTCAATGCTTCAAGGATTGGTTTCCAAGCAAATTTTTTCAGTAAAAAAATTACAAATAATAAGGCTATTAATGTCCAAAAGAATAGACCAAATCCAGGTAATAATAATTCCATTTTTCTTTTTTATTTTTTATTTAACCACAGTGTGCACAGGGTTTTTCACAGAGTACACAGAGATTTTAATTTTTTTAAATAAACTACACGCTTTGCCCTTTGCTCACGTGTAGTTTAATAATTTTTACTATGTTTTGTTTTATCTGCCAACTGACTGCTGTCAATTGACACCTAAATTACATAACGATAGCTAAGATACCTGCGATAACTCCGAAAAGAGCAACACCCTCTACAAGAGCCGCAGCAAGGATCATGTTGGAACGGATTTCTCCAGCCACTTCTGGTTGACGAGCAATTGATTCCAATGCTCCTTTACCGATTTGACCTACACCGATACCAGCTGCTAAAGCTGCAATACCTGCGCCAACTGCACCACCTGCTGATGCGATACCTTCTAATAAAATGTTTAATACTGACATATATATTGGTTTTAAAAAAATGACAAATTAATGATGATCATGACCATCGGCATCATGATGATGCTCCTCGATCGCTTGACCTATAAATACAGCTGTTAAGTTAGTGAATATAAATGCTTGAATAGCAGCAACTAGTAACTCCAAGAAAAACATGAAAATACTAAAACCTACTGAAACTGGTACAAATGCTACACCTGCAACTTTGCTTAAACTTGCAAAAATGAATATCAACAAGATGATGCTTAATATAATGGTATGGCCTGCAAATATGTTTGCGAACAAACGAATAGCCAATGCTACAGGTTTAATCAACAAATTACTTAAGATTTCAATAGGTACAAGGATAAATTTAATTCCTAATGGTACTCCAGGAGGATTAAAGATGTGTCCCCAGAAATTTTTATTAGAATTAGCCAACATTACCACAAAGAAAATCAATGCCAATGCCAATGTAACAGCTATATTACCTGTTAGATTAAATCCAAAAGGCAATAAGCCTAATAGGTTATTAATCCATATAAAGAAAAACAAGGTCAATAACAACGGCATGTATTTCATGTACTTAGTGCCTAAATTTGGTTTTGCAACATTATCCTGAATGAATCCTATTATAGGTTCAATGGCGTTTTGAATGCCTGTAGGTGCTTTATGTGCACCATTTACTTTGTATTTTTTAGCAATACCAGTCATTAAAAACCATAATATGCCAATAGAAAGGAATAAACACAATACGTTTTTAGTGATGCTCACATCTAAGAAGCTACTTCCATCTTGAGTTTTAAGTTTTTGTTTCCCGTTTTCTACGTATAATTCGTATCCAGCATGTGGCTCATGCCCATGATGAAACGCAGAAGATAGAAATACATCTAACTTAGAGTGCGTAGTATTGAATAAGATAACGGGTAATGGTAATGAAATATGATTTGCATCATGCCCCTGACCGAAACTGAAGAAATGCCAGTCGTATGAATCAGAAATATGCCCAAAAATTTCACCCTTAATGTCTAATTTCTCTTCTTCGTGATGCTCAATAGCGGGTTCGGATGCAGTCCCATGCTCTTGAGCAAAGGAGCTATTCATTCCAAAAAGAACCAGTAATGTGGCTAAAACTATTGATTTCATTGATGTTTTGTGGCTTACTCGCATTCCTTTACTTAATTCGGGTGCAAAGGTAATATGTATTTCCCGTAGAAAAAAGATAGAAAGCAATATCTTTGCAAAAAGAGCGGTTAATACGCATGTCATGTTCACCGAAACCTCTTGATTTTATATAAAGTTCAATTTTACATAGAACTATAATCTTAGCAGTATTTTATTACATTTGCACACTTAATTAATACTTTTATATATGTGTGGTATAGCTGGAATTATTTCTAAAGATACATCATTGGTTACACAAGCTGGATTAAAGAAAATGACAGACGTGATTAATCATCGTGGTCCAGATGGCGAAGGACAATGGATTTCATCCAATGGTGAAGTAGGACTAGGCCACAGGCGTTTATCTATCATAGATTTAAGCCATGAAGCAGATCAACCAATGCATTACATGGGACGCTATTCTATTGTATTTAATGGTGAAATATATAATTATATAGAGTTAAAAGAGGATTTACTTAAACAAGGCTATACGTTCAAAACCGTTTCTGATACTGAGGTATTGATGGCGTTATTTGACCGAGATAAAGAGAATTGTCTTAAACTCTTGGATGGGATGTTCTCTTTTGTGTTGTACGATGCTCAAGAAAATACAGTTTTTTGTGCTAGAGATCGATTTGGAGAGAAGCCATTTTTTTACAGTTATGAAAAAGGGAAGCATTTTTATTATGGAAGTGAAATGAAATGTCTTTGGGCGGGTGGTATCCCTAAAGTAGTGAACGATAAAATGATGTTCAATTACTTAGCGTATGGATTTTTGGAAAATCCATCTAATTTAAGTGAAACGTTCTATAACAAATGCACACGATTACCTCATTCGCATTATATCAAACTAAATCTTCATAACCTTGAATTGACGATTCATAAATATTATGATATTGATTGGAAAACAACCAATTCATCTATTACTGAAGATCAGGCCAAAGAAACCTTTAATGAACTTTTTTATACATCTTCAAAACGTAGATTGAGAAGTGACGTAGCAGTAGGGAGTAGTTTGAGTGGAGGCTTAGATAGTAGCTTGGTGGTATGTGTAATTGATGAACTCAAGAAAGGAACTACACAAAAGCAAAACACCTTTAGTGCCGTATTCCCAGGGTTTAAAAAAGATGAGCGGAAATACATGGATATGGTGATAGCTAAAACCAATGTAGAGCCTCATTTTGTAACTCCAACCGATGAAGGCATGATAGCCTCTATTGATAAATTGGCCTATCATCAGGAAGAACCCTTTGGAAGTGCTAGTATCTATGTTCAGTATTGTGTAATGCAATTGGCCAAAGAACATGGCGTAACTGTATTATTAGACGGTCAAGGTGCCGATGAAATATTAGCAGGCTATCATCCCTATTATAGCCATTATTTTCAAGAAATAAAAAAAGCGAACCCCGCATTATATAGTAAAGAAATGCAGGCTTATAATGCAATGCATACTGGAAGTGAAATCAACGAATCGGTCATTAGTGGATGGAAAAACATCATAAAATCCTTGTTTCCTGATTCTGCAACTTCGCTTCGTAAATATTACCAACAGTATAATCAGATAAAAAATCCATTGTTTGATAAAGAGTTTTATCATGCTCATTTCAAGGATAGTTTTCATCGAAATTATGAATTTGAATCGTTGAATCAATCATTGTATAGTAGTACTATGAAACAAGGCTTGCAAGAATTGCTTCGCTATGCCGATCGCAATAGCATGGCCCACAGTCGTGAGGTGCGATTACCATTTTTGAATCATGATTTGGTTGATTTTCTTTTTACCCTTCCATCTCACTTCAAAATTAAGGATGGATGGACCAAGTGGATTATGCGTGCTTCTACGTCGAGTATTTTACCCGAAACCATTTGCTGGCGTAAAGATAAAATTGGCTATGAACCCCCTCAAAAAAATTGGATGGAGAATCCAATATTGAAAGAAAAAATAATGCAAGGGAAAACAGATTTGGTCAATAAACGAATCTTATCCAAAGGTCAACTCAACAAACAAGTGGTTGCTGAGGATGCCAATGTCTCTTTATCTAATTCATGGAGAATCCTAATGGCAGATAATCTATAAGAACGATGAAGGTTGTCTATATTATTAATGATGAGTTTACAAAAAATTCAAGCGTATTAAAAAAAGTAAATAATCAGATTGCGCAATGGTATACGTTGGGTATCAAAACTCATTTATACATTATAGGCGTAAATAAATCGGCTGCACAAGATTTTATTTTTAACGAGCATCTAGAAGGATTTACATATTTTAACAGTCCTGTAGCCAATTTGTTTGGTGGGACTATTTATCGAAATTTAAATCGTCAATTAAGTGTGATTCATTTGCTTAAAACAATTAAACGGGTGAATCCTGATTTGATCTATTTAAGGGAGGTACAATATTTTGCTTTTTTTGATAAAGTGCTCAGGTCAAGACCTTCAGTAATAGAGCTTAATTCTTTATACCTCAATGAAATTGGAAACTTGAGTCAATACAAACAAAATTTAATCAAGCGGAATCAACGAACAATATTCAGCTCGGTTGCAGGTTTTGTATGTGTAACCAACGAAATCGCACAACAGATAATATCGTATCAAAAACCTTGGGTTTGCTGTTCGAATGGCGTCAATATGAATGCATTTGATAATCAATTTATAGATCAATCAGCGGTGAATATTGTAATGATATGTAGTCCGGGTATGGCATGGCATGGTGTAGAAAAACTTGAAATTCTCTCCAACGCATTGCCTCAATATCAGTTTCATCTAATTGGTCCAACACTAGACTATAAAGCGACTAATCTAATACAGCATGGATTATTAGGTAAAGAGGATATAAATCGATTGTACAAATCAATGAATATCGCTTTAGGGTGCCTTTCCTTGTATAAAAAATGTATGAATGAAAGCTGTTCGTTGAAAGTAAGAGAATATCTGATGTATGGATTACCAATGATTATGGGTGAGCGAGATGTGGATATTACAGGTCAACCCTTTGTGTTGGAAATTGGTAATTATGAAAATAATGTAAAAGATAATATTGAAGGTATTCATAATTTCATAGAAAAATATAAATATGTACGCCTAAGTAAAGAGCAGGTTAGACAATTGGTATCCATTGAAGTAAAGGAAAAAATTCGAACTGATTTTTTTAAAAAAATAATTGAATAACCGATTTCGATATTTTAAATAAAATTACTTATAATTTAAATAGAATACATAGATTAAACCAATTGAGTAGACTTATAAAGTCAATATCTAAAGAAATAATAATGTAATTTGCGTCCGATTTAGTTATAAATTATAATGCTACCAAATCTATAAAGCTGCAATACAAATAAAATGGGTCAACTCGATATAAGTGTAATTATAAATTCTCTGGGAAAAGGAGGGGCAGAAAAACTTGCTTCGCTTATATTTCCAAGATTGGTTCAGAGTAAATTCTCTTCACAATTATTAGTTTTATCAGATCATGAAAATGTAACAAGTTATCTACAAAATTTGTCATCGGTCCAAGAACAAATGACCATATTGCACAATTCGAATTTATACAAGTTGGGATTAATAAAAACAATTGCTCGTTTTGCAAAAGATTCAAAAGTTATTCATTGCCATTTATTCCCTGCTGTAGCATGGGTGATTTTAGCTAAAAAGCTTTTTAGTTTGCCAGGCAACATAGTGTATACCGAACATGGTATTATCAATAAGGAAAATAATGCCATTCGAAAACAAGTGATACGATGGATATACAAAAATTGCGATGCAATGATCTCATTGACAGATGATATGAAACTCAAAATGGGCGAGTACACAAAAGAACTATCTAAAATACGAACAATTGAAAATGGCATCGATGTAGATGCAATCAATCAAATAAAGCCCAGTAGTAGAGATGCATTGTACGCAATAGAAGGTGTGCCTAGTACTACAAAGCATTTTTTGCTCATGACCGCACGGTTCGAAAAGCAAAAAGATCATGCTTCACTCATCAAAGCCATGAAACAACTAGATGAGCATATTGTATTGCTATTTGCAGGTGAAGGAGAATTGATGCAAGAGCTAAAAGATATGGTCGCACAGCTAGGATTAGGACATAGAGTTATATTTCTTGGCTTTCGTAGCGATGTGATTTCATTGATGAAGGCAGTCGATATTAATATATTAAGTACGCACTTTGAAGGCTTATCGGGTGTGGTGCTAGAGGGGCTTGCTGCTGGAGTTCCATTTTTAGGCGCCGATGTAGCCGGTGTGAGAGAGGTATTGCCCAACGATGATTTCAACTATGAGCATTTAAATATTGATCAATTATGTATGAAAATTAATCGTATTTTGGACAATGAAGCGTTGAAAATAAATATGATACTTACTGCACAAGAGCATGTAAAAAAATATTCATTGGATAGAATGTTTGAATTGCATATGAATCTCTATCAAGAATTGATTGATCAACAAAAATCAGAAAAAGCTTGATATACTTCGCATTTACGATATTGACTATGATTGCTTCTTTTCTTGATTTTATTAAGAAAAGCGATAAGAAAATTATAAGTGTAGGGTTAATCCTTTGTTTTATAGCAGCTATTTTTTCTGGTATTCGATTTAATATTGGCGTAGATGATTTTGCATACAAAGAATTGTTTAATGAAGTTCCCAATTTGTTTGATTGGATTGTAGGTGGAAGTGATATTCATAAACGATCTACCGAAATAGGGTTTTTAACTTACCTGTCAACGTTAAAGACAATTTTAAACAATGAAGATTTTTTTATTTTTGTTACGGCTTTTATATTGGTATTTATTCACTTTTTTGCCTTTTACAAGTACTCTCCTTTTCCACTTATCTCCCTCTGTTTTTATTTTTCGCATGAATTTTTCATGAAGGATTGGACTACATTGCGAGCTGGATTATCCAGTGGTATTACATTAATTCTTGTAATTCACTACGTGTTGCAATCAAAGGTTATTAAAAACTATTTAAGTATTGGATTTGCGTTCCTATTTCATACCCAAAGTATAGCTGCAGTGCCCATCTATTATTTAAATAAATTGAAGCTTACTAAGAAAAAATTATTGATCACATTATCTGTTATTATTCTTGTTTCAGCTGCCGTTAATTTAAAAGATTTACTTCTCAACTTTATGGTATTGTTGAAAGTAATCAATTCCAGGTCGGTTGAATATTTGTTCAATGATTTTTTTGGAAAAGAATTGAAATTTACAGATATCACGCTTTTAAAGGCCATCATAATGCTTATATTTTATATAGCCTTTTCGAAAGACTATTTAGAAAAAGATCCTGTGTTTAAAGTCTGTATTATTTATTTTTTCTTAGGGGTTTCTTATTTATTGTTGTTTCGTACGGTAGCAATTTTTGGTACAAGACTCTATGGACAATTGTATAGTGTAGAACCTATACTAGCAGCCTATATGGTTTATATCCATCGTCATTCTTTCAAAAAGGTGCTAATATATGGCTATCTTATCCTGTTTTTACTCGCAACATCGGTTTATGATATTTATTTAAGCGAACTCAATAAAACAAATAATTTCTTACAGTATTATCAAACCATATTTAATAAAGATGAAAAATATAAGCCTAGAAATTAAAACACTTTGTTGTTTTATAATGTTATTAGCAATCAGTGAAATTTGTGTTGCTCAATCGACTATTTATAAAGTAACTGCATATGGCGCCAACCCCAATGATAAATTAGATGATACTGAAAGCATACAAAAATGTATAAATGACGCATTACAATCCAACGAGAATATCACAATCCAATTTCCGAAATCGAAAAGTTCAACTTATGGCTATAGAATCAATAAATCCATTCAAGTAGACATTGTAAAAAATCATGCTATAACTATATCGGGCGATATGAATGGCTATACGAATCTATTTATGAGAGGTGAAGCGACAAGATTTCCAATTTATTGCGGATTGTATATTCGTTCAAAACCTGAATATAGTGGTACTGTCACTGTAACTGGATTTAACATTGAAGGTAAATTTTCTAAAAGTCTTCAATCGTATATCGACCAAGCAACTGGTGCTAAGGGTATTTTTTTGGTAAATATTCGAAAAGCAGTAATAGCTCAAAATCGATTTAAAAATATTTATGGAGACGGTATATGGTGCAATGGAAGTAATACAGTCGATGCGACTGATAAAATAACGATCGAAAACAATCGTTTTATAAATGTATTTGGATTGAATTTAACAGCGGATAAATATTCGGGAGGTGAAAATTATGATAATTATGGGGATGGTATTTCAATTACTAATTTACAAAATGTATTAATTCAAAATAATGTAATTACGAATAATTTGTTGGAATCTAACAGCTATGGACGTGCTGGAATTGTATTGGAACGTAATTCGGCAAACTGTACTTTAATCAACAATGTTATTAATGGCTATGATAGAGGTATTCACATCGAAGGCGATAAAGGAGGGCATATGATATCAAACAATAAAATCAGCGGAACCAATATGGCCATTTTCGTTTATTCAGTTAAGCGCACAGGTAAGAATCCTATTCAAATCCAGAATAATCTGTTTTCATACAATAATGAAAGTACGAAATATAAATTAACGCATCTACATGCAGCGTATCCTGTATTTATCCTTATTGATGGTAATCAGTCAGAGCATCTAGTAGGAACTGTTATACGCAACAATACATTCACGTACGAACAGCCAATAGCTCCTAAAAAAATTGTAAACGATTTTTTATACATCCCATTGCAAGGAGGAGTGAGTTGGTGTGGAAATACTTATTATTCAGGAAAGACGAAACTAAGTATTGACAAGGATTGTAAATAAACGGATTGTTCATTTTTAAAAAAGTAAAAAATCATCAGATGAGTGGTAATATTAAAAAAAATATTCTCTTTATTATACCTAAAAACGATGTAGGCGGAGCTCCTAAATTTGTAAAGGAGCAAATTGATATTTGTTATGAAGATGGATACGATTGCTACTTAGCCACCAACGAATCAGGCTGGATTAACGAAACAAAATCTGATAAGTTAAAAGGTATTCTATTTGATAAGCAAATTGAAAAAATGTTCTCACCCTTTTTCTTATTTACCTTAATTAAATACATGCGTAGCAACAAGATAAAACTGGTTGTATGCAATTCTGCCAATGGAGGCTTATATGGAAGATTGGCGGCCTTTTATCTACGTATTGGTTCAGTATATGTCACACATGGATGGTCATCTGTCTATAATGGCGGGCGTATGGCTTTTATATTAAATTTTATCGAAAGGGTGCTATCCTATATTGGAACCAATGTACTTTGTATATCAAATGGAGATGTAGATAAAGCTAAAAAATATATCAACGTGCCATCCTCTAAAATTGCACATATCAACAATGCATTATTCCCATTACCTCATAGAGCACATGCAATCAACAGTCCGGTGAAAGTATTGGCTGTCGCACGATTTAAGCATCCCAAGCGTGTAGATTTGCTTATATCAGCTTTTGAACACATTCAACATGCTGAATTGTATGTTGCAGGTGATGGAGAACAACGGAATGAAATAGAACAATTAATCAAAGAAAAAAATATTCAGAATGTTCATCTCATGGGTGAAATAAAGGATTTTAATCAATTTGCCGAGTTTGATATTTTTACGTTAATCTCTGAAAGTGAAGGCTTGCCTATGTCGGCAATAGAAGCTATGAGTGCAGGTATGCCATTGGTATTGAGCAATGTGGGTGGGTGTCCAGAATTAATCAATCAAAATGGATGTTTAGTAGAAAATAATATCGAGAGTATATTAAAAGGCATTGAATCTTGTATTTTAAATTTTGATTTGTATACGGCCAATTCATTGTTACTTTTTGATCAAAAATTTAATTTGCACTTAAGAAAAAAGGAATTCTTACTTTTGTACTCTGAATGTATTAAGAAATGAATGAAACTATAACTGTTATTGGTGGGTCTGGATTTATTGGTCGAAATTTAGTAGATAAATTAAAAGAAACTTATTCGGTATTCAACTTGGATAAAACCAAATCAACACGACACGATACTATTCTCACAGATATAAGAGATACCAATCAATTAAGTCAAAATTTAAATACAACCGATTGGGTTGTTTTGCTAGCAGCTGAACACAAGGACAATGTTAATCCCATTTCATTGTATTATGATGTAAATGTTGAAGGTACTCGAAATGTATTGGAGGAGATGAGGAAAAAGAACATTCAAAAGATTGTATTTACAAGTACAGTGGCGGTATATGGGTTAAATAAACCCAATCCAGATGAGGCATTTCCTGTAGATCCATTCAATCATTACGGAATTAGTAAATACCAAGCTGAGGACGTTCTTCGTGCTTGGTATAACGAAAAACCCGAAGAAAGAACATTGATCATATTAAGACCAACGGTCGTATTTGGTCCAGAAAATAGGGGAAATGTTTACAACTTGCTTCAACAAATCCTTAAAGGGAGTTTTAAAATGGTAGGGAGTGGCAATAACATTAAGTCAATGTCCTATGTAGGAAATGTAGTTGCATTCATTCAATATTGTTTGAATAGTCAACTCAAGGGTTATCATCTTTTCAACTATGTAGACAAACCGGATTTGAATACAAATCAATTAATCAATATCATTGCCAAAAGTAGCGGAAAAGAAATTAGCTCGTTTAAGATACCTTATTTTATTGGTTATTTAGCTGGTATAGGATTTGATATGTTAAGTAAATTATCAGGAAAAGAATTTAGCATAAGTTCTGTAAGAATTAAAAAATTCTGTGCGACAACTCAGTTCTCAAATAAGAAAATACAAGAGACAAGCTTCAAGGCACCTTACTCGCTTGAAGAAGGATTGGATAAAACAATAAAATCGTTGTTATAATTATTATATTATGAAAGTCCTTCTAACAGGTGGTGCAGGTTTTATAGGTTCCAACCTAACCAAAGCATTTTTGCAACATAATCAAATCACAAAAGTGAGGGTATTGGATAATTTCAGTACAGGCTATCGACAAAACTTACAAGATGTAATACAACATCCGAAGTTTGAATTGATAGTAGGCGATATCACTGATTTTGCAACGTGCGAACGAGCTATGATAGGTATGGAACTTGTGAGTCATCAAGCGGCCTTGGGCTCTGTACCTCGTAGCATTGTAGATCCTGTCAATACCAATGCCAACAATATAACGGGCTCGCTCAATATCTATACAGCGGCTAAAAATGCAGGTATCAAGCGTATTGTATATGCCGCTTCATCATCAACCTATGGCGATAGTCAATCACTTCCGAAGGTAGAAGATGTAATTGGTCGTCCATTGTCGCCTTATGCAGTCACCAAATATGTAATGGAACTCTATGCCGACGTATTTGCCAAAACATATGGTATGGAATTTATTGGCTTACGCTACTTCAATGTATTTGGACCCCATCAAAGCCCTAAAGGAGCATATGCCGCTGTGATTCCCTTGTTTATGGATGCTATCATAGCCAATCAAGCACCTACTATGAATGGAGATGGTAGTTATAGTCGCGATTTTACGTATGTAGATAATGTAGTACAAGCCAATATCAAAGCCTTGTTTACAACAAACGCTGAAGCTGTAAATCAAGTGTATAATGTGGCCTTTGGTGAAAGTACCACACTGCTTCAATTGTATAATTACATCCGCGAAATCGCAGGTTCAACTCTCGAGCCTCAATTTGGTCCATTTAGAGTGGGCGATATACCACATAGCCTAGCCAATATCGACAAAGCCAAGTTATTGCTTGAATATAGCCCTACCATATCGGTTCAGCAAGGCCTTCAGCAGGCATTTGAATGGTATAAAACCAACCGACATTTTTACAATTAGTCCGATTTTAATGCTTTTCTATTTTAACGCTTTGTTATAGAGTGAAATCAATATCTTTGCGCCCAACTTATCTATATGACTAAATACTTATTAGCGATTGCCTTCTTGTTTTGCCTTTCCAATGTCGATGCTCAAACGGGCAGTTTAGAGGCCACCAAAAAATCTTATTCAGCTCCATCACGCGATTATGTAATGATACAAATTGGTACCGAAAAATGGACCAACGTGCCTGATAGCATTGTTACCACTTCACTAGGAAGAGTCTTTAATGCGTACTTATGTTACGACTTCCCGATTGCAAAATCCAATTTTAGTTTTGCAGCAGGAGTTGGTATTGGTACGAGCAATATTTATTTCAAAAATCAAGTACTCGATATATCAGATACAACGCCTGCAATCAAATTTTTACCAGAAACGAATCCTTCGTATAAAAAATACAAATTGACAACAGCTTATGTAGAAGCACCTTTCGAACTTCGGTATTTTGCAAATAAAGAAAATCGCAATGTAGGATTCAAAGCTGCCATCGGTCTACGAGTTGGCGCTCTTATATCATCCCATACCAAAGGAAAATATACACTCAATAGCAAACCTATTGTAGACAAAGTAGTTACTAAACGATACATCGAAACATGGCGTTATGCCGCTACACTTCGTTTGGGGTATGGCAATTTCTCGGTGTATGGTGCGTATAATATTAGCAATCTGTTTCGCGCCAATAGTGGTCCCGAAAATATTAGACCATTCCAGTTAGGAGTTTGTTTGACAGGATTATAATAATTATACGTTTATAAACGTATTCTTCCATTTGTCAAAATAAGTCAAGGATTTATAGCCTTCTATGTACATTTGTACAGTGGGTAAGGTATCTAAATTTTTTATTTTTCAATTATTGGGTTGGGGCCTTTTTGCAGTCCTCAATGTCTATATAGCATTACTTACCAATGAACTTACCAAGGCGGTTGTTATCATCGACATATTATTAGCAGGGAGTGGTATTTTGTTGACTTCTTTTTTTCGTCGCTATATCAAACAACATGATTGGCATTCATTATTAACCGAGAAACTAACCTTTCGAGTTTTTATAGCCTTATTCATACAAGCTAGTCTTTATACTTGTTGGTATTATATCCTCGTATTTATATTGATACGTGATGTATTCGATAATTCCAATTGGCTTTCTATTATAGGTTCTTGGATTTCAATTTTCATGTTATTGGCCTTATGGACAATCATCTATTTTATATGGCATTATATCGAAAATAGTCGTGCATCGTTGATCAAGCGATTGCAATTGGAATCGTCGATGAAAGATATGGAAATTAAAACCATGCGATCAAATCTTCAACCTCATTTTATTTTTAACTCACTTAATAGTATACGTGCGTTGATAGACGAAGACCCTGAACTTGCTCGTAAAGCGATTACCAAAATATCTAACATACTTCGCAACTCGATTACAAAGCAAGAAGCAACAGACACACTCGAAAATGAATTGCAATTGGTAGACGATTACCTCGACTTAGAAAAAATACGCTTTGAAGAACGACTTCATGTGGTAAAACAGATTGATCCAAATAGTCTTCCAATTCAAGTACCTACTATGATGATGCAAACACTCGTAGAGAATGCAATTAAACATGGAATTTCAAAAGTAGAAAAAGGAGGTGATATACATATCCATACTCGAATAGAACATAATCAACTCATCATCGAACTTATCAATACAGGCATACTCGATACCAATGAGCAGAATGAGAATAGCCTTGGCTTTGGACTCAGTTCAAGTATACAACGTTTGCAATATCTCTATGGTGTTCGAGCGTCCCTTTCTATTTCACAATTGGATTCACAACATGTACTAGTAAAAATTATCTTATCAATCAATCCTTAATAATACCATTATGATACGTACTATTATCGTCGATGACGAAAGACTTGCACGAAACGAATTGAAAAAAATCTTAAGCGATTTTCCTGAAATTGAAATCATTGACGAAGCAGTCAATGTACAAGAGGCAGTAGAAAAAATTGAAGAAGCCAAACCTGATTTGATTTTTTTAGATATTCAAATGCCAGGCAATAAAACCGGATTTGATTTGTTAGATGTATTAGAATATACACCCAAGGTCGTCTTTACAACTGCCTACAACGAATTTGCAATTAAGGCCTTTGAATTCAATGCACTCGATTATTTACTAAAGCCTATTGAAACACATCGCTTGTCTGATGCTATCAATAAAGTGAAAAAAAGCATTGAGAAGCAATCTCAAATTCCACGAGACCAATTGGGTGTAGCAGATCAAGTTTTTGTAAAAGATGGCGAGCGATGTTGGTTTGTAAAATTGGGCGAAGTACGCTTGTTTGAAAGTGTGGGCAATTATGCCAAGGTACTTTTTGGTAACAATAAACCAATGATATTAAAATCACTGAATGCACTTGAGGAACGCCTAGATCCTAAAGTATTTTTTCGCGCAAATCGTAAGCATATTATCAATCTCTTAATGATTTCTAAAATAGATGCTCAATTCAATGGTGGTTTAAAGGTGACCTTACAAGGTGGAGAAGAAATTGAAGTGTCTCGCCGACAAGCAGTTAAATTTAAAGATACCATGAGTTTATAATTAAATTCTATTTAACTAGGAGGATTATAGAACTTATCTATATTTCTTAATTATTAAAAATTAAAAAACATATTTAACCATGGGATTATTTTCATTTATCAAAGAAGCAGGAAAAAAAATATTTGGTAGCCACGAAGAAGAGTTTGCTAAAAATCCAGGTGTGCAACCTGATGTAATTGCACAAAACCAAAAAGACGCTGTACGTCGTTACATTGATAGCGTAGGCTTAGATATCAAAAACTTTGACTTTACATTAGATGGTGCTGGCAAATTGACCCTTACGGGCGAATGTGCAACAAAGGCAGATTATGAAAAAGTAGCCTTGACAGCAGGTAACATTGCAGGTGTAGCAGAAGTTGACAACAACATGACGATTGCAGCCTTAGAAACATTGGAGCAAAAAGATAGTACGTACTATACAGTTGAAAAAGGTGATTCACTTTGGAAAATTGCAGAACACAACTACAATGATGGAAGCAAATATCCAATTATCTTTGAAGCTAACAAACCAATGATCAAAGATGCAGACGAAATCTATCCAGGTCAAGTGTTGCGTATACCAGCTTTGGCATAATTTTCAACTTTTCAATAATTAAACCGCTCACTGAGCGGTTTTTTTATACCATTCATCAAAAAAATAGCATCCTACAACATCCCTAACTTATATTTGTACACTCAATAAATTTTTAATCAATTATTACAATGAAAAAACTTCTTTTTCTACTTTTAATCATTACCGCACAGTTCAGCTCAAAAGCCGATGAAGGTATGTGGATGCCATTGCTCATTTCACAAAACTATGAAGCCATGCAACGCATGGGACTTAAGCTTACTCCTGAGCAAATCTATAGCATCAATAATAGTTCAATGAAAGATGCCATCGTGCATTTCGGTGGAGGATGTACAGGTGAAATCATTTCATCCAAAGGACTTCTATTAACCAATCATCACTGTGGGTACGATGCAATAGCATCATTAAGCAGTGTGAGTCAAAATTTCTTAATGAATGGTTTTATGGCTGATCGTATTGAAGAAGAATTGCCATGCCCTGGTTTAAGTGTAAAATTTCTATCTCGCATCGAGGATGTTACAGCCAAAGTAAATAACTATATCAACGATGCCTACGGAAAAGACGTAGAAACAAGATTCGCAGAAATTGCGAAAGAAATTGCCAATGCAGCGAATGAAAATGGCACTTATGAAAGTGAGGTGAAATCTTTTTATGCAGGAAATAAATATTATTTATTTGTGTATCAACGTTTCACAGATGTACGATTGGTATCAGCACCTCCAGAAAATTTAGGTAAGTTTGGTGGCGATACAGACAATTGGATGTGGCCACGTCATACGTGCGACTTCTCTATGTTTAGAGTTTATTCCAACAACGACAATAAGCCAGCACCCTATTCTCAAAACAATCGTCCGTATATCCCTAAACATCATTTACCTGTTTCTGTAAAAGGTGTTCGTGAAAATGATTATGCCATGATAATGGGTTATCCTGGTCGTACCACACGATACCTTACATCTTATGGAGTAGATTTAGCTATCAATGTATCCAATCCTTCAGTAGTAAAAATTCGTGATAAAAGACTTTCTATCATGCGTGAAGAAATGGAAAAAGATCCAGCAGTAGATTTACAATATGCTTCTTCATATGCTTCAATAGCTAATTATTGGAAGTACTTTATTGGTCAAACTGAGCAATTAAAAAATTTGAATATTTTGGCACAAAAACAACGCGAAGAATCCGAATTTCAATCATGGGTATCAGGTTATGATCGTGATTTGAAGTCTGTTTTACCAGATTATCAACGAGCTTATGCAAACTATACACCTTATGCTAAACATCAAACATATTACCGCGAAGCCTTTATGGCTCCTGCCTTGACGAAGTTAGCTATGGGGTTTGAAATGATCGAAAAAGCATACAATGCAAGGGTAAGCCGTGACTCACTCGACAAGTTGTGTAAGCGTGTCATGATGATGCGAAAAGGTGCATTGAACAATATGAATGAAACATTGGATAAGCGGGTATTCTCTGCGATGAATTTATTGTTTTATCAAGATATACCAAGAGCACAGCATCCAAGCGTATATGCTACGGAGGTATTTGGAAAATTCGGATCAGAAAACTGGCAAAAAGCATTTGATGATTATGCTAATTATGTTTACTCAACCACTGCTTTATTGGATAGTAACAAAATGAAAAATTTATGCAATGCAGATAATGTAGAAAAACTATTGCGCGATCCTGCTGTTGTGCATGCGTTAAGTGTTGTAAAAAATTACAAAGAATATTATGAACCACAAATCAATGATTTCAATTATGAAATGTTTGAATTGAATCGTGCATACCAAGGAGCATTATTGGTTAAAAACAAAAACAAGCAAATGTATCCTGATGCGAATTCTACTATGAGAGTAACGTATGGCAAGGTCAATTCATATGCACCCAAAGATGCAGTGTTTTTTAATTACTATACAATGGCTGATGGATTGCTTGAAAAATATAAAGCAGGCGATAAAGAATTTGACCTTCAACCTAAGATCGTTGGACTTTTGAAAAATAAAGATTATGGTCCATACGAAGATAGAAATCTTGGTGGGTTAGTCACTTGTTTTATCACTACCAATGATATTACAGGAGGAAACTCAGGGAGTCCGGTTATCAATGGCAATGGCGAGTTAATCGGTTGTGCTTTTGATGGAAACTGGGAAGCGATGAGTGGCGATATTGCATTCGACAAGCGTTACAAACGTACAATTTGTGCTGATATACGCTATATCCTTTGGGTAGTTGATAAAGTATTGGATGGTCGTAGATTAATGGATGAAATGACTATTCGAAATTAATACATACTATTATTATAAATTTAAAGGCTACGATTATGTAGCCTTTTTTATTAAGCTATAATATTAAGAAGTTAACCTATTCAATAAATTTAAATGAATTAAGCCTTATGGATTCAATTACATTTGTAATTATTAAAATTACAAGAATGAAAATAAAATTATTTACTTTATTCATTTGCTTATTAATGGCATTTGGAAGTAAGGCGCAAATGGTAATGGGATCAGAAAGTTTTGACAATGTAACATTTGCCCCAGCAGGATGGAGCATTAAACCAATTATTACACCTGTAAATCCTTGGACGAGACGATCTGCAAGTACATTTCCAACGGCATCCCCACATTCGGGGGCTGGCTTTGCACGATTTGCAAGTAGAAGCGTAACCTCTGGCACAAAACAAATATTGGTAAGTAGACCGATTGATTATACCAATCGTGGTGTTAGTCCTGCTAATGTCACTTTTTGGATGTATCGTGATAACTGGAGTTCCTACCTTTGAGTGGACAAATTAGTTAAGAGAATAAGTGCGAACTTTACAAGATGACAACAATACGAAAAACGTACAACCAAGAATTTAAAATTAGAGCTGTAGAACTCAGCAAACAACGAGGCAATGCTTCCGCTGTAG
>CANHGW010000026.1 GCA_947460175.1 Bacteroidota bacterium | reverse complement strand
TTTCTGGTTGATGTTCTCATCGTCTTCTCTGGATGTGTACAATTGATGTAACATAATGCATGTTTTTTAAAGTTAAAAAATATGCAGTTCAAGAAATTTGTTGAAAAACAACCAAAATTAAGGAAAAGTAAATTTCGTTTAATTTTGATTGTTAATCCACATTATTTGACCACCGCGGTGTGAACCCACTCGGTTGGTATCATAGCTAGCTATGAACTCGAAATGCAATGCAAACATAAAATCAATTTTGAGAATAAAAAAATATTTTTTTATAGACATTCAAAAAAAATATTTTATTCCAATAAAAAGAACGCCTTTAGGGTGATGTTAATGCGTTAAAATTATTATACTTTCCTACATCATTTGGCGGTGTTCATTTTCATGATTATAAAATGTCTTCATTTCGTTTTAAACAATATAGACACAATACATACATTACTTTTACTTCTAATTGAAAGGATGTAATACTCAGATCATCATAAACCTATACTAAAACAGGTAAATCTAGTGATCAATTCCGACCATCTCGAACTGAATACTTGAACGTATTAAGTATTAAAAATAAATAACAAGAAGAATCTCGATCCCTTTTTTGTGAATAAATATTCTGCCCGTTCATTTAAATATTGTGCAATAATTTATCTTGAGTTTCAGTAAATTTGAACCACATAATAAACCTAACAATGAGCAATTTGAAATTATTTGAAGAAAAGAAAGTTCGTTCTCTTTGGGTTGAAGAGGAAGAACAATGGTATTTTAGTATAGTAGATGTTATCGCTATACTTACTGAACAGCCACATTATCAAGGGGCAAGAAATTATTGGAAAGTAATGAAAAACAGACTTTTGAAAGAAGGAAATGAAACTGTTACAAATTGTAACCAGTTGAAATTTTCTGCTGAAGATGGAAAAATGCGACTAATTGATGTAGCCAATGTAGAACAATTATTCTATTGCGTGATATCCAAGCTACCAAAATTACTATTTTACTTTTAACACTATTATGTTCAACTTAAGTATGGACTCGTTTCGCATGAGTCTATAATCTACTGATGCAAATATTATTGATTATCTCGCTTCACTATTTTTGTCCAATATTTATTATTTATTTGAACGAAATGTATACCTGCATGCAGTGAAGAAAGATCTAGGCTTACTTTGCTGTTTGATCCGGTAAATACATAGTTTCCTTGTGCTTGCATCATTACATTGTAAATGGTCACATTATGAATTTCTTCTTTCGGCATTTCAACAGTTATGGAATTTGAAAAAGGATTTGGGTAAACCTTACTTGGGTTTTGCCATCGATAATCATTGATACCAGTTGCACACGATATAGGTTGATTTTGACGATACGTGATTCGTGAACTTGCAGCCAAAGAATCTTGGAATTCTTGTGCTTTGGGACAATCGTCTTTTAAAAAATAGGCTAACCAAATTTTCAAAAAATCATTTGTGGTCAATTGTTGCGCTTCTCTTGTAATGGATGGACTAGGGGAGCAGGAGGCTTCGCCAAATGTGCAATTGAAATTTGAGTTGGCAAAAAAGCAATGTCCTCCACCTACGATGTTGATTTGCGTTTTATAGGCTGCCGATGTAGAATCAAACATAATATCTTGATGTTGTGAAGGTGGTGTAACACAATCATTGACACCGCTGAATAATAAAGTTGGAACCGCTATCTGCTGAGAGGCTGTAATGGAAGATGGATTTGTATTGGCCGCTGCAAACGAAACCATGGTTGTAATAGTTGTATTATTTTGCGCGCCTAGGAACGAACATCCACCACCCATAGAATGTCCCATGATAGCCGATTTGGAGCCCACACTCGATGATGGAATGTCAACTCCTGCGCCACTATTTTGAATTTTTGTAATTAAAAAACTGAGGTCTTTTCCGAATTCAGCATGAATTGGAGAAAACCCTCCTTCGGTAGTAGGAAACGCCATGATATATCCCATCGGTACAAGCACATCCCAAAAATTTTGATAGGCACTCCATGTCATTACAAATCCATGACCAAAGGTTATAAGCGGAAAAATGCCCGCTGCAATTGGTGTGTTATTGCCTGCCGCGATTGCTGGATAATAAATTTCAGTTTCAATTGGGCGATTGTTTCTAGACGAGTCAATAAATGTTATAGTCGTGTGTCCCACGAGCTGAGCATTTACATGTAAGCAGTAGATTAGGGAACTAAAAAGTAAAATAAATTTCTGATTCATAAAGTAGTGTTGGTGATTATTCGTAATTTTTTTAGGGTCGTTGTAATTTCTTTTTAACGGTAATGGATTTGTTCTTTAAATCGATGAAACAAAGGCTACCCGAAGTAAGCAGACATTTAAAGCAAATGTAATCAATCATCTAAGATAATAGAGATGTCTTGTCCTAGAATAAGTTTACAGTTTATAGTTATATTCTATTATATGTTTACAATAGCTGTTACACCAGCTTCAATGGATTCATATATTATACTTAATGATTTCGTTTTATAACAATATGGGCGCTTTATATACATTACTTTTGCTTCTAATTGAGAAGAGGTAATACTCATTGCTTAATAAACCTATACCATGGAAAATCAAACGAATCAAAAGACGTTCGAAGAAGTAATACATTATCGGCGCTCAGTCAGAAAATATAAAGATCAAGCCATCGATGCAGAGAAAGTGAAACACTGTCTGGGGTTGGCTGTATTAGCACCCAATAGTTCTAATATGCAATTATGGTCGTTTTATCATGTAGTAGATTCTGAAAAGCTAAAGAAATTATCGGTCGCCTGTTTAAATCAAACAGCAGCTTCGACTGCAAGTCAAATGGTGGTGTTTGTGACTAGGCAGGATTTATTTTGGAAGCGATCCAAGAATATGATAGAACTTGAAACTCAAAATGTGTTGAATACAAGTCCTGAATCTAAACAAGCCAAGCGTGTAAAACGATGGGAAATGTATTATAGCAAAGTCATCCCTTTTTTATATGCTCGATTTTTTGGAATATTAGGTATCATTCGAAAAGTATTGGTCAATATCGTAGGATTATTTAGACCTATCACCTACAATGTATCGGAAAATGATGTAAGGGTAGTCGTGCATAAAACATGCGCCTTAGCTGCACAAACATTTATGCTAGCCATGGCCAATGAAGGATATGATACTTGCCCTATGGAAGGCTTCGACGGTAGGAGAGTCAAGCGTTTGCTCAATTTACCTTGGGGTTCTGAAGTTAACATGGTTGTATCATGCGGTATACGCGATGAAGGTGGTGTATGGGGCGATCGAATGCGAGTGCCTTTTGAAGAAGTTTACAAAAGATTATAGCAATGAAATAATTTAATTTATCTTTCATGCTTAATTTAATATCTATGAAATATACATTGATTGCTTTCTTAATAATTATTATTTACAGTTGCAAAGATTTTTCAAATTCAACATCTATAGAGAATGCTGAAGTTTTTAAACCTTTAAATCGAAATTATACTAAATCGGATACAGTTCGTTTTACACACGATAGCACACGCATGGCTGTAGTTGGTTTGTTGCAAGGAATCATGCAAGTCGATTCGAGTAAGAAAGTTCCCATTGATGTATTGTATTATGTGAAGGGCAATCAAGTTTCAGCTTATACTGATACATTCGTTGCATTAGGTGAAGAAGAGTTAAGTCACTACTTTGAAGCTACAGATACCATGGGTAATAGTTGCGAACAGTTTTTTACGATCAATTATGGATTTGGTGCTTGTGGGTATACTCAAAACAAATTGACGTTTTCGGCCGATACTAAAAATTGCTATTTTATTGCACATCATGAATCCAGTACAGATGGTGCTTATGGATATGGTCGTGAATTTTACAATATGTGTAAAGAGTCGTCTCCTAAACAAGTATCATCGGTTATAGTTAGTAATGCACCAGTAGAAACAGACGATAATGTTATCTTGATGGAATACTCCGATTCCACTGTGTATATGTTTGATGGAAGTAAATGGACTTCAAAATTAGTCACTCCTAAAGACACTGTATTTCGAACTTCGAAAGAAAATTTTTAAGGGACTATTCAAATATGTGATAGCATCCATAGACTGCTATGCAAATACCTAACGTAGTAAGTCCTACTAAAATAAAGTCGTGAAATTCAGGAAATACATTTAATATTGTGAGTAAACAACTCATAAAGCCTGTAAAAGCACCAACTGCAATCAATATAAAACCTTTGTTTGATCGTTCTTCTTGCTTTTTCTTTTTGTAGTGTTGTAAAATTTCGGCAATTTTTTCTTCTACAAAACCTTTTCCTAAAAGGTCGTGCGTAATCTGTTCTTCAGTCCAGTTTTGGAATGACCACTGTTGAAAGAAATCTAAATAAGTGCTATTATTGTTGCTCATCATAATAGTGTTAGAAGTAAATAATGACTCTAAAATAAAATATTATTTTTGCACTTGCAAAATTTTAACAAAAGGGAATTAATAGCTGAAAAAGGATAGAGGGGATTTAACCGCAAAGATCATAGAGGAATTATAACCGCAAAGAGGTTTAAGAATTTTGACCGCAAAGAACGCCGAGGAACTATAAACACAGAGAGGTTAAATAATTTAACCGCAGAGAATGCAGAGGAATTGACCGCATAGAATATAAATGTTTTTAATCTCCAAATGAAACAAGAATAAGCCCAAAACGAGTAAGTATTTCGTTTAACTTAAGCGTTACGTTTCCTGAGAAAAGCGAAGTATCTCGGCTTAATACCTACTAGTTCATTATTAATCTCTTAAAAAAATGCTAGAATTTGTACTACGTGATGCAAGTGTCCTGTGCATGTTTGATGACTTCCTTTGTCCATCTATAGTTGAATTTGAATTTTTATCCTATTTTATAAAATAGTATTAGAAATCAGAATGAATCTATTGAGAATATGTCATAAAATATGACATTGATTTAATCTAATATAAACAAAAAAACCGCTCAATGAGCGGTTTAAGTGATCCCGTTTGGATTCGAACCAAAGACCTACAGCTTAGAAGGCTGTTGCTCTATCCAACTGAGCTACGAGACCGATTTTGGAGTGCAAAGGTATGTAAAAAATTGATTATTTTAAAATTCTATTCCAAAGCCAACTTTTGTTCAATGGAACCAGCCATTCTGTTTCAAGTTTTTCCTTAGTATCTACTAGGTTGTTGAATAGGAGTGTATCTGTTTCTATAAAACTCTTTTCGAGTGCATACTTTACCTGATTCATTGGCAAGCCTTGTGGTTTGTCATTCACCAAAAAAGTAATCGTAAGACGATCGAAAAAATTGACAGAATATTGTCGTTCAAAGCTTTTGATACTTCTAGTCATGCTATCGGTACTGCAGCCACTTACTCCGGAGGCAGTTTCATCAGCCATTACAACTACAAACTGACCAAACAATAATTTAGCCCAACCTTTGATATCAGTTCCATGGGATTGCCATTGAACATAGAAATTATACAATTGTTCATTGATTTCTATGACTTCTTGCTCACCAAATGGTCGTGAACTCTGAAATACCCATACACGAGAAGTGGGAGAGAAGTCTGTTGGGAGTATATTTTTTAATTCGTTTATCATGTTGAAAGTTATTTATAACTCATTGTTCATTGAGTGTTGTTTTTTTACTTTTCCAAAAATCCTTGTCAATACCAGGTTCAAACCATAATGAAAATAAAAATCCCATGAAAATTGATGATGCGCAATTTTTTAATAAGTTGTTGATTGTAAATTGAAATTGACTTGAGGTGTCAAAAAAATCAACTAGAAAATCGGAAGTACAATAAATAAGAAACCAACATATGGACATAATAATAAATCGTGTCCAAGTGAAACCTCGCCAAAATGTTGTTTTCTTATAATTCATTTTAAACTTATATTGATCTAGCTATCATCTCAGCAATATCCAATGCTTGAATGTCATTTTCTTTTTCTTTGTTTTTAATTCCATCGTTGAGCATGGTAAGGCAAAAAGGACAATTGGAGGCAACAACTGTAGCCCCCGATTCGATTACATCATTCGTTCGTTCGAAATTGATTCTTGTATCGCCTGCTTCATCTTCTTTGAACATTTGCGCACCACCAGCACCACAACATAATCCGTTGGTTCGGCAACGCTTCAGTTCTACCAATTCGCCATCCAATGCTTGCAATACTTCACGGGGTGCTTCATATATATTGTTGGCTCTACCAAGGTAGCAGCTGTCGTGATAAGTGATACGCTTCCCTTTAAACTCACCATTTTCTTTCATCTTGAGTTTACCTTCATTGATCAATTGTTGCAAGTATACTGCATGTGATATCACTTCGTAATTGCCACCTAATTCAGGATATTCATTTTTAAGTGTATTAAAGCAATGCGGACAAGTCGTCACTATTTTTTTTACTTCATACATATTCATCGTTTGAATATTGTTGAAGGCCATCATTTGAAATAAAAATTCGTTTCCTGCTCTTCGTGCCGGATCGCCCGTACACATTTCTTCTTTACCTAAAATGGCAAATTGGATACCAACGTGGTTGAGAATTTCTACAAATGCTTTTGTTACCTTTTGTGCTCGTGCATCGAAGCTACCTGCACATCCTACCCAAAAAAGGATTTCTGGTGTTTCATTGTTGGCTTGATATTCGGCGTATGTTTTTATATTCATAATTTGAATGATATTTTAGTAGGCAGTAAGCAAAATGCAGTTAGCAAATGCAATACCTGTATGAATTAATTTGTTAGATTTTTTATTTGTTTTTTAATTAAATATTTTTCGGGATAACTTAGCATATGATTTAACAATTTACCAATTTCAATAGTATAACTGTAAAGATGCTTAAACTTTGACTCGTCAATGTAATTACATGCTAATGAAAAATCTAACCAAGTTTGAGTTTCAGTATTTTCCATATCAGCATCAGAAATTTTTGCAGTAAAGTGAGCAGGGTAAATTCTTTTTCTATAAGCTTCAGCAATATTAGAACAAACAGATCTTGATGATCTTCTAATTTGCGAGGTAAGACCGAATTTTTCATCAATCGGAAAAGACTGAAACATATGAAAAATTTCCATAGAAACATCAAATGCTTTCTGATAGACTATTAATTTTTTAACACTCACTTTGTTCGATTTATTTTTTCATTTTTTATATTCAAAATATTGCCAACCTTCTTTCGATAAATTACTTTCATCAACTTTTTTCTGCCTACTGTCAATTGTCTACTGATTAACCCATGCATCTCTATCATCCGGGCTGAATTTCCATGGGGCCATATTATTTTCAATATTGCTAAACATCGCATTCCATTCTTGAGGAGAATTACTTTCTTCCATTACTAAATTACGTCTGAGTTGAATTATAATATCTAAGGGTGATATACTCACGGGGCATTCTTCTACACAAGCATTGCAAGTAGTACAAGCTCTCAATTCTTCTACGGTGATATAATCGTGCAAGAGGGTTTTTCCATCGTCTTTAAATTCCTTATTGACATTGATGTTTTTGCCCACTTCTTCTAAACGGTCACGTGTATCCATCATGATTTTTCGTGGAGATAGTTTTTTGCCTGTTTGATTGGCAGGGCAAGCACTGCTACATCGGCCACACTCAGTACAACTGTAAGCATCCAATAAATTTTTCCAACTCAAATCTTGCACATCTTTGGCGCCGAATTTCATAACAGCATTGGGATCTACATTGGTAGGTGCAAGTTCTGGTTGCATCATATACAATACTTCTTTTTGAATATCGGGCATATTCTGCATGGTACCTTTGGCTTCGAGACGCGCATAAAAGGCATTGGGAAAGGCAAGGATTACATGTAAATGTTTTGAATAAGGTAGGTAGTTCATAAAAACAAAAATGCCTACAATGTGAGCCCACCAGCAAAAGCGTTCGATCCCTATTAAAGCCGATTCGGACATGCCGCTGAATATAGGTTGTATCAGTGATGAAATCCAAAAAGAACTAGTTTGTACATAATGTGAAGAACCCAGTGCTTGAAGATTTAAATCCACGGCATTCATAATTAAAAATAGACTCATCAATACAATTTCAAATAGTAAAATATAGTTTGCATCGCTACGAGACCATCCAGCCTTCAACTCGCCCATATTAAGGCGCTTTACTTTGGTAATATTTCTTCTAAATAAAAAAATGACACATGCTGATAATACTAAAAATGCTAATATTTCGAATACATTGATGAGAAATGAATATAAGCCTCCAAGCATAGGCTGGAAAAGTCGATGATGCCCCGTAATACCATCCAATATAATTTCGAGAATTTCGATATTGATAATGATAAAACCGGCATAAACAAAGAAATGCAATACGGCTACCATTGGATTTTTAAACATTTTTTTCTGACCCAATGCATTCAACATTAAATTTCTCCATCGTTGATCTTTGTGATCAGTTAAATCTTCGTCTTTTCCAAGGAGAATATTACGACGTATTTCTGCTACTTTTTTTATAAAAAGAAAAATGGCAATGCCAGAAATTAGAATAAATGCTATTTGTTGTAAATACTGCATAGATGAGTTTTAGAATAAACTTGTGATACGTGCATATACGTACTAAGCACAAATTTAAACGGAATGTTTACATTTTAATATAGTTGTTTGCAATTTCTAATAAGTATTTTTGCAACAAATGAATGTCCCATGCCAAAAAAAATTCAATTATTGGATTCTTCTACCGCCGAACAACGACTTACAAGACTTGCTTATGAAATATATGAAAACAATATAGATGAAAAGGAAATTAATTTTATTGGCATTGAAGACAGGGGAGTCGATATTGCAAAAATCTTAAAAAAGAAAATAGAATCTATCAGTGAGTTGAAAATAGAGTTGGCAACACTGATTGTTGATAAATTAAATCCAGTGGATTGTCAATTTGGAAAAGATTTTAATCCAAAAGGTAAAACGATTATTATTATCGATGATGTTGCAAATTCGGGTAAAACCATGTTTTATGCTATAAAACCCTTACTTGATCAAATAGCTAAGAAAATCCAAATCGCTGTTTTGATAGATAGACAACATAAAAAATTTCCAATTGCCTCTGATTATATAGGCCAACAATTATCTACTACTTTACAAGATCACATAACCGTAGAAATAGAAAAAGGTAAAGTAACTGGAGCGTATATTGAGTAAATGAGATAGTTATCAACACCGCTTTTAGATTTGAATTGTACACAGTAATTTCGCATTTTAATGAACCCCCACAAAAAAGCAATTTTACTCCTCGATGATGGAACCTACTTTGAAGGTGAATCATTTGGAGCTATTGGAATCGCCACAGGCGAAATTTGTTTCAATACCGGTATGACCGGCTATCAAGAAGTATTTACTGATCCCTCTTACTACGGACAAGTTGTCATAATGAATGCAGCTCATATAGGCAATTATGGAGCAAAGGATGCAGATGTAGAAAGTGACTCGGTTAAAATTTCAGGTTTGATTTGTAAAAATCTTTCTGAAAAATATTCACGACAGATGGCGGATGGATCTTTGGAAGATTATCTTATAAGGAACAAGATTGTGGCCATTCATCAAATTGATACTCGAGCTTTGGTCGGTCACTTGAGAAGTAAAGGTGCTATGAATTGCATCATTTCCAATGAGTTATACGATTTAAATGAACTTAAACTTCAATTATCAAAGGTTCCAAAAATGGAAGGCTTGGATTTGTCACAATTTGTAACAACCCAAGAATCGTATACAATGGGTGATGAAAATTCAAACAAAAGAATTGCCGTTTTGGACTTTGGAGTGAAACGAAATATTTTACAATGCATGGTTGATCGTGGTGCTTATCTAAAAGTGTTTTCTGCCAAATCGACTCTTGAGGAACTTCAATCGTTTTCACCCAATGCCTATTTTTTATCAAATGGGCCTGGCGATCCTGCATCGATGGATTTTGCAGTGAATATGGTCAAACAACTATTGGAAACTAACAAACCCATATTTGGTATTTGCTTAGGTCATCAATTATTAGCGCTTGCCAATGGAGCTAAAACTTACAAAATGCACCATGGGCATCGTGGATTGAATCATCCTGTGTTGAATTTGAAAACGATGAAAAGTGAAATTTCTACTCAAAATCATGGTTTTGCTGTAGATATTGAGAGTATCAAATCAAATACAAACATAGAAATTACGCATATTAATTTAAATGACCAAACCTTGGAGGGGATAAAATTGATCAATAAACCTGCTTTTTCGGTGCAATATCACCCAGAAGCAACTCCAGGGCCACATGATTCTCGATACTTGTTTGATGATTTTATGCAATTAATTGATTCTCAATAATAAGATATTCATTTTCACGAATAATGCTTAAATTTGGGTATTAAATAATTGAATATGAGAATTTCATTGATTACTATTTCTCTAGGTTTGATTTTATTGTTTATTTTTTCTTGTAAAAAAGATAAAAAAACAACTACTACAACCACAGCGCCCTTATTTTGCTCACTTCAAATGTCAAGTATTGTAATTAACGATACTGTTTTATTTATTACAAAAGATACATCATATACCACAGGCAATAATACGTTTTATACCGAACACAAATTATCGGATACAAGAGGGTGTAGTTTCGATTTTGAAGGCACACAAGCACCTGTTCAAGGTAAATATGTAATTACTTCTAACTTTACAGAGGTTTTACCTGGAAGCAAAAAGGTATATATCCAATATTTTTTAAATGGAACATCATTTCAAGCTCAATCAGGCGAAGTATCTGTGACAGGTGCCGGAACAGCTGCTATTGTTGAATTTTGTAAGATTTCTTTTCAAAATTCCTTCAACGATAACTTTACAATTTCGTTTAAAAGCGATATGCAATAAAACGTTTACAATTCATTTACCGACGAAATAGTTGAATTTATAGTATTAAGTTGTACTTTTGCGTTACCAAACCAACTAAAAACAATTTGATATGAAAACCAAAATTAATTTGTTTACTGCAATGATTTTCGCTTATTCGATCATTGTATGTAAAGTGTGTAAAAACGAAGATGGTACTTTATTGTTATCTCAATCGAACACAATCAATACACAAAATTCTAACAAGCCTATCGTTAATGCAGTCTCAACAAATAATGTTTCAACAGTAGATTTAACCATTACTGCAAGTAACGCTAATAGCAATAGTCATCCAAATCAATAATATTATTGATTAACGATTCGTTTTAATAGATTCATCTATCAATAGTTTCTTATCTATTGGTACAACACCAACTTGCTCGCATACTAGACCGCCTGCCAAATTTGATATTTTCGCACTTAGGAATGTGTCCTTAGTGAGAGTATAAATTAATGCTGCTACTGCAATTACAGTGTCTCCTGCGCCTGATACATCGGCTATTCGACGTATATGTGCAGGAATCAAATGGGCTTCTTTACCTTGTTGTATAAAAATTCCTTTTTCTGATAAGGTGATCATTGAAATAGCATTACCTAATGCTAGATTTAATTTTTTATGCATTTCCTTTAACGTACTTAAAGTGATTGTATCAACTTTAAGATTCAATGCATCTTTTATTTCTTTAAGATTTGGTTTAAATAAATCAATGCCTTTGTAAGAAAGAAAATTATTGAGTTTTGGATCAACTGCAGTAATTACTCCCACATGCTTGCAATGGGTTATAATTTTTTCAATTACATTTTTTTTAAGAAGACCTTTGTTATAATCTTCAAAAATTAAGACGTCTGGGTTCTCTATCTGAATAGCACGTAGACAAGTATCTATAAAATGGTGTTCATCTTTCACAGACAATTCATCTGTTTTTTCTTCATCAATACGTATTATTTGTTGATTTTTTGAAAGGACTCTGGTTTTAGAAGTGGTAATTCTTTCTTTGCTTTTAATGCAAAAGTCGGTTCGGATAGCTTGATTATTCAGTTGGTTTATCAATGTTTTACCTCCGTCGTCATTACCAAGCATTGTCAATAAATATACCTCGGCTCCTAGTGATTTGCAATTGAGTGCAACATTAGCCGCACCACCAGGTCTGCTTTCTTTTTTATTAACTGTCAATACAGGAACAGGTGCTTCGGGTGATATGCGATCAATATCACCCATCCAATAATTATCGAGCATTGCATCACCTACTACAAATACTTTTAGATGATTGATTTTAGTAAAAATTGATTTTAATTGTGGGGACGTATATTTTTTCAAGTCGTTCGTTGTGTTGATTCTGCAAATATATACTTTATGCTAGAAATTAATTTTTAGATGACTTTTTCTTTTTCTTAAAAAGAGGACTGTCCTTTAGGCTAATAGAATATTCTAAACCAGTAATGTAGATATTTTCGATATTAGCTACATTAAAGACTCGTTGTACCAGATAATAAACGCCTACTTTGCTAAATTTATTTAATTTGTAATCTAACCCAGCTTGAAATCGAATTCTATGCAGTTTGTCTTGTGAAATGACTCTTCTAGGATCATATAACTGATAACGGGTTTCAGCACTAACGTAGGGGGTGGCTTTTTTACTAAGTTGATAAGAAATATCTACTTTGTGTCTCGAATACCACTCTGGTACAAAACCAGTTTCGCTAGTCATTATATTTCTATATTCTACTTGCAGTCTATGTCTGTAAGCAAAGGTAAAACGACTTATTTTTTGTTTTGCGGTAATATCCCACATTAATCGATGCCTAAATTCAAAGAAATTATCTTCGTTGTATTTATTAATAAATCGGTAAACTAAAGATGTTTTAAAGTGTTTGTTGATATTATGTTCTATACCAATATTAGTATAGAGTAAATTTAGTCGTGTATAATTTTCATTTAATCGGAGTTCCTCCGTAAACAAAAGTGCTGTTTTTTTTGAAATAGCATAATCTACACTCAATGTATTCCACATACCTGCATCTTCAAATGAAGGAGAAAATTGCGCTTTTGAAAAGTTAGACAACAGTAAAAAATAAATCAGCAATAATACGTATGCTTTCATTATTTAGTTTTTTAATGTATTGATCTCGAACCTTGGAACATTTAATTCTTCTTTTCGGTTTTTAATTTCTACTTCTTGAATAATCGCGCTATCGAGTGTGTTATTTTGTAGTTGCTTGGAGTATACTACAAGGGTGTATTTGCCTTCACGCAAATAATTAAAATAAAATTCACCATTTTGGTCAGTATCAGTATTATCACCAATTCCTGGTTGATCGCCATACTTAATATATACTTTTACACCTCCTACAAAGCCAGAATCATTTATTATAAAGCTATTACTATAATTCCTTGCAAATACTTTTCCACGAATGGAAGCTCTTCCACCTGGACCAGATCCTTTAGTGCATGAAAAAGTAATTGTTGTTATTAGAACTAGAACTATAAATGCATATTTAAATTTCATTACTATCTGTTTAAGTTATTTTTAATCATCGTCACCACCAGCAACCCCCATAGGGTTTTCATTTTCTTTTGCATTGTAAAATACGTGTACTTTGGCAGTATCGCGTAAGAAGTTAATATTTTTTATTTCAACTCGATGAATTGGAAGGCCTGTACGTTGTATTAAATCCTCTATTAATTCATTTCGTTTACTAGGAGTTATTAAATCAACTCGTTCGTAAGTTATTTCTTTAAAGTTTTCGTGAGTCAACGAAATAAATCGATCGAGTACTACGGTTAGTAACAAGATACACCCATTACTCAATAATACAATCATCCAACTAGAAAACATAGTGTGATCATCAATAATAGATAATGAGTTTATCATTCCTAATGCAAGACAGATGAAAAAATAGCCCATTTCTTTGATTGGTATTGTCACTGTACGGTATCGCATAATGGAGAATACTGCAAACAAACCAAAGGCAACGCCTTGTTTGATATGGGTTGTACTCAATAAGGTGAATATGATAAAATTGAAAATAAAGAAGGTAAAAAGGAAATCTTTATTTTTATGGGTAGGATAATAAATCAATCGAACTAAAATAAATAAGGCTACAAAATTGATTCCAAATCTTGTTAATAATTCGATGGAATCCATTGGTACGTCTTTCAATTCTTTCAGCACTTTTTCAGCATCTTGCATAGTTTTCTATTTTATTTAGTTTTAATAGTATGGGTTTAAAATTATTGTGTTTAATATTTTCTTCTAACAACGAAACACCAATTGCATATTTGCTGAAACTGCTTTCATGAATTCGTAATCGTTTTAATACTTGTATTGTATTACTAAAAACATCTGTTTTACCTTGTTTAACCTCAATCACAACCAAATTAGGCAATTCGATATGTTTTTTACCATTATCAAAATTAATTTCTAAATCAATGGTAATGCGTTCAGTAAATTTTTTATTGGTTAATGTGATACGTTTAAAGCTATTTGAAAGCTTTTCTACGATCGGTTTATTATCGAGACGCTTATATTGAATCAAATTGTAATCTTCAACTGGAACTTCATGATAAATGGTTGGAATTACCTTACGTTGTTTATCGGTACGTGTTCCAAATAGCTTTCGTTTTATTTCGTAAAAACAAAGATTGCTTTCGATATATTCTCGACTTCTAACTTTTACACGATTAATACATCCATTGTGATGATCTCTGTAGAATTGAAAATCTGGGGTATCAAAATAAACAGTTTGATAACTGAAAATACGATTATCATCTATTTCCAATACAAATTGGTCTTGACATATCCCATCAAGTACTTCCACCAATTGTTGTTTTGTAAGAATATACTTTGAATCAATACGATTTTGAAGCTTGACACTATCCAACTCCTTTAAGGTGACAGATTGAAATTGTTTGATACTATTGATAACGTCTTGCATGTATTATTTCCAAATTCAATTACTTGAATCAAGTTTTCATATTATATTAAGTTCCGAAGATATAAAAACTTAACTAAAAGATAATATATACTGAGAAAAAAAGGTGAACTTTTTGATAATAGAGATTAATCGGTGAAAAAAGGTCATCTAATTATTGATGACCCGTGGAATTAATATATTTTAAAAATTGATTACCAACTACTTTCTGTATTTTTTACAATAGTAAATACTCGAGATAGATTGAATCCTATTTGTATTTCACCTTTTGTCCAGTCTTGTGTAGTTTCTGTAATAAATGCTTTTTCGTTCATACCTCTCGCATTACTTACATGTAATTGGAAAACATGACCGCCTGTTTCGATATCAAAACCGATTGATAATGGGAATATATTATATCCTTCATGATCGCCATACAAAATAGGGTAGGTATCTAATATCAAAGCAGTACGATTTGTTAATTTCAATCGTGCACCTACACCCAAGGCTATCATATTATTATTATCAACAGGTAAATCCACCAAATTGCGATGAACAAATGTAGGAGACAATTGTAATGTAAATGCTTCGCCAAACTTTCGTCCTGCAATTATTTGATGATAATAACCTAATCTATTTTCAAACGCATTTAATTTTGAGTCAGTTATTTTGGTCGTATTCATAGTCATACCTGAAACCCAAATCAATGATAAAGGAATAGGTTTCAATCCTTTGTGTTGATGCGCAATTCGGTATTTTACAAAACCATCAACTTCTTTATTAAAAGTACTACGACCAATTCCTATTGTGAGATTTTTACTAATACCATAATCAAATCCCATACGCATAGAGGCCTGATCGAGGCCAAATAACTCTCTCCATCCTGTATTGAGTGCGCCAAAACGATGTAAAATACGAAAGTCTAAAACACCCTTTCCGATAAATTCCATTGAATGCCCATTAATGACCCGTGAGGACTTAAATGCATTTTTCACAAACTCTTTTACAGGTTTTTGTTCTTGTGATAACAAATTTTCAAGTTCGTCTTTGGTGTCAGTTTGAGCAAAAGCTACTTGCTGTATCAGTAGCAATGCAAGGAATAATAATCTATTCATCTAATCAATCATTTTATTTGTAAAACTATTTAATAGGATCTAATGTGCATTTCACATTGACTTTTACATCTTTTGAAATTTTATCCTTTACAGCCCCTGGAATTGAAATATTATAATCAGCTAATAAAACACTGAAATTTGAAATAAGCACTATTTTACCACCTTTCACCAATAATTTTCCTTTTTGCTTTACATCTTTAGTTACACCATGAATAGTCAATTTTCCTGAGGTAATTGCATCATATTCGCCATCTTTTGTTAGGTTGATAGACTTCATATTTTCAATATTCCCTTTAAACGTTGCTTTTGGAAATTTTGTACTTTCCATGTAGTTCTCATTAAAGTGTTCTTGCAATAGTTGTCGGTCAAATACAAAGCTTTTTATTTGAACTATAAAATCAAGTGAACCTGTTTGCGCATCTACCAAAGCTGCAACTGATTTATTTACACCCTCAATTGTTTCCAAAGGAGCTTTAGAGAGAAAATCAATAGTGCCTGATTTCGTTAAATATTTTTGAGCATTTACTTGAAATGCTGTAATTACAAGAAGAGATAAAAGAACTTTTTTCATGTTTATTTTTTTAATTGTGTACAATAATTCATTTCGACCGTATTACCGAATCCTAAATCTGTGTCAATGGTGTATCCAGTAATGATACCTTTGACTGCTATAGCATCACCGGGTTTAAGATTAGAAAAATCATTTTTATAGCGTGCATCAATTTGACAAATAATACTTGACATTGATGTAGTGTCACCAATTTCTAAGGTTGTAGAAGTAGAGTCATTGGTTACTTTTTTTACCAATCCTTCAATACCAACTAATTGATCTTTTAGTTCAGTCAACGATGCAGTATCGTTCGAAACCTTATTCATGATGTCTGCAAAACTAAACGTTGTTTTAACTTCTTTACTAGAATAGTCATTGACAGGTTTATTTACAAATTTCAAAACAATAAATATACCAACAATCGCAATAATTAGAAATCCTAGTAAATAGGCGAGTTTTTTATTCATAATTTTAATTATTTAATGCACCTGCATGAATCCATGCAAGTAGTTTATTAAGTGTGCAAGCATCTAATTTACCTGTTCCTTGAGGCATAGCAGAATACCCATTATCATGATTCATAGTCCCCCATAATTTACCATTGTCAACATATGTTTTTACATTAGTATAACCTTCTAAATCGATATTAGCTGATGGAGAACTTCCTCCATGACAATTGGTACAATAGTTTGTCATGATTGGAGCAATAATAGTAGAATATTTTACACTCGATGTATCACAAGCAGACGCGTTGAGTAAATCTTGTTTATTGTTGTTTACACAACTTGCACTAAGGGTTACAATAGAGACAAAGGTTGTAATTAATAGCAAGATACTTTTCATTTTGTATAACTTTTCCTTTCAAAGTTAGAATTTATAGGTTCAACTTTTTAATCATAGGTCAAGTTTAGCAAACCTTTAGGATTAGATAGATTATGGGTTGACTAATTTAATCTGTAGGAGTTAATTCAGTTGAAGTTTTTCTAAAAATATAAGAAAAATATATTTATTGGTTTAAACAAACCTTTTTTGTAGTAATTTCGTCTTTTAATTCATAAGCACAAGATATGCAAATTGTACATTTTAGAATATTATTTTTTATCGTTGTTTTGTTTTCTTCATTGAAAGCTATTTCTCAACCCACAGGATCCATCGATTTAGGGGCTGATATTACAGTACCGACTTGTCAACCATGTACTACGATACAATCTGTCATTACAACACCTAATGTTGGAACTAGTAATTATACAGTAAGTCAAATCAATTATCAACCCTATTCTTTTTTACCAGGTACTATTATTCCTGTTTTTTCTGACGATGTATGGTCTGGTGTGATCAATATGCCATTTGATTTTTGTTTTTTTGGCAATACGTATAATCAACTAATAGCTGGTTCGAATGGTCTTGTAAGTTTTAACATTGGTCAAGCAAATGGAGGATGTCCGTGGAGTTTTGCAGCAGTAGCTCCTTTACCAAATACTACATACACTTCAGCACATAATGCTATTATGTGTCCTTATCATGATTTATATCCACCAGCGGGTGGCTCTATGTCTTATCAAACCATAGGAACTGCTCCTAATCGAGTTTTTGTAATATCTTGGAATTTACTGCCTATGTTTTTAGGAGCATGTAATGTGTTATTGAATACACAACAAATTGCTTTGTATGAAGGTACCAACGTAATTGAAACTTACATAGCAAATAAAGATTTGTGTACACAATGGAATTCAGGACAAGCAATTCATGGTATACAAAATAATGGAGGAACTATTGCAGTCATTGTACCTGGAAGAAATTTACCAAATCAATGGACAGCTACTAATGATGCTTGGCGTTTTCTTCCTCAACCTGCTGGAGGAGGTGGTGGAGTACCAGCTGGTGTTTCCATCGAATGGTTTGATGTAACCAATAATATTGCTCTTCCAGATTCAACGGATTCTTTAAATGTTTGCCCTAATGTGACTACAACCTATAAAGCAGTAGCTACTTTTTATCTTTGTGGTGGTGTTGAAAAAGATTCTGATGAAATTACAATTGTAAAACAACTTCCACTTTCACTCAATGTAACGAACGTTACAGATGCTAACTGTTTTGGAAATTCTGATGGATCCTTTACTGTGGTGGCTTCAGGTGGGACCAACTCATTTACTTATACCTACAATGGAATACCAATGACTGGTGGTACGCAAAGTGGATTACCAGCAGGTACATACAATGTAGTTGCCACAGATGGTGCCAATTGTACTATTTCAACAGATGTTACTATTAATCAACCACCAGAAGTAATTTTATCTATTGCAGAACAGATAGATGTTAAATGTAAATATCAAAAAAGTGGTTTTGTTAAATTGGATGCTGTAGGCGGAATTCCAGGATACCTATATTGGTATGGAAGCAATGCATCTAGCATAAGCCCCGATATGAATTATCTTGAAGCAGGCAATTACAGATTTTATGTGGCTGATTCTCATGGATGTTTAGATTCTGTCGATACTTATATTTCTCAACCGGATTCTTTATTGAGTGTGTATTTGATACCTCATATTGCAACTTGTATCAGTAAAAAGGATGGATCTGTAGAAGCTATTGCAAGTGGTGGTGTGCCCGATTATGGATATGAATGGAGTAGCAAACCACCTCAATACAGTGCAACCGCCACAGATTTGGAATCAGGTGTTTATCATGTAGTAGTAACCGATGCAAATGGTTGTATAACAGCTACTCAATCACCTGTAGAGCAGCAATTATGTTGTCAAATCTTTTTACCAGATGCATTTTCACCAAACAATGATACCAAAAATGATGTTTATCGTATTTTAGAATATGGTGGTGGTGTAATATTAGGTGAATTTAGAATTTACAACCGTTGGGGCCAAGAAATTTTCAGTACCAGAGAGATTACGAAAGGTTGGGATGGTACATTTAAAGGTGCTCAACAAAACCTTGATACCTATCATTATGTAGTAGTATATCAATGCAACGAAAAAGGAATCATAAGTCAAAAAGTGAAGAAAGGAGATTTTATCCTAGTTCGATAAATCATTCTTGAAATAAATAAAAAGAACGCATAAATTATGCGTTCTTTTTATTTTAAACAACGTCACTATAGATTGGTGACTCAATATAGAAGATAGAATTATTTAGAAGCAGCTAATCGACAATCTTCAAGAATAGCATCTACTTTTTCTGGTGTAAGATTTTCTTTGTAAAATTTACCCAATTGCATCATAGGGGCATACCCACAAGCGCCTAAGCATTCTGCAGTTTTAAGTGTAAATAATCCATCGGCAGTGGTTTCGCCATTTTTGATACCAAGTTTGTTTTTGATATGATCGATGATCTGATCACTACCTCGTAGCATACAAGGTCCTGTTTGACATACTTCCAACACATACTTACCAACTGGTTTTAAATTAAACATGGTATAGAAAGTAGCTACTTCATAAACTTCAATAGGTGTAATGCGAAGCTGTTTTGCTACTTCATCCATTTGCTCTATAGTCAAGGAATTATCACCAGTTTCTTGTATTAAATGTAATACCGGTATCAATGCACTTTTTTGTTTCCCCTCTGGGTAACGTTTGCTTAATTCTTGTATTCTATCGATTATTTCTTGCGAAAACATATATATAAATTCAAAGTGTTATTAATTCAATTATTTAAAAAATCTAAGCATCTAACTCTCCAGCGATTAAATTTAAACTACTCATAGCTACGACTGCATCACTCAACATACTTCCAATGACCATCTCAGGAAATGCTTGATAGTAAATAAAACATGGTCGTCTGAAATGTAATCGGTAGGGTGTACGTCCACCATCGCTAATAAGATAAAACCCTAATTCACCATTGCCACCTTCTACCGCATTATAAACCTCGCCAACAGGTAATTCTGTTTCGCCCATCACGATTTTAAAATGATAAATTAAGGCTTCCATTTTAGTATATACATCTTCTTTCAATGGTAGATAAAAATCAGGCAAATTAGCATGAAATACACTAGGGTCATGATCTTTTAGCTTTTCCATAGCTTGATTTATGATACTCAAACTTTGCCATATTTCTCCATTTCTTACCAAAAAGCGATCGTATGTATCACCAACTGAACCAACTGGAATAGAAAAATCAAAATCTTGATAACCACTGTAAGGATGAGCTACACGCACATCATAATCGATGCCTGTTGCTCTAAGATTTGGACCTGTAAAACCATAATTTAATGCTCGTTCGGCAGAAATAGCACCTGCACCTATAGTACGATCCATGAAAATACGATTTCGATTTAGAAGTGATTCAAACTCCTCCATCGCCTTCGGGAATGTTTTCAAAAAGTGGTTGATTTTTTGAAAGGCTATGTCAGAAAAATTACGTTCTAAACCACCTATACGGCCAATATTGGTTGTAAGACGAGAACCGCATATTTCTTCAAATATTTCATAAATCAACTCTCTGAATTCAAATACATAAAAGAAACCTGTAGCAGCGCCTGTATCTACACCCACTACCGAATTGCAGATTAAATGATCGGCAATTCGTGAAAGTTCCATGATGATCACACGAAGGTATTCAACTCGCTTAGGTAATTCTGCACCAATTAATTTTTCAACTGTCATGTGCCATCCCATATTATTGATAGGCGATGAACAATAATTGAGTCGATCGGTTAAGGTGGTGATTTGGTAATAGGATCTTCGCTCGGCCAATTTCTCAAAGGCACGATGGATATAGCCAACTGTTGAAACGGCATCTACAATTATTTCACCATCCATTTCAAGTATATTCTGAAATACACCATGGGTTGCAGGGTGTGTAGGTCCTAAGTTGAGCGTTGTTGTTTGCTTGCCTAGTGAGCCTTCAGGAAGTTGTATATTACTTTTTTGATTCATTGATTCCTTTTCTTAAAATTTTCAAATGTTATCTGCCAAACATATCATCATCTTTGTCTACACGAGTTTGATCTTCAAGTTGATATTCTTTACGAAGTGGGAAATAATCCATTTCATCTACATTCATAATACGTATCAAATTAGGATGGCCTACAAAATTGACTCCAAAGAAATCATAAGCCTCACGCTCGAGCCAATTGGCAGTAGAAAAAATATTAACAGCAGTAAAAACATCGGGCTTACTAATGGGTGTATATATTTTCATACGAATACGAATACCTGCTCGAATGTTTTGGAGCATGTATACAACCATTAATTCTCTGTCTTTATCATTTGGATAATGAACGGCTGTAAGATCATTTAAAAAGGTAAAGCCTAGTTCTTGACTATCTTTCAGAAAAGATAATACTTTCAAGTTATTGTCTTTTTCTGTTTCAAAAGTTAAAATGTCATAATGCATGATAAAATTGGAAACTTGTTCTCCAAATTTCTCAACCAATCGTTGTTGTATTATCTCGTTTGTTAACATGTGCTAAGTTCTAAAATATTCGTTGACTATTGGATTCCGTAACTATTGAGCAATTCTTTGTATTTGTCGCTATGTCTGCGGCGTAAGCTTTCCTCTTTCACTAAATCTTGGATACGCATAAAACCATCTAAAATAGCTTCAGGGCGAGGAGGGCAACCTGGTACGTATACATCCACAGGAATTATCTGATCGATGCCTTGTAATACCGAATAGGTATCAAAGATGCCACCACTAGATGCACATGCACCTACTGCCATTACCCATCTTGGTTCGGCCATTTGTAGATACACTTGACGTACTACAGGAGCCATTTTTTTTGAAATAGTTCCCATCACCATCATTACATCACACTGACGTGGGGTAAATGCCATACGTTCTGATCCAAAACGGGATAAATCGTAGTGAGCTGCAGCTGTTGCCATAAATTCAATTCCACAACAAGATGTAGCAAATGGTAAAGGCCAAATAGAATTACTACGAGCCAAGCCAACTGCTTCACTCATTTTCATAGCAAAGAATCCTTCTCCTGCATGACCTTGAGGAGGTTCTACAAATTTAACTTTGGTATTATGAGTTACTGGACGCATGTATTTTTATTTATTAAACGATTAATGAGGTATTAAAATCAAGTTCTTTCTATTGTACTATTTGTAAATTATTCCTCCCAATTCAAAGCACCCTTTTTGATTATATAGGTAAACCCAATTACAAAAAATCCAACAAACATAGCTACTGCAAGAAATCCTTCCCAGCCCAACGACTTGAAATTGACTGCATAGGGATAAAAGAAAATAACTTCTACATCAAATAGTACAAACAAGATGGCTATTAAAAAGTACTTAACCGACATCGGTTGACGAGCATTGCCTTCTTCTTCAATTCCACATTCGAAATTGGCCAATTTGTCGCTAGTAATACGTTTAGGACCTAATAAGTGGGTAGCACCCATCATGACAGCTACAAATCCTATGGCAACCAACAATTGGATTACAATTGGTAAATAATTTATAGGGGCATTCATCGTTTCGAGAAGCATCATAATTTTTTAAATATATCCTACAAAAATAGGCTACAAAAATGCAATCTTCAAATAAATAAAAACTATTCTATAAATTATTTTTAAATCTTACTGAAACACTTTATTTTGATAACATTTTTAAGACAAACGTTATACTTTATCAGCTTTTTGCGCATTGCAACTATGGCACATGGGTTGTAGATTTTCGAGGGTATCCTTACCGCCTTTGCTTTTTGGTAAAATATGATCGATTGTCATGAGTTCAAACTCCTCAGTATACAAATCTATATGAAATCCTCCTGCATGATTACGGGCTTTAATAAGATAAGTACCTACTTTATTGCAGGTTGCGTTGATGCAGTTTCGCCCTTTGTGATGAAATACACGCAATCGTCTATGATTTGCATAGCGGGTATTGAGTAAGTTCATATCCAACAATTCATCGAATATGTATTTATGTCCTAAAATTTGTGGTATTTGAAAAGGTCTCTGCATGGCAAAAACGCAAATATCTTTCATTTTTTGTTACTTTTGTAGCTATGTCAAAAGAAAAAATAGTTCAATGCGCTTTTTGTCTCAAAAAAAGTGATGAAGTAAGAATGATTGTGAGTGGTGCAAAATCATCTATTTGCGATGAATGTATATACAATGCCACACAGATAATAGAACAAGAATTGGGTAAATATACACCAGAAGATGCTCCGCAATCGAAAGGGAAATTTACAACCAAATTTAATTACAAGCCCAAAGATATTACAGCCTATCTCGATCAATATGTAATAGGACAAGAAGAAGCCAAACGCGTATTGAGTGTGGCTATATACAACCATTACAAACGATTGAATCAGAAAGTAAGTGATGATGTAGAGATTGAAAAATCGAATATTATTATGGTAGGAGAGACAGGTTCTGGCAAAACTCTCCTTGCTAAATCCATTGCCAAAATGTTGAATGTACCTTTTGCTATAGCCGATGCAACTGTATTTACCGAAGCAGGTTATGTAGGCGAAGATGTAGAAAGTATTCTATCTCGATTACTTCAATCGGCCGATTATGATGTTGAGCAAGCCGAAAAGGGTATCGTATTTATTGATGAAATTGATAAAATAGGACGCAAAAGCGACAACCCATCCATCACACGTGATGTGAGTGGAGAAGGAGTACAACAAGCCATGTTGAAATTGTTGGAAGGTTCGGAAGTATTGGTACCACCACAAGGAGGTCGTAAACATCCCGATCAGAAAATGGTGAAAGTGAATACACAAAATATCCTTTTTATTTGTGGCGGAGCGTTTGAAGGTATTGATAAAGTGATTGCACGTCGTATACAAACATCGGCAATTGGATTTAAATCCAATAATGAAAACAGTGCGTTGGAAAAAGATACTTTGATACAATATATCAATACCATGGATTTGCGATCGTATGGGTTGATACCCGAGTTGTTAGGTCGATTACCTGTGGTTACTTTCTTGAAATCCTTGGATAAAAATGCCTTGCGTCGTATCTTGACTGAACCTAAAAATGCTTTGATTAAACAATATACTCGACTGTTTGAATACGAAAATATTAAACTTACCATCACAGATGAAGCCCTGGATTATATCGTAGAAAAAGCCATTGAATTTAAACTCGGTGGACGTGGGTTACGTTCAATCTGTGAGTTGGTGATGAATGATGCGATGTATGAATTGCCGGGCGAAAAACATATTCATGAGTTTGTAATTACCTACGATTATGCTAAAGAGAAAATTGAGAAATCGAAATTTTCGTATTTGAAAGTGGCGTAACATGGTAGTGAGTATTGTGCAGTAAGCAGTGAGCAAAATGCAGTGAGCAAAATGCTTTGAGCAAAATAGAGTATGTTGGCAGTGAGCAACTAGTGGTGTACCCGAATCTGAGTGTTACAAAACATCATGTCTTGACGAGGCACGAAGCCATCTCAAGGTCAGACTGCATCGTTCCTCATAGACCGAATACCATTTTATATGCCTAACCGTTTCGTTTCCTGAGTGCAGCGAAGGATCTGGTGATACCTAATATTTTCGTTGAGACTCTTCCACCACGGCGGACACGTCGTGCCTCAGAGATCAAGTATCATTTCGGTTACTAAAGTTCAACAATGGGTATTGTATAATTTTGGTTCTAACGTTTAGAATTAAGATTTAATTAAGAACAAATAAATGACAATTTCGCATCAAAGCGGTAACTTTGTCACCTATTCTAATATATGCTTACAGATCAGGAATTGCAATCCCTTAAAAATCGATTTGGGATTATAGGAAACGACCCTTCACTCAATTATTCATTGACAGTGGCTTCGCAAGTTGCTAATACTGATTTAACGGTATTGATACAAGGTGAAAGTGGTGTGGGTAAAGAGGTTTTTTCTCAAATTATCCATTCACAAAGTGCCCGAAAACATAATTCATTTATTGCAATCAACTGTGGAGCAATTCCAGAAGGAACTATCGATAGTGAATTGTTTGGACATGAAAAAGGGTCTTTTACCAGTGCTACTGAAAGTAGAAAAGGTTATTTTGAAACAGTCAGTGGTGGTACAATTTTTTTAGATGAAATAGGGGAATTGCCCTTAGGTACTCAAGCTCGCTTACTTCGTGTATTAGAAACAGGTGAGTATATACGAGTAGGTTCTTCGAAAGTTCAAAAAACAGATGTACGTGTAATTGCAGCGACAAATAAAGACTTATTATTACTTGTAAACGCTGGTCGTTTTCGTGAGGATTTGTATTATCGATTAAGTACAGTGCCTATACGAGTAGCATCGCTTAGGGAGAGAAAAGAAGATATTCCATTGCTTTTCAGAAAATTCTGCGTGGATTTTGCAGATAAGTATAAATCGTCTCCCATACAATTGACCGATGATGCGAAAATGATTTTAATGAATTACAGATGGCCGGGAAATATTCGTGAGTTGAAAAACATGGCCGAACAGATTTCGGTACTTGCTCCTCATAAAACAGTCAATTCGGATGAATTGAAATATTTCATACCAAACCATTATCAGGAGAATATGCCTATGATTACGGCACAGAATTCATCGGGAAATTCCGATTTCGCTAGTGAACGTGATATCTTGTACAAGTTGTTTTTTGATATGAAAAAGGATGTCAACGACCTTAAAAAGATGTTTTTTGAAATCGTCAAAAATCCAGCATTGAGTCATACTTATTCAAATGAAATGGTTGGAGATGAACAGATTATTCCATTCACAACCAATGAGTTAAGTCAGCCTAACTCAAGTAATAAGTCAATTATATTTTCTAATAATGAAGCTCAAAAATTAGAAGCAGTTCACACTGTGGAAGAAACATTAAACTTAGCTGATCGTGAACGAGAATTTATCATTAAAGCTCTCAAAAAGCATCGGAGTCGTAGACGTGATGCAGCATCTGAACTTGGAATATCTGAACGTACGTTGTATCGTAAAATTAAAGAATATGATATTGAAGAGTAATAGCTACTTATTAGTAATCTTATTATTTTTACTGAACTCCTGTGGAATTTATAGTTTTACAGGAGCAGCCATCGAGGGCAAAACGATTAATATTCATTTTATTGAAAACAATGCTCGTACAGTTGCTCCATCCTTAAGCTCAGTTTTTACAGAGAAACTTCGCCAACGAATTTTATCACAATCCTCTCTCGCTCAGGTTAATTCAGATAATACAGATTATGACCTTTCTGGTGAAATTACAGCGTATGATGTATCAGTAGCTGCTATTTCGGGTACCGAAACAAGTGCAAAAAACCGATTAACCATCACTGTAGGTATTACATTTGTCAATAAATTGAGTGAAAAAGGCGGATTTACTCAAAATTTCACTCGATTTGCCGATTTTAGCTCTTCTCAAAATATTCAAACTGTAGAAACTCAATTAATCAATACTATCTCAGATCAATTAGCAGATGATATTTTCAATAGAGCCTTTGTGAATTGGTAAATACATCTTGTAAATAGATACTTTAACTTAAAACATTGAAATACATGGTCGTAAAACTTTTTTCAGAATGAAACTACGATTATTTTTGTCCTCCTTTCTAAAACAACAACTAATTGGCACTATTAGGTAATTTAATCAGCAGGTCGTTACGAATACGAAAATCATTTACAATACTGACTGGTACGCCTCGTTCATATCAACAACAAGTTTTAAGCCGTTTGTTGAAAAAAGCACGTAATACTCATTTTGGTAAACACTATGATTTTAATACGATTGCCAATTCAGATTCCAGTTATGAAGAATTTAAAAAAAGAATCCCATTTCATAACTACAACCAAATGTATAGTCGATGGTGGAAATTCTGCCATGAAGGTGAGCGAAATATATGTTGGCCAGGGAAAGTAAAATATTTTGCGTTGAGTTCGGGCACTTCTGAGAGTTCGAGTAAGCATATACCTGTGACGGATGATATGATCAAATCAGTGAAACGAGCTGGCTTCAAGCAGTTTTACTCGATGCAAAATTTCAATCTTCCTTCAAATGTATTTGAAAAAGGGGTATTGATGTTAGGAGGTACCACATCCTTATTTGAACAGGGCGATTACTACGAAGGTGATATGAGTGGAATAAGTGCCAAGAATATGCCTAAATGGTTGTCATTTTTATTTTACAAGCCTGGACAAAGCATTTCGAAACGAAAGCGTTGGGAAGATCGAATTAAATTGATTGTACGTAAAGCACCCAAATGGAATGTAGGCACAGTATGCGGTGTTCCTGCTTGGGTTTTAATTGTATTTGAAGAAATAATAAAATATCATAAGGTTAAAAATATTCATGAAATATGGCCCAATTTGTCTCTTTATATTCATGGAGGTGTTTCATTTGAGCCTTATAAAGAAAATTTTAAAAATATACTGGGCAAGCCGATCACTTATATCGAAACTTATATGGCTTCAGAAGGTTCGTTTGGTTTTCAAGCCCGACCCGATACTAAAGGGATTAAATTGATTTTGAACAACGGTATATTTTATGAATTTGTACCATTTAATGAAGAAAATTTCACTGAAGATGGTGAAGTAATACAAGGGGCTAAGGCCTATATGGTCAATGAAGTAGTAGAAGGTAAAGATTATGCCGTTGTATTATCAACTTGTGCAGGGGCTTGGCGTTATATTATAGGTGATGTGATTCGATTTACTTCTGTAAAACAATCGGAATTTATAATAACAGGTCGTACGAAACAATTTTTAAGTCTTTGTGGTGAACACATGAGTGTAGACAATATGAACAAAGCCATCGATGAAGTGCAAAAGAAACTGAATATTACCATTAAAGAATTTACAGTTGGTGGTGAAATGCATGAAGGGTTATTTGCTCACAAATGGTATATTGGCTGTGATGATAAAATGGTTAATGCTCAAGAGGTGATAAAAAGTATTGATGAAACATTGGTCCGTATCAATGATGACTATGCAGTAGAACGAACGTCGGCTTTGAAAAATGTGTTTATTGAAGTATTACCTTCTTCTGTGTTTATTGATTTTTTACACGTAACTGGAAAATTTGGGGCTATGAATAAATTTCCAAGAGTTCTTAAAAATAAGCAATTGAATCAATGGGTTGATTTTTTAGAAACCAAAAAGATTGCTTAGTGTTTCTACTTTTTTGCAGTACTGATCAATAATATTCCTTCTTTAGGTTAGGAATTTTCATATTTTTTTTAATTTTTTGAGAATAGAGGTTTTCAATATCTATTGAAAAATTAAAATTCAAACTTATTTCGTATTTTCAACGTCCAATAGTTTAATATATTAATTAAATCGTTTTGATATGAGAATCATTTATATTTTCAGTTTTATATTATTTTTTAATATTCAATTAAAAGCTCAAATAAGTGGAACGGTATTTAGAGATTATAATGGAGATGGCATACAGCAATCTATTGCTCCGAATCTTGAGCCAGGAATCGAAGGTGTAATTGTAAATGCATATGATAAAACGAATACCATTGTAAATACAACAATCACTGCCCCTAATGGCTCATATTCATTACCTTTTATAGATACTGTTCGTATTGAGTTTGAATTACAACCAAATTACACATGTTTTACAAATCTTGTAGATTTTTCTTCAATGGCTCCTGATGGTGAAAATATCCGTTTTATATATGCATCAACATCCAATGTTAATTATTCGATTCAAAATCCATCTGAATATTTAATCAACAATAATCCAGATGCCTTTGTTACAAAATTTAACAGAGGAGACCCATTGGTTGCTGGCGCTGCTGCAAATTCAATTGCATTGTTTGGACACAATTATAAAAGTAGTGGTACAAATTTTGTTTCACCCATGCAATTACCTACATCAAATGTTGGTGCTATATGGGGTGTTGCCTACAGCAAGCATGCTAAAAAATTATTTACATCGGCATTCCTCAAGCGATTTGCAGGTTTAGGTCCTTTAGGAACCGGGGGTATTTATTTATTAGAGCCATCTGGAGCTTCCTTTATAGTTACAAATTTTTATGATATGGATGCCAATGGTAATCGGACTCGTGCTTCTGCTGCTGCTGTTCCTTTCGGGTTGGGATCTTCATTTACTATCAATGCAGGTGGTACAGAAGCTACTTATTTAGGACCCATTGACCCTTTAACTGGTGAGCCAGAAGGCTTAGGGGTAGTAGGTGTAAATGGTATAGGAGGAAGGGAATTAATAAGTGCAAATAATGGCCCTTCTAATGACCCTGCTACTATGGAACAGGCTTGTAAGGTTGGAATTGGAGATTTAGATATCACAGACGATGGACGTTTCCTATTTTTATCAAATTTGTACGACCGTAAAATCTATCGATTGGAACTGGATAATGTAATGAATCCTCAAAGTGTCGTTTCAGTTACTTCTTATAGTCTTCCGCTCATTGCAGTTAATAATGGATTATTAAGAGGTTTTGCGTTGTGCAATCATTTTGGAAAAATGTATATAGGAGCAGTAAGTACTGGCGAAAATGGTGGACAAAATATTGTCAATGGACCAAGTGATTTATTTGCTTATGTATTTGAAATGACCGATCCGATGGGGACTCCAGTTATAAATCCAACACCGATTTTTACATTACCATTAAATTATACTAAAGGTAGCGCTGGACCTATGGGTTCAAATCAATGGTATCCGTGGAGTAAAAATACAACCAATTTATCAGGAGGTGGTGAAATGTCTCGTCCAACTCCAATATTGTCTGATATTGGTTTTAATCAACGAGGCGATATGGTCATTGATTTAATGGATCGTTCTGGACATCAATATAGTTATGGTGGTCGTCGGAATTTAACCGGAGCAGCCAATGTTTCATATGTAATAGGAGGCGATTTATTAATTGCAGGTGTAAACTGTAATACTGGTCAATTTACTATAGAGGATAATGGAAGTTACATCTCAAATGGTGTAACGTATAATGGATGGGGAATCGGTAACAATCAAGGTATAGGAGGTGGTGAATTTTTTCATGATATGGGAGAACAAGAAGGTAGTGTAGGATCTGTGGCAATGATACCTAAATCTGATTCTTTTATAGCAGCAGTGATGAATCCAATAGGTATATTATGCAATGGTACAGGATTGTATCATAGCAATACTGGTGTGGAGCTTTCTGGTTTGAAATTAGCATCTACTGTTGAATATGGTAAAGGAAATTCGATGGGAGATGTTGAATTGGCAGGTGATGCTCCCTTGATTCAAATAGGAAATCGAATATGGTTGGATGTTGATGCAGATGGAATACAAGACGCCAATGAACTAGGTTTAAATAATGTGAGTGTAGAATTATTTGCCGATTTTAATAATGATGACATACCGGATGGTGCTGCATTGGGCATTTCTACTACTAGTAATAATGGAAACTATTCTTTTGATCCTTCGAATGTCATTGATGGTGATCCAGTAACACCAGGGTTGCAAGCTGGACCAATAGCGAATAGAACCTATATTGTTCGAATAGCAAACTCAGATTGGAATGCTGGACTTGGTACCAATGAATTGTTGGGATATAAACTTACTTTACTCGATGTAGGTGGAGCCGGGCAGCCAGATGTAAGAGACAATGATGCTGTATTGTTAAGTACAATCCCATCGTTAAAAGTTAAAACTGGTATGAATGGTCAAAATGATCATAGTCAAGATTTCGGTTTTATTTTTTGTTTATCATTTGAGTTAGATAATGTCACACTCGATTGTATAACTAGGGAAACTCAAATAGGACCATTGCCAGAAAGTGGCAACACCTATCAATGGGATCCTCCAGCTGGATTAAGTTCCTCGAATATTGCACAGCCAATAGTAAATGTAACTTCTAATACAACATACACATTGACCATCAATGATTTTTGTAAATACTCGATGAATGTAACAGTCGATCAACTACCTCCGATAATTGATGCTGGCTTATCCGGCTCTATTGATTGTACTACAAAATCATTTCAAATTGGTACACCTGCATTGCCTGATCTGATTTATCGTTGGGAACCTGCTGCAAGTTTAAACAATGCTACTATTGCTCAGCCTATTGCATCTCCTTCAGTTACTACCACGTATACCCTTACCGTAACTGGCTTAAATGGATGTACTAGTCAAGCAACTACGACTGTCAACGTAAGTGAATGTTGTACAAGAGTAGAAATTCCAAATAGTTTTACTCCCAATGGGGATCAAGTGAATGATCAATTTGGTGTAATCGAAATCGAAAATTTGAGGGATTTTAAATTAGTAGTTTTCAATCGATGGGGGCAACAACTTTTTGAGACAACTACTAAAAATAATAAATGGGATGGAATGTATAAGGGCGTAAAATGTGAAGTAGGAACTTATTTTTATATCCTTACTTATGATTGTGCAACCCAAAGTGAAAAAAAACAATTACAGGGTGATGTCACATTACTTAGGTAGTGTTATCGTTGAAAATTCTTTTGAATTCCAGCACTGATAAATACTTCCATTATATTGTATTGCACTTGCTTGAAGCTATTATAATTATATGTTACATCCACTTTTTTCGTGAATACAGGCAACGGATAGTAGCGTATTCCGAATGTTATAAACATATTTCGTTTAGCTTCTCTAAATGTAGAATTAATCATAGTATTAGCTAATTCAATATAAGGTCGATACTTGGCAACATTATAAAGACTATCACCTAAATCATAATAAGATATACCGTTTTGAAATCCATTGTTGGTATAATTAGAGACTTCAGAATTGATTGCAATTCCTAAGCCAATATGAGGTAAGTGTGATAAAAATTCATTTTGAATCTTTAATCCTGTACGAACTCTAAACCAAAATTCAGGATACTCAATGCCTATTTTTGTTCCATCTTGATATTTATACAAAGGCATCATGCGAGGTGATAAACCATATCCAACTCCGCCCCAAAATATATTATCGTTGAATTTGCTATAATCAAAGGCCATAATTGGCATAAACAAGGTGCTATAAGATTTTGAATCTTTTACACTTGATTTATAGTAGGTGCCAGTAACTCCAACTTGAAAACTTACACCATGCGTCACTTGAGAGCGAGAGGTTTTACAAGTGAATAGAATGAACAGAAACGAAAATAGAATTTGATAAATAATTTTCATACAACTAAAACGTTTCTAATTGAGAGTTATTGTCAGGATTATTTAATTACACATCCATTTAAAGCGTCCGAATCAGGATTTACAAACACCATATTACCATCAGCATTTTCAGCCATTAAAATCATGCCATTGCTTTCAATTCCTCTCATTTTTCGAGGTGCTAAGTTAGCCACTAAGGTTACCTGTTTGCCAATGACATCTTCTGGTTTGAAATATAATGCAATACCACTTACAACTGTTCGTTGTTCAAATCCTAGATCAACCGTCAGCTTTAATAATTTGTCTGCCTTTTCTACTTTTTCAGCAGCGATTATTTTACCTGCTCTTAAATCTATTTTATCAAAATCGTCAAAAGTAATGAGAGGTTTTATTGCTGGTATTTTAATCTCAGGTGATTCTTCTGCAGGAGAATGAACACTACCAATTGCCTTTGCGCTTCCTGCCTTCAGTTTTTCTACTTGGGCTTCTATTTCACTATCTTCTACCTTTCGAAAAAGTAACTCTGGTGCACGTAGTGCATAGCCTACTTTTAATAATTTTAAACTTCCACCATTTTCCCAGTCTAGCATGCGATCCACTACTTTCATCATGTTGCAAAGTTTCAGTGCAGTGAATGGTAAAAATGGATTGCAATAAATAGCTAAGTTGGCACACAATTGAAGACACATGTGTAAACTATTATCAATCAATTCTTGTTGACCAGCTTTTTTCCAAGGTTCTTTGTCTTGCAAATATTTATTGCCTTCCCTTGCTAAATCTATAACTGCAAACAGGCCTTCTCTGAATTTATAATTTTCTATACAATGTTCGATTGTTTTTTTAGTTTGTACAATTTTTTCAAACAAAGCATCATCTGCAGCATCTTTCAATTCTATATGAAAAGCTGGTACTTTACCACCACACAACTTATGCATTAGTACAAATGCACGATTTACATAGTTTCCGAAAATAGCCACTAACTCACTATTATTTCGTTCTTGAAAATCTTTCCAAGTGAAATCATTGTCTTTATTTTCAGGTGCATTTGCACATAATACATAACGTAGTGAATCTTGCATATCGGGAAAATCTTTCACATATTCATCTACCCACACAGCCCAGTTTCTACTTGTACTTACTTTGTCACCTTCAATATTTAAAAATTCATTGGCTGGTACATTGTCAGGTAATACAAATCCACCATGTGCTTTAAGCATCGCAGGGAAAATAATGCAATGAAATACGATATTGTCTTTACCTAAAAAGTGAACCAACTTTGTATCTTCTTTACACCAATAATCACTCCATTGTGGTGTTAATTCCTTGGTTGCAGAGATATAACCAATAGGTGCATCAAACCATACATATAAAACTTTGCCTTCGGCATCAGGTAAAGGAACTGGAACGCCCCAATTGCTATCGCGTGTCATTGCTCGAGGATTCAAACCACTGTCGAGCCAACTTTTGCATTGGCCATACACATTGTTTTTCCATTCTTTATGATCTTCTAATATCCATTGCTTAAGCCATGGTTCGTAATTTTGTAAAGGCAGAAACCAATGTTTAGTTGTTTTTTTAATGGGTACAGAATTGCTCAATGCACTTTTAGGGTTAATGAGTTCTTCGGGCGAAAGGGTAGAGCCACATTTTTCGCATTGATCGCCATAGGCACTTTCATTTTCACATTTAGGGCAAGTACCTGTGATGTATCGATCTGCTAGGAACATCTTTTTTTCGTCGTCGTAAAACTGCTCAGATTCTCTTTCCTCGAAAATGCCTTGATCATATAAATTTTTAAAAAAAGCTTGTGAGGTTTCTTTATGAATTTCACGTGATGTACGAGAAAAAATATCAAATGAAATACCCATCGTTTTGAGGCTATCATTGATAATGTTGTAATACTTGTCTACTATTTCTTGAGGTGTAACACCTTCTTTCATAGCTCGTATGGTAATAGGAACACCATGTTCGTCGGTACCACATATAAATTTCACATCTTCTTTGCGAGCTCTTAGGTAACGAGTATAAATATCAGCAGGTAAAAAATTGCCAGCTAAATGACCAATGTGAACTGGGCCGTTGGCATAAGGAAGTGCTGCTGTAACTAAATGTCTTTTATAATCTATCATATTCTTTTTATTATATCCAGTCTAAAACTTCAAGTAAGGACTGTTGTATTTTTTTAATTTGTATGCTATTTATTTTTCCAATCTCTTTTACAAATCGCTGATTATCTATTGCTCTTATTTGATCTATTAATATAGCTGATTCTTTTTTCAAACCACATTCGTTTGTTTTTAAATTTATTCGAAGGGGCTCAGCATGTAAAATGATATTGGTGGTTATTGGAAGTATGATTGTAGAAGGATGTATTTCATTTAATATGTTAGATTGTATAACCAATACAGGTCGTATTTTTCCAGCCTCGGTTCCCAATTGTGGATTTAAATTGGCCGTATAAATATGCCATTGTTTAATCTTCATAGGTAATTTCTATTTCATCAAAATCCGCCAATACATCCATCGAATTTTTGTTGACGAGTTGCGATGCTCTTTTTAATTTATTTTCTAATTGCTTTCGTTTTTTTAGTTTATTGTAATAATCGATTGCTTGGTTAATATATTGATTTCGTGATATTTTAATATCTTTAATCAATTCATCCGTTTCTTTGATTATTGAATCTTCCACCTTTAATGATAATGATTTCATATGTAATTTATATATGACAAAGTTATATCAAAATATGATATCATGTAATAGAAATATCACTCTTCACCCAACTCATTCTTTTTCTTTCCAAAAAGTTGATAAGCTGAAAAACCTAATCTAAACATGCCATAAATAATCATAAATACTGGTAAGGCTCTGTTCGCAGCATCAGCTGGTCGTGTAAAAAAAATAAATAACCCAAGTATGAGTAATAAAGCACCTGTTGCTAATCCCATTTTAGAACTCCAAGCATATTTTGACGATTTTTCTTCCATCTGCATGTGATTTTATATATTTGGGCAAAGTTAATCAATGCAACCAATAATGTGCAGTATCCCCTCATATTTAAAACCAGGCGATACTATTGGAATTACCTGTCCTGCTGGTTCGGTCTCTATGTCAGATATCGAAGATATGATTAAGCAATTGGCCGATTGGGGATTTCGCGTTATTGTTGGTAAAACGATCGGGACATCCTATTTTAAATTTTCAGGGACTGATGCTGACCGATTGGATGATGTACAACAAATGTTGGATGATGATTCAATTCATGCTATATTATTTGGACGTGGTGGCTATGGTTCTATTCGTATCATGGATCAAATTGATTTCACACAATTTATCGAAAAGCCAAAATGGTTATTAGGTTACAGCGATATTACTTGTTTTCATTCTCATATTCATTCCTTGTTTCATATAGCTTCTATACATGGTCATATGTGTGGAGGATACAGAGCCTTAGATTATAATTTTTCTTCAACACAAAGTATTTATGATGTACTATTGGGGAATCCTATTCGTTATAAAATTGAGCCTCACGAAATGAATCGATCTGGCGAATCTTCTGGTTTGTTGGTAGGCGGAAATCTTGCTTTATTATCCGATTTGATAGGGACACCGAGTGATATAGAAACTGATGGTAAAATTCTATTTATTGAAGATATAGCTGAATACAAATACAACCTTGATCGAATGTTGTGGCAATTGTTACGAGCCGATAAATTAAGTCATCTCAAGGGATTATTAATTGGAGGTTTTACAGATACTATGGACAATGAAGTTCCCTTTGGAATGACTGAATATGAAATTGTATGGGAAAAAATTAAAGAATTTGATTATCCAGTTTGTTTTAATTTCCCTGTAGGGCATCAAGCACGTAATATGGCTTTGAAATGTGGTGTCAATTATCAATTGATAGTTAGTAATGAAGGTGTTGAATTAAATGAAATTGACTTGACTTGAGTTAATCACTTAAAGGGCGAACTAAATTTCACATCGCTTATAAATTCATGATCAGTTAAAGTTTCAAGAAATGCTTTTAAATCCTTCATTTCAGTTGGAGTAAGATTCATCTGCTTAGGTGCATGATTTGCAATGTCTTTTAAATCCTCATCAAGATTTGGATTTGGTAAAATGGAAGAGTTGTAATGTTCAATAACTTGATCTAAACTAGATAGACTGCCATTGTGCATGAAGTGTTTTCGTAACGCCACATTTTTCAATGAAGGAACTTTAAATTTACCCAAGTCATTTGGATTTTGTGTATGTATAAAAATTCCAGGATCGGTATTTTCAAATTGAATACCATTGTTACGAGGATTATCAGCAATGAATACATCTGTATTATGACATCCAAAACAGTTGATTACAGGGTGTGACATAAAAATTGACTTGCCATGATTTTCTTCCATACTATAATTGGGAAAATCTACTAATCGGTTGTTTGTTTCAGAAAGTCCTATATCGTATTTAGATCGATAAGACACCATGGATCGGATAAATTGAGCTAAAGCTTTAGATACTCTCTCGGTCGTTATAGAATTATCTCCAAAAGCATATTTAAATAAAATTGGATAATACGATTTGGCAACTAACCTATTGAGTAGTGTATTTAAATCCAATCCCATTTCTATACTATCTTGTATTGGTTTTAGTACTTGTTCTTCTAAGGTTTGAGCACGTTCATCCCAAAAGAATCTACCATTGCTATAATAGGCTGCATTCGCAAGTGACATGGAATGCCTGGTTGTAAAACCACCATTAAATCCTTTACTTAATATTGAAGTATCAGTGAAACCAATTTCTTGATGATGACATGAAGCACATGCAATTGTCGAATTAATTGATAAGTCTTTATCATAAAATAAAACTCGTCCCAATGTTGCCCCCCAATCAGTGACTGGATTGTCAGATGGGGTATTATTTTGAAATTGAATGAATTGATTATTAAAAAAAGCAGGTAGTAAAGGAGATGAGTAATTATAGGGAACTTGAGGAATAGTTAATGTTGCAGAAATTGTATCAAATTCATTAGGTATAATTAAAACGGGATCCTTTTTTTTACATGAAAATACAACTAGATAAAAAGGAAGAATAAGAAGGAATTGAAATATTCTCTTTTTCATGTTTGCATTTGGTTACACTAATGTACAATTTATAATTAAAAAAATAAAGCCATTTCATAAGAAATGGCTTTAGAATGATTTTGAATAAACTATTAATGTTGAACCAACACTTGGTGAACAGATGAATTATTCTTTGAATCAAATAATATCACATGATATGTTCCAGCAGCTAATCCAGATGTTTTAAATTGAATTGAATTTTTTCCTGCATCCATTTTAACAGATTTGCTTTCTATAATATTGCCATTCAAATCAATGAACGATGCCATTATTTGATCTGTGTTTTTCATATTTAATTGAATATTTAAAACATCAGAAGTTGGATTAGGATAAACATTAATATTCTCAATAGTATTAGAAAAATCTTCGGTTCCTGTTGGAGTTAAACTTGTTAAGTTTGCTGCTTGATAAACTTGTTTATCAGCTCCTTGAATCCATGCAATTACATACAAATCAGTAAACTCTTCTATGTTATGTTCTGTTGCATGATTGATTCGGTTTGCAGTAGTGCCATCACTTGATAAACGATAGTTACCATTGAATGTATAATTCAACGTAACAGAATCCCAATTCCCAATTGTAACAGTAGGAACTGTAGTACCAGCATCATTCGGCAACATTTTTTTCATTACATCAAAAAATTCTGTTTCACCATTCGATTTTACATTTGCAGTGGTTCTTTTTTCTAATACAGCTATGTATAATTTGGCACCTGCAGCATTAAATAAAGGAGAGAAACGTGCTTTAGCAGTAACTGTTTTATTATTAACTCCGTATGTACCTTCAAGTTTGTACTGAGCAGGTATAGCACGAGCTGCATCGTAAATTGCAGTTGTAAATGAACTTGCATTACCATCCCATCCACCATCAATTTCCATACGAGGGATAGAATTAATTGCATAGTAATTTCTGCGGTTTACTGCTTCTGTAGTACAATAAGGGTCACCTGTACCCGGGAAATCTTGTTGATATTTTACGTTTACATATTCTGAAGCAGGTTTTGTACTTACGATTGATTTGTAATTTGTATTTCCAGGAGCACATGGTCCACAAGTAGAACTTGAAAATATTTCAAATAATGGTAAGCGTTGAACATTTTCACTCATAACTGATACAGTTTTAATTTTACTGTCATCACCAGGATTTGCATCAGGATTTGCACCATTTAAATTAGTTGCATATACCTCAATAGTATGAGAACCAATCGTAGCAGCCCAAGGCGTAGGGTGTGTGAAATTATAAGTAGCCAAAGGTGCTATACTTAAACCTGTCAGAGGAGCCGAAACTGCTGCACCAGCATCAATTTTATAGTTTAAAGTTAATGAGGTAATTGTAGTGCTTCCTAAATTACGAATAACACCTGCTACATTTACATTTCCAACAGCTTGATAAGGGGCAGTTGTAATTGAAGTAACAGACATATCAAATGCTGGTTGAATACCAGGAATAAAAGAATAATAAGAATTATCAGCTGATGTAGGATCAGTTGCTGCTAAAGAAACTAAGTTAGGAGAAGTTGCTACTGAAATTGCACTACCCGAATTAATTTGAACTCCAGCAGAAACAACTTTCACAGCAGCTGCATATCCACCCGTTCTATTATCAACAATATGAATACGATTCGTAGTTTCATCTAATACAATACTCCAATAGCAGAAATTACTACCATCTGACATAGATGTGCCATAGCCATAAGAACTAAATTGAATCCAATGTTGACGATTAGGAGCTGTACCAAATGTTTTTGAAACAATATTGTCGTTAGCACCTTGACCACCTAATCCCCAAATACAAACGGATTTATCAGGGATAGAAGCACTTGGTAACGCTGCTTTTGTAAAAGAAGGTGCAGCTACTGCAGTTGCAACATCAAACGTAAGTACACCACTGTTAGATACTTTGTATTGAGTAACAGCTGCACCATTGAATTGAAACGCAAATGGCAATGTTTGATTTGTAGACCAAACAGGTGTAGCAGAAGGTCCTTGAATAGTAACCCATGTTGCAGCTAATCCACCACCTACAGGATACTCGTCATCTGCATTTATGCCTCCTGGATTTGTGTTAGCATTTGGATTGGGTATTTGCCAATACTGAGCTTGCATGCTAGAAAAGGCTAACATGAAAATACTTAATAAAATAGAAATTTTTTTCATTCTTAAAATCGTTTTAGAGTATAAATGTACAATGATTTATATAAATTATATGAATAGCGTTTTATTTTTTTTCACATTAAAAAGCCAAATAGCAACGTTAAAAAGCCAAATAGGGGGCTTTTAGAGGTTAAAGAAATCGCCAAGCATACTATTTAGAATAAAGATGCATCTTGAATTTGCTTTTTTGTAGGTTTGCTAATCAAATAAGAGAAAAGAACATTTTTTGGGAAACAATATAAATATACCTTCAATTCAACGCATTGGAGTACTTTTTTTAGTAGCAGAATTCATTCTTTCTGTAATATTATACAAAGAAAGAGGCACTTTTATGGATGTTTCGTTTCAAACATTTGAAATGATTCGTACCCATGCATTGGCACCACAGGTCTATCGATTTGGGTCTGGCTTGACTCAAATTTATCCATTCATAGGTATTCTGTTGGGTTTGCCACTTTGGATGATAGCTATGCTTTATTCTGTAGGGATTATATTTTATCATAGTTTGATTTTTTACTATTGCGCTTTTAGAAAGCAAAGCATTCAAATGTCTTTTGTTTTAATTTTTTACAGTGCCATGATGACGACTCATATGTTTTTTTGGATTCAATCTGAATTTTCACAAGCATTGCCTTTTATGATTGGACTCATATGTTTTATGGAAGAAAAACAGTTTAGTAAAGTAGGATTTATACAATATGGTCTCTTATTTATAGGTGTGGTTACACTTGTGTTTTTTCATCCTTTGGCATTTCCCGTTTTCACAGTTAGTGTCATATTGCTATTCGGTATTGGTCAATATTGGGATAATAGAATTTTAGGTATTTCTTTGCTTATGGCTTTGGGTGTTTATTTGATTAAAAGGCAGTTTTTTAAAAATTGGTATGATGAAGGAGCACATGAACGTACCCAAAATTTCATCTCTCTTTTCCCAAATTATTTCAGTACCGATTCTACAAAGCTATTTTTGAGCAATTCGTATACGATATACATTGGTGTGACATTGAGTGTTTTAGTTTTAATTCTATTATTGATTCAATACAAAAAGTATATTTTACTTGGATTAAGTGTTCTAGGTATTTTAGGCTATTTTTTCATGATTAATATTACTCATCCGAAAGCAGATGAGTTTTATCTTGAAAATATGTACTTGGCTATTCCATTGTTGATTTCATTATCTATGTCGTCCTTATTGAAATTACATCTTACTCGTTTTGTTCAAACTTTCTTAAATGTTTTTTTAATACTCATTTGTATACTTTGCATAAGTCGTTTATGGATTATTTCTAATCAATATTCTAATCGAATCA
>CANHGW010000025.1 GCA_947460175.1 Bacteroidota bacterium | reverse complement strand
GCAAGTTCAACACCATCTCCAGCAACAGTATGTGCTGGTAGTAGTGTTACCTTAACTGGCGGTGGAGCTACAACGTATACTTGGTCAGATGGAGTAAACACCCAAACAGATGGTGTTTCATTTATACCTGCAGCTTCTTCTACTTATACTGTAACAGGAACATCATCAGGATGTTCATCAACAGCAACGCTAGCAGTAACCGTGAATCCAATCCCTACGGTCACAGCAAGTTCGATACCATCACCTGCAACTACTATATGTGCAGGAGGTAATGTAACCTTGAACGGTGGAGGTGCTACAACGTATACATGGACAGATGGCATAAATACACCAATAGATGGTGTTTCGTTTATTCCTGCATCCTCTTCTACTTACACAGTAACTGGAACTACTGCAGGTTGTTCATCAACGGCTACGTTAGCTGTTACAGTAAATCCAATTCCAACAGTCACTGCCACAGCAACACCAAATGACACCGTATGTTTTGGCAGTCCAGTTACCTTACAAAGTGGCGGTGCAAGCACTTATACTTGGAATGCTAATTCAACTTTGACAAGTGATACAACTTTAACACCAGCCATTGCTGGCACGTATACTGTTGTTGGAACGGATGCAATTGGGTGCAGTGCCTCTAGTACAGTAGTAATAACTACAACACAAAATCCATATAATTTAGTCATACCTAATCCTGAATTATTATACTATAAATTTGATGGTGTAGGTACATCCGTACCTAATCAAGCCTTAACTCCTCCTCCGGGTACTGCAACTGCTTCAATTCTAGGTGGCCTTACTCAAGGTTCTACAGGACAAACGGGCGGCGCTTTAGTTGGATCTGGTATAAGTTCAACAACGGATTATCTGAATACAGGTTATGCACCTAATTTAGGTGGAGGATCTTGGACTATTTCTTTTTGGTCGGCGGGGTTTGGTTCAACGGCAGCCCTTTATTATATATTTGGAGATGCTAATACAAATAGTTTCAGATGCTTTACCAATGGCGTCGCAGGAGCAGGAAATTGGATTTTGCGTGGTGCAGGTTTAACAGATATTACAATTCCAGGCGGTGCTCAATCAACACCGACACTGAATACCTATGTATATGATGCAACTTTAAACAATGTAAAAGGTTATTTAAATGGTGTATTAGTATCTACAGTTGCTCAAACTGCTCCAAACCTTACAGGTACGGGTCCTTTAAAAGTAATGGGTTATGGTTCAAATATTGGAGCTCCATTAGGAGGCAAACTTGATGAGTTTAGATTATACAATAGAGCATTAAATGCAGCTGAAGTCCTTCAATTATTGGCAACTTCTTCTGTGGTATCAGCAACTGTGACACCTACTACAATATGTGCTGGCGCAACAGCTACGCTTACAGGTACAGGTGCAACTACCTATAGTTGGAATCCTGGTATAATTACTGGCTCTCCAATTAATGTAAATCCACTTTCTACAACTATCTATACAGTCATAGGTTCAGATGCAAATGGATGTACAGGTACAACAAGTGTAACTGTAAATGTCAATCCTTTACCAACCGTAACAGCAACACCTGCAATACAAGCAGTATGTGAAAACGCAAGTGCGACAATATCTGGCGTTGGTGCATCTAGCTATGTATGGACTGGTGGTATTACAAATGCAACACCATTCACTGTAACTAGCGGACCTACTACATACACAGTAACAGGTACAGACGGTAATGGTTGTAGCAATACAGCAACAGCAGTTGTCAACATGAATGCAGCACCATTGGTAACAGCAGGCGCAACACCAACAACAACATGTAACAACACGGTTGTAACACCAATGGGTAGTGGCGCAAGCACTTACACTTGGTCAGGTGGATTATCAGACAATACACCATTTGTAGCCACAGCAACAGCAACGTATACCGTAACAGGTACAGATGGTATCGGATGTAGTGCAACGAGCAGTGTAACTGTAACCGTAACACCAGCATCAGGTACAATAGCACCAGCAACATCAAACCAAAGTCAAGCACACAATGATGACTTCAACGTAAACTATAGCGATGCAAGTTGTAACTTAATTGCAACCGTAGACGATGGTGCAGGTGGAAACATCCTAGGCTTAACTACAGCAACTGTAAACGTAGATGCAACAGCAGGCATACACAATGGTCAACCATTCGTACGTCGTTGGTATCAAATCACACCAACGAGCAATGGCTCAGCAGATGTGATCTTGTACATCAACCAAGCAGACTTCAACGATTACAATGCAAGTGTAACTGCACCATACTTACCATTACCAACAAGTGGTAACAATGCAGATCCAAACATTGCGAACATTCGTATCACTAAAAACACCGATGCAGGTTTAGGTAATTCACCAGTAGTGATTACACCAACTGTAAACTGGAATGGCACATATTGGGAGTTGAGCTTCAACACACCAAGCTTTAGCCAATTCAGAGTACATAGTGTGAATCCAGGTAATATCCCATTACCAGCAACAGTTACAAACTTCAGTGGTCGCAAAATGTCAACAAGCGATATGCTAGAGTGGACAACAGCAAGCGAGCAAAACAATGCTTACTTCAATTTGCAACACGGAACAGATGGTATCAACTTTACTACAATAGCTAAAGTAACGAGCCAAGCTCCAAACGGCAATAGCTCAAGTATATTGAACTATAGCTTCGAGAACACAAAACCACAATTAGGTCACAACTACTACCGTTTACAACAAGTAGACATCGACAACCATAGCACAATGAATGCAAAAGTTGTAGATATCATCTGGGGTACCAATGGCAGCACTGTGAGTATCTATCCAAATCCAACACAAGATGTGTTGAACATCGACTTGTATACAAACAAGGTTCAAAACACAACAGTAAAAGTAATGGATATGAGTGGCCGCATCGTAAAACAAATCCAAGCACGTAGTGAAGTGGGCATGAATAAACTAAGCCTAAGCTTAGGTGATATTGCAAGCGGCGTATACACAGTACAAATATTAGAAAACAATCAGTTGACTCACGTGAGCAAAGTGAAGAAGAATGACTAATACTGAGTATAAAGTAGATAGTATAAAGTCGAAAGACAAAACCGCCCTTCAGCAATGGAGGGCGGTTTTTTAGTGAACCGTTTGAATATTCGATTGTTTATTCCATTTACAGAATATAATGTCTCTAGGAGTCTTTGCCCCTGTCCCGATTATTTCGAGGAAGCAGTTTCATAGTATTATATGTAGGTAATGTTAGATGAAGGGTTGGCATACAGAATAAAAGAACAATTATCTTTACAAAAAATAGTATGCCAATTATCTTCGTCTTACTTGCTTTAGTAGGTTTATATTTTTTGGTCAAAAAAAATATAAATCGGACAAATGTCACGAACAAAAAAGTTGATCCAATACAAATTGAAAAAATATTAATAGAGGAAGTTGACTTTTATAAAGCTATTGAAAATCCTATACGTAGAGAAAGTTTTAAACTTCGGGTGATTCATTTTTTAGAGCATGTTCGATTTACTTCTGTAGGCAATGCAAAACATGAGTTATTAGACGAAGTATTAATTGCTTCGAGTGCTATCATACCTATTTTTAATTTTCCTGATTGGGAATACAACAACATCAAAGAAGTCTTATTGTATGAAGATCATTTTGACGAAAATTTCAAGGTAAATAAAGACCATAAACTAATGGGCATGGTTGGTGAAGGCGCATTGAATAGCACGATGCTTTTATCATTACGAGCTTTGCGTGAAGGCTTTGAAAGACGCGATGGAAGCCACACGGCCATACACGAATTTGTACATTTAATCGATCATGCAGATGGGGTCATAGATGGCGTTCCAGCTTACTTATTACCTAATGATTTGATTACACCTTGGCTAAGATTGATTCGTGGTATGATACAAGACATCAAAGAAAATGAAACTGAAATCAATCCTTATGCGAGTACCAATGAAGCAGAATTTTTTGCAGTGATAGCAGAATATTTTTTTGAGAAACCAACATTGCTTGAACGAAATCATCCACATTTGTATTCGATGCTTACAACTATATTTAAGCCGAAATAAATTACGTGAAAGCAATCTATTTCAACACTTCAAAATAACCTGTCTTTTTGTTTTTCTGCACATTATCAGCTGCATAATATTTTCCATTCATTGCTATATAAACACCATTCGGTAAGGTTTGTACAAAGGCCATCGCACTACCCATATTATACAAACCATCACTTGATCCAAAAGTATAAGGTATCATAGCGCCAGTTAATACAATTGTTTTATCGATACCGGCAGCTTTTAACTCCAATGCCGTTTCAACCATGGTATCTGTACCATGTGTTATAATAATTTTCTCTTCGTCGCATTTGATACATTGCGATACGATGAGCTCACGATCTTCGTCTGTCATTTCAAGACTATCCACCATCATCAATGTACGAGTGCTTACATCAGTTGTATTACGACCGCGTTTTAATATTTCATCCACATGCGTATCGGTGAAATAAAGTTTTCCATTCAGCAAATCATATTCTTTGTCGAATGTGCCACCAGTAATTAAAAGTCGTATGCTCATGTAAAATTGTTTGAATGCAAAAGTAATAGAAACAAATTAAATTTAAGATTTGTCTGAAATTAATATACAGATATCAATTCATACTTATTTCTCAGTTTTCTAATTTTCTCATTGAATTGATTTCATTTCATTTATTTAATAATATTTAAAACCAACCTTCGAACGAATCATATAATATAGGTTACTTGAATTGATAATTTAAAATTTATTATAATTTGTTTAAGTAAATAAGAATAGTATTTTCACCCAACATAAATAAATAACAAATGATAAAAAAATTACTATTCACATCAATTACATTGCTTACAACACTTACAAATGTAAAGACTTCTTTTGCACAACATTTTTATGCAGGTGCACATACCTCTTATCATATAGGCGCAGGTGGTAGCTTAAATAATTATTATAATGTTGAAAGCAGTTCACTCAGTGCAACTTTTACACAGAAAAAAGTAAATTTCGGAAGTGGCATGCAAGCGGGTGCGACTGTGGGCTATTTATTCATGAAAAATATTGGCCTTGAATTGAGTGTCAACAAAGCATTTACAAGTAAAATTGAACTAACGAATAATTTTAGACCTCCGTGGAGTGGAACTTATTCAGAAAAAATAAACTTAACTACATCTTCAATGCTGTTTATCCCATCTCTCATTGTAAAGTCGGGTTACGAAAAATTCAATGTGTATAGCAAACTTGGATTAATCATATTGAAAGGGAAACATAATTTTGACTATTCTGAAAATAACAATGGCGTACTGACTGAAATACAATATGATTATGATAAAATAAATGGCGTAGGTTTTAAAGGCGCCTTGGGTGGATTAATTAAAGTAAGCAAATCAATTGACGTACAACTTGAAGTAAATACATCGAATGTTGCTGGCGCACCTAAACGAGAAGTAATTACAAAAAAAAGAGAAAATGGAACTGATAAACTACCAAGTATGACTGTTTCTGAAAAAGAAACCATCTTTGTAGATGAATATACTATTACAGCAACTCCAGCTTCCACGAGCGAAGCTTCCAAAGCATTAAAAATTTAAATGCCTTTCAATAACCTTGGTATTCAGTTAGGAGTTCTATATAAATTTTAAGTTCGATATACAATTAAAATTGTTGACTTCTAGCAATTACTTATAAGAGATATTAAAAAAGTAGTCCTGCAATATTCGGTTCATCTTTACGTATTATCATTTCTATTTCACAAATTGATCTTGGTTTGTTTTCACAGTAATGTGATAATGGCCAATTGAAAACGGTTTCATTGAAATAGTTGTACTCTCTACATTTGAATGCATATTTAAGATAATTCAAATGTTCTTTGAATACCAATGATATTAATCTAAAATTCTAAAGATTACTTAAACTAGTTAAGACCAACTTGTTTATACTTTTTTCCATAATTTTACGTTATACATTTAAAACAATCTATATGAAATATTGTATTTACTTAGCTACTGTAGCACTTCTATTTTCAGCATGCCTTAAAAATAATTTTACTAAAAAATATACAATATATACTCCTATCTATGAAACCAAAGAAGAAGTTTATGCTAAAGTAAAAATGAATCCTGCCCAAAGCATGAAAAATTTAGGCAGTTTTGCGTTGTATAACAATTATGTATTTGTGAATGAAAAAGACAAAGGTATACATGTTATTGATGCTAGCTCTTCGATCACTCCTGTCATCATAGGATTTATTCCTATACCTGGCAACCTTGGCATTGCAGTTCGAAACAATATCTTACTTGCAGATTGTTTTACAGATTTACTATCAATCAATATTAGTGATTTATCACAAATCAATGTATTGAATAAGAATGAAAAGTTGTTTACAAATAGAGCAAATATGTATGGATTTCAAGATGACGGAAAGATTCTAGTTGGGTGGAATAAAAAAGATACTATTGTTTCGGATGATTTCTATATGGGTCAAAATCTTGCATTTACGACTGGCTCAAGCGCTGAAATGCAATTTGACAATAGCTTTTCTGGCAATACTAATTCAACAAGTAGTAGCATGGCCATTTTTACACTTGTAAATAACTATATGTATGCAGTAGATAGACTTAAATTATATGCGCTGGACGTAAGTAATCCGAGTCTTCCAGTCCTAAAAAGTTCAACTACGATTAATTGGAATGTAGAAACAATTTTTCCATTTAAAGACCATTTATTTATTGGCACTCGAACTGGTATGTATATTTTTTCGATTCAATCACCCAGTCAACCAACTTACACAGGTCAATTTACACATGCTAATGTTTGCGACCCAGTGATAGCAGATGATACACATGCTTTTGTGACGTTGCGAAGCGGCACTACATGCAATGGATTTACGAATCAACTAGATATATTGGATATAAGCAACCTATCTAATCCTACCCTAGTAAAAACATATCCGATGCATAATCCACACGGGTTAAGCAAAGATGGTAAGTTACTTTTTATTTGTGATGGTGATGCTGGTTTAAAACTGTTTGACGCTTCAGATTTAAATACACTCAATCTCAAGCAATCTTACCCAATATTTGGCAAGGCTATTGACATCATAGCCTCGCAAGGAAAAGCTATTTTAATTACTGATAAAGCCACCATTTTCCTATCCTATGATACAGATTTCAATGTGCATTATCTTGGGCAACTAAGTAAATCATAATGTGTCTTTTATGAACTATTTAAAATGGTTGCTTTTATTGATATTTTATTTCCCATCCAATATTCAAGCCCAAAAAGTAACATATGGAGGAATGCAATATTTCGGATTAGCTGTTGAAAAAGATGTAGCCTTACCTACATTTTCACTTATTAATGGCATTCGATACAATCACTTTTTTACAGGTATTGGATTCTCTTACGAACCCATTAAATACTATTTGAATTTTACTATACCTCTAAGTTTTCCAATATACCTTGACGCAAGATATTATATCGGTCAAAAAAAACGTTTCTATGCCCTTGCTGATGGAGGTCTCACAATTATTAAAAAGACAGAATGGATGACAGACACTGAATCACAACGATTTCAAAAACGTGTTGGAACCTATGGCAATGTTGGTATTGGAGTAAAAGCTAAGCTTGGCAAAGAAGTTTACTATTCGTTTGAAATTTGTTCTAATTACAAGAAAACAGGCTATGATCGAGAATTCATTGATTTTTTAAATGAATGGAATAAACAAGAAATAAGATATAAGCAAAATAGAATTTTGATTCGATTAGGAATAGAAATTTTATAACCGATGTTTTAGGATTTCTTGAACGAGAATTCTAGCGTTTTGTTTGGGCTTTTATTATCTAATTACTGTTGTCATGTTTAATTGATAAAAAGTTATATAGTTGTATTAATATTCTAAAATACTTGCATAATCTATTCACAAGACAAACTATAAGTTATATTACTTGATTTTTTGATTAATCTTTTGTAACCAATTTCACATATTGACCTTGGTTTGTTTTCACAGTAATATGATAATGACCACTTGAAAAGGACTTCATAGAAATAGTCGTATTATCCGTATTAGGATTTGTGCTCAAGATTACTTTCCCATTCATATCTGTTACAACTACATGCTGTATTATTTCATTCTTAACTGATTGAATTATTACATTCTCTACAATTGGATTTGGAAAAATATTTATAGCATTATCTAAACTTATTGAGTTTGTATTGGTAGGAAAATCAACGACTTTTGTAAAGCCCATATATGGACTATAATTCTGCTTAGTAGCCGTTACAAACAACGTATCAGTATTAGGAATTGATGGGAAAGTAAACGTAGCATTCCCATTGCTTACTGTTGATACCGCTAAAAATTTACCTTGATAATACAAGCCTATCGTAGCTCCATTGACTGGGCAGGATACAGAATACCACGTTGAGTTTCTTCCGATTTCGGAAGTATGTGTACATGTGATGGTACCTTCATGTTTTGTACGAACTTCAAGCGTAGGATCGCCGAATACAGTCCAAGTATCTGTAATTTCATTTCCTCCATCAGGATCTACAGTTGTATTGTATTCATCATTCACACTCATACATCCATTCATTGCTAATGCACCAAAGGTTGTTTTTTTATTATTCACTCTTGCACCACGCATGATTGCATTCATTTCATCTTGCCCTTGCATCGGTGGATCCCAACTTTGTAAAATGGTACTCATTAATGTAGCAATGGCTCCCTTTGGTTCTCCTGTAGCAATATCTTGTTCGCGCATTAGGGATTCAGCTAAACATGTAGTTTGAGTAAAATTCCCATTCAAACAAGCTGTCACAAACATAAAAGGCCATTTGCCATCTGTATTGGTTAGATTTGCTACATCAGTGCTAGAAAATCCGGTAGTGGAGCAGGTATTATTACTTCCATGTCCACAATAGTTAATTAAGCTTACACCATCATTGATTGCATTGCTCAACTCCATAGCAGTAGGACTTCCTGGAGCATCATTTCCACCCTGTGTGCCATCATACAATTCGTAGTTATAGACATAGTTGTATTGATTTTTGTTGCTATCCATTACATTTCGAATATGCTCATAATCCATCTGAAAATCATCTCCAGGGCCTTGATCGCTCGCAATACCTATTTGTTTTTGAACCCAATTGCTAGTTGTATTGGGTGTTTTTTCATACAGTAACGTACGCTTTACTTGTGTAGCAATATCACCTTTCGTTTCTCCAGAAAATCGTCCAACTATAAATTCGGGATAATGATCGTTACCTACCTGATAAGCATAACCATTATCAGAAGGACCTAGCAATGTAGGATAAAGGGCATTATTGGCATTTCGTGTAGGTACATTAGGATGATCACCTACAATAAGCATATAGGCTATTTGATTGGTATTGTAATAGGAAGTCACCAAGGACATAACAGTATTTTCATCTACTCCACCTGTCATAGTATCCGTGTTTACCAAATACGTTTTAATGCCTTTCATTTCTTTCCACTTGATGTAAGGTGCCATTTCTGGAAGATAATTGGCAGGGCAAAGTACAAGTAATGAACCTGTTTGAGTCAATGGCGTGTAACGTACAGCAGTAGTTTTATAATTTAAAAAATGATTTGAATAAATTGCGTCATAATCTTCAATGATTGTAGTAGGTTTTTCAAAATCTGGCAATATGTTTGAAACAGATTGACCAGAATACTCTATTTTCACTTTTATACTATGGTAAACGCGCAATACTTTTGTGCTAGGGTTATATTGTACAGGATTAATCTGTACAGTTTGACCTCTAAAATCACGAAGAATATAAGGTGAATTTAATTCAGCAATAACAGCTGGAAAAAAAGCATTTTTGGTATATTCCTCTCCATATGTAAATGGGATTGTAGAAGGATATTCATTGCGATATATTTTCCCTTTGCTTGGAGCTACGGATACATTGGGAATGTCAGTATAGTTACTTTCCAAAATAGAAATATTGCTATTTTTTTGATTTGGAATTATTATTGAAAAGGAAAGTTTAGGCAAATCAGGAGCACCTTTTTTTAATAGTTGAGTTCCTTTGTCCAACATTATTTTCACCTCATTACCATTTGGAGTAATGACCTTTTGTTCCCTAATATCGCCTACCTGAATATCAATAACTGTCTGATATGGCTTGTCAGATAATACTTGAAAGGAGGAACTTTTTTGAGCTCGCAGAATGAATACATTCGTAATTAAAATACCAATAAAGAGTAAACGTTTCATAATTGTCATCTATTGAAAGTAAAATTAACGGAATTATTTCAGATTTGTTGTTAAGTTTGCATATTCTTTATCAATAAAATCTACTCAAGATAAGATATTGAATAGCCTCGGGGTGTTTCCTTTATTAAAAATGGAATCTGAGAAAATACCCGTAGAACCTAGAACAGATAATGCTGTTTAGGAAAGGTGAGTGAAATTAATCCTTCTCTTACCAAACATTTTATTAACCCGCTTTATAGGTGGCACTATACCCTATACGGCACAAAAAAATTGGCATGAAGAAGATATTATTATTTTCCATCGCATTGACGCATGTAGGTACTTGGGCTTTTTCACAAAAAAAAGACACCCTTCGAAACATTGAGTTGCCTGCAGCCGTTATTCGAGATTTCAAACAAACTACACTTGATGAACAGTCTACAAAACGTATCGAAAAGACCTTCATGAAAAGGCTAAATCAAGGTCAGGACCTTCCTTATTTGTTAAATACATTGTCTTCGGTAGTTGTAAATTCAGATGCAGGAACAGGCACAGGATATACCGGTATACGAATACGTGGAACTGATCTTACCCGTATCAATGTAACCATCAATGGCGTACCTGTCAATGATGCTGAAAGTCAAGGAACATTTTTTGTCAACACCCCAGATTTATTATCTTCTTCACAGTCTATTGAAGTTGGCAAAGGAGTGGGCACATCCAAAAATGGTGTAGGAAGTTTTGGTGCATCTATAGCAATCAACAATTTGGATGTAAATTACACTAAACCTACTTTTTCATATCAATCCGATTTCGGCTCATTCAATACCTTTAAAAATACATTGAAAGCAAGTACCGGACTTATCAATGATCGATTTGTTGCAACAGTGAGAGCATCAAGTATTTTATCCGATGGCTATATAGATCGGTCGGCATCTAACCTCAAAGCATTTCAGTTTACAACCAAGTACATAATGAATCCTTCTACTCAATTGGTATTCAATTATATGAAAGGAAAAGAAAAAACTGGTCAAGCTTGGAATGGTGTACCACAAGATAGCTTGGCTACGAATCCACAACACAATGAACTAGGCTTAAAAAGTGATGGCACTTATTACGATAATCAAACAGACAATTATGGACAAGATTATTACCAACTTTTTTTCGATCATAAAATCAATTCAAATTTCTCCATAGGCTCTACCTTATTTTATACAAAGGGCAAAGGCTATTATGAAGAATATCGCATGAGTCAAGACTTTTTATCCTATGGCTTACCCAATTTTATAGTTGGCAATGACACTTCATTTTCAACCGATATGATACGACAACTTTGGCTTGACAATGATTTTTATGGCGGTCGATTATATGCTAATTATTTTTCTAAGCATTTGGATGCAGGTCTTTATTTAAATTACAATCAATACGATGGTAAACACTTTGGCGAAATAAAGTGGGCTCAATATGGCACGCCTGATGATTACAGATGGTATAACTTAACGGCTCACAAAAATGATTTAAACCTTTATGGCATGGTGGACTTCAAAGCATCCAAACATGTTAATTTATTTGCTGATTTACAATATCGAAAAGTAGATTATATCATCAATGGCTTTCGAAACAACCCAAGCATTCAACATGATTTGCAGTTCAACTTTTTTAATCCAAAAGCTAAAATCACTTACCACAATCAACATCATCAAATAAGTTTATTAGCAGGCATTGCTCAGAAAGAACCTAACCGAGAAGACATAGAAGCAGGCAAATCATCTCTTCCTAAACCTGAAAAATTGTATAATGGTGAATTGAATTATACATATAATTACAAAAATAAATTTTCGTTTCATGCCACTTCATACCTGATGTATTATAGAGATCAACTGGTGCTTACAGGAAAAATAAATGATGTAGGAGCTTATACTCGTACCAATATACCTGAAAGTTATCGAATAGGAATTGAAATGGAAACTCAATGGAAACCTTCAATCAGAAAAATTGAATTGGCATTCAACGTAGCATTGTCTGAAAATAAAATAATCCAATTTTCAGAGTTTATAGACGACTATGATAATGGCGGACAAGTGATAAAAAATTATACAAAAACTGACATTGCATTTTCACCGAACATAATTGCCGGTGGTCGTTTATCATATTTTCCATTAAGAGGAAGCTCTCATAAAGATTTTGAAAATTTGTCTTTTGATTTATTACCTAAATATGTTGGCAGGCAATATCTTGATAATACAAGCAATATTAACAAATCAATTAACTCATATTTCATTACAGATTTAATCGCAAACTGTCCAATACGTATCGATGAGAATACTATTCTAAATATTAGAACAGGACTGTATAACATTTTTAATCATAGCTATGAAGCCAATGGATACACATTTAGTTATATTTATGGACAACAAACGATTTCTCAAAATTATTATTACCCTCAAGCTGGTTTAAGATGGATGGTAGGAATGGGAATTGATTTGTAATAAAATAGAAACGAATTATACATAACTAACTTCACATTTTTATATCATACCATCCTCATCAACAGTTAAAATAGCAATTGCTTTCGTTGTTACATCTGTTGTTGAATAGAAAATCAATATTTTATTTTCATAACATGTTAAGTCAGTCATTATAAATTTAAAATTCGGAAATTTAATTCTTACAAGTTCCCAATATTCTTTCAATACTTTTTTGTCTGTAATTCTTCCATTACTATCAGGGAATAAACGCAATGCGACACTTGATACTAATACAATGTCCTCACGATATTGAGTTAGATATTTATCCACAGTATCATTATTCCACAAGTCGATCCATTTTTGAGCTATAATTTTAGCCTTTTCACAATCCATTTAATTGTTTTTAATCTTTAAAAATAAATTAAAAATCGTGCTGATGTATTATTTTAAACTTATTTTATTAATATTTTTTTAATATATTCTGTCTCAATGTTTTGAGTAAAGGTAAAAGTAGAAATTAAACACTTTTATTTCATTTTTATAATAATATGTGTGTATTTATTCTTGATTCAAATATGTAAAGCGAAGTCTCTACCCTATTTTTGCGATTCAATTTTAAGCCAAATGCAAGAAGCCACCTTAGAACAAGCTCAAAAACTAGGACTTACCGAATCGGAATTCAACGAAATATGTAACGTTTTGGGTCGTACTCCAAATTTTACAGAAACTGCCATGTATAGTGTAATGTGGAGCGAACATTGCAGTTACAAAAACTCCATCAAATGGTTGAAAACACTTCCCAAAGATGGCTCTAAAGTATTAGCGAAAGCTGGAGAAGAAAATGCAGGCTTGATAGATATAGGTAATGGCTGGGCTTGTAGTTTTAAAATCGAATCACACAATCATCCTTCTGCGATTGAACCTTTTCAGGGAGCTGCAACTGGTGTAGGCGGTATACATCGCGATATTTTCACTATGGGAGCAAGACCCATCGCCACCTTAAATTCATTACGATTTGGAAATCTAAACGAAGATAAAACAAAGCATCTTTTAAAAGGTGTAGTAAAAGGTATAGGGCACTACGGCAATTGCTTTGGCGTTCCAACCGTTGGAGGTGAAACCTATTTTGAAGATTGCTACAGCACGAATCCATTGGTAAATGCAATGAGCGTAGGTGTAATGAAAACTGGGAAAACTATTTCAGCAACATCCTATGGCGAAGGAAATCCAGTTTTTATTGTAGGAAGTGATACGGGAAAAGATGGAATTGGTGGAGCTAGTTTTGCTAGTGCCGATATCAATGAAGATAGCGCAAAAGATTTACCAGCGGTGCAAGTAGGCGATCCTTTTCAAGAGAAAAAACTACTAGAAGCCTGTATGGAATTAGTAGAAACCGATGCTGTCATTGGTATGCAAGATATGGGTGCTGCGGGTATTACCTGTAGTACATCTGAAATGAGTGCAAAAGGTGAGCATGGTATGATTATCCATTTGGATAAAGTGCCTACTCGACAAAAAAATATGAAAGCATGGGAAATGCTTTTGAGTGAAAGTCAAGAGAGAATGCTGGTAGTTGTGAAAAAAGGACATGAAAAAACTGTAACTGATATATTTGACAAATGGGATATTCATTGCGAAATTATTGGAGAGGTTACAACCGATCCTCGTTTGAAATTCTATATGGGTGAAGAATTAGTGGCCGATTTACCTGCCGAAAGTATGGTATTGGGTGGTGGAGCTCCAGTTTACGAACGTGAGTATACTGAACCAAGTTATTTTGCCCAAAGAGACACTTTCAATATTGATGCAATCAAAGAGCCAAGCGATTTAAAATCGATTGCTAAGCAATTAATTTCTCTACCGAATATAGCTAATAAAAAATGGATTTATAATCAATATGATAGTATGGTAGGTACTGCCAACTCTACCACCAACTCCCCTGCCGATTCGGCTGTAGTATGGGTAAAAGAAACATCTAAAGGTATCGCAATGACGGTTGACTGTAACAGTCGATATGTGCATGCCGATCCTTATGTAGGTGGAATGATTGCAGTAAGCGAGGCAGCTCGTAATATCATCTGTAGTGGCGCTATACCAGCAGCTATTACCAATTGTCTTAATTTTGGTAATCCATATAATCCTGAAGTGTATTACCAGTTTGTGTATGCCTTGAAGGGTATGAGTGCTGCTTGTCTTAAATTTGATACCCCTGTCACAGGAGGTAACGTTAGCTTTTACAATCAATCGCCAGATGGCGCAGTTTATCCTACACCTACTATTGGCATGGTTGGTATTATTGAAGATATACAAGCTCGTATGACGATGGATTTCAAACAAGCTGGTGACCAAATCTACCTAATAGGAAAAAGTAAAAATGATATTGGAAGTAGCGAATACCTTCATAAATTAATGGGGGTAGAGCTTTCGCCTGCACCCGCTTTTGATCTTGAAGAAGAATTTGAGATTCAACAAACTGTTTTGAAATTAATCAATTCCAAACTCATCGTATCTGCACATGATTTAGCCGAAGGCGGTTTATTTACAGCATTGATGGAAAGTGGACTTAATCGAGGTTTAGGCTTTACTTTGAATACGCATACTTTGTTACGCAAAGATGCATTCCTGTTTGGAGAGGCTCAAAGTCGGTTTATTGTAAGTGTAAAGGCTGAACAAGTAACAGCATTTGAAGCATCACTATCTTCAACATCGTTTGAAAAACTAGGAGAGGTAACGACTTCTTCTATTACTATTGATAGTAACGACTGGGGCTCTATATCAGAATGGAAATCAACGTATGATTCTGCGTTAGAAAAATTGTTGAAAAAATAATTCTCTAAAATTCTAATCGATACTGAAAAATAGGAATTCGACCTAGCTGATAACTATACCCTATTCTATTGTTCGTTCGATCGTATTCCAATGATTGAATATTATCTCGATTAATAAAGTTATTAATATTCAATGCAAATTCTTGTGATATTTTTTTCCAATTCAAGCGATAAGCTATACGAATGTCTGGTCTAAAATAGGCAGGATGCTGTTGTGTGAATGCGAGCGAATCAATGTATACTTCATCCTTTGCAAAAAGCGAAGCAGCCTCATCTAATGGTGTAAATCGCCTACCACCTAACCATGTAGCTTTTGCATTGATACTCAACAAACTTTTTTTACTCAATTTCAAATCGTAACCTGCTAACATATTACAAGCATACGTTCCATCAAACGCATTATGCCTTTTCACCCCATCAGAACCTTTATACATGGATTGATACAATGACCCAGTCAATAAAAAGTAATAATTTTTACTAAAAAACTTTTCGAGTGTCATTTCTACACCAACATTATATCCAGTTCCTTTGTTTACTAAATAAGGCTTATTATTAATTACATAAAAGGCCCCATCATTGACCATAGAAAATGAACTTGGATTTTGTTCAATAGGTAGTTGATTTAATTGCTGATAATAGGTTTCAAATTTAAATCGAACGTCTTTGGCCAATAACCAATCTAATCCAATTACAGCATGTGCACTTTTAGTAAAATCCAACTGTCGATTGGTAGCTACATCGGTACCATTGCTCAAACGTGTTTGATAAAAATAGGTGACCATTGGTTGTAGCTGATTATGCAAGCCAGCACCAGCATTTAACCATACATTTTTTGCCAATTGATACTTTAATCCTATACGAGGCTCTATTGCTTTTGACCCATTTAATATAAAATACATTGCATTGACACCTCCTACAATTGAAAATTTTTCACTCACTTTATACTGATGCTGAATAAAGCCTCTTACTAAATCTGCACTTCCATTGAAATCCAATCGTTTGATATATGCACCTAAAAATCCAACATACAAACTATCTTTCATAGTGAAAAAATTGTGGTTGTAATAAACACCAACTTGTGAATTATGTTGAGCATTGTATTTATGCGAAAGTGTATATTGAACATTGATTTTATTCTCTACATAATTTCTTCGTAGCCAATTGAACTTTTTTGTATCATTATCATAAAGACTGTCTACAAACGTTTGATTTCCATTGGATGAAAATGTTGCGATCCATTTTCCTAATGTACGTTTTGAAAATGAATAGGTATGTTCAACACCTCCTACGACCATATGATTATTAAAATAAGTATTAAACCCTTTTGGCAATGGATTGAGTTTTTTGCCCGTAGTATCGAAATTTTTAGAAAAAAAACTTGACATACTATATCCTCCCAAACCAAACACATCAAACACCCCGAACTTAGATGTAGGAATATGTATTTTAAAAACACCATCCTGGTATTTAGGTATAGAAGCAGTTCCAAGATTTATTCCCAATGCATTAAATAAATCAAGTGTAGAATATCGATAATTGGCAATATAACTTGAATGTTTTTTTTTACTGATAGGACCTTCTACGCCAGCTTCCAATCCATTCATCCCAAACATGACTGTGTATTCTCTTTTTTGATCATTTCCATTTCTAAGTTTCAAATCAAACACACCTGCAGTTGCATTGCCATATTGCGCAGGGAATGCACCAGTTAAAAAATCACAATTACTCAAATTATTATTATTCAACATGGATATTCCTCCGCCTGTAGTTCCCACTCCTGAAAAATGATTTGGATTCGGAATATCAATTCCTTCTAAGCGCCATAATACACCCAACGGACTATTGCCCCTTATAACAATATCATTACGAGTATCACCATTGGCTTGTACCCCTGCAAAATTTTGGGCCATCCGAGCTGGATCGTTCACAGTACCAGCATACCTTCCAGTTTCTTCAACACTAAACATACGAGCACTTACCATGGCCATTTCATTCAATGCCTTATCTTTTTCCCGTTTATTTTTAATTACGATATCACTTTTGGTCGTAGCGATTCGCTCCTCTAATTCAATATTGAGAATGACTTCTTTCCCTGAATTCAATTGAATATCATTGAAAGTTGCAGTATGATACCCAATATACGAACATTGAATTTGATATCTTCCAAGTGGAATATTTTTCAATTCAAATCGCCCTTGTACATCAGTTTGATCCCCTAATTGCGGATTTATATTCAGAATTACTATTTGTACACCTATTAGCGGTTGATGTGTTACTTTATCAATAACTTGTCCTCTTATATTTTGAAAAAATGATTGAGCATGAATGTTTAATGCCAACAGCAATGCCACCCAAAAAAAGACTAAAAATCTCATGACACAAAAGTACATCAGTACCTTTATTCATTAGAAAATTGTTTAAATAATTATAAAAAGCAATTAAAAATCAGATTTCATTTTATCCCATAATTCTGGAATTCGTTTCACCCATACGAGCTCTTCCATTTTATCTTTGGCATCTTGTACTGGAATACCAAACCATACATTACCACCAGGCAATGACTTACCTACACCACTTTTGGCAAGTACAACAGTATCACTTTCGATCACCAAATCTTTAGATACACCTACTTGTCCATACAATAGCACATTGTCGCCAATGGTTACTTTGCCTGCAACACCAACCTGTGCTGCAAACAAACAATTTTTCCCAATTATAGTACCATGACCTATGTGAATGAAATTATCAAATTTGGTCCCCTGACCTATAATTGTATCTCCACTCACGCCTTTATCAATCGTACAACATGCTCCTATTTCTACATCATCATGGATAAACGTGCGTCCACAACTTTCTAACTTAAGGTATTTTAAATCTACGTTGTTTCGTTTATTAAAATAGAAAGCGTCACCACCTATTACCGAATTACTTTGAATGATAACTCTATCTCCAATAAATGTATGATCATATATTACCACGCCAGGATGAATGATACAATCTTTTCCTATTTTACAGTTATTGCCTATAAACACATTGGGCATAATAATTGAACCTTCACCTATTTCGGCAGTATCACTGATCATTTTAAAAGAGGGTTCAAAAGGACGAAAATGTTTTACAAGTTTGACATAAGCTGCCGCTGGGTCTATCGTGATAAGCAGCGCTTTTCCTTTAGGACATTCAACTTCTTTATTGATTAAAATAACAGAAGCTTCGCTTGTCAATGTACGATTATAATACTTTTCAATATCTACAAATGAAATGTCACCTGGTGTAATTTTATGCACTTCATTGATGCCATCCGCTTGGATAGTGTCATCACCAACCAATCGAGCACCAACAAACTCGGCTATCCATTTTACACTTACAGGAGCATTTAACTTCATATTACTATTGCATATTCGTTTTGACAAATCATTTATTGATTCTAAAGCAAATCAATGAAAATGATATTATTTACAAATATTCCTCAAAGTAGGCATAAAAACAAATATTATGAACAACTTTGACCAATTTTATGGAATATTTTACAAAAAAAGATTCAACTGTATTTGAATAAACAATCTACTATTTTTTAACCCACATAATATCCACTTGTAATTTTTTAAATTTTTGAACGCGCCAAAATAAACTTACCTTTGCCCGACCTTTAAACAATTTCCAATTATTTTATTGTTTTCACTTGGGTCAAAGCAAAAAAATAGGCTATGGCAAAATATATATTTGTAACCGGCGGTGTTACATCTTCACTAGGTAAAGGAATTATTGCGGCTTCGGTAGCCAAGTTACTACAGGCTCGTGGATTTAAAGTTACCATCCAAAAACTAGATCCTTATATCAATGTAGACCCAGGTACTCTTAACCCGTATGAGCATGGTGAGTGCTATGTAACAGACGATGGCGCCGAAACCGATCTCGATCTAGGGCATTATGAACGATTCCTGAGCACACCCACTTCGCAAGCCAATAACGTAACAACAGGTCGTATATATCAATATGTGATTAACAAAGAACGAGAAGGTGCATACCTTGGCAAAACAGTACAAGTAATACCTCATATTACAGATGAGATCAAACGTAGAATTACTTTACTGGCTACGAAACATGACTATGATATCGTTTTGACTGAAATAGGAGGAACTGTAGGTGATATTGAAAGCTTACCATACATAGAAGCCATCCGTCAATTACAATGGGAAATGGGAAATGACAATTGTATTGTATTACATCTTACATTAATACCTTATTTGAAAGCTGCTAAAGAATTAAAAACAAAACCCACACAGCATTCTGTAAAATTGATGAATGAAAATGGCCTATCACCCGATATAATAGTTTGCCGAACTGAAGAACCTTTGAATGCAGATATAAAACGAAAAATTGCGTTGTTCTGTAATGTAACGATCGATGGTGTAATAGAAGCTGCTGACGCAGAAACAATTTACGATGTGCCATTGAATATGATGCGTGAAAACCTAGATGCTATTTGTCTTGAAAAACTCAAATTACCACTCAGACAAGAACCAGATTTAAAAAATTGGAAAGGATTTTTGACAAAATTGAAAAACCCTAAATCAAAAGTAAAGATAGGTTTAGTAGGCAAATATGTTGAATTACAAGACGCCTATAAATCAATCCTAGAAGCATTCATTCATGCAGGTGCTATGAATGAATGTAAAGTGGAAGTTGTCAATATTCATTCTGAACATTTGGATAATGAAAATTTAAAATCTTCCTTAAGTGGACTTGATGGCATATTGGTTGCACCAGGATTTGGCAATAGAGGAATTGAAGGTAAAATATTAGCTATTCAATATGCGCGCGAAAACAAAATTCCATTCTTTGGTATTTGTCTAGGTATGCAATGCAGTGTAATTGAATTTGCTCGAAATGTATTAGGATTTGAAACGGCCAATTCTACAGAAATGGATAAGCATACACCTTATCCTGTAATAGACATAATGGAAGATCAAAAGAACATTATTCAAATGGGCGGAACTATGCGACTTGGAGCATTTGATTGTGAACTTAATATAAATTCAAAATCATACGAAGCATATGGTAAGCCATATATTTCAGAAAGACATCGTCATCGTTGGGAGTTTAACAATACTTACCTCGATCAGTTTGAAAAAGCAGGTATGAAAGCAGTAGGTAAAAACCCAAAAACAGGCTTAGTAGAAGTTGTAGAAATCGAAAACCATCCCTTTTATGTTGGAGCACAATACCATCCTGAATTGAAATCAACTGTAGAAAATCCGCACCCTCTTTTTGTATCTTTTATCAAAGCTGCTATGGATTATTCATCTAGAAAAAAGAATCCTTCGGCTATAGAATCAAGTGCAAATTAATAACCTATTATTTTAGTTACATTCTGAGTTTGAAGTAAATTCAAACTTGACAAATTAAGAGAAAAAGACATTGTGTTTAGCAATCTATTTTTAGAATATACGCTTTTGGTATAGTCTTTAAAATCTTTACTCATTACCAATGGTGCATATATGATGAGCATATCACCTAACAGGTGTAGCTCGAGTCCTCCATCGAATAATAATTTATTACCGCTTGGATTTAATTTACCCGCATTGGCAAACGTTCCTGCATCTATAAATACTTGAAGTTTTATAGGAGATTTAATAGGCAAGTCACTTCTGAAATTGACAGCAAATAACCAATTGTCGCTCATACCCAATGGATTGGCATATTGATTCGTTCGTATTTTAAATCCACCTTCACGAATAGAAACTTGTTGAGCCATAGTTCCAGATTGTTCATTCCTTGCTAAGTATATATCATCATACATGAAATCATTGTAAGATGTGGTTGTAGAAGCCAAGTATTGTTGACGCAACCCAAAATAATTAATTGAATTATTGAAATCAAAAAACTTTCCTGCAAATGTTCTTGCATAAAAAGATTTATTTTTCAAATGATAATCTATACGAAGATTTGCTGTTAGACCGAGTTTTAAAAACGCCTGATTTGCATCTGCAACTATCATATAACTATATGGATGAAATGTGCGAGCATTTTTATGAATGAAAGAAAGTCTTACTAAATTTGAAAGTTTATAATCCTCAATACTAGGTCTAAAAAGACTATCGGTCGTATTCAGAGTATACTTGAACTGCTGATTTAGATTTGCATAATACTTTAATGATAGCTGATTCGACACGGGCGATCGAGCTATTGGATTTTTAAAATCAATAGTCAATGATGGTGCAATGCGAATATGACGTAAAAACAACGGCTTAGAAATATTGAGCGTACTTGATTGATGATGATACGATCGACCTTGTAATGCAATAGTAATTTTCTGAATTTTATTTTTAGGAAATAAGCTATAACCTATTATACCTGATCCGACAAGTTGTTTCGCTCCAAAACTATACATGGGTGAAATAGCAAATTGGAATTGATTATTGGGCATTCTTAAATTATGAATCACTGCACCTAACATGAATTTATCATAAAAATTATACCCTAATGATGGTAATAAAAAGTACTCACTTTTTTTACTTAATCCTAGTCCATAACCAACTCTTGGCAACCATCTCATTTTAGTCAAAAAACTACCTTCTACATTATTGATAAGTTTACAATCTGGAACGATTTCGTTTTCATCGATTTTGTATTCTGTAGCACCCAAGTCTTTAGCAAATGTTGCTGGCAAATTGTAAGGATATTCAATCCATTGAGTGGCATAGACACTATCTCCTTTCACTGCCATAATGGGTATTGGTCCTGTAAAATCAGTTCTACTTGTTGCATAGACAAGGTTAGACTTCTCATTTCGTTGATCAACATGAGTCAACTTGAAATCAATTTTTTTAGTCGTTTGCAAACCATCTTCAAAAAACCATTTCAACTCTTTTCGACTCTCTTCTTCCATTATTTTTCTAAAATCTTCAGGATACGGATGCTTAAAATGCCATTCATTGTAATAGCGTTTCATCCCTTTTTCAAAAACATCATTGCCTAAATAGGCTTGCAAATACTCCATCATCATTTGGGCTTTCTTATACACAATGCCCCCATAATTTATTTTGGTATAATCTTGTGATGCTATATCGATTGGTTGATCTTGGTTTTGCTTCGAATTTAAAAAATAAATAAATGAACCATTTAATTTATCAGTAAGCCCCTTGCCTACTTGATTTTCTTTTGAGACAGTATCTTTCTTTTTGATTAAAATATTATCTAACTGATTTTCATAAAATGAATTGATGCCTTCATCCATCCAAGGATGTTCTCGTTCGTTGCTTGCAAGTAAACCATAAAACCAATTGTGGCCAACTTCGTGTATAATAACTGTTTGCAAATCGGATTTACTACTAATACTTCCTATTACTGTTACATTAGGATATTCCATACCACCACCTGCTAGCAATTTACCATCTAACACACTTGCATGACTATAAGGATACTCACCTACATGTGCCGATAAATATTCGATGGTATGAACTATAGCGTCGGTACTTCCAACATAATTTCGACTATTCCATGGTTTGAAATAACTATAACATTCAACTTTTTTTCCACTTGGTAAATTGGCTAGTTTTTTTTCCACTAAAAAATTCTTACTAGCAAACCAGGCAAAATCATGTACGTTCGATTGTTTGTATGTAATGGTTTTTGTGGCTGTTTCACTTTCTATACTTTTTTTAAATTTTTCTTTCAAGCTTGTATCTTTTGCATAGAGTCTAGTTTCTATAAATTTTTTCTCACTCTCTTGTTGCAAATCGCCCGTTGATGCTACTACATAATTTGCAGGCAATGTAATATTCACTTCGTAACTACCTATTTCGCTATAGAATTCTCCTTGATCTAGATAAGGCATTGGATGCCAACCTCTATGATCATATACAGCTGGCTTAGGATACCATTGTGAAATTTGATATGTTTGCCCATCATGTCCAAGTCTTGAAAAAACTGAAGGTATAACCACTCTAAATGGTGTAGTAATTGTGATGCTTTTACCTGGCATTAAGGGCGAATTCAACTCAAGCATTATTATATCTTGATTGTTATTGTAATCACTCACGTTTACAGGATCGCCATTCACTTTAAAATCAAGACTATCTATAAACCCTTTATCTTCTTCTTTACTGAAATAAAATAGTTTGTCTTTGTTTTCTACCATTTGCTCGGTAAACGCTGTTTTGTCATTTTTGTAGGCATTGGGCCAAAGATGAAAAAATAAAAACTTCAACGTATCTGTAGAATGGTTTGTATAATCTAATTTCTCATATCCTTTCAAGATATGACTTTTATCATTTAAGGTGACATCAATGGTATAATTTACATCCTGTTGGAAATATGATTTTTGAGCGGTAACTGCTCCTGTAATTGTACTTAGGAGTACGATTAAAAATGTTCGCATAGTAATTATTTGCCTCTGCCCTGCAAGATAACTAAAATCGTGTAAATCATAATTTTGAAATCTAAAACTAATGAGCAGTTTTTGATATAAAGCAAATCATAACGCATACGTTCAATCATCTCTTGGGTATTCTCTGCGTAGCCAAATTTCACCATGCCCCATGATGACAAGCCTGGTTTAACCTTATGCAAATATTTATAGTGAGGATTTGTTTGAGATATAATATCGATATAATATTTTCGTTCCGGTCTTGGTCCTACTAATGACATTTCACCTTTAATTATATTATAAAATTGGGGTAGCTCATCGATACGCCATTTGCGCATAATACGCCCCCAAGGTGTAATACGAGGATCGTTTTCACTTGACAATGCGGGGCCTTTATCTTCAGCATTCAATACCATCGATCTGAATTTATATATCCAAAATGGAGTGCCATAAATACCAATACGTTGTTGTTTATAAAATATTGGTCCAGAAGATGATAATTTCACTTTCAATGCCGCAAATAAATATAAAGGACTTAAGATGATTAACACAGAAGTCGAAATAACTATATCCAATGCACGTTTAATTACACGTTGCCAATCGGGCATTAATTCGGGATATATTTCAATCAATACAGCACCAAATACATTACTTGTTTTTACAGAGCCAGATATGATATCATATAAATCGGGTGTAATCTTTATAATTACTTGCCTATGCGAAAGTTGTGCTAATATGTATTGCAGTTTATTGTGTTCAGAAGTATCGATAGCAATAATGACTTCTTCTATATGATGCTGATCTATTATTTTTTCTAACTCATCGATGCTACCTAACTTAGGTAGATAACTACTCATGCCGTTACTACCTGTGTCATCGGCGTATACAAAACCTTTGAATAGATACCCAAGTTTTACTTCATTATCTACAATATCTTTGTAGATTGAAATTGCTTGTTGATTGCCTCCAATGATGAGTGTATTATAACCAAATTTACTACCATAAATTTTTTGTTTGATTTGGTACAAAACAATAATACGCCCAATGGAAGTCACAATAAATTGTATCAATAAATAAAGAAAAAATGATTTGTAATAATAGTCTAATTGCGGATTTGCATCATTTTGTATAAACGAAAAATAAATTACAATTGCACCCAACAATGTTGTAATGAGTGTTCGATAAATTTCGATAAATCTTGATTTACGATAAGGATTAAAATAAGCCCCAGAAAAAAGATGGAAAAGCAGCCATATGATCGGCACTATAAAAAGTGTTAGAACTATATCCTTATTCGAGAATTGATGAAGATAATCACTAAACTGAATAGGTTGAATATTATTTTTTCTGTAAAAAAGAAATAAAAACCAACTCAATGCAGCCGTCAGATAATCTGCCAGTGCATATAAAATGAGCCCTGTTTTAACTTCTTTTCTCACTAATTGTAATAAATGATTTTAAAATTATCGATCAATAAGTTGGCACTAGTAGTACCTTCTGGCAAAGCAGATTTGATAATGAATTTGAATTTACCATACTGAAAAGATGAAGTAAACCCAGTAAATCGAATATAAACCTTTGTCCAATTTTCTTTTGCTTTTAAACTCATTACATCTGTCAAAACGGTAGTGCCTATATGATATACCTGTGTACGTATATCAAAGTTTACGTCACTTTTATAATTTAGTTCAATATAGCAATCTTTATTTGGTGGAGGCATATACTCTTCCGACGTGATCGATTCGCCAGTTGGGTTGGCGGTATTAAGTTCAAGCTTAGCAGACCAATTACCTTCAAAAACTTCGTTGGCTGCACTTGTCTTTACCAATGTCGTATCGCCATTCAAAGCGACAAAACCATTCCCTTGTTCAAAATCCTCTATATAATAACTAATCTTGGGAGTATCAGCTGTACGGTATTTAAACTTTGGTACATAGTGAATATTGCTAGTAGGATTCGCATTGAATGTAAATGTATCAACTTGAAAAAATGGATATTTTGCTCGAGTGCCACTTAATCCATTGTCCCATATTCCTGCAACAAGCTGAAGTTGGCCCTTACCCTCCGCAAAGACGGGAATTTTAGCTGGCAATTCAAATGCTCCTAATAATTGAAAATTGTAATAAGCCCATACATCGGTAATTTTATGTGAAACAGATCCATGTGTTGCAGATACTGTTGGCAATACAGATAAGCTATCTATCATAATGTAGGTAGGTATCTTTTCAGCTGGGTTAATTATATTGCATGCTGTAAAAAATGTGAATACAATAAATATTTTAATTTTTAATACTATTTTCATTATCCTTACGTTATAACGTAGTTTTAAGTTATTTTATTTTATTCTTCCGAAAAAGAATTTATTTTTTTAATTATTTTCATACATGCATCCAACGCAATGTAATTATCATGCGGTTTTACAATGGGTGTTTTGTTATTATTAATAGCATCTCCAAATTCGGTGAGCGCTTTTCTTACAATATTTTCTTCATTTACTTCAATAATTTCAATCGCAATAGAGCCTGAATCTCCTAGTGGTTTTTCTTTCAATAAAAATTTAGAATCTATATCTGTTTGTGGTGATTTAAAAAAAACCTTATCTGTTTTTTGATGTATCAGATCAATGTTAAAATAAGATTGGGGTTGAAAAAATTTCATTTTATGAACCTTTTTTAAAGAAACTCTACTAGCGGTAAGATTGGCAACACAACCATTGGCAAACTCTAATCGTGCATTGGCAATATCAGGCGTTTCGCTAATAATCTTAACCCCAGTGGCCGAAATACGTTTTATTTCACTTTTCACTACATTCATAACTATGTCAATATCCTGCATCATAAGCTCTATCACTACACTCTTACTATGCTCAACCGATTCATATTGCACAAGATGAAATACTTCTATAAATAATGGATTCTCAATATTGGATTTGACAGACAGGAAAGCAGGGTTGAAACGATTCATCATTCCCATCATACACTTCACATTGGCTTCATTGGAAATATTGATTAATTCTTCCAATTCTTCTAAAGAAAAACAAATAGGATTTGTTACAAAAATGTGTTTTCCTGATTTGATTATTTGTTTAGTTATTGAAAAATAATTTTCAACTTCATTTAAAATAATGACGGCATCAGCTTGCTGAATAAGTAAATCAACTGAATCAAATTGATTTAAAATATAAGGATGATTACGTTGCTGTTGATTCTCAAAGCTATTATATATTCCTACTATTTCAAATGACTCAAGCGATAATAATTGTTCTAAATATTCCAACGATTTGTTTATCGAACCTATAATCCCAATTTTAATCATTCCTACGTAAGTTCTATGTAATTTAGTTGTTTCTATCAATCTAATACGAATCCAAATCCAATAATGTTAGTGAAAACCCTAACAAACTTTATACATCCAATGATGCGTATCTTCAATTCGGCCATACCGAATACCTGCTAACTCATTTTTAAGCCAATTAGCAATTTCCCATCCGTCAATTGGAGGTAACATCATAGTTTCTCCTTCGTAATACAACTCGGCAATAGGAGCAATTACAGCGGCTGTACCAGCACCAAAGGCTTCTTTTAATTCACCCTTTGCATAGGCTGCTTTTATTTCGTCAATAGAAAGTGGACGTTCTTCTACCTCATATCCTTTTTCTTTCAATAATTTGATAGCACTGTCACGAGTGATTCCTGCCAAAATGCTTTCGCTTAAATCAGGTGTAATTACTTTATTTCCTATCACAAAGAAAACATTCATGGTACCAATCTCTTGAACATATTTATGTTCAATACCGTCTGTCCAAAGTATTTGGTCATATCCATCTTTTCGGATTTCCATCATAGGTTTCATACAAGCAGCATAGTTACCTGCAGCCTTTGCAAAACCTACACCACCTTTGAAAGCACGTACATATTTATTTTGCATATAAATACGAGTAGGTTTGTTATAATAAGCACCGGCTGGAGATGTAATAATCATAAATCTAAACTCCTCGGCTGGCTTAACCCCTATAAATGCATCTGTAGCGAACATAAATGGACGAATATACAATGAGGAACCTTCTGAGTTAGGTACCCAATCTTTATCTAGTTCTACCAATTGTCGCATACCTTCTACAAAAATTTCTTCTGGTACATCAGGCATTCCCATACGATCGGCAGAAATATTGAAACGATGCCAATTATCCAATGGTCTAAAGATACTTATTTGCCCTTCCAAGTTGCGATAAGCTTTTATACCTTCAAAAATTGATTGTCCGTAATGAATAAAGGTCGTAGCAGGACTCATAGAGATATTTCCATAAGGTACTATCTCAGGTTTGCCCCATTTCCCATCTTTGTAATCGGCTATGAGCATATGATCCGAATATGATTTTCCAAATTGAATATTGGAAGCATCCACTTCACTGATTCTGCTTTCTACTATTTTTAATGTATTAATACTCATATCTCATTTTTTAATCGCAACTTTGTTACTTTGCAAAAAAACAAAAAAAAATCCATAAAACTATATGCTGGAGCTGAACCCTGAGGATATTTTATCCATATATAACGAATATCTATATATTGACGTAAACAATATATCAAATCACCGCGTTGTAACAGGTCAATTTGAGCAACGAATATTGGTACTTTTTCTTGAAAGCGATTACAATGCAGGCACAGAAACCATGCTACAAAAAATGATGGCAAGTTGTAAATTAGAGCAAAAAGACACCTATTTTGTTGCGTTGAAGGATGAAAATCAACTCTTAGCTATAGTTCAACATTACAACCCAATCACTGTTGTATCCTTTGGGTTAACCTTTCAAGGAGAAACGATTCGCTTCAACAGGCCAGCTTACAAACCATTTCGATTTAATAATATCAAATTTTTATTGAGCGATTCTCTCACTAAACTAAATTCAGATGATCAACTCAAACGTACCCTTTGGACCAATGGCTTAAAACCTTTATTTATACAATAATATATGAAGCTTGTATTTTGCACTAACAACGACCATAAAATTCAAGAAGTAACTCAAATACTTGGAACTCAATTTTCATTTTTGAAATTGAATGATATTGGATTTACGGAAGACATTCCTGAACCTTATGAAACACTCGAAGAAAATTCTACTAACAAAGCAAAAATAGTTTTTGAAAAAACAGGGCATAACACATTTGCAGAAGATACAGGTTTATTTATTGAAGCTCTTGATGGCGAACCTGGTGTTTACTCAGCAAGATATGCAGGCGAACCAAGTAATTCGGATCATAACATGGAGAAAGTTCTTACTAAACTTTCGAATTCTCTTAATAGACGTGCTTATTTTAAAACGGTGGTCACTATCATACTAGATGGTACAATTCATCAATTCAGCGGTATTTGCGAAGGATCTATCGCACTAGAAAAATCCGGACAAAAAGGATTTGGGTATGACCCTATTTTCATTCCTAATGAATCATCTGTTACATTTGCCGAATTAACAGCCGAAGAAAAAAATAAATTGAGCCATCGCAGAAAAGCATTTGACCAATTTGCGGTCTTTCTTTCTAACCTATAATAAAAATTTCAGCTCAAACTTATGCGTATCCGAATCAGTTTCCCACAATCCTTTAGTTTTTCCACCTTTATACCTGTACGAATTAGCGATATCAATTACGGAGGTCATGTAGGGAATGATAGTATTTTATCGATCATACATGAAGCACGATTAAATTATTTAAAACAATGGAACTATGATGAAATGAATGCAGGAGGACATGGACTTATCATGGCTGATAGTGCAATTCAATATAAAGGGGAAGCTTTTTATGGTGACGAAATACGGGTTGATATATGCGTTGGCGATGTATCTTCTATCTCGTTTGATTTATTCTATAAAATGACAACTCAACGTAATAATACAGAAATCGTAATCGCCTTTGTAAAAACTGGCATGATTTGTTTTGATTATAGCCAACGAAAAATAACTCAAATGACTGATGAATTTCATCAGAAAATAACCTCATTCAAAAAAAATGAACAGTAAATATATTCTACTTATTTGTTGCATATTTTCCTCCTATTGCAAAGCTCAGGTAAAATTTGAAAAAGAAGTTGAACTAGGCAATCAATTAATGTCATGCAATGAACCAGCCATTACTATAAATCCTTCTAACACACGTCAACAAATTGTAGCGACCAATACCAAACATGTATTTCGCAGTAAAAACAATGGTCGTAAATACAAACATGCACGTGCAGAAAGTCAGTATGGCGTATATGGCGACCCTGTATTGATGTATGATGAAAAAGGAAATTGTTATTATGTACATTTATCCGAAGATAAAACGCGTAAATGGCCTGAATCATTTGACCGTATCGTAGTACAAAAATCAACGAATAATGGGCGCACATGGAATCAAGGTGTAGGTATTGGGAAAAATGGTAAAATGCAGGATAAGGCATGGATTAGCTTCGACAACGGATTTGAATCGCCATATAAAGGCAAAATTTATATTACTTGGACTCAATTTGACAAATATGAAAGTAAAGATTCAAAAGATTCATCCCGTATACTTTTTGCTTATAGTGCCGACCGTGCAGAATCGTTTTCGACTCCCGTAATTATTAGTGACTTTGGGGGTGATTGCAGAGACAGTGATAGCACACTTGAAGGTGCTACAACTAGTACTGGACCTAAGGGAGAAGTTTATGCATTATGGGCCGGCCATCAACAACTTTATTTTGATGTAAGTTATGATGGCGGTAAAACTTGGGGTAAAGATAAATCCATCTTAAAAACACCTAAGGGTTGGGATTTGGATACGCCTGACTTTATGCGTACCAATGGATTGCCTTTTTTGGTTAGCAATCGTGAAGGGAAACTGATGGCCTGTACAGCCTATGAAATAGATGGTTACAATCGAGTGGTCGTAATTGAAAGCAATGATGGTGGCAAAAACTGGTCTTTACCAGAAGTATTGCAAAAAGATGATAGCAGTCATTATATAATGCCACATGCCTTTGTAGATAAAACTTCAGGAACTTTTGCAGTAATTTATTACAAAATAAAAAACAAACAAATCAATGTGTTGTTGTCCTACAAAAAGAAAGATGAAAAATCATTTCATACTATTCGTTTAAATGATCATGCCTGTATTGTTCCTGGCAATGGCGTGTTTTTTGGAGATTATATAAATGTTTGCATTGTGAATGATATTATAGCAGCCACATGGACAGAAACCAAAGGAATATCTACAGTAGTTAAATCGAGAAGGGTAAGATTGAAATAAAAAAAGGTTACTAAAATAGTAACCTTTGTGGGAGCACACGGGTTCGAACCGCGGACCCTCTGCTTGTAAGGCAGATGCTCTGAACCAGCTGAGCTATGCTCCCTTTTTTGTTGGGAGTGCAAATATAGGTGAACATTTATTTTTAACAAACTTTAATTTGAAAAAAAATTAAAAAAATAAAAATACTGCAAGTTTATAAGCCGGATTCTGTATTTCCCGATAACTCGGGATAGCTACCATTTATCTAATTCCGATATCGCTATCGGAGTCTATCTGTCTACCCGTGAACATCGGACGAGCAGCCCTCAAGCATTCACTTATTTGACATTTCAGCACGTAAGGTTTACCCATACAATAAGTTACCTCATTGTACCGTGAGCTCTTACCTCACATTTTCACCCTTACCTCGCTAAGCGTTTGGCGGTTATTTTCTGTGGCACTATCTTATTTACCCTAAGGCAGATACCATCCGTTAGGTGGTACGTTGCTCTTTGCTGTCCGGACTTTCCTCTTTTATAATAAATTATAACAGCGGTAGCAAAACTTGCAGCGTTGCAAAGCTACATTAAATATATGTAGACTTTTTACCTTGCTTGAATAAACTCACAAATAATCCTACAATTAGAATTAAACTAATATACTTTATAAAAATCCACCCTTGAAAAATAGCATCTCTTGAATAAGTATAAAAATAAGGTTGATTTAAAAAATAGCGCTTGAATTTGTTTAATGGGTTCTGTGTTGATTTTAAGTTTGCTACAGTATAAAAATAAAATCTGCAATGTTTGTCAAAATTATACTGAAGCCTTGCAGCATATGAAACCAAAGGACTCATTTGAATTGTATCATTTGAAAATGCTAATGCATAATCATTATTTTTAGGAATATAAATTGTATTATACAATTCAATTAAGTTCAAAAATTGATTCCTTTCATCTCTAATTGAAATGATTCCGTTGGTTAAATCTGTAAAAACCCATTCGTTGGTTTCAGGCAAGTAACTTTCATTAAAAATATGCCGATCATTCTTACCCTTACATTCAATCTCACGTGTAGTAATATGGTTAACTCTACAAAAAAAAGCAAACATAGCACTGTATTGAGTACAATAAAATTCACTTTTCTTATTTAATATGGCCTGATATTGATTCCAAGGTGTAAGTGAAAAAATACTATCCTTAGGTTTACCTAATTGATGATGTAATTTCAACATTAAATATTCTCCGATTTTTTGCAACTTAACGTATGCACTATCTTCAACTTTAATTCCAATTTCATTGTTAGATAATTGCTGCGCCAATACTATTTCTGTAGAATCGTATTTAGCTTCGCTCAACGACCATTTTTCAAGTGAAATTGAATCCGATTGATAGAGTATTTTTTCATGCACTTCATATGGGTAATAACTTTTTTCTCTTGTCAAAAAAAGTAACACAAGTAGTGCAATTATACTTATAGCTTTTATGATTTTCAATACAAATGTTCTTCGAACAAATGTACATAGAATCCAATCATCATTAAAACAAAATCTAATTAGTCAATTAAAAACGACGACCTAACGTAAATACAAGTTGAGAGACCGAATTGCTAATTGTAGCAGTTTGCACATTTGCATTGGTTCGTGCTAATACATAGGGAAGCTCTTTAGATTCTTGCATACTTCTAATAAACGCAATATCAATATACCATGTTTTAGCCCGATAACCTAATCCTCCACTTATATTGGTTCTCATGGCATTTGGATTAGTTGCATAAGGACTACCATACATTGCGACACCACCTCTAAGTGCAAAATCACCTAGTTTGGCTTCGGCTCCAATACGTAAATTAATAGCATCGCGATATTTATTTCTAATAGCAGTATTTACAGCATTGCTTTCATTTTCATAACCAATTCCGTAATCATACTTCATCGATTTATAATCAAGATATTCCAAATCTGCTGTAATGAAACCATACTTATTAAACATGACAGTTGCACTAGCAATAGCTTTGTAAGGCGTATTCATTGAGTAATTGAATACTTGCAATGTATCTTGAGTATATTTAGTAACCGGATCAGCTCCAGGATTATTTCTGATTTTCAAACTATCTGTATTCGTTTCCATTCCAATTGAATACATATCATTGAAGTAAATTCGAGTGGGTGTATGCACTGCCAAACCAATTCTAAATGCATTGACAGGTTTGAATATAGCTCCTAATTTCAAATTAATACCAGTTCCTTCAGTATTTAGCTGCTCTGTAAATCGTGCATATTGAAAATCATTACTTGTATTACCACTTAAGTCGGTTTCTGATAATATAGTTGTTCGGATGTAATTATTTCTTGTAATTCCTAATGTTGCTCCAAGCATTAATTTTTCCATATAGTTACCACCACCACTTATTACAAATTCATGCATACCACCAGACTCAGACACTTGCTTGCGTTGTTGCAATCCATCTTCATACGGTACATAAGACTTTGCTTTAGTGGAATCACCCGCATAGTCTTGATCGATTAAGTAGGTAGACCAAGCAGCATATGCCGGAAAACTAACAGAATTCAATGTATTGTTATTTAACCCGCCAGCACGATTAAACTCTTCGGCATATCTTTCTACAAACGAACTTTGATTATTGTTACCTTCATAGCTATATTCATTTTTAAACGTAGCGACTCTATTGATACCAAAAGCAAATGAAGCTGCTTTCCATCCACTTTTTCTATACAAATTGCCTTGCTTAGCATGGGTCAATACAATACCTGCTTGAGCAATATTTAATTTATTATCTCCTACTTCATTGGTATTACCGAGATAAGAAGATTTATTATTGATTACACTAAAGGATGGTGTAAACGACACTTCACCTTTGCGAAACAATCCAATACCTGCAGGATTAATTGATAAGGAACTAAAGTCGGCACCTAAACTACCCATTGCATTGCCAATTCCTAAACTTCTTGCTGTACCTTGATATTGCGTATTACTATAACGCAATGCATCATTTTCGTCTTGTGCAAACATAGTGATAGAACTAGCTGTTGCAAACAGACCTATTATTAGTTTTTTCATAAAATAATTTCTAATTGAAAAGTAATGAGTGAAGTAAAATTGTACTTGGATATAATGTATCTATTTCAAGTTATCTTCTTCTGAATCCACCTCCTGAATTATTATTAGAAGGAGAACTCATACGAGGAGAACTCATACTTGGCGAACTCATGCGAGGCGATTCTTGACGAGGCGAATTCATGCGCGGTGATTCTTGGCGTGGAGAACTCATTCGAGGAGATTCCTGACGAGGCTGAGGTCTATTTTCAATCTCCCTGTGGTTTTGAATTTGTTGATCATTCATTCTACGTCTCATATTGTTTCGCTCTTGATCACGTTGTTGATCCATTTGTTGGCGTTGTTGCATTGTACGTTGTTGATCCATTTCTTGACGTTGCATACGTTCTTGTTGCATTTGTTGACGACTATTATCGCGCTGTATACGTTCGTTATTACGATCTGAATTCCATTCTTGACGAGAATTATTCATTCTATTTCGATCATTCACAGGACTTTGCTCATTGTACTGACGAGAATTATTCATTCTATTTCGATCATTCACAGGACTTTGCTCATTGTACTGACGAGAATTATTCATTCTATTTCGATCATTTACTGGACTTTGCTCTATATTCTCACGAGAATTATTCGTTCTATTTCGATCAATATTCTGTTGATTTCTTGTATCGTTGTTTCTAATCTCAACATCATTTCTACCATTGTCTCTTATAGTCGAATTATTTAAACTGCGTCCATTTTGGCGTATTTCACTATTTGGACTGTTGATATCAGTTGAAGAATTTACTCTACCATTTCCATTGTTAATTTCTTGATTTGTATTACGACCTGTGCGATTATTAATCGTACGTTGTCCAGGTTCTAACGACGTATTGTTGAATGAATTTCTTCCATTAGGTGCACCTACACTCAATGTACGATCTCTTGTAGGTCTATTGATATTCACAGTGCTATTCGTACTTGTACGTGGACCATATTTATAGGTTGTACGTCCTCCTCCGTTCACTGTACCATTGTAGTAACCATTATAAAAACCATCCCAATAACCATTGTAATACCCATTACCCCAACCATTTCCCCAGCCATTTCCCCAGCCATTATTCCAACCCCAGCCATTGTTTCCACATCCCCAATTATTTCCCCAGCCATTGTTCCATCCCCAACCATTATTTCCGCATCCCCAATTATTTCCCCAGCCATTGTTCCATCCCCAACCATTATTTCCGCATCCCCAATTATTATTAAAACCATATCCATAATTGTTCCAACCCCAGCCACTATTCCAACCAAAACCACTATTCCAACCTATATACCAAGAAGGGTAACTACATGACCAATCCCACCAATAAGGATCTGAATAAAAATTACTGAAATAACCCATTGTCCAAAATGGTCTATAAAATCGACGAATTCGAGTAGCATAATAATACTCATCATCATCAAAATCAATCGATTGTTCGTCATCGTAATTGTAACTACGTTGAGATGTTTGTCCTGATTGACTTGAATAATTATTGTCATAATCATTCTCATCAAGTGAGGAATTTTGTTGCGGATTCACATTTGTAGTTGTCGTTTGAGTTTGTTTTTCTTTTGAAAACTCAGAACCATTTGAATAAACATCATCATGGGATTGAGCAAACAAGAAATTACTCATCAGTAAGCTACAAATAAATGTAAGAAGTGTATTTTTCATTTTAAAAAAATTTAATTGTAAATCAACATGTCGAAGTTACATACTTTGACTAAGATGAACAAAAGAAGTTAAAACCTAAAACAATAATAATAAAGCGTTAACAATAAAAAACAAACCAATAATAATTACCAATTTATACAGCTGTAAAAAATTGTTTTACATCTATTTAAATATATAAATTTTCATATTATGTTACACCACAAAGTTTATGTTAATTTGCACTTCGGCAAAAAACAGATTTAATCCTTTTGCAGTAACAAAAACAGAAGAAATGAGCAAAGAAATTACCTCCAGAAGTGAAGATTATAGTCAATGGTACAATGACTTAGTGTTAAAAGCAGGCCTAGCCGATTACAGTGCTGTAAGAGGTTGTATGGTTATAAAACCCTATGGGTATGCTTTATGGGAAAACATGCGCGATGTACTTGATAAAATGTTTAAAGATACGGGGCATCAAAATGCTTATTTCCCATTATTTGTTCCTAAAAGTTTGTTTGAAGCAGAAGAAAAAAACGCAGAAGGATTTGCTAAAGAATGTGCTGTAGTTACACACTATCGACTTAAAAATGATCCTGCAAATCCAGGTAAATTAATCGTTGATCCAGAAGCTAAACTTGAAGAAGAACTTGTGGTAAGACCAACCTCAGAAGCTATCATTTGGAATACCTATAAAAAATGGATTCAATCCTATCGCGATCTTCCAATATTAATCAATCAATGGGCTAATGTAGTACGATGGGAAATGCGTACTCGATTATTTTTACGTACAGCAGAGTTTCTATGGCAAGAAGGTCATACAGCACATGCGACCAAAGAAGAAGCAGTTGAAGAAACCGTTAAAATGCTGAATGTATATGCAGACTTTGCAGAAAATTGGATGGCGATGCCAGTAGTAAAAGGTGTAAAATCGGCCAACGAACGATTTGCTGGAGCAGAAGATACCTATTGTATTGAAGCATTGATGCAAGATGGCAAAGCTCTTCAGGCTGGTACTTCACATTTTTTAGGTCAAAATTTTGCAAAAGCATTTGATGTTACTTTTATCAACAAAGAAAATAAAGCTGAATCTGTTTGGGCTACTTCATGGGGAGTTTCTACCCGTTTGATTGGTGCTTTAGTAATGGCTCATAGTGATGACGATGGACTTATACTGCCTCCAAAATTAGCACCTATACAAGTAGTCCTAGTTCCAATCTATAAAGGGCCTGAAAGTAAAGAAACCATTGATGCCAAAGCAAATGAAATAGTGAATCAACTTAAGGCCAAAGGCATCAAAGTAAAATACGACAATGACGACAACTCACGTCCAGGTTGGAAATTTGCCGAATATGAAATGAAAGGTGTGCCAGTACGTGTAGCACTTGGACTTCGTGATATTGAAAACAATGTAGCTGAAGTAGCTCGAAGAGATACCAAAGAAAAGAAATCAATGAGTATGGATGGTTTAGCTGAAACAATCGAACATTTATTAAACGAAATTCAAGAAAATATCTTTTCAAAAGCAATGACTTTTAGAAATGAACATATTACTAAAGCTGAAAACTGGGAAGAGTTTCAACAATTATTGGATACAAAAGGAGGCTTTGTAAGTGCGCATTGGGATGGCACTTCAGAAACTGAGGATAAAATTAAAAATCTTACCAAAGCAACTATTCGTTGTATCCCCAATGATAATTTAATGGAAGAAGGTTCCTGTATCCTAACGGGCAACCCTAGTTCTCAACGTGTATTATTTGCTCGAGCTTATTAACAAGTTCCAATTCATTGATTTTCGCAATTTAAAAACATTGGGATTTTTTCAATCAATGTATTAAGTTTGTGTGCATTATTGGTCATTATAGCAACTAACAATTATCGACAGAATAACAACGCAAATTTAAATAATGGACATAAGCACCGAATTAAGCAACGAATCAAAATCCAAATTACAAACTACCGTAACATGGGCGCGCTATGCAGCACTTTTGTCTATCATTAATTTGGGACTCGGTTTAATTCAAATTATTGTTGGAGCAATTAAAAATGACCCAAATGTACTAGGCTCAGTATTTTCATTTATTATATCAGGAGTCATTAGCTTGGTGATGGCTGTCAATCTATTTAAATTTTCAAACCTCACCAAATCGAGTATCGAACAAAACGAAACCACACAACTCACACAAGCCCTTTATCATTTAAAAGTATATTTCAGTATAATGGGTGTGTTGTTTATCATCATGCTTTCACTTCTTGCCTTGGGGTTACTAATATTTTTAATTGCCTTAGTAGTGAGTTAATTTTTATTAAAAAAATGGAAAATCAAGATTCAATATTTCAAGCAACTGCAATTGACACCATGAGTACAGAGCACTTAGGCTCTACCTCAAAGTGGACTCGTTTCATAGGAGTCATGTATACCATTTTTGGGATTCTTACACTTTCGACTGCCATCCTTATCATAGCCAATGTAGATGAGATTGCTAAAATATTAATGCAATACAATGGCATTAGTGATTCAGCGATGGAATTTATTCAAGGTGCTGGAAAATGGTTGTTTTTATTAATCTTTTTATTAATCTCAATTGTATTTTTTGTGAATGCTTTTTATCTAATCAAATTTGGCAACTCATTTCATGATTTCAGATTGCGTCAAGAAGAAAGTAACCTTACGAAGTCGTTTGATTATATGGGAAAATATTTAATGATAACAACTATACTTTCGGTTGTATCTACATTATCTGCTATCGGCATGATAATATTTTCAATTTTGAAATAATTCGAATTAAAAACTAGTTACTAATTTTAAATTCAGCAATCGAGAAGTGAGTCGATTGGGCACAGCATATGTTCTATTACTACTTTGATCCTGTATCCAAGAATACGAAATGGTATTTTGAATTCCCAATAAATTAAATACCTCCAAGCTCAACCACATACTTTTAAGGTTTTTGAAAAAGCTATATCGTGGACGATCCTTACGTTCAGCATCAATCAACAATGCAGAAAATCCTATGTCCACACGTTTGTAACTTGGAATGCGTAATGTATCACCATATCGTTGTTGATCTGGTGGTCCAAAAGGCAAGCCAGTTGAGTAAAGTCCATTTAGAAATAATTTGAAATTTTTATTTCTTGGTAAGTAGTCTGAAAAAAACAAACCAAAACTAACTCTTGAATCAGTAGGACGTGGCACGTAACCAGGTGCAAATGAAGCTGTGTCTGTTCCATTAACTCCTTTATATGAAATTTTATCATCCAATACATCTTCACCTGTTTTCATTAATCCAAGGCTAATCCATGATTCTGCATCCTTTACCAAATCGCCATACAATCTAAATTCAGTACCATAAGCATAACCTACTGCTGCATTTCTACCAAAATAGCGAATACGAACATTATCATATTCATAGGGTACTAAATCCCACATATACTTATAATATAGTTCAGTTGTAAATTTAAATGGCCTGTCTCTAAATGCTTTGAAATTATAATCAAATCCTCCAACAGCATGATACGATTTTTGCGCTTTCACATTTTTATTCACTGTTCCATCGAGGTTTCTCATCTCTCGATAAAAAGGTGGTTGACTATAAATACCAGTTGCTCCTCTGAATACAATATCTCTTTTCCAACTTGGCTTATACGAAAGTTGAAGACGTGGGCTTACTAAAAATTCATTGTTCAACATATTATAATTGAAACGAACACCACCCGTCAATACCAAGCCAATAGAATCAAATGCTATATTATCTTGTATAAATCCACTGAATCGATTATACGTAAAATCTTGTGAAGATTTATAACGTTTGGCCATATTCAACGAAGTATCACTGTATGGCTGTGAAAACCCTGCACTATCTCTTCGCTCCCATTCATTGAGTTTGTCCACAATATTGACAAATTCAGTATTCAATCCCCATTGAAGAAAATGTCGCTTGGCATCATACGAACCTTTATGTCCTATATTAGCAACATTTACATTGAGATAATTGCGTGCATAATTATGAATGACACCGGTACCCAATGCATATTTCAATTCCCCAAAATTTTCTTTCCCTAAATCGGTTTCTATTTCACCTAATAAATACTCACCTTGAATATCGTACGTTTCGGTTTCATTGGTTTGATATCCTGAGGCTAATAATTTTAATGACAATTTATCATTGGGTGTATGAGTCAATGACACGCCTCCAAATCGAGAATCAAATTTGTCTGTTTCGGCTCCGTTAAAAAAAGTTCTTAATTGAAAGGCTTTGTTGATCAAACCAAAACTTTGGGTAGAACTTTGAGGTATAAAATCAAATCGATTACGAGCATAGTTGCCAAATAAATCGACCTGCCAATTCGTATTTAATTGATAGGAAAGATACGTTTGCAAATCAGTAAATGTTGGATTGTAAACTCCCTTGGTTTGTTGTGCTTGCAATAAATATTGATTTGATTTTTGTCGTAACCCAATCATATACGTAAATCGATTTTTAATACCAGTCCCTTCTACATGCGCTCCAAAACCAAGCATACTCAAGGTTGCACTTCCAGCAAATTCTTTGGGACGCTTGTAGGTAATATCCAATACGCTACTCATTTTATCGCCATACTTAGATTGGAATCCTCCAGTAGAAAAATTAACTCCACTCACTAAATCAGGATTGATAATACTCAAGCCTTCTTGCTGCCCGCTTCGTACTAAAAAAGGTCGGTATACTTCAAAATCATTGATATATACAAGGTTTTCATCAAAATTACCACCACGTACATTGTATTGTGAAGTCAATTCATTGTTGTTACTCAAAAATATTTTCAATAAGCCTTCTATTCCTCCAACAATACTGGGTAATTTACTATGCAACTTAGGATCAATTCTTACTGAACCAGCCTCGTTTCGCTTACGTTCATCTTTTTTCGTAAATTCCTTCATCTGAAATGAATTATTTTTAAGTGTGACCGTCACATTAAAAACATCATCTTTTTCAAGTCGTTTAGAAATGATTTTATTTTCGTAACCAACATAGCTAAATATTAGTTGAATATTTTTATCCGCAGGAACTTCTAAGTTAAAGTCTCCTTTATCGTTGGTTTTAGTTCCACCAGGATATCCTTTCACTGATACACTTACATACTCCAAGGGAGATTTATATTCATCCAACACCTTCCCTTTTATGATAGCATTGTTTTTTTGAGCAAATAATTGCATTCCCAAAAACAATAAACAAACGAATAATCCTAAATTTTTCATGTGATAATAAAACGAAAGTAAGGCTAAAAAAGTATTTCTACTAAAATAAAACTAGCAAGATTGTATACTTCTTCAGTTTACTTTTTAACTGGAATCTCTTTCAAGGTTTCTAATAAATAATGCCAAAATTTCTGTACCGAACTTACACTGACACGTTCATCAGGCGAATGTGCGCCTTGAATAGTTGGTCCAAATGAAATCATTTCCATCGTTGGATAAAAAGTACCCAGAATTCCACATTCTAATCCTGCATGACAAGCATTTACAAGTGGCTTTTCATTATTATGCAATTTAGCATAAAGTTCGCTCATGATTTTCACAATAGATGCATGTGGATTTGGCACCCATCCAGGATAAGAACCGCCATTGGTAATGGTTGCACCTAAAATAGAAAACGTATTTTTAATGGCATCTGCCAAATCTATTTTTTCACTATTGACCGAACTTCGGGTAAGACATTGGATAGTATAAGATCCATCGTTGACCAATACTCG
>CANHGW010000024.1 GCA_947460175.1 Bacteroidota bacterium | reverse complement strand
TTGCGACACAAAAATCACAATTTGTGATAGGCTTCTCTCTGTGACTCTCTGCATTTATGCTATTTCTCTTTGTTAAATTGTAGTGTTTTCTCTGTGTAGCTCTGTGGATTTGTATTACCCAGTTTGACTTCGTGATGAATTATGTATTGGTAGTTTTAAATTAGAAATTGGTCTAAAATACCAATGTGAATTGATTTGCGACACAAAAATCACAATGTGTGATAGGCTTCTCTCTGTGACTCTCTGCATTTATGCTATTTCTCTGTTTTAAATTGTAGTGTTTTCTCTGTGTAGCTCTGTGGATTTGTATTACCCAGTTATACTTCGTGTTGAATTATGCATTGGTAGTTTTAAATTAGAATTTGGTCTATAATACCAATGTGAATTGATTTGCGACACAAAAATCACAATGTGCGATAGGCTTCTCTCTGTGATTCTCAGCATTTATGCTATTTCTCTGTGTTAAATTGTAGTGTTTTCTCTGTGTAGCTCTGTGGATTTGTATTCCCCAGTTTGACTTCGTGTTGAATTATGTATTGGATGCTTTAAAATTAGAATTTAGTCTATAATTTTCAATCTAAAGTGAATCAGCCTTATCTTGCAGCTCTATGAGTTTGAGTAATACATTAAAACGAATTGTCAATATTAAATTCAACTTTTTATCGAAAGCTGTTGGAGATACAAGTTTTAATTTGTTAGATGTAGGTGCAGGCAATCGATCGGCGAGCAAAACGATGGCTGTGTTCCCGCTGTGCAATTACTACGGACTTGATATGGATCGCAACACCGATTATGGCGACAATGATTTCAAACTCATGAAAGATTTTTATGAATTGGATTTGACAAAATTGGATTACAGTTCAATACCCGATGCGTTCTTCGATTATATCAATATGGCGCATGTCATAGAGCATTTGCACAATGGCGATTTAGTGCTACCCTTGTTATTGAAAAAACTCAAGTCAGGTGGACATTTTTACATCGAGTACCCTGGCCATAAAAGCACCACACTCCCATCGATGTATGGCACTTTAAATTTCAAGGATGATCCCACACATGTGAGAGTGTATAGTGTACGTGAACTTAAACCTATTTTCGAAGCCAATGGATGTGAAGTGATTTCAAGTGGTATGCGTCGTAATTGGTTTTACATACTTGCTTTGCCCTTGCGAATGCTTTTGTCTATCATACAACTTGGCAAACTAAGAGGAAATCTCTTTTGGGATTTATTGGGCTTTGCCGAATACCTTTATGTAAAAAAGAAATAATACCAATTCATCTCTGAGTAGCAACTCAAGAAAACACTGTCTAACTTTGCGAGGCTTTATAACACAATTGAAATTTTCTTGCCCCTCAAAATTTCGTAAATATTCAAATTTCCACTTTTTTCTTGATAAAAAAGTGGAGCAAAAAATCAAGGCTATCGAAAAATAGCTAAAAATGACGGCTTTTTGTCGGAAACAAAAAAGCTATGCATCTGTAATTAATTATCGAGTTCCAGCTGATAGATTAAGCGACTAAGCATCATTTGACTGATTGCGATTGTTTTTGTTTCTGACGCCAAAAAACATTCATTTTCTTAACGCTATTTTTCTAAGGCCGCTCCCTGAAAGAACTTTACTTTTCGAAAAATATATTTAAGCTATAATGAATTTTAATGTTTTACTTACTGTATTTCAACATATCCTACCAAGTTAGAGAGATTCCAACGATAAATAGTCCAAAGACTATTTGAATTGTGAATTGGTAAATGTATTCCAAGCCAACGGCATGGCCGAGACAATAGCAGTTTAGTCCAATTGAAATTGGACTATTACTGAAATGGAATCGGCAATGATTAAGAAGTACTCGTTTTAGAGTTTTTCAGTTGGCTTTTTAGTTTCTTGTACCCAAACGTAATCGCTGAAAGTATTCCGAATATAAACAAGGCATATACACTAAGTGCTATCCAATTGCCTATATTCTTCATCCAATTGAAATTATAATACCCCTCGTCGATATAGCCTAAAAACATGGCAATTGAAATAGCAATCCATAAATTCACCTTTGTGTGTTTTGATAATTTCATTTGAATTAATTTACAGCTAAACGAATGATTTGTAAGTTTTAGTATTTTAAGCAAAATTTAAACTGTCAATATTCAACGTTCCGCGCGCAGCCCCAGTGCCGGACAAAGATAGAGATAAAGCATAACATTTATTAGCTGATTTTAGATGATTAAATTGTTCAGCCCTTAGACACAGCCCGACATTTCTTAATGCGCTGTGTTGTCGGTAGTCATTTTTTTAATTTCTTTCCCTTGTGATCAAATCTATAAATTTTATTATCGCGATCTTCAAAAATTATACTGCTTGCGTCTATTTTAGCTGGCATTAAATACTTCGGTTTTATTAAATAGCGTCCATTTCGTTTTATTACTCCCCATTTCATGTGAGTTACTGGTGTTCCACAGTCGCTTCCTTTATCAGGTTTAATGTCGGGGTCTTCCCAAACTGTCGCTAAATCATACTTAAAGTCTGCTACTTGGTAATATTTCGGAGGAATTTTCCAGTTTCCATTTGTATCTAAGTATCCAAACTTGTTCGTTACGGAATCTTGGCAAGCTAACAATCCAGATGAGTACTCATAGCCTGCACCCAAGTCTGATTTTGGGTGAATGCAAGTTCTCAAAATATTCCCATCCCTGTTTATTATAAATATTCTATCAGTGTAGAAAATCGCAACACCGTTTTTATATTTTAAAGAATCTTCAAAAACTGCCCGAATCAAAATTTTACCTGTGGAGTCTTTAAATCCATATTTGCCGTTTTCTTTGAATGAATAGTAAGACTGTCCACACAACATGTTTTGTGTAAACAGAAAAACAGTAAATAAAAAAGTTAATTGCTTAATGTTCATTTTTAGACGAATGTTCGTAATGATTACTGCCAACTTGCATATACCCGAAATAAACCTTCGGTTAGCTCTCCCACAGTGGAGTGATACCCGAAACAAATGATTGGTATTTGCATACTTCAAATATAATTATTAAATATCTACATCCTGTCAAATAGAGAATTTATATTTTGTAACCTTCGCCTTTCGGTTGATGTAACACTAAACTAAATACGAATATTGTTTGGAGGGATGCCAACCTATAGAGAATAGATATTTTTCCTGTCCTTGAAGCCACCATTCCTTGTAATTGTTTTCCATTTTCTATTGGTTGGTGTCACCACAAATCAAATGTACTAGTTTTTAAAATGAGTTAAGAATCCAAACTCATCAATCCCCATTCTATAAAACGTCTTTCGCTTCATAGCTGTATCCTGTAGCTTTCACTACAAACGAAAGCCCTGCATTGACTCAGTTCAATAAAGAAAATGGCCTTGAAAAATAGCCGAGATAGGAAGAAGCGCCTTGCGCTCTGGATAGCGCGAAGTAGTTGAAGTATGCAAGTCTGTTTGGCTCCAAAAAAAATGATTTTTTAGAATGATTTGGGTTCAATTGTATTTCCATTGTATGCTACTTTAGTAATACCGATGGATGAAAATATTTTCCTATTGGTTGGTGTCCCACCAAACAAATGTACTATTTTTTAAAATGAGTTAAGAATCCAAATTCATCAATCCCATTTTTATAAAATCCTGCACTACTCCATCGATAATCTTCAGGCGAATTCGATAATTTCCATTTCTCCTTAATTGGATTATTGTGAATATATTCTAATTTTTGAATCAGGTTTTCTTCACTGCTTAGCGGAATCGCCAAGGGGTCTCTTTTCCAAAATTGCATTTTCCGATCGATTTTATCTACCATGAATTTTTGTAATTTCTTTAAATCTTTTTTTAATAAATATTTCCTGAATTCATGTGCAGTATATTTTGCAAAACTTCCTGCCGGACTTTCTTTTCCATTAAGTTTTAACAACTTCCATATCAAATGAATGTGATTAGGCATGATTACATAAGCATACACTTCTATTAAACCATTACTAACAAAGTATTTCAATGACTGAATAATTATCATTTTTAAATTATCATCAATTAATAGATATTCAAAATTATGAATCGTATCAGTATAGAAATAAGGTATGTCCTGATACATTTGCCCCTGCCTTTTATGGAATAAATTCATTATTTAAAGATATAATATTTTCGGTAGGTAGGACACCAACCGATAGAAAAATAATTTCGGTAGGTGGGACACCAACCGATAGGAAAAAAATCTCATCTCCCAACTCTCAACTCTCAACTCTCAACTCTCAACTTCCAACTCTCAACTTCCAACTCTCAACTTCCAACTCTCAACTTCCAACTTCCAACTCCCAACTCAAATTAAAACGCTCGACTCACACCCAATACCCAACGCCAACTTACATAATCAGGTTTTGCAAATGGAGGTGAATTTAAGAATAGTGGCATATCAAATCGAATCGTGATAGGTTGTATTTTTTCAAACGGGCCGAATTTCTTAATCGTCAAGGCAGTACCAATACCTGCATCCATACGTATTTTACTCCATTGCTTTACAGGATTCAATTCAGGTATATTGGCCGTATTTAATTTTGATCGACTAATGATACCGGCGTCGCCAAATAGATACATATCTAAATGAAAATAATCGCGCAATACTTTGGGTCTAAATTTAATGTACTGATCAAAATCAATTTCAACATTGACGGCAGCACCACTTCTCCCTTTATAATTGAGATATTGCATACCACCCGAAGAATCCTCGTCAATTGCATAATATCCATTGTAACCTCTCAAGTTTAATCCACCACCTGTATGCCATTCGGCAAATCCGTTGGTAGCAAATCCACCCCATGCAGAAGGAACAACTCCTTGCGATCGATTGAATTTATTTTCCATCATCTCTTCAGGATTAGCACCTTGTAAGTATAATGCACTTTCGGTAGGTATTGAATTGCCCGTTCCAAAACGTGCAAACAATCGAGTCTTAATTTCAAACTTTTTAAGATAATGCATATTCACATGTTCGCCTTGTATATAGGCATACGAATACGTAAATGGTGCACGTATTGTAATCGATTGTCTGCCAAAACCTTTTGCATAACTCGAACGATGATTCCAACTCAATTGCATAAAGGCATTTTGTTGCGAAGTACGTGTACCTGAATTTAAAAAGGAACTCCATTCGTTTTGAAACAATGGATAGGCATACGAAAGATTGCCTTTGCGATACAAAGTAGTGGCTTCGAGTTTAAGTTGACTTTGAGCTGTAACTTGATAAGTCGAATAGATACTATGCCTTCCAAATCCTTCAATAAATCTTGAATCAACACCCCAACTTATTTTAGGGTTTATTTTTTTCATAGGAGTTTCATATCGAATGGTGTAATCAATCGGCGATACATTCTTCCACCAACTTTCACCTTCATAGGGTTGATATTTCTGAACAGCTAACATACGTGTATTGAACCAAACAGTGGTATACAACTTTCGCATATAATTCATATAGCTTCCATTGAAATTAAATCCAAGTTTCACACCATCCACTGCATTCCACCAAATATCGGGTCGTATAAAGGCATTGTATTTTTTCCATGTAGGTGGATTGGATATATAATGTTCCCATTTCAAATTCAAGGATTCTTGCGCCATCATTTGATTCGGTCGTTTGTAATTATCCATCATATCGATATCGGCCAATCGATTGCTAGGATCTAGTTGCACCACTTTCAATCCCGATGGTACCACTACTTTAGCAGTATAGGTTGGATACAGCAAATCCCATCCATACCATTGTTTTAATTTTTTTGCACTTGTTTCTTTTTTAAAATAAGTATTGGGAATCGTATAAGTTTGAATAGAACCATTCTTACCTTTTACACTCAAATCAATCGGCATTTGCATTTGTCCATATCGCTTCAAGGTAATTTTGTATTCATCTTTCATCTCTGTTTTTTGAATCTTCGTAATACCATAGTCAATCGATTTAGTTGTTTCCATCCATTGATCAAAAAACCAGTTTAAATCCTGATGTGTATACTCGATGATACTTTGTCTGAAATCTTCAAAATATGGATGCGCTATTTTCCATTTGGCCACATAATGTTTCAACGCATTTTGAAACAATTCATCACCCAATACATATTGCAAATTGTATAGCATCGTTGCTGTTTTATGATAAACATTGCTATAGCCATTTTCATGCGCTACTGCACTGTGAAAATCGTTGGAATGTGTATTCAAGGGTTTATCCTCAGCTCGCATAGCATCAAACATATAGCGATTGTACACATTTCGATCACGGGTCAACTTGGGTTCACGACGCTTGCGTTTATACTTGTTTTTTTCAGGTGTTTCTATCATGGTGTCTCCATCTATTTTGGTCAATCCCCAAGACGTCAAAAATTGTGTAAAGCCTTCGTCCAATGCAGCACGATAAGTTTCGTTATTGCCTATCATACCATAAAACCAATTGTGTCCGATTTCATGTACAAACAATCCATGAAAGTCAGGTTCGGATCCACCATCCAAGGTAAGCATCGGATATTCCATGCCATCATTGGCATCGGCTGCCACCATTTTAGGATATTCATACATACCGAAATCTTCTGAGAATGTTTGTATAATTTTAGCAACATAATCCGAAGCGGTTTGCCATTTGGAAGCATGTGGTTCGGTGACCAATGCAATACATCGCACACCATTCCAAACCGTCTCGCCTATTCTATAACTCGGGTCGGCTGTAAACGCAAAATCATGTACATTGGTAGCAATATAATGCCACGTTTTATGATTGACTGTATCGTAGGGTATGATGGTTGATGGTTTTTCATTCCATGGTTTATTGGCAAAATTCTTTACATCTAATTTGGCTCGTAAATCTGCAGGCAATACCTCCGATTCATTTTGCAATGCCCCTGTTGCTTCTACTACATAATTGGAAGCAAAGGTGAGTTTCACATCAAACAAACCATAATCGCCATACAATTCTTTGTTTAAATGCTGATCGGTATCCCATCCTTTTTTGATATCATATACACTGATACGAGGATACCAATGCACGCCATTGTAATGCGGAAAACCATACGAATTGTAAACGGCCATTCGTCTTCTAAAATCGCCTCGGTCAAAGAAGGTAGCGAAATCCATATTGAAAACAACTGACTCTCCAGACTTAAGTGGTTTAGGCAAATACACCTTCATAATTGTATTATCCAATTCTACCTTTACTTTTTTGCCATCTACTGTCATGTTATCTACCATCGTTCCCAAACCCTGTGCTTGGTATTTACCCATTCGTTTCACAGGTTGCTTATTCACTCGTTGCAATTCTTCTAGGTAAGACCCTTTAGTAAATGCATTTTGATACAAATGAAAATAAACAAAATTCAACTCATCGGGTGAATTATTCCAATAGGTCAATTCTTCTGTTGCTGTAATAATGTTGGTTCGTTCATCAATGTTAGCATCTATTTTGTAGGCTACATCTTGTTGCCAATAGCCTGCAAAAGGTTTTCTATTTTGCCAATACATTTTATTGTTGGAGGATCGAAATGCATTGTCGTTGAAATTGGATTGTGCAAATACTGTAACTATTTGTATCAATAAGATACACAATAATAATGTTCGTTTAAGATTCATCATATTCAATTCTAGTTCTAAAAATTATTGAAGTTTAAAATTAATTGGAAGATTAAATTTTACATTGACTGCTTTTCCATTCTGCATGCCAGGTTTCCATCGTGGCATTTTATTAATAACGCGCAAGGCCTCTTGATCACATGCTGAGCCTATTCCACGTAAGATAGTTGCACCATACACAGTTCCATCTTTACCCACTATAAAACTGCAGTTGACTTTACCTTGCACCCCATTTTCTTTGGCCATTTCAGGATAAATAAGTTTTTCGCGTATAAAATCCATCATTGAACTTTGACCACCCGGAAACTCAGGCATTTTTTCTGCATAAAGTAAAACGTTGTTTTCATCGGTAAATTCTTCTATTCTTGTAACTTCTACAGCAACAGGTTGATTGTTGTTTATTTCTTCAGTAATGGGGGGATTTTTATTTTCATTCCCTTTATTTTTTACAAAAGACTTTTTATTCCACACAATTTTTTTCCCAATAAGATTTTCAATATCTTGACATAATTCCATCAAATACTCAGGGCCTTCATTGGCATTTTTAATAGATTTTACTTTACCATTTACTGTCAAGGTATAATGTACTTTCGAAAAATCAGAAGCCATCACTTTATAATGTGAAGGAAGTTTCAAAAAGTCATACTTCATGTATTTCTTTTTAAGTTTCGCAAATTCAGCCATTGACAACTTCCCTTTTATACTACCATCAAATTCTGCATCTTTTATGCCTAGGTAATACACATCGCCATTGCTTTTAATTTCAACTTGATATGCTGGACACTTCCCAAAGCAGGAAGTACGTTCCATTTTAATTGAAGTTATTTTACTTTGAGCAATTGAAAATTGTGCAATGCAAATCAAAATAAAGCCTAGTAAAATTCTCATTCGATATATATTTTGAGCGAAAATAAGCACACAAAAGCATATTCTTTCCTTTTATGATTCTCTAAAATAGGTTAACTTTGAACTTCAATGGAAAATCCCAATCTACAAGCCGACAATTCTGGACAATCGACCGATCGTGATTTCGAAAACACGATTAGACCATCGAGTATCGATGACTTTTCGGGCCAACAAGAATTGATTGAAAACTTGACCATCTTTATACAAGCAGCCAATCAACGAGGCGAATCTCTTGACCATGTGTTGTTTCACGGTCCACCCGGTTTGGGCAAAACTACCTTGTCGCGTATTGTAGCCAATGAATTGGGTGTTAGTATCAAAGAAACAAGTGGACCAGTCATAGAAAAACCAGCCGACCTTGCAGGATTATTGACAAGCCTCGAACCCCGCGATGTGCTTTTTATCGATGAGATACACCGATTAAGTACCGTAGTCGAAGAATATTTATATGCTGCCATGGAAGATTTCAAAATTGATATCATGATTGATAGTGGCCCCAATGCACGCAGTATACAAATCGCGTTGAATCCTTTTACATTGGTTGGCGCTACCACCCGTTCAGGCTTATTGACCTCTCCACTTCTTTCACGCTTTGGTATCAAATCACGATTAGAATATTATCCATTGGAAGTGTTAGAAAAAATAGTTTGGCGAAGTGCGCAAGTTTTGCAAGTCAAAATAACTTCCGATGCTGCACGCGAAATAGCACGACGCAGTAGAGGCACTCCACGTATTGCAAATGGATTGCTTCGTCGTATGCGCGATTTTGCTCAGATTTTAGGCAATGGCGTTATAGACCTGGGTATTTCCGAACACGGACTCAAAGCCCTCAAAGTCGATGCCAATGGATTGGATGAAATGGACAATAAAATACTATTTACACTTATTGATAAATTCAAAGGTGGACCAGTCGGCATCAACAATATTGCTACAGCAGTTGGCGAAGAAAGCGGTACAATCGAAGAAGTGTACGAACCATTTTTAATACAAGAAGGATACATTTTACGTACGCCACGTGGACGCGAAGCGACTGAAAAAGCCTATAAACATCTTCGACTCGAAAGTAAATGGAAAGGTGAAATGGGAAGTTTGTTTTAAGCGTCTTACTGTTGCTCAAGTTTTAAAAAAAAATCTAAATCATCTGGAGCTGGAGTGACAAACCACTTCAACTACTTCGAGCCATTGTTTCAAGCCCTGACCGAAGCGTCAGGGGCTTTCCACGACTGTCTCGGCTATCCATCAGCGACTGAAACATTGATTAAGCTGAAGCCGAAATTTCGAACCTCTTGCATAGTGTGTGGTTTCACAAATCCTTGCAACATCAAGTAAACTAAACACAGTGATATCTAGTTTATTTATGAAATAGAACATTATTTTTAAAATTAAAAAAAAGTATAGATGCTTTGTAAATGGAATTAATAGAACTTTATTTCTTAATCAATGCTTTCAACTCATCTATTTGTTGCTGAAGTGATTGATTTTGTTTTTTCAAAAGATCAATTTCTCCATTTAACTCTTGAACACTTTTAACCAATGGTACAGTAAACTCAGCATATCTAAGACTATAAAAATCATTCTCGTTTTTGGGAGCATCAACACCACTAAATTTAACACCATGTTGCTGGGCAGCAGCTTCTACCTCTTGTGCTAAAAATCCACTATAAATCGTATTATTATTATCAGAAATATAACTATAAGTAACTGGGTTTAAATCTAAAATAAAGTTTAGACCCAATTTAATCGGATTGATATTATTTTTTAGTCTTAAATCTGAAAGAGTGGACCAGCCTACTTGGCCACCAATACTTGAAACACTCGCATTACCAATCCGCACCTGATTTGAAGCTGTAATATTTGCGAATGCTCCTAATGCAGTTGAATTATTAAAAAAGCCCCCATTAATAAAAGAATTTTCACCAATAGCGGTATTACTGGATCCGCTAATATTGCCACTTAAAGCAGAAACACCGACAGCCACATTACTTGAACCAGTACTATTGTTTATTAATGAAGAATGACCAATAGCGGTATTTGAAACCCCATGAATGTTATTAGAAATTGAAAGAGATCCAATGGCTGTATTATAATAACTTAATGTATCCGAATGTAGTGCTTCAAAACCTAATGCAGTATTGTAACCTCCTGACTTCAATTCATATAATGCATTGTTTCCAATAGCTGTATTAGAGACACCACTGACTATATTTTTTAAACTCGCATTACCAACAGCCACATTACTACCGCCTGATACATTCATAAACAATGCTTCAACACCAAATGCAACATTTTGATTTCCTGTTACATTTGAAAAAAGTGACTTGTAACCAAAAGCAGAATTAGAATTTGATATGGAGTTTCCACCTGCTCTGAACCCAAAAAAACTACTAGCCTGACTACTATCTATTCGACCTGAAAGTTTATTATTAACTCTAAAATTTAAACTTTGAGCATCTAGAGTTCCAATAAAATGATTGGCTTGATTTGTATTCGCATTGCCATCTATATTCCAAGAAATTGGTTGTAACTCCCAACTAGCTAAACCATTTGTATCACTAGTCAATACTTTTCCAGCTCCAGGATTTCCACCTGCTATTTTTACTTGACCATTTACGTCCAATTTTGCAGTTGGAGAAGATGTACCAACACCTACTTTTCCATCATTTTTAATTACAACTCGTTCTATGCTGTTGGTATAAAATGGTAATTCATAATTTCCATTAGTACCTATTCCACCAGTACCGCCATTAAATGGCGCAGTAATAAAAAGCGAAGCGTTTATAGCTGTATTGTGAAGTCGGATTTCAGACACTGGAGAGGCCAAATGTAATGGACTTGTAGGTGTATTAGTTCCTATACCTACTTTCCCATCATTCTTAATGACTAGGCGTTCTATATTGTTTGTAAAAAATGGCAATTCATGATTTCCATCGGTACCTATACCTCCTGTCCCACCATTAAATGGTGCTGTGATAAATAAAGATGTATTTATTGCAGTATTTTGAAGTCGTATTTCAGCAAATTGTGACGCCAAATGCAGCTTACTTGATGGTGTATTAGTACCGATGCCGACATTGCCAGGGTTGTTGTTAAAAATATGGTTTCCGTTTTGGGCCCATTGGCTATCTGTTCCGGGTGTTTGCCATGAAGCTAAACCATTACTATCGCTAGTCAATATCTTTCCTACTGCTGGATTTCCACCTGTAATTTTTAATTGACCTGCTACTTCTAACTTAGCACCGGGTGTCAAAGTGCCAATACCCACATTCCCTGTTGCACCGCTTACAAACATTCGTGGCACTTGGGTTGGTCCTACAGTATTACCAAATACGATATCGCTTCCCGAATTGAATACAAACGGTCCTGTAGTGAAATTGTTTACAGCTGCCATATTCGCTCTTGGTATGCCCATAAAATTGCCAGTTGCATTCGGGCCAAATTTATTGATTCCCAACTCTGCACCGGCCGAATTACGTAAGCGCAAACTTGCAGCTCCTAATGAATCCAATGTACGAACTAAAATATCTGCATTGCCAGTAGGCTTTTGGATATGTAGTTTAAACAATGGAGTTGTGATTCCTATTCCTACATTCGTTCCATTGTCAAATACTTGCGATTTGCCAATGACATTTAAACCTGTAAACTTCGTTAAAAAATTGGCATCACCAACTACATGCGTTGCATTCGAACTCACTGTTCCGGTTCGGTCAACATTTGTGTTTTTGGCCATGCCAGCTTTGTCGGCATAGATCGCATACGGCACACTCAGCAATTGTGTGGTGCCTGCATCTACAAATTCATTGCCTCCCTTCGGGTCTATCATCACCTTGATATACTTATTGCCGGTCTCCCACTTCACGGTTTTCATTTCACCTGTAAGTGCTGTGCCATTGCCAATTTGTAGGGTATAGAGTCCAAACTCATTGGTGAGAACGTGTTGGATTTCTTCATACTCAGGTGCTGTTGCATCGGAGGTAGGTAATACAGAAAGCTTCAATGCAAGCTGTTGCTTTGCCATTGGATTGCCTTTCGCATCGCGGGCTATGCCTTGGTAGTTGAACTTCTGGGGGACTTGCGCATGCAAGTAGAAAGAAGAAAGTAGAAAGTAGAAAGAGAATAAAATGCTGAGAATGTTTTTCATGGGAGATTTTTAAGTTTAAAATGAAAGGTTGATTTTGTTAGGTTGGTAGTTGATTAGGATTTTTTCTTAAAAAGATTTCAAAGTGATTAAGATTCATTTTTATAACTTTTCCAACGTTTAGAACTTTGGAAAAGTTGAAGGGGCGTTGCAAAAATTAAACAAGTAATTTGGTGAGTGGTTAGTCTATTTTTTCTCGAGGGCTTCTAGGCGTTGGAGGATAAGGTCGTTTTGAGTTTTGATATTTTCGTTTTGAGTTTTGAGTTCAAGATTTTGTTTTTTCAATAAATCAATTTCACTAGTTTGCTTTTTTAGATCATCAATTTGTAATTGTTGTTCCTTAAACGCATTGATATAACTCACTAATACCGGATGAAAATCAACACTTAGATAACCATCTTCATTTTCTTTAACTGCTTCGGGATAAACCTGTTGTAATTCTTGTGCTACAAAACCATAGCCTTGTTCCTCGGTTGGCAAATTACGTGCATTGCCTTTGTTGTAATGATATTTTATGGTATTTAATTTCAACACATCTGCCAATCCACGAGTATAATTTCCATCCACAGTTTTCAGGCGTGCATCACTGCTGATGGTCCAAGTACTTGAAGTTGGCTTGGCAGCAGAGTTGGTAGATAAGGTAAGTTGGTTAGTTGGTGTATTAGTTCCAATACCCACTCGACCATTATTTTTGATTACAACTCGTTCTATATTGTTGGTAAAAAAGGGCAATTCATAATTTCCATCGGTTCCTATACCGCCTGTACCGCCATTATATGGCGCTGTAATAAAAAGCGACGTGTTTAAAGCTGTATTTTGAAGTCGGATTTCTGACACTGGAGAGGCTAAATGTAATGGACTTGTAGGTGTATTAGTTCCTATCCCTACTTTCCCATCATTTTTGATTACAACTCGTTCTGTGTTGTTGGTATAAAAAGGCAATTCATGATTTCCATCGGTACCTATACCTCCTGTTCCACCATTAAATGGTGCCTTAATAAAAAGCGATGTGTTTGTAGCGGTATTTTGAAGTCGGATTTCTGATACAGGAGATGCTACATGCAATGGACTTGTAGGTGTATTCGTTCCTATTCCTACATTACCATCATTTTTGATTACGACTCGTTCTATGTTGTTTGTAAAAAAAGGTAATTCATAATTTCCATCGGTACCTATTCCTCCTGTTCCACCATTAAATGGTGCTTTAATAAAAAGCGATGTGTTTAAAGCGGTATTTTGAAGTCGGATTTCAGAACCTATAGATGCTATATGCAATGGACTTGTAGGTGTATTAGTTCCTATTCCTACATTACCTAAGTTTGAATTGTATATGTCAGTTCCGTTGGTGACCCATTCATTACTTATCGGTATAGTTATAGTTTGCCAGCTTGCCAAGCCAAAAGTATCACTTGTTAGTACTTTACCTATACCTGGGTTTCCTCCAGCTATTTTGATTTGATTTGTCAATTCTAAATTGCCAGAAGGGACTAATTTCATACTCGCAATATTATTGGTACCAAACTGCAATTCACCATTTTCACGATTGATTAAACTTCCCACATTACCATTTTGAGTCAAGGTCAATCCGTCTATTGCAGTATGTCCTGAAGTAGTATTTGTCAAACGCAAATCCATGTTTGTACCATCGGTATTGTTTAGATGTACACGCGATACAGGAGCTGCATTACCGCCTATACCAACATTCTCAGTAGTAAAGTCTGCATGGAATTTCAACTTACTTGTACCACTTTTAAATATACTGATACCAGCATTTCCTGCGGTACTGATTAAAAAACGACCCAGTCCATCATTTGCAGCTAAACCATTGTTGCCAAATGCAAGTAAATTGCCAAAAGGATACAATCCTGTTAAGCCAGCATAACTTCCTGCAAAGCCTGAGCCATATTTAGTAAATGAAGAATAGTTTGTAGAACTATTGCTATACAATGTAAATCGACCTGCACCAGTGGCACTTAGGTTTTGCATTCTAAAATGCTCCTGAACACTTGCTATATTTTGATTGATATGAATTTTAGCAACGGGCGTTGTAGTTCCGATTCCAATATTGGTACCATTGTCAAACAGTTGAGAATTGTAAATGGTATTTGCGGCTGTAAATTTAGTGAGGAAGTTCACAGTACCTGTTCCACTTGCAGATGTGCTCACCGAACCTACACGATCACTACTAGTTGTAGTTTTGGCCATGCCAGCTTTATCGGCATAGATGGCATAAGGTACAGATAATAATTGTGTGGTACCTGCATCTACAAATTCATTGCCTCCTTTGGGATCAATGGCAACTTTGATATACTTATTGCCTGTCTCCCACTTCACGGTTTTCATTTCACCTGTTACAGGTGTGCCATTGCCTATCTGCAAGGTATAGAGTCCAAACTCATTGGTGAGAACGTGTTGGATTTCTTCATACTCAGGTACTATCGCATCGGAAGTTGGCAATACAGAAAGTTTCAATGCGAGTTGCTGCTTTGCCATTGGGTTGCCTTTTGCATCGCGGGCAATGCCTTGGTAGTTGAACTTTTGTGGAACTTGTGAAAACAAGTAAAAAGTAGAAAGTAGAAAGAAGAAAGAGAAAGCGATTTTGAGAATGGTTTTCATGGGAGTTGTTTTAGGGAATAAAAATAGAATGAAATTCCTAATTTAAGGCTATGAGTTGCTGTTCTATTTTAATATTCTTTTTAAATGTTCGAAAAGTCAAAACATAATAAAGAGTCAACAGATATCCTATGTTACAATTAGTAAACTAAACTATTGGATATCCTTAGCTTTACTTTCTAAACAATATCATACTCTGAATCAGAATCAAGACTTGCCCTCTGTAGTGAGAGAGTTGCAATGATATCATGAACTAAAAACGAGATGCTTCGTTTAACATTGAGAACTGAATGAGTGAAAATACTTCGTTATCCTTTAAATAATAGGTAGTAAAAATGACATGATTAATCTACTTTTATTTTCAATTGTGTCATGCCTTTTTCATCACTGAGTTGAAGAAAATAAATTCCACTGGCTAAATTCAATAGTTGAAAACGACTTGAATTGAAGCTAGATTCTAATGGTTGAATTGGAACCACTTGTCCAATAACATTGAATAATCGATAGGTAAATGCAGAATTGACATGATTCGATTGAATTGTAAAAATTCCATTCATTGATGGATTCGGATAAACCAAATATCTAGAAGACTCGTATGGATTATCTTCCACAGAATTTGGCATACAATTTAATGTCGATCCAACTCTAGAATTAAATTGCCCATTGCTTACCCACCAATCTTCCCATAGTCCACCATTGTTAGGATAATTGGCATTGCCTGAAAAATTTCGCAGATCAAAATAACGAGTCCCTGTTGTATCTGCTGGTATTTTATAGACTTTCACAACTGAACTATCTTGCTTCCAGTTGAGTGGACTTCCTGAAATACATTGTTCTATTGCATTGTTTCCTTCACAATCAATTTTTACAAAAAAGGCATTGTCATCATACGTAGGTTGTCCACCGTAAACGGTTGCTTTAAAATTTGTATCAATAAAAACTGATGTATACTCTTCACATGCAATTCCACTTATTTTCTGATTTTGATCTTTCCAAGTACGTGCAATAAAAGTCATCAAACGACCTTTCCGATCAGGATTATCAAAATGAGTATCAGTAATAATATCATTCATAAATGAATTTTGAATAAAATCTGAATTCCCTATAGTAACTGTAGCATCGTATGGATTATTGAGTACTGTTGCCGAAACTGCGCTTCCACCTTGTGCCGAATTATAATATTCTCCCATGACGGCCATGCCTGCACTTGTACCTCCAATAGGGGCTTTTTTTACATTGACTAAATAATTGAGCGCATTTTCAAGTGCTGTATTTTTCCAATTTGAAATATAGGTCCATTGATCGCCCCCTGCTATCCATAAAGCTTCAGCCTTTCTAACGGTTTGCACTACAAACGAATCGTTGGCAGCAGCAATGTTTGGTATTAAAAAGGTTCTTACTGAGTGAACGTTCACACCCAATTGACTGTACATATAATTGTTGTAACCATCTGCTCCACTTGTTCGGATTACAACGACATCCCCACCATTGGCATATTGCAAAAAACGCTTCATTGCCCGATCATCCTCTGTTGCACCACCCATAAGTAAGGTTGCAGGTTTGGGTTGTGTTACGATATCAATCGTATCACCTATAGACCAAAGTGTATACGTTTGAGCAAATGACATCGAATTCACAATCAATACTAAGAGTGTTAAGGAAAGTTGTTTCATATACTTTTATAAAGTTGTAAGATAAAGTCTATTTCTATTTTTTATAAATATAAAATTATATAAGTAAAAAATAATTTCATTCGTATAGAATTTACTTATATAGAATTCATTTAATTATTAAACATAAATTAAAATAAATTTAACCAATGTGAATTGGGTAACGTCTAGAATAGTAAATCTTTAAAATGAAAAAAATCCTTTCAATTGGCGTTACAGTATGCATACTTTCGTTTCTAGCTTTAGCAGCTAACTCTCAGAATTGTGTAGCTTGTTTTACAGCAACTCCCGATTCCAACAATTCATTTAATATCAATGTAGATGCTACATGTAGCAATGCATCTGCTGGTGCAAACTATACATGGTATGTAGATGGGAACCTCTATACTTCATTTCCATTTCCTTATTTTCAAATACCATTGGTTTCACCAGGCACATATTCAATTTTAATGGTTTTAGATGACAACGGATGTTCTGATACTACCTCACAATCAATTACAATTACAAATGTATGCAATGCCAATTTTACAGCCTACCCAATAGGCGCAGGTGGATACTATTTTTACCCTTTTGGAAATCCAAGCCCAACAGCAACTTATGCATGGGATTATGGAGATGGTACAACGGGCAACCAACCCAATGTAAATCACACTTATATTAATTCAGGAACATACAATGTATGTTGTATCGTTTCTGATACTGCCTTCGGCGGTTGCGCAGATACATCATGTCAATCCATAACTGTTAATGTCAATCAAACATGTTTAGCCAATTTCAATCATTATGTAGATCCATTTGGATTTCTCTATTGTGATGCATCTTCAAGTATTTATAATCCATCTAACTTCAACATGACATGGTATTTGAATGGTGTTCAAGTACAACAAGCTGCAATAACATATTACAACACTGTATTGAGTAATATTGGAAATTATTCTATAAAAATGGTATTGAGTGATGCAAATTTAAATCCATGTGATAGTATGACTCAAACATTTTTTTATAATGGTGGAATCATCAATAACCCATCATGTTATCCATGTTTCAACTATACTTACAACACTAACTTGGATTCTGTAATATTGAATGCATCTTGTAGTATAGTTCCACCAAATGGGACTATAGAATGGAATATCAATGGGAATGTTTTTCCAGACCCAGGTGTGCCATTTTTACAAGGCTTTACATCGCCAGGTACACAAAGTGTTGCAATTCTGGTAAAAGATAGTAACAATAATTATTGCGATAGTATGTTTCAATTTGTCTACACCTACAATCCACCTTGCACTTCTTGCTTAACAGTCACTCAAGCACCAGCTTCTACGAGTGATTACATTTTTGATGGAAGTTGCTCAAATAATGCAACTTCCTATGCATGGTTTGTTGATAATAATTATGTTTTCACATCCTCTACGCCACAATTTACATATAGCTTTACTCAAAGTGGCACGTACAACATATGCTTACAATCCGTAGATGCAAATAATAATCCATGTACACAAAGCTGTACAACCATAGTTGTAAATACACCAGCTACTTCATTGTATGATATCGCTGGAAAAATATACAATGTTGATAATTCTTTTACATACTCTCCTGTGGGTGCGAATGAAGCCAAAGTATATTTAATAAAATTAATTACCGGAGGAACCTTAGATGCTATCGACTCAACACTAACAGATAGTCAAGGTATGTATACATTTAATAATAAACCTATTGATGATTATCGAATTAAAGTTGCTTTGAATACATCGAGTCCAAACTACGCATTCAATATACCTACGTATTACAATTCTTCCATTATGTGGTATGATGCACAAGTAGTTACTTTATTTGGAAATACGTATACTAGAGATATCTACATGACTTTCGGCATTAACAATGGAGGCAATGGATTTATATCGGGCAATGTATTTCAAGGTGCCAATAAACCAACTCGAGCCGCTGAAGACATTACATTGATTTTAATTGATCAAACTACACAAACACCTGTTGCGTATACCAAGCCAAGTGCAAATGGGAATTATAGTTTTGGAAATATTCCAAATGGCACATACAGAGTATACGGAGAATTATTAAATCGAGCAAGTATACCTGACAACATTGTAATCAATGCCGCACAAAATAGTTATACGAATAAAAACTTTGTATACAACGACAACGTTATTCAACCAACAGCCGGCAGTTTAAGTATCAAGAATGTTGAAATGGAGAAAGGAATTAGCATTGCGCCTAATCCAGCTCAAGGATCATTCAAATTATACAATACAAGAGAAGACCGATTCATTCAAATAATGGATATGACAGGACGTAGGATTCAGGAGTTTGATTTGAAAGCTGGACAAAATAAAGAGATTGATTGTCAAGGATGGAACGCTGGCATCTATTTCATTCAAGAAAATTTGAATGGCATGAAATCAGTTCAAAAATTACAAGTCAATTAATCATCATTCATAGGTGTTTAGTTTTGGTTATTTCTATTAAAAGCGCTTCTATTGAAGCGTCTTTTAATTTACAATGATTAGACTTTATCCATCACCATGTTTAGGTAACGATAAGATCGATTTTAATAAATTATAACGCAAAATAAAAAGAGGCTATCTCATTCGGTTGAAATAGCCTCTTTTTTACTTGTTTACCTATTAGAGAACGTTTTACTTTTATATGATACTCATATTCATTACTTTACTATTGAGTCTATCTCTTTATTGAATTTAAAAATATTAGGTTATTTAGATTCTGCCAATTCAAGTCTTTTTTGTAAGTCTTTCATTTTCTTATCCATCTCAATAAGATGCAACGTCAACTCTTCAATCTTTTCGAGCAATTTAGCATCCATTTTGGCCATATCGATTCCATTGTCTACTACATCTTGAGCCGATGGCACACCAGGAAGGTGATTGTTTTGACTGATAAATGCCTCCACTTCAGACAATGGTTTTAAATCATACTCTTTAGCAAATACATAATCAGACCATTCTGATGAAGTTTTTACTGCTACTTTCACTTTTTCAGTAAGGATACCTTCTTCTACAAACAATTTGTAACCTGCGGGTGTAGGAGTTGTTCCCATAACTATCTTACCATCTGAATTAATCTTCATTCTTGATACATTATTAGTACCAAATTCTAACGTACTATTTTCAAGATTCATAATAGTGGCAGCTATACCAGTATTTCTGATGTCAAGACCATCACCAGCATTATGCCCTGTTGTATTGTTAGTAATTTTGATAGTATCACCTGCTAATGAGTTATTAAAATGAATATTGGTAACAGGTAATGCATTGCCACCAATACCGACATTCTCACTGGTAAAATTAACATTGAACTTAAGTTTGGTTGTACCACTTTTTGCTAAGGCTATTCCTGTATTTCCAGAAGCACTAAAAAGACAAGGGCCGTTGTTATTTCCAAATGCTAACATGTTGGCATACGGATATTGAGTAGTTACACCAGGGTAACCGCCAGGGAAAGTACTACCATATTTTGAGAAAGATGCATAGTTTAGTGCTACATCATTGGAAAGCCTAAAACTTCCTCTTGCTAAAGGATTCGTATTTTCCATTCGAAGTAACTCTGCTGTGACGTTATTTTGAATATGTAATTTTACTGCGGGTGTATTGGTACCTACACCTACATTATTGCCTGGAATTACATTATTTCCACTTGAGAAAAGTTGCGCATTTGCATAGTTGGATGCCAACATAAGGCTGAATATTACTAAAATTGATTGTTTCATGATATTATTTGTTTTTATATAAATTAATTGATGAATGGTTTAGTTTTTAATGACTTTTATACTTGAGAATCCTTTAGCATAAAGGATATAGACTCCTTGTGAAAGTTGTCCAATATCTATATCAGATCTTGTATCGCCCATCGTATTGATTTTCATGACCAATTTACCTGTAAGATCATACAAAGCAATTTCGTCTAAGGAAATAGGATGCTCAATGGTAATTTTTCCTGTTGTAGGATTTGGATATACTATAATTGATTCATCTTTCTCAACAACACTTACACTTTCCTTAGATGTTGACTCTAATGAAGGAAGTTGTGGTGATCCTGCGGTACATCCATTGAGAGCTTGTGCAATAAATACTGAACCATTGGCAGCATTGAAACCTTTATCTAAAAGCACATACGAAGTTGCTGCAGCATCAAATTTTACAAATGAACCACTTTCTATTAATACGGTACCACTTGTTTTAATATAGGTTTGTGACTCAGTCAGTAAAATGCTGTAAGGCGAGGTAGAAATCACTACATTACTAGCGCAAGTCGCGCAGTTACCTACAGTAACTTTGCGAGTCGAGGTAGCAGTACAACCATTGGCATATGTAGCTGTAACAGTGTATATTGTTGTAGATGCAGGAGTTACATTTACTGTAGCACCAGACAGTGATCCTGGCTGCCAACTATATGTATTGGCTCCACTTGCAGTGATACTTGCAGAAGCACCAGTACAAACTGCACTACTTGATACAGTAGTAGACAATGGTGCTAGTACATTTACCAATATAGTTTTTGTAGCTGTAGATGGACATCCTGAAGCAGTATAACCAGTGACCGTATAAGTAGTAGTAGTCGAAGGATTTACTACCACTGATGCACCTGTTAAATTACCAGGCATCCAAGTATAAGAAGATCCCCCAGAAGCCGTTAAGGTAGTGTTTGCCCCTGGACAAATAGATGAATTTGTTCCAGTTACAGTTGTAACCCCAGTTGACCATTGATTTGAATTAGTCGTACTTGCTAATGCAAACGGACCGAAGTTAGTCGTTGTACCAGCCATCGTAACCATTCCACTTGAAATAGAACCACTTGTTGCACTATTGCCTAAATTCGTCCAAATGGAGCCATTCCATCTAGAAACAGCTAATGCACCGAGATTAGTTATTCCTGCATTGATACATTGAGTCCCCCAACCTAATGAAACTGTAATTGGATTACTTCCAGCAGTTCGTTGCAGTGTCCAATAATTAAACGTAGACATATTAATCAAGGATGCCTCTTTGGATGTTGTAGGATAACCATCTACTGCAGGATTATTGACTTTGAGACCAGCTTTAAAAGTGTCTGTAACACCAGAAGGTGCGGTTATTGCCAACGGATTCAAACCAATTCCATTTCCTAGAGGAAACAAAAATGCATCATCTCCTACTTTGGTCACAAATCCTTTTACATGACTATTGTCGCTTGAACCATTATGTGTTGCATCGTTTAAAAACACGAGTGGATTTGCATTCGATGAATTAATAAATCCATTTAAAAAACTTGCAGCCGAATTAACAACAACTGGCTTTGCAAGTGTAACTGAAGCAAATGAAGATTTGTCTAATATCAATTGATTCATAGCAATTGGTGATGAACCTAACTGATTGATTTGTGTATTGGCACTTCCATCAAATTTAACTAGATTAGCATTGATAGGAGTTGAAGAATTAAAAATCAAATCTCCTGCAAAAGATGATGTATCAGCATTTCCAATATTAATATTCCCATTGTTACGAATGAAGGTAGTTGTTCCCAAATATGTATTTCCTGTATTTCCACTATTTGCATCAATGAACGTATTGGTGCCATTGTTAGTAATGACTGTATTACCCATTAATGTATTATTATCAATGTAGAAAGCATATCCATTGGTATATGAAATATCATCTGCTAAATTCAAGTTGCCCTCTATTTGATTATTCGAAAAATATGAATAGTTATTCCCACCAAATCCAGAAATTAAAAAATCATTTACCTTAATGCTATCCATTTCAATATCCAATCCACGCATATATTGAACATTTATATTCCCTCCATTGGTATTATTGACCAACCAAAACATATTAAACACATCACTCAATGATTGAGTTACAGTTAAATTTATTGTGCCAGTAATAGCTGTCTTTTGGGAAGTACTTCCAAGATAACTTGCTCCAGTTGTATTTTTAAAATAAGCGAAATTACCATTAATATTTCCGCCAGAGTTAAATGCTTGTGTATGTCCATTTGCATATCTATATATCGTAAGATCGCCATTAAACGTAGATTTTGCCAAATGACTTACATAGAGAGGCGCACTACTGTTAGCATTAAAAATCACATTTCCATTAAACGTATTTGGCAGATTCGCTGCACTTGCTTCTACAAAACTATTCGTGCCTTCTACATTAATCAAAGTAGAACCATTAATCGTATTATTTTGCATTGATGTATTATATCCATTTACGTAGCTAGGATCATCTTGCAGGTTAACATTGGCTGTAATATGATTATCATGAAAATAAGAATACACATTACCCTTATAACCTGTAACATTTAATGAAGATAATAACATTGTATCCAATTGTATATTCAATCCTCTTACATTTTGAACATTGATACTTCCTCCATTGGTTAAATTTTGTAAACGATGTATATAAAATAGTGAATTGCCATCTTGAGTTACATCCATATTCACAGTACCTCCAATCAATGACTTGATTGTTGAAGTTCCAATTTCAGAACCACCTGCATTATTTTTGGTATAAGAAAAATTTCCCGTAATATTTGCCCCTGAAGGAAAAAGCCTTGTATATCCAGCACCCGTTCTGTTGACAGTAAGATTACCATTTAATTCAGATTTACTTAAATTATTGAAATACACACTTGCAACACCAGGTATATCCATCGTTACATTGCCAAAATAACGATTTATATTAGAACCACTATTTGATTCAAAAAATGCATTACTACCAAAAATTCTATACATGGTATTTCCATGAACAGTATTTCCTTCAAGCGATGTGCTATAGCCATTTGTATAACTTGTACTATCTGCTAATGTCAAATGACCATATAATTCATTATTCATTAAATAAGCAAATGCATTTCCTCTGTATGAAATTATATTTAACGAATCAACTCGCAAACTATCACTTTGAACATTAAAACCAAGTGAATTATTAATTTTCACTTTTCCTCCTGCTGTTAAATTTTTAACTCTATGTAACATTAAAGCAGAAAGTGAAGTGAAATTTAAATTCATATTTATTGTACCATTGATAAGAGACGTTGAATTTAAATTGCCAATCTCTGTAGTACCAGAAGCTGTATGATTAAAAAAAAGATTCCCTGCAATAGATACCCCCGCATTAAATGCTCTTGTATAACCATTCCCTGATCGATTAAAGGTTAGGTTCCCATTAAAATAAGATGTATCACCATGGCTTAAATAAACCGAGGCACTACTCATAGAATTGACAAACGTACTACCATTGTATATATTAGAACTCGCCGCAACATCTGCATCATAGAAAGAATTACTTCCAAATATTTTATAGTTAGTCGTACCGTTAATTGTATTATTCCTGACGAGCGTATAATAACCACCTGTATAGGAAGCACTATCTGACAATGTAAGATTGCCTATTAATTTGTTGTTATAAAAATAAGCATATCCATTTCCTCTATAACCAATTACATTCAATGAATCTACACGTAAAGTATCACTCTGTATATCAAAGCCTATCGTGTTTTTAAGATTTACTTTCCCTCCTGAAGTCAAATTGACTATTCTATGTAAAAACATGGATGAAATAGATGAAAAGTTTAAATTCATATTCAATGTGCCATTAATGGTTGAAGCTGAATTCAAATTTCCTATTTCTGTTGTACCTGATGATGTGTGATTAAAAACAAGATTACCCGTAATAGTTGCACCCGCATTAAATGCTCTTGTATAACCAGGACTCGACCTATTAAAGTTCAAGTTACCATTGAAATGTGAAGTATCACCATGACTTATATAAACATTCGCTCCACTTAACGCATTTATAATTGTATTCCCATTGTAATAATTTGAAGCGTCTGCAACATCTGCATCGTAAAACGAGTTGCTTCCATATATTTTATAATTAGTCGTACCATTAATTGTATTATTTCTTACAAGTGTATAATACCCGCCTCCATAGGTTGCGCTATCTGATAAGGTAAGATGCCCATCTAACTTATTGTTAGTAAAATAGCTGTAGGCACTTCCTCTATAACCAATAACATTCAATGAATCTACTTTCAAGGTATCGTTTGATAAATTAAATCCTTGTGAATTATAAATATTAATTTTACCTCCAGCTGTTTGGTTAGTAATCTTAAACATATTTATTTGTGCAACGGGCGATAAATTTAAATTTAAATTTAATGTACCACCGATTAAAGTTGAAAACGAAGTTGTACCTATATCATTATCACCTGAAGTTAAATTGGTATAAGAAAAATTGCCGCTAACATTGGCACCCGAAGCGAAAACCCTTGTATATCCTGCTACATTTCTATTAATTGTGAGTGGACCATTATAAGTTGTACTATTCGAATGGCTCAAGTAGAGAGATGCACCACTATTAATATTATAAGTAGTAGTTCCATTAAATACGTTTAAAGTAGATCCAATATTAGATTCATAATATGCATTCGATCCATTTACATTGATAGTCGTATTACCATTTATTACATTATTATTGTATTCCGTGTAATAACCACCCGTATAGCTAGCATCTGGAGAAATGGTAACATTCGCATCTATTTTATTGTTATTGAAATAAGCATATGCACCCGTTTTATATTGTTGAACACTAAACAAAGTCAATTTCAATGTATCATTTACTATTTCTACACCTGTAGAACCTACCACATTGATGGAGCCCCCAGTTACTTGATTTTTAAAACGACGAAGTGCAAATGTATTATTGGTAGGATAACTTGCTACAATATTACAAGTACCTCCGATTGGAGTGGTAATCGAAGCGTGACCAAAAATAGTAGGACCTCCTACATTGTTTTGAAATGAAAAATTACCCCCTATATTGGCCGCATTTGAAAAAAGATATGTAGAACCTGCTACGGTTCTATTATAACTAAAGTTACTCGCGTAAGCAGAGGCAGCACTGTAAGACAAATACATAGCGAGCGGTCCACTAACATTATAGCTAACACTTCCATTGAACTGATTAGCAGCACCTCCTTCATAATAAGAATTATCGCCTGACACATTAAAGGTAATAAGATCATTTACTGTGCAACCTCTAAATTGGGTATACCAACCTCCAGTACCAGTATTAATATTTAATACAATATCAGTCAATGCATTTGAATTATTAAATATAGCACCTTCGAAATCGGTATAACCACCCACTCCACTTGTAACAGTCATCGAATATCCATTAAAATCAATGGGCACACCTGGGTCAATTTCTATAACTCCCACACTTACATTACTTTGTAATTGTGGGTAATTGGGAGCCACACCAATGTAAACTGCTGTGCCCGCACCCGGCACCCCCATTGGATTCCAATTTCCAGGATTATTCCAATTAGTACCTGCAACTCCTGTCCAAGTTGCAGCATGACTAAACGAAAATGCGAATAGAAAAACAACAAAACTTACGATCGATTTCATACTAATGATTTTTAAGGTTAATTCATAGTTTGGAAAATAAATTGCAACTATATCTCCCTACAACTCTTCACAAAAGTATTGCAAGAATTAAGAATAAAATATGATATATATCATGTCAATACATGATAAAAATCAATTTAAAAAGGATATTTAAGATTTTACCTTTGCAGTTTTTTTAGAATAGGCAAATTTAAAACTTATAACGCCCTCCATTTTACAAGTCACTAAATCAATCTTAATAAATATTATTTTAACGCAATTTGTATACGACCTAAATTGATTTGATTGAAAAATGAAAAATACCCGTCTTTATATCCTATTCACCACTCATACAATTGTTTTTTATCGTATGATAGAATTCTTTACATTTACATTCTAAAACCAATATATCATGCCCGAATTATCAGCAGGACTCATTTTCCTCCTCATCGCAATCGCATTTGTATTTTCTGGAATTTTCACCGTTCAACAAGGTTCTATCTCAGTTGTTACCATGTTTGGCAAGTATAGACGAATTGCTTCGCCAGGTTTACGTTTCAAAATTCCATTTCTTGAAAAAATATTTCGAAACATTTCGATTCAAAACCGATCAGTCGAATTGCAGTTTCAGGCAATCACCCTCGATCAAGCCAACGTACATTTCAAATCAATGTTGCTCTATGCAGTATTAAATCATGAAGAAGAATCGATTAAAAATGTAGCCTTTAAATTTGTCGACGACAAAAGTCTTATGCAAGCCTTGATACGAACCATCGAAGGGTCTATTCGTGCCTTTGTAGCTACCAAGCGTCAATCAGAAATATTAGGACTTCGTGGAGAAATCATTCTTCATGTAAAAGATCAAATTGACCTTCAATTGGAAAGTTGGGGTTATCATTTGATTGATTTACAAATCAATGATATTTCCTTTGATGAAGAAATATTAAAATCAATGGCACGTGTGGTAAGTAGTAATAACCTAAAGGCTGCTGCCGAAAACGAAGGTCAGGCTTTATTGATTACCAAAACCAAAGCTGCTGAAGCTGAAGGAAATGCCATCAAAATTTCGGCTGAAGCTGAAAAACAAGCAGCCCAATTGCGTGGACAAGGCGTGGCGCTTTTCCGTGAGGAAGTAGCTAAGGGTATGGCTGTAGCTGCCAAAGAAATGGAAGATGCTAAGCTCGATGCCTCCTTTATTTTATTTTCTATGTGGACAGAATCGTTAAAACATTTTGCAGAAGAAGGCAAAGGCAATACTATTTTCCTCGATGGTTCTGTCAATAATATGCAACGTACTATGCACGAATTGATGAGTGTGACTGATGTAAAGAATAAGTAATTTTTTGTATGCAATTTAAAGATGTAGTAGGACAATACGAGCTTAAGAAGAAAATAATACAATTAGTACAGCAAAATCATATTCCCCATGCCATAATGCTTTTAGGTGCAGAAGGAAGTGGTGGATTACCCTTGGCTATTGCAATGGCACAATATATTATGTGCAAAGAAAAAACTGATAGTGATTCTTGCAACTCCTGTTCTAATTGTGTCAAAATTAATAAACTGCAACACCCCGATTTACACTTTTCGTTCCCATTTTGCAAAACAGACGATCGTAAACCATTGTGTAATGAGTATTTTGTTGATTTTAAAAATTTCATCATTGACAATCCCTACGCAAGTGATACCGATTGGATACAATCCCTTGATGCAGCCAAGCAAGGCAATATTACAGCAGATGAATGTAGAGATATATTACGCAAATTGTATCTACGCTCTTACGAAAGTGAATTCAAGGTTTTTATAATGTGGTACCCTGAGTACATGGGTAAAGAAGGGAATATTTTATTAAAATTTATCGAAGAGCCAACAGCTAAAACAATATTACTCTTCGTTGCTGAAAATCTTGAGGAAGTATTACCTACAATCCAATCTCGAGCACAATTATTTCCGCTGAAACGATTACAGGATGAAGAAATAAAAAATGCCTTGGTCGAACGTCAAGTACCTGAACAAAAAGCTATGCAAATAGCTCGACTCTCAGATGGCAATTTTCATAAAGCCTTGTATTTAATCAATCACAACAACGACGATTTTTTTAATCTCACTCGAAATTGGCTCAATGCTATTTATCAAAATAAAGGACTTGAACTAATGCAATGGCATGAAGAAATCACCGAAGGTAGCAAAGAAACTCAAAAGAATTTTTTACTCTATTTCATACAATTGCTCGAACATACTGTACGCTATAGAGTCGTAGGCCGCACCAACATGTCATTGCTCGAGAATGAATTAAAAATAATTGAAAATCTGATCTCAAAGGGCTTATCAGAGTATATGATTGAAGAAATGAGTCATTTGATCAATGATGCCCTATTTCAAATAGAACGCAATGCAAATACCAAAATTCTATTTCATGCCTTATCTTTACGCATTCAACAAATCATATTACGAAAAAAAGCCATGGCTTAATCGAATAGGAAAATTGAATATGAGCGTATATTGTCCCTCATGAATCTAGGTTCAGAAGGATTTTTTAAAACAAAACAACGAGAATTAATTATATGGCATGTGGAAGTTGTGGAACTAGTAAGAACGGAGCTTTGCCTACTGGATGCAAAGATCATGGATCGTGTAAAAGTGGAGGATGTAATCGATTAAATGTACATGATTGGCTTAGTCTAATCCCAGTCGCCGATTTTTCAAAACCTTTTCCTTTTATTGAAGTTAGCTTCAACCATGGTAGTAGAAAAGACTACTTTAAAGCATCTAATCCTCTTTTATATGAAAAAGGTGACTTTGTAACCCTTGAATCTTCTGCTGGAGGTTGGGATTTGGGTGTAGTCTCTGTGACAGGCGAATTGGTGAAATTGCAGATGAAGAAAAAAGGCGTAAGCGAAAAAAGCGACGAGATTAAACGAGTCTTGCATATAAGCACTGATGTTGAGATTGCCAAAATGGAGGAATCCAAAAAGAATGAAAAAGATTTCATGATAAAAGCGAGAGTGATCGCTCGTAATCTGAATCTAGATATGAAAATCGCCGAAGTTGAAATACAAGCCGATGGCAAAAAAGCAACATTCTTTTATACGGCCGAAGATCGAGTCGATTTTCGTGAGTTAATCAAACAATTTGCGGCGGATTTTAAAGTGAAAATTGAAATGCGCCAAATTGGAATTCGTCAGGAAGCAGCCAAAGTAGGAGGAATCGGTAGCTGTGGACGCGAATTATGTTGTAGTACTTGGCTCAATGATTTCAAATCGGTGAGCACAACCGCAGCTCGTTATCAAAATTTAAGTATCAATCAAACAAAACTTTCTGGACAATGTGGTCGATTGAAATGTTGTCTCAATTACGAATTGGATACCTATATGGATGCTCTACGAGTATTTCCAGATAATGCAGAAAAAATAAAAACGACACAAGGTGTTGCCTACCTGCAAAAGCGTGACATATTTAAAAACCTCATGTGGTTTAGTTTCGAAAAAAGTAATACCCTCTACCCCTTGACTATTGAACGTGTGAATGAAATCGTAGAGTTGAATAAAAAAGGTGTTTTTCCTGAAGAATTACAAGCAGTAGAAGTTACAAAAAAACAAGCTGTTTCTGAGAAAACTGATTTCGTAGATGTGGTTGGACAGTTTAGTTTGAAAGGTCTTGAACGTGCAAGTAAAAAGAAAAAGCAAAAATCTAAGTCAAATCAAGCAAGACCTGTAGAAGGCGAAAAACCATCTAACCAAGCAAATCCAAATCCACAACAAAAAGGGAATAAACCTCAACAACAAGGTCAAAAACCACAAGGGAATAAACCACAACAACAAGGACAAGGACAAAAGCCACAAGGGAATAAACCACAGCAACAAGGTCAAAAACCTGCTCAGCAAGGGAACAAACCTCAGCAAGGACAAGGTCAAAAACCACAAGGGAACAAACCACAACAAGGTCAAGGTACAAATCCAGTTCAACCAGGTACTAAACCCCAACAAGGTCAAAAACCTCAAGGAAATAAACCAAGACCACAAGGGAACAACAATAAGCCAAAACCACAAGAGAATAAACCTAAAACGGATGGAGAAGCGTCCTAGCTTTTTAGTTGATTCATTGTTTATTTTTTTAATTCTGGAAAATTGAGGGATTCGATCAAAGATCGAATGATATAGCTGATACCAATAGCATATCACATTTTTACTGTTTACTTTATTTTATGTACTTTCTACTATTTACTACATTTGCACCATGGCTAAAATAGCAATCAATATCGCGACCGGAACGTTGCAAAAAGAAGAAATCATTGTTGGGATCGATTTGGGTACTACCAATAGTTTAGTAGCAATTATACATCCTGATACAAAACAACCTATCGCCTTAAAAGATATTGATAATACAGTGCTTGTGCCATCCATAATCCATTTTGGAGACAATGAACAAATAACTGTAGGAAATGAAGCAAGAAACTACTTGGAATCAGATCCTTCCAATACGATTTACAGCGTAAAACGATTAATGGGCAAATCTTACAATGATGTAAAATCAAAAGGACATTCATTATCTTATAATGTAATAGACGATGATACAGATCGATTAGTAAAAATACAAGTAGGACAAAAATTTTATAGTCCGATAGAATTATCGTCTCTCATACTGAAAGAGCTCAAACACCGAGCAGAACATGTATTGAAAATGAATATTTCAAAATGCGTGATTACAGTACCTGCTTACTTCAATGATGCCCAACGACAAGCAACTCGTGATGCTGGCAAGCTAGCTGGACTGGAAGTGTTGCGCATTATCAATGAACCTACTGCTGCAAGTTTGGCTTATGGTTTTGGTACCCGAAACGATGAGTCATCACTCATAGCGGTCTACGATTTAGGAGGTGGTACTTTTGATGTTTCTATTCTTCGAATTACGGATGGCATATTTGATGTATTGAGTACCAATGGCGATACCTATTTGGGTGGAGATGATTTTGACCGTGTGTTAGCCACTTATTTTGCAGAAAAAATAGGATTGACGCATGAAGAATTATCCATTCATAAATCAATGGCACAAACGCTACGATTGAAGGCAGAGGAAGCTAAAAAACAATTGAGCACACAGGATCAATTCACATTTCAAATTGATGATACTGAATTAACCATTACCAAAAACGAATTTGAATCACTCATTAAACCCTTGGTTGATAAAACCATTGATAGTTGTGCAAATGCCTTGAAAGATTCTGAAATTAGTAAAGCAGAAATTGATGTAATAGTCATGGTAGGTGGTTCAACGCGTGTACCTTATGTAAAACAACGTGTCAGTGAATTCTTTGGCAAGCCAGTTTATGACAATGTAAATCCCGATGAAGTAGTTGCGTTAGGTGCTGCGGTTCAAGCTGATATATTGGCTGGAAATAACAAGGATACTCTCCTACTCGATATTACACCGCTAAGCCTTGGTATAGAAACCATGGGCGGTCTCATGGATGTATTATTACCTCGAAATTCAAAAATTCCGAGCAAAGCAGGACGACAATATACCACCCAACGCGACGGACAAAGTGGTATCAATATAGCAATCTATCAGGGTGAACGTGATCTGGTAAAAGATAATAGAAGATTAGCAGAATTTGCATTGACAGGGATTCCGGCGATGCCTGCAGGATTACCTAAAGTGGATATCCAATTTGTGATAGATGCAGATGGCATACTACAAGTAAAAGCCAATGAACTACGCAGTGGTGTTTCCCAATCGATTGAAGTAAAACCTCAATACGGCTTAACTGATGCAGAAGTTGAATCAATGTTGATGGCATCGATAGTGAATGCCAAAGAAGATATCAAAATACGTTCAATCATTGAAGCATCAACAGAGGCTGAACAAATGATTCAACTCACCGAAAACTTCATGCATAAACATGCCCAACATATTACAGAAGAAGAGAAATCAGCAACTCAATCGGGGATAGTAGCTTTACAACAATCAATCGAAGCAAAAGACAAAGACCAAATTTTAACCGCTACAGAAAAACTCAATGAAGTAACGCGTCCTTATGCTGAGCGAGTGATGGATGTGGCTATAGGCGAGGCTTTGAAAGGGAGTACGATTTAATTTTCTATTTATTGCTTTATAAACAACTCTTGCATCGTCTTTCCTTTCATGGTTGATTTGAATATATACATCCCTTCAGGTAACGCTTGTACAAACACTTTTTGATCCTGATTGATTGTTCCTGATTGCATAAATTTCCCATCTGTAGAATAGATCGCAAATTGAGCACCTAGCATCGGCGTTTTGATTGTTAAATACGTTTCGCAAGGATTTGGATATAGCATTAAATCACTTGTTTCTTTTGTCAACTCACTTGTACTATTTGGCATCATATTGTAATAATAATTGATGATAGATACTTGAGGAGTATTTTCCCATACATTAGTCACTTGATTAAATGTGTATGAATGTTGATGAAGCAATAAACCATTGTAATGAATAAATCCATATTTATTCAAAGTATCATATTTCTGAGTGGCTTGATTATAAGACTGATGGAATGTAGAATCCATTAAGGTACCATTGCTACGCAAATACTGAATTCTATTAGATGGTGTATATACATTGGTAGCTGAATTGAAACTTAATGTTTCAGATAAAGTCCGCATATTACTCGCATTGTAGCTATATTGTTTTTTAGCATACTTATTCCAAATTCCAGATAGCCAATAATAACTTACAGTACTATCAATAGAACCATTTAAATTGTAGAAGTTTTTTGATATTATTTTGGGGCTATAATTGATTGAATCTACACTTTCGTAACCAATGGTTGAATCAATTAAATTCTGTGCATTAAACGTATAACAATACTTGTTCGTTTTAAAATAATTACCATTTTGAAAATTAACATACCAAATTGTATCTGCATTATTCCCTGCATTATAATGAATAAAATTTTTAGAATAAAAAATGGTACTGAGTGGTGAAAGGATGGTATGTTCAAAATATTGAGAATCTAAATTGTTGCCAGTATAAAAATTGGAATAATCATCTCGTGTATCATTTATGTTATTTGTATAATTATACGACTTGGTGAGTGTTTGATGTGCAAATCCAGCATCGAATGTCACAATACTTCTTGTAATAAAATCGAGTGTTTGTGTAGTTTGATTGTAATAATAATAATGAGATGAATCATAAATGGCAAAATTGTAGGCATCCGTAAAATTTTCATTCACTGGATTGGGATTAGCAGGATTATTGAAGTAAATGCTTGTATCTAATATTGCAAATCCAGTTCCATTGAAACTATAGGTGCTTTTCGCCACCATTTTAATTTGCGCTTTTGAATGAGTGAAACATAAAGATGCGAGTGCTAGAATTATTATTATTTTTTTCATAACAAATTTATTTAGACCACAAAACTAATATAGTTCTTAAACAACCCTATACCCGTTGAAGGGTATATTGTAAAATCAACCATTTCTATTCAAATACCACTAACTATTTGCAACTTTCTTTATTACTTCCTTCGAAAACTTTTCTAAACTAGGATCGCGTGCGCCCATCAACAAGAGAACAGTATTCGATTTCATTGTCGGTATCAATTGCTTAAATAGTTCTTCTCTATCTTCTACAAAAAAGGCTTTGACACCGTTGGCTTTTAAATCTTGAATCAAATCATTGGCAGAAATATCTTTCACAGCTGTGCCACCAGCATAGTATATTTCACTCATCCATATTTCATCTTGAGGACGAAGTGCTGCTGTAATTTCTTCAACTAACTCCTTGCGTATAAAACGTGTGGGTCCATATCCATGAGGTTGAAACCAAGCGATGAGTTTATCTGCTACAGGTTGACAAGCTTTAATAGATGCAGCTATTTTAGCTGGATTATGTGCATAATCATCAATCACACTTATACCATTTTTCTCACCTAACAATTGATGACGACGATATATGCCACCATATGTTTTTAATGCTTGAGCGCATTGTGAAATTGATACGCCCAACAAATCAGCAACTGCAATACATGCTAATGCATTTTCCATATTATGCTTACCGATCGTTGGTATAGTGAATGGAATGATATCTTTAGTTTGAGTATCTGTCACATCAAATGAAATTGAAAATCCTTCTTGATGAAAATTCAAACCTTCAAATCGAGTCCCTTCTCCAAAATCCTGTCGAATATCTTGCGAATAGTTTCGAGCCAATGGATGAGCATGATTTACTACAAATTGTCGTTGAGTATTGTTTTTAAACGTTTGGAAAATTTCATACAATTCATCGAGTTCTTTGTGATCTTTATCTATACTTAAGAGTAACCCAATTTCAGGTTTATATTTCACAAGTGTTCCATCACTTTCATCGGCTTCTATCAATAGCCAATCACTTTTACCTACATAAGCATTTCCAATTTGCCCATTTTGTTGCAAACTAGCCAATCCAGCACCTGTAATCAACGATGGACTCACGCCATTTTCATATAAAATATGAAACAGCATAGCAGTCACAGTAGATTTGCCTGATGTGCCAGCAATGGCAATTGTGCGTCGGCTTGCACAAATAGCTGCTAATAAATCTGCTCTAAGTATTACCGGTATATTGAGCTCCTTGGCTTTCTTGATTTCGATATTTGTATCTTCAATTGCTGTTGAAATAATAACAGCTTGTGTATGTTCATCTATTCCGCTTCCATCTTGTAGGTAACAAGTAATTTTTTCATTCCCTAGTTGTGACTTGATATAATCGTTTTCAGAAAAATTGAATAAACGATCACTTCCTTTCACAGTTTTACCATTCCCTGCCAGGTATTGAGCAATTGCACTCATGCCAGCGCCACCCACTCCAATAAAAAAGAAATGTTGGTTTTGTAATATATCTTTATTCATGAAAAAATATGTTTAAGAATTAAACAGAATGCGTTTAGCTTCTTTGTTGAGGGTTTCCAATGCGATATCAGTAGGGATAGTCGATTCTGTATTGACGATATACTCCGAAATTTTTTTAATAAATTCTGTTGCACTTGCACCCATTTCACAACTCGCCCCTATTCTATTCAACATAGTAATTTCTTGCTCCATGACGGTTGATATTGTTTGCCATACTTCGTGTGAAACATACAATTGTTGCGAAAGATTATGTTCATATTCTGAACGTATACCTTGCACCATAGCTATTTGCACATCTTGTGCTGTTGCCTGCTGTATGTAATATCGACTAATTAAACTTTTTGCATTCATACGTTCAACAAAAATGGTTAATCGCTCGTAGGCTTGTAGTCGCAATTTCAAGGTAGTTTCAGAATTTTGAGCAAATATGGCCAATTGCTTTCGTTCAATTTCTTTTACTAAAAATTTATTGACAATCATTACCGTTGCTACCAATACTACAACCGATGGTAATACATACTTTAGTATCTCTAAGACTTGTTCAATCATAATTAAAATTTCATTAAATAATGGGCTGTAAATATACATACTTTAAAATGTTTCTTATATTTAACTTCGATGAATAAATTTTTAATTACAAGCACAATAATGCTTTTCACTATAAAGCTGATTGCACAAGACATTTCAGGTGTTTATGCTTACAATAAGGGTATGAATAAAGCCAATGGTAATTTATATATCATGCAATTCAAACCTGATTCTGCTTTTTTCTATTTAAATACATTATCTGGCATGCCAGATTTTTTCACTACTGATATCAAAGGTTATTTACGTATTGATAGTAATGTAGCTTATATCAAAGAAGCATCTTCCTGTCGGTTAGAATTGCTTTTTACCAAATCAAGTGTTGTCATCCATCAGGATACAGCCTGCAAATATGAGTATACGACTGCAGGTACGTATAAAAAAACCTCTGCTATCCCAAAGCGAAATTCTACGATGTTGTTGAATTTTACTGAAAAACCTGCCAAGTCTCTAAATGATTCTTTGATAGTGTTCAATGCACCGAGCTTACATGCACAATCTAAAATGATTCATTGCAAAGAAGGTGATTTAAAAGTCATTGATGATTTCAACTCATTTTTTCTTGTTGAACATAAAAAATATAAAACCGAGTTTATGTGGGTTCCTAAAAAGAATTTACTCATACCTAAAAAATAATGAAACAACTTCTTCTTTCAATTCTTAAATACATTTCACTTCCGTTTGCTTTATTATATGGAATAGTTGTATTTCTTCGCAATAAATTCTATGACTGGGAAATATTCACATCCATAGAATTCAGTTTACCAGTGATATGTGTTGGAAATATCACAGTTGGAGGAACTGGCAAAAGCCCTCATATAGAGTATCTGATAGAACTACTCTCTCCTATGTATAAAGTAGCCACATTGAGCCGTGGTTATAGAAGACATAGTAGAGGTTTTCGATTAGCCAATGATCAAAGTGATGCACGAGAGATTGGTGATGAACCTTTTCAATTTAAATCAAAATATCCTCAAATAGACGTTGCAGTTGCTGAAGAACGAATGACTGCCATTCCTCAATTACTTCAATTGAGACAGGACACACAAATTATCCTATTAGATGATGCCTTTCAACATCGTACAGTTCGTGCAGGTATGAATATCGTATTGACCGATTATGGACGACGCTATACCAAGGATTTCATTATGCCATTTGGCTTGCTTCGGGAAAGTAGAAGCGCGGCTTCACGCGCCGATTTGATTTTAATTACAAAATGCCCCGATACGATTACTCCACAAGAAAAACAAGCGCTTATTCAAGAAATAAATCCACAACCTCATCAACAAATTTACTTTTCTTCGATCCAATATAAACAACTATATCCATTAACAAGCTTTGGAGTTTCACCTACCAAAGACACCGAAATATTGCTCGTTACAGGCATTGCTAATCCCTCTTCATTAAAAGAAAAACTCGAATCTCAATTTAAAGCTGTATATTCGCTTAGCTTCAAAGATCATCATTACTTCTCCTACGATGATTTAAACGAAATGAACGAAGCATTTCAACATTTAAAATCCGAGCATAAAATCATCGTAACGACGGAAAAAGACGCAGCAAGACTTATGCTGCTAAAAGATAAAATCAACGAACTCCAACTTCCTTTTTTTGCACAATCGATTGGTATTGAACTTTTGTTTAATGAACAAGATAAATTCAATCAGCATATCCTAGATTTTATTCATCATTACATTCCACAGGTTATTGAAAATCACGTTGAAGATGAACATGCTGATGATCAGCTCATCACAAATTAACATTCATGAAAAAAAAACATAAACAAACAAAACCAAGTCCTAACGTACGCTCCTCACGGAAACCATCCCTGACACCCGGCGTTGTAGGCAAACTCGATATTTCAAAACAAGGCATGGGGTATGTAATTGTACCCGGAATGGAAATTGATATAATAGTAAAAAAAGAAAATCTTAAAAACGCCATGCAGGGCGATTCAGTTGAAGTCAGTATATTTAAAGTAGGCCATAGTGGCAAACGCCCTGAAGGTGTCGTTACAAAAATTGTAAAACGCGGTCAAAATGAACTCATAGGAACAGTACAGCTAAGTAAATTTTTTGCCTTTGTAGTGCCTGATAATAAAAGCTTCAATAAAGATATTTTTATCAACGAAAAAAACAGCAAAGGACTTAAGGAAGGTGATCGTGTAATCGTTCGAATTACGGATTGGAATGAAAAACTAAAAAATCCAGAAGGAATTGTAATTGACGTACTCAACGATGAACGTATTAATGAAATTGCTATGAAGGAAATTTTATTATCTCAAGGTTTCACATTGGAATTTCCAGATGAGGTAATACAAGAACTCAATCTACTACAAACAGCAATTACAGATGAAGAAGTAGCCAAACGAAAAGATTTAAGAGGTATTTTTACATTAACCATTGATCCACATGACGCGAAGGATTTTGATGATGCCATTTCTATTCGCTCCTTGGAGAATGGATTGACCGAAGTTGGTGTTCATATAGCCGATGTATCGCATTATGTAAAACCCAATACGGCGCTTGACAAAGAAGCTTATCAACGTGCTACATCAGTCTATTTACCTGATCGTGTACTTCCGATGCTTCCCGAAAAAATATCAAACGAATTATGTTCACTTCGTCCAAACGAAGATAAATTAACCTTTTCTATTTTATTTGAATTGGATGAAAAAGCTATTGTAAAAAAGTATTGGATTGGTCGTACAGTGATACATTCCAACAAACGTTTTACATATGAACAAGCACAAGAAATTATACTCGGTGCAGAGAATGAATACAAAAAAGAAATACTTCAATTACATAGTTATTCTCAACAACTTCGACAACGAAAATTTGATGCAGGTGCCATTAATTTCAGTAGTGAAGAAGCTCGATTTATATTAGACGAACATGGCGTACCAACAGATGTAATTGTAAAAGAAAGCAATGAATCACATCAACTCATTGAAGAATTGATGTTGCTCGCCAATCGCACAGTGGCCGAATTTGTAGCAAAGAAAAAATACAAAAATGAGCCTATTCCTTTTCCCTATCGTATTCACGATTCACCCAATATTGATAAATTAAAACCTTTTGCAGAATTTGCCGCTAGCTTTAGACACAAGTTTGATTTATCGTCGCCAGAGTCTATTTCAAAATCATTTAATCAAATGGTAACTGATACTGGTAAACATCCCGAAGATGCCATTTTGCATACTTTAGGTATACGTACCATGGCGAAGGCTGTATACTCTACCGATAATATTGGTCACTATGGATTAGCATTTGAATTTTATTGTCATTTCACTTCACCTATCCGTCGTTACCCCGATGTGTTGGTTCATCGCATTTTAATGCAATGTCTTGAAAACAACATACAACCTATCGCCAATATGGATGAGCAATGCAAGCATACAAGTGATCGAGAACGCAAAGCCATGGAAGCTGAACGCGAAGGACAAAAGTATAAGCAAGTAGAATTCATGCGTAAATTTATTGGTGAAGAATTTGATGCTGTAATAAGTGGTGTAGCAAATTTTGGATTCTGGGCTCAAACAGTCGAACATAAATGTGAAGGATTTATTTCATTATTGCATCTTCAACAAGTTGATGATTTTCAATATATTGAAGAAGAATACGCATTGGTTGGACGACGAACTAAACAAAAATTTCAAATTGGGAAACCCGTTCGTATCAAAGTCATGGCAGCTTATTTGGATAAGAAGCAAATCGACTTTGATTTAATTTCTTCACCTAAATAATTGCAAATTCGCAAATTGAAATCTTGCTTGCAAATCAAAAATTTAAACTATTCAACAAGTAGCAAAATTGTTAAGTAAAATAGTTTTCTTAATTCTAATAAAAAATTATGCTATTTTTAAGGAGAATTTTCTTTTAATGAAGGTTAAGTTGCGCTCTCACACTTAAAAAAAATGAGTTATAAAAAAATTATTTTTACGTTGTTCTCTTTATTATTCTATTTTTCATCCATTTTAGCTCAATGTGATTTAGGAAATTACACTTCATCACTACCCATCCCCATTGCCTCTTTTCCTTATACAAACGCACAAAGCATAATAGTATCAGCAACTATTGTAAATATCCCTACTTATGCGAATGCTAGTTATAGTTGTGGTGGAAATAACTTTGCAGGTGCAAGTCCTGCATGGGCTCTTACAGCTACTAATCAATCCATAACATTTGACTTTTCAGTCCCTGTTTGTAATTTCACTATTTTGGTCAATGGTACCAATGATACAGAAGAGTTTTATTTCAATTCAAATAATGGAACCATTTCACTTTCTAATTTTTGCACGAACAGTTTTGTTGTCATTGGTGCTGGCAGCACCTTGCTTTGCAACTTTGCTCCAACTGGAACTGGAACAATCATTACGGTGAATAATCCTGCAGGTGCGACTCAATATGTTTTAACGCACAATGGGCTTGGTTTGGGTTCACGAATTTCTTTATTAGATTGTTATGTAGGTTGTCAACCACCTGTTAGTTCAATTACATGTAATACGCCGGATTTAACATATTGTGAAGGAGAAAATGCAATTGTCAATTACAATGTTTCTGGAACTTATAATGCTGGAAATGTATTCACAGCTGAGTTGTCAGATGGTCTTGGTAGTTTTGCTGCACCAACTGTTATTGGATCTATCATGAGTATTACCAACGGTAGCATTCCATGTACAATTCCGTTGGGGACACTTACAGGAACAGGATATCGCATTCGTGTTAATAGTTCTAATCCTGTAATAACTGGTAGTAACAATGGCTCCAACATTACAATCAATGCATTTCCATCTGTTGCAGCAAATGCAACGCCTACATCAGTCTGTTTAGGTGGCAATGCTACACTATCTGGCAGTGGGGCATCCTCTTATACTTGGACAGGTGGAATTAGTAACAATGTAGCCTTTACACCTGCTACAACAGCTACCTATACCGTTACCGGTACGGATGCAATTGGCTGTAGTAATACATCTTCAATACAAATTGTTGTAAATCCATTGCCCGTGTTATCGATCAATGTCTTGCCCAACGATACAATTTGTGAAGGTAATTTAGTAACCCTAATTGCAAGTGGAGCCTCAACCTATACTTGGTCAGGTGGCATACAGAATGGTATTGCTTTTTCACCTACTTCCACTACTACTTATACGGTTGTGGGTGTTGATGCAAATACTTGTAGCAATTCCCTTATTCAAACTATTACCGTGAATCCTTTACCTTTTCTAACGCTTGGATCAGATGTTGAATTATGTCAAGGAGATTCAATTGTTTTAAACGCAACAACAACAAATGCAACCTATCTATGGCAAAATGGCTCTCAAAACCCAACGTTTACTGCTAAACAAACTGGATTATATTGGGTCTCCATTTCAGTAGGATCTTGTATTCGCCTTGATACAGTGCAAGTGACTGTTAACCAATATCCGATTATTGACTTAGGTATTGACACATCTATATGCGCAGGTAAATCATTAACATTAGATGCAACTTGTCCGAACTGCCTTTATTTGTGGAACGACAATTCTTCATCTTCTACACTATTTGTGGATGCAGCTGGCACTTACTCTGTAACTGCTACCATCAAAGGTTGCAGCTCAACTGATGCAATTGATGTTGATGTGAAGCCATTACCTGTAGTTAATTTGGGTCTTGATACAGCTATTTGTGCAGGAGAGTCTATTTTATTAGATGTTACTCAAACCAATGGCACTTATTTGTGGCAAGACTTTACTAAATCCCCAATATATACCATCAATAACATAGGTACTTATTGGGTAGAAGTTACAATTAACAACTGTAGCAATCGCGATGAAATTGTTGTTTCAAATTCTAATCTGTGCAATTGTCCCGTATGGTTACCGAATGCATTTTCGCCCAATGGTGATTTGCGCAATGATGAATTCAAATTGATGAATACCCAATATATCGACCTTATACAATTTAGTATTTACAACCGATGGGGTGAAGAAGTTTTCAGTACACTTAATCCAACAGTTGGATGGGAAGGTAATTTCAAAGGATCTCCAAGCGAGTTAGGAACGTATCATTATGTTGTAAAATACAAATGTTTATATTCAGGCAAAGATTTTATAATGAAAGGAGATGTGACCTTGATTCGATAAATTAGAAAATTAATACAGATGGCTTCATGCTTCGCCCATGACGAAATTATAAGGAACATTGAGTTTTGAATACAGATGGCTTCATGCTTCACCATGACGAAATTATAATGAACATTGAGTTTTGAATACAGATTACTTCATGCTTCGCCATGACGAAATTAAAAGTACCATCTCGTTCGGCCATTACCATTATATACCGTCTTTGCGAGGCCCTGCGCCTGTCCCGATTCTTTCGGGGAAGCAATCTCATTGCATTCTATGTATCGTCCTGAAATAGGTTGACTAAAAATCTGTGGATAAGTCAACTTAAACTAGGACAAAAGATGTCAAAGAAACAAGGAGCTACCATTTACTCCGAAAGTTTTAAATGGAAAGTTGTTCAAGAAGTACTTTGTGGTCGAATGAGCA
>CANHGW010000023.1 GCA_947460175.1 Bacteroidota bacterium | reverse complement strand
GGACCTTTTAAGTTCGCATAAATATCATCGATTTCATCTAAAGATACTCGAGCATCCTTACCTCCATTCATGAGCAAAACAGGCACTTGGATATGACTTGCATAGTCGATAGGATTATGATCAAAAGCCCAAAATCCATTCAACAAACCACCATAAAATACCAACAGATTAGCCATTGGAAAAGCAGGTACTTGCATATCGTCAAAACGATTACAAACAGTTTGATACATACTTCCAAATGGACACTCAAGTATAATAGCAGATACATCCATTGAATAATCTTTCATGCTTTTCATTATAGCAGCTGCACCCATCGATGTGCCTAGCAGTATGATTGATTCTTTAGAATATTTTTCTGAATAAAAATCATACGCTGCTTTTACATCCTTGGCCTCGTTGAAACCAATGGTAGTCGCATTGCCTTTACTACCACCACATCCACTAAAATCTATTAATACCACACGATAGCCCATTTCGTGCATTGCATAAGCCTTATCCAACATACCCGATTTACGATTGCCATAGCCATGAAATATCAAAACCATTCCTTTCGACTTTGCGATAGGTAATTCCCAACATTCTAAGGAATCTGGTTGAATACAAATAGTTTTGAATGGAATAGTCGGTGTGGTCGTGTTTGTTGGTCTTGGCAGACTAACTCCAAACAGGAGCGCATGAATCTTTTCTTTCTTCGATAATTGTTCTGGTTGTCGTGTGATTGGTTCACCAGCTTCGGCAAAATGTGTAAACTTATAGGCATGAAAACCAGCCACTACATTCATGACAATAAATAGGAATAAAAGTAAATAGAAGCTAAAGCGAATAAAACGTTTCATGTTAAAAATCAAAAGTAGCGTCTTCCAAAGGAACGACTTATAAGATGAGTGATAAAGTAATCTTAAAAATATTTAATCAATTCATAACACTCGTAACGAACATTGACCTTTTATCCTATTTCAATCTCTTTTTCGGTTTTTTACTATTATTTTTGGCAAAATTTAAATTTAGTATGCGAAAAATTCTTTTCTCATTGCTCACTCTAACAGCCATCAACGCTGCGAATGCGCAATCGGTGAATATTAAATTCACCGAGTATGACCTTCCTAATGGACTTCATGTCATTTTGCACGAAGACCACACCATCCCTACTGTAGCAGTTTCAGTACTTTATCATGTTGGTTCTAAAAATGAAGACCCAACGCGTACTGGTTTTGCACACTTTTTCGAGCACCTTTTATTTGAAGGTACCGAAAATATAGGCCGTGGTGAGTATATGAAATTGATCCAAAACAATGGTGGTGTGATCAATGCCAATACCTCATTTGATAGAACCTTTTACTTTCAAACCTTACCATCAAATAAGTTGGAACAAGGTCTTTGGATGGAAAGTGAGCGTATGCTTCATGCCAAAATCGATGATATTGGTTTAGAAACACAACGTAAAGTGGTGAAAGAAGAGAAGAAACAACGCTATGAGAATACACCTTATGGTCGTTTGTTAGAACAAATTTTCAAAAATGCCTATACCGTACATCCATATCAGTGGACGCCAATCGGTGAAGCACAATACATCGATCAAGCTAAATTGCCTGAGTTCATTGATTTTTACAAAACATTTTATGTACCAAACAATGCGACATTGTCAATTGGTGGTGATATAAATATTGCTCAAACGAAAGCTTGGGTAGAAAAATACTTTGGCGATATTGCTAAAGGAACAAAAGAAATACCTCGACCAACTATAGTAGAACCTGCTCAAACAGCTGAAAAGCGCGTAACGTTCTACGACAAAGTACAATTGCCAGCAGTTGTATTTGCTTATCATACTCCAGCACAGGGAACACCTGATGCGTATGCATTAGAAATGGTTTCAAAAATATTATCAGATGGTAAAAGTTCTCGATTACAAAAAGAAATCGTAGACAAACAACAAAAAGCAGTAGCCGCAGGTGCATTCAATCTTCCTTCAGAAGATCCAGGATTAGCGATGATGTTTGGAATATCTAATATGGGTATTAAACCTGAGGAACTTGAAAAATCAATGGATGAAGAAGTGAACAGAATTCTTACATCAGGTATTAGCGAAGAAGAATTGCAAAAATGTAAAAATCAAATTGAAAATGATTTTATTTCTCAAAACCAACGTGTATTGGGTATTGTAGAAAATTTGGCCAACTATCATGTATACTATGGTGATGCTAATTTGATTAACAAAGAATTGGATCGTTACATGAAAGTAACCACTGCAGACATGATTGCAGCTGCTAAGAAATATTTCAAAAAAGAAAACAGATTGGTGCTTTATTATTTACCAGATAGTAGCAAAAACTAATTCATTTATTCAAAAACATTATAAATTAATAATACAAAATGAAAAAACTCATTTTATCTATAGCAACAATCAGCATGATGACTTCATCAATGGTTGCACAAAAATTGGATCGTAGTATCAGACCCAAAGCGGGCCCAGCACCCGAACTTCAAATGGGCACTGCTCAATCCTTTGTTACCTCAAATGGTATCAAAGTGTATGTAGTAGAAAATCATAAATTGCCTGTCGTTTCTTATTCAATCGACTTTGATGTTCGTCCTGAATTGCAAGGCGATATGGTAGGTTTTCAAGATTTCTTAGGCGATCTATTGACTGCAGGTACCAAAACCAAAACCAAAGATGAATTCAACAAAGAATTGGATATGTTGGGTGCAAGACTTGGTATCGGTAGCGATGGTATTTTTATGCAGAGCTTAAAAAAGAATTCTGATAAGTTATTATCGTTGGCTACAGAAGTATTGACAGAACCACGTTTTTCGCAAGAAGAATTGGACAAATTGAAAAAACAAGCTAAATCAGGCTTAGCACAACAACAAGATGATCCTGAAGCAATGAGTCGTAATATCACTAGCATATTAAACTTTGGTAAAAACCATCCGTATGGTGAAGTGATGACTGAAAAATCGGTTGACAATATCACCTTAGCTCGTTGTAAAAAATACTTTGAAACTTACTTCAGACCAAATGTAGCTTATATGGCTATCGTAGGCGATATCACCTTGGCAGAAGCGAAAGTGCAAGTAGAAAAGAATTTTGCTAAATGGCAAAAGAAAGATGTACCTCGCGCAACATATCCTACTCCAAAACCATCAAAAGGTGCAGCAGTAGCTATCGTCAACAAAAGTGGCGCTGTACAAAGTGTGATTGATGTTACGTATCCTATTGATATGAAACAAGGACATCCTGATGAAATCAAATTGAAAGTAGCCAACGGTATATTAGGTGGTGGAAGCACAGGTCGTTTATTTCAAAACTTACGTGAAACCAAAGCTTGGACCTATGGTTCTTACTCTTCGTTCCGTACCGATGAATTGCCAAATGCAGGTAGCTTTTCGGCCACAGCCAATAGTACAACATCTGCAAGTGATAGTTCAGTAGCTGAAATCTTAAAAGAAATGAATCGTCTTCGTACTGAGACTGTTTCGCAAGAAGAATTGGATGGCTTTAAAAATTATATGGCAGGTACATTCGCATTAGGTTTAGAAGATCCAAAAACATTGGCTCGCTATGCAATCAATGAGAAAAAATACAATATGCCAAAAGACTATTACAAAAACTACTTAAAGAATGTAGATGCTGTAACAGCTGCTGATGTAAAAATGGTTGCGAACAAATACATCACTCCTGGCGTAGCTAACATTACCGTTGCTGGTGATAAGAAAGTAATTGCTGACAAAATGAAAAAGTTCGGTCCAGTTACAATTTATGATTTGTATGGCAATGTAGAAAAAGATGTACCCGCAAAAGCAATACCAGCTAATTTAAAAGCTGATGAAGTGATTAAAAAACATATCACTGCAACAGGTGGTGAAGCTGCTTGGAGTAAAGTAAACGATATGACCATGAACATGACAACTGAAATGCAAGGCATGTCTATCAATATCAATACTACACGTAAAGCACCCAATAAAATGATGCTTGATGTAAATGCCATGGGACAATCATTTCAAAAAATAGTATTTGATGGTACAAAAGGCTATACAACTGCTCAAGGTCAAAAGAAAGATTTTGATGCAGAAGAAATCAAAGAATATGCTGATGAAGCTTCTATGAATAAAGACTTAGGCTATTTAAATCCTTCTCACAAAATAAGCTTGATTGGCATCGAAAAAGTAGATGGCAATGATGCGTATCAAATTGAAGTAACAAAACCAAATGGTGAAAAAGTGAATGAATTTTATGATGTGGCTACTGGCTTCAAAGTAAAATCAATGGCTTCTCAATCGTCTCCACAAGGAAGCGTAACTCAAACTACCTATTACCTTGATTATAAAGATGGCCCAGGTGGATTAAAATTCCCTAACATGATTAAACAAAACATGGGACCTCAATTGATGGAAATGAAATTACAAAAAGTGGAAATCAACACGAATGTAAGTGATGAGGTGTTTAAATAAACTATAATTAAATACATAATAAAAGGGACTTCTTGGAGTCCCTTTTTTTTATAGTTATATTTTAGAAATTATTAAAAGTAAAACCCCAAATACATATTAAAGTCTGTTCCTCTGCCTGCTTTTGCACTCAACAAAGGAAGAAAGTTATTGGATGCAAGCCCCAATTTAATAGCACCTAATCGGAAGCCTAAGTGTGCTCCTGCCATTACTTTGTTTACACCACCTACAGTAAAGCTTGCACCTGTATTGACTAGGTTTTTAAAATTATAAGCATAACCTACATTCAACGCAGGTTTTTTAGTTGATGATAAATAATTTCTAAACCCTTGTACATAGGTAACAGATACATTATGAACAAAATAGGTAACCTTGCGTTTTGCTTTTTTCCTGTACTGATACGAACCACTTAATATCAATTTAGTTGGCAATGGCATTTTATAACTATTGTATGTTTTTTCTGGCTGTAGCATTTCATCTAAGTTGCCTGTATTAATTGCATCGCCTTGTTGATTGATATCGATCCCATCATAGGTATATGTATCATTCTTAGTATAATTAATCGTATTGCGATTGAAATTGATACTTCCCATATCAATCAACCCTAGATGTGCTTGAAAATTTTCAAACAATGTAACGCCTACACCTAAGTCCATCCCAAATCCTTTGCCTGAACTTTTAAAACTTTGAAGGTCTATATTATCCAATGTGCTTTCAAAATCCGGGGTGTCCACTGCCGAGGACATATTGGCTTGCAATGAAGTAGTAAAATCAATGTATCTGCCATCAGGATGTGTATACATATCGATATGCGAATCGGGCATATAGATGCTAGCCATACCATTCAGCATTCGTAATCGTACAGCAGGCTTTATAGTAATTGTTTTTAATTTGCCAATATCAGGAAGTTTTAATTGCGCAGCAGCAGCTAAAAAATATTCGTTGTAAAAAAGAAAATTCAATGAGGGCGATAGATTCACTGTTTGATCAGCAAATTGTTTGTTGCCTTTATAAATGAGCGAGAACAAATCTTTGTTCATAGTCATACTAAAATCAACTCGCTCGCGCATACCTATACCAAACGAAAGAAATGGTTCACGTGCTTTCTTATTGACATTGAAAAAAATATTAAATATGGGCAAATCTGCTCCTGCCCATAAGGTGGCCTCTTTAGGCATTTTATTTAATACATTATCGATGTATGTATTCGATAGATTTCCTGATTGAGAGAATTGTTGTAAGTCGTAGGCTGAAATAAAATTATTGGCAAAGCCTCCATATAAATTCAATAGATGAATTTCACCTGTTCGCATATCATCACCTAACAAACTAGGTAATTGACTCGATGCCAAATTATGTGCATGTTGATTATGAATTTGACTAAAATTATATTGTGCTTTTACGCTTATTGCACTTGCTATAAAAATCGCTGAGGTAACTAATTGCTTGATCATATAATTAAAGTGAGTTTAAATTAAAACTAAGTTTTAGGTCGCCGGTAATTTGTAATTTAAGATACGTTTGATTACTCATGAGCACATAAGGCGGTGGATAGCCATTGGTATTCAATTTAAACACGATGATTGCTTTGGTTGATTTCTTTATTTGATCGATGCGTTGCGAACTTATAAAAAAACTTGTTTTAGATGACTTAACATTCGTTGGATCTCCATTCGCATCTGTATTACAACCCACAATATTAAGTGGTGTAGATAATAATGAATCTTTGATTACAGATGAAACTGGATCGAGAAAATAGACTTGAGTATAGCAGTTGATAGGCAATGCATTGTCTATAAAAAAATTAACTGTTCCATTTGAAGAGGTATCAAGCCCTCCTGTGTTGGTATCTTCATCCCCAAAGTCAATCTCAACGGTATCTTGTTCTACCACACTTTTATCAGGATACAATTCTACTTTTTTAATATCAATAATTTGCACTTCAATATTAATTTTACTTGGGTTGGAAGTAAACGTTACATTGTTGCCACCGGGCGAATTAAATTGTTCAAGGTATAAATACAATGTATCAGAAACTGCATTATTGATTAAATCCACATTAAATGTGTAGGATTGATTCGGAGCAATATCATTGGTAATTGTATGTTGGTAGATTATATTATTAGGGTCAGCAGTCGTAGGGGTTCTTCTAAATGAAAATTTGGTACCAGCACCTACTGCAATAGGAAATACATTGGTAAATGATAAATCAATTTCAAGTGAATCAAATTGCACTTGATGTATCCAACTACTCAATGGCTGTTTGTAAGGACCTACTTCGGGTATTGAAATTTGTGGTACATTGAGCTGTACACCACTTGCATACCCAATATCGATTGATGGAACATCAAACGATGTTTTGGCATTGCTTAATTCCTTGATGTTTTCAAACGATAGTTTTCCTTTCACTAATGGTAATAACCATTCTGAATTCCATGTAGGTAATTCATTGATATTGGTGTTGTATTTACTACAAGATACAAGTATCATCAAAATAAGTGCAGTAAATAAAAAGTTTAGTTTGTTCATAAACAAGTATTTATATAGTAGATTATTCATGCAAAGGTACGAAAATAAAACATGAATTTGACTCCTCATTTGTGTACCCATTTTTATATACTTTTGCAGTCCTTTTATGAAACCTACACTACTCCTACTTTTGCTTCTTTCTATTACTTCTTTATTAAATGCACAGACCACAAAGCCTATCAAAAAGGAAGCAGAAAAATCAAATCAAAAGAAGCAGAATCCTGTTACGAAAAAATCTGTTTTAAAAGAAAAAACCTTCAGATAAAAAGGAAGGCGCTGAATTGAAAAAAAAGCAACATCGAATAAATCAAAAAAAGGCAAGAATGAAACAACCGATAATAAACTTAAACAAGAAATAAAGAAACCTACCTTGATGTATCATCCTATTCGAAAAAATGGGAAAATGCTTACAGGTAGTATATATACAACTCCTGGATTTAGAATATGTATTTACAATGGCTCAAATAGAGAAGAAGCAATTCTTGCTAAACAAGATTTTATAAAATTGAATAACAATCATAAAAACTATATTTCCTATAGTCGACCTTATTATAAAATAAAAGTGGGTGATTTTGAAAACAAAAAAATAGCAGCTAAGGAATATAAAAAAATATTCAAATCATATCCCAATGCTTTTATTGTTCCAGATATTGTAACCGTAAAAAAAATAGTGATTAGTCGATAGTATTTAACTATAGCAATCCCTTTACTGTTTCAATTACTTTACCCATTTGACTTGTTTCTTGACCGCCGGCTGTGGCAAGCGTTTTGTTTCCTCCGCCTCCACCTTTGATCATAGGTGCAATGTGTTCCTTTATTATTTTCCCAGCATCTAATGTAGAATTATCATCTACAGAAACGGCAACAAATGCTTTACCTCCTATGTTTGCTGTTAAGCAAATTAAATAAGAACCATTGATTTCATTTTTTAAATCAATACATAATTTTTTCAACGCATCTCCATTACTAACTTCCAATTGGTCTGCAATGAATATACTTTTAGAATTGCCAACTTCCAATTGCTGATTGCTTACTAACTGTTGTCTAATCCCTACCAATGCTTTAGCTTCTAATCGCTCTAATTGTTTTTGCAAATTGGCTTTGTCATCCTGCAAGGTTTTGATTGCATGCATTAAATCTTTTGGATTTTTAAACTCGGCTTTGATATCATTCAATTGTTTTACTTGACTCATCATATAGGCTTCTGCTTTACAGCCTGCTAAGGCTTCCACACGTCGTACACCAGCCGCTACAGCACCTTCGCTTACTATTTTAAAAAGATTCAATTCGCCTGTACTCATAACATGGGTACCTCCACATAGTTCGATAGAATAATTTTCGTCCATGATAACTACTCGAACTACATCGCCATACTTTTCGCCAAACAAAGCCATAGCACCTAATTTCATGGCTTCATCTTTCGGTAATTCTTTTATGACAACAGGTATATTTTGACGTATTTTTCGATTAACGATTCGTTCTACTTCTGCTATTTCATCGTCGGTCATTTTTGCAAAATGCGAAAAATCAAAACGAAGATTATCATCATTGACCATACTCCCTTTTTGAGCTACATGGTTTCCCAAAACGGCGCGCAAGGCAGCATGCATCAGGTGAGTTACACTATGATGACGTGTAATTTTTCTTCGGCGACTTGCATCAATTTTTGCAATCACTTCGCCACTTATTTCTTCTGGCAATTGATCTACGAAATGAATAATTAAATCATTTTCTTTTTTTGTATCTGTAACAGTCAACTGCATATTGCCTATTGTCAACTGTCCAGTATCGCCAACCTGTCCGCCACTTTCTGCGTAGAAAGGCGTTTCTTCTAATACAACTTGATATTGTGTTTTACCTTTGGCAGATACTTTGCGGTATTTAATTACTTTAGTAGTCGTTTCAGTTTTTGTATATGCGCTCGATGTACATTTAGCATATGTGTCTAACTCAATCCAATCGTCTGTATCTACAACCGCTGCTTTTCTGCTTCTGTCTTTTTGTTTTTGCAGCTCAACATTAAATCCTTCCACATCCACAGTAAATCCTTTTTCAGATGCAATCAATTGTGTCAAATCTAATGGAAAACCAAAGGTATCTGATAATTCAAATGCGACTTCACCTGCAACAGATTTCTCAGCCGGCACTGATTTAAAATAGTCATCTAATCGTTTCAAGCCACCATCCAAAGTTCTTAAAAATCCGTTCTCTTCCTCTAAAATTACTTTTTTTACAAAATCCTCTTGCTTTTTCAATTCAGGAAATACATTGGCAAATTGATTGGCTACTAATGGAACCAACTGATGTAATAAAGGTTGCTTGTAATTTAAAAATGAATAATAATAGCGTACTGCTCGGCGCAAAATTCTACGAATAACATAACCTGCACCATTGCTAGCTGGTAATTGTCCATCTGCAATGGTAAATGAAATCGCGCGTATATGATCGGCCAATACACGAAATGCAATAGCCTGTTTGGTATCGCTAAAATCGTATTTCAACCCTGTTATTTTTTCTGTCAATTCAATCGTTGGCGTAAAAACATCGGTATCATAATTCGATGTTTTACCTTGAATTACTCGCACCAATCGTTCGAAGCCCATACCAGTATCTACATGTCGTGCTGGCAATTCTTCTAGTGAACCATCTTTTTTTCTATTGTATTGAATAAATACATTGTTCCAAATTTCAATGACTTGTGGATGATCTGCATTTACCAATTTATGGCCAGGTATCAATTCTCTCTCTTCGTCAGGACGCATATCTACATGAATCTCACTGCAAGGACCGCATGGACCTGTATCGCCCATTTCCCAAAAATTATCTTTCTTATTGCCATATACAATATGGTCATTGTCGTCTATTAACTTTTTCCATTCATCCAATGCTATTTTTGAAGCAGGGATACCTTCTTTGGTATCACCTTCAAACACTGACACGTACAATCTATCCTTTGGTAATTTGTATACTTCAGTTAACAATTCCCAACTCCAAGCAATGGCTTCTGCCTTGAAGTAATCACCAAAACTCCAATTGCCCAACATTTCAAACATGGTATGATGATAGGTGTCTACCCCTACTTCTTCCAAGTCATTGTGCTTGCCACTCACACGAAGACATTTTTGTGTATCCGCTATTCGTTTTGACTTAGGCGTATCATTCCCCAAGAAATAATCTTTAAACTGATTCATACCTGCATTGGTAAACATCAAGGTAGGATCATTTTTAACTACAATTGGTGCACTTGGCACTATTAGATGTCCTTTGGATTTAAAAAAATCTAGAAACTGTTGGCGTATTTCGGATGAAGTCATACTTAAAATTTGAAAATTGTGGAATTTGAAAATTGTATTCAATTCCTTCAATTTATTTTATCTTTTTGGGATAGCAAAAGTAAGAAAAATTACTAGTTTATTTTCTATTCGAAGGTTTAATGATCAATATTCAATTTCGTTAATTACGTCAGTCTATTGACGTTTTTTATATTAATTACGTCAGTATATTGACGTATTTTACATTAATTACGTCAGTTTAAGTATATTTGTGTTCATAAATTAGTTCAATATGCTTGTTAGAAGCCTTGAAAATACAATACAAAGTCGCTTTCATCAACAAAAAGTAAGTTTACTCATTGGAGCCAGACGAGTAGGTAAAACAGAATTACTGCAAAAAATACGAGATACAAGCGATCAAAAAATACTTTGGCTTAATGGCGAAGATGCTGATGTAGAAAAAATTTTGGAAAATAGAACAGTAGCTAATTATCAAAACTTACTGCAAGGTTATGATATATTGATGATAGACGAAGCACAATACATTCCAGATATTGGCAGAAAATTGAAACTGATGATAGATGAAATAAAGCCATTGCATATTGTAGCAACTGGTTCATCAGCATTGGATATTTCGCAAAGTGGTGAGCCTTTGGTAGGAAGAACATTTACCTATTATCTATATCCCTTGGCACAAATGGAATTGAAACAAACAGAAAACATATTGCAAACTAAACAACTTCTCGAAGACCGTTTAATATATGGAAGCTATCCCGAGTTAGTTTTTATAAAAACACTTGAAGAAAAAAAACGCTATTTACAAGAGCTTGTAAACACCTATTTACTGAAAGATATATTGGCTTTTGAGCGTGTGCAAAATCCTCAAAAATTAAAAGATTTGTTAGGACTTATAGCCATGCAAATTGGTAGCGAAGTATCGCTCGATGAATTAGGAAAAAATCTACAACTGAGTAAAAATACGGTGGAGCGATACCTCGATTTATTGAGCAAAGTATTTATAATCTATCAACGAAAAGGCTTTAGTAAAAATCTGAGAAAAGAAATCGCCAAAAGTAATCGTTGGTACTTTTACGACAATGGAATTCGCAATTATCTCATAGGCAATATGCAAGCTCTAGCTTTGCGACAAGATGTGGGTATGCTATGGGAAAATTATTTTTTGAGTGAACGAATAAAAGTCAATGGCTATAATGAAAAACATTTCGAATCCTATTTTTGGCGCACATACGATCAACAAGAAATCGATTTGATAGAAGTAGAAAATAATCAATTAAAAGCATTTGAATGCAAATGGAAATTACACAAACACAAAATACCCGTTGCATTTGCCAAAGCCTATCCTGATGCACAATTTGAAATTATCCATCAAGATAATTATTTGGATTGGATTGAGTAAGATTTATCTTTGACCACAGAACTTGTTCGCATTGAAAAAAGTTAAATACTACTACAGCACTAAAACACAACGGTTTGAACCGTTGAAAGTTCCACTTTGGAAAAAGTTACTTCGAGTATTCGGATTAATTTCAGCAGTGATAGTATGTGCTGGCATAGTGGTAGCCTTAGCGTTCAACTATTTGCAATCACCTAATGAAAAAAGGATGAATGCACAACTTAGCTATTTGGAAGAAAAATACGATTTATTAAAGAAGGATTTACATGCTACTCAATCTCAATTGAAAGAACTCGAAGATAGAGACAATAATGTGTATCGGGTGATATTTGAAGCCGACCCACTTGCTGATAGTATTCGTATGGGACGTATTAAAGTAGATGAAAAAGAATTAGAAAAAAGGTTAGCGCCTTTTAGCAATGAAGAACTGGTGTTGAATCTTGATAAAAGTATGAATGCATTGAAAAATAGATTGAAGCATCAAAGTAAATCCTATGATACCCTTCAACGATTTATCGAAAACAAACAAGAAATGCTTGCCAGTATTCCATCTATACAACCAATCTCTAACAAACAACTTGAACATATCGCATCTGGTTTTGGTGCTCGCATAGATCCTATTTATAAAATCATGAAATTTCATGCAGGCTTAGATTTTAGCGCGCCAACAGGTACTCCTATATATGCAACAGGCAATGGAATTATTGAATCGGCCGATTACCATGCAAGTGGGTTTGGCAATCATATTTGGATTCGACATGGCTATGGCTACCGTACACATTACTGCCATATGGTAAAAATGAAATCATCTCCGGGTCAATCGGTGAAACGTGGTGAAGTAATTGGGTGGGTAGGTAGCACTGGAAAAAGTACAGGTCCACATTGTCATTACGAAGTAGAAAAGGGTGGCGAAAAAATGGATCCTATTCATTTTTTCTACAACGACCTCAAGCCTGAAGATTTTGAACGCATTGTGAAAATAGCACAAGCAAGCAATCAGGCGTTTGATTAGAAATAATGTCATTTGCATGACAATTAGCTCTTGACTTCACCAATGTACTGTTGTAGATTTGATATATGAAAAAATACCTACTCGTTTGCTTCTATCTTATTGTACATTTTCAGATTCTCGGGCAATGTAATTTTACTATAAATTATAGTAAAAGCGATTATCAATGTTCGGGAGGGGGAAGCATCGGTGGCATTCCTTTGCCTTTATATGGAAGCATTACAGCTAATCTAACAAACGGAATTCCCCCTTTTCAATACAAACTAAACAATAGCAATTTTCAAAGTTCCAATTCTTTTGACAACTTAAATGCAGGCATCTATACTCTCGTGGTGCAGGACTCTACAAACTGTCTTGATAGTACTGTAATCACGATCAATCAACCTCCTCAACCTGTTATTTCCAATATCAATACTACGCTTGCCTCTTGCATTCCCGGTTGCGATGGTACATTATCCATTCAGGCTACATCAGGAACACTTCCGTATCAATATGCAATTTCGTATTCGCAATTTGGTCCTCAGCTTCAAACTTCCAATCAATTTTCTGGGCTTTGTACAGTCGCTTATACTATTATGGTCTTAGATTCGAATGGTTGTAGCAATTCGCAAGTGCACTCAATTAATACCTATCCTAATCCCTCGTTTTCTATCAGTAACACCATACTTCCTAGTTGCAATCCAGGATGTGACGGGCAAATAACAGTAGCTGGATCTCCAAATGCATTTTACACTATATACCCTCTTGGAAATTTAGGTGCAATGGGTACATTTTATGGATTGTGTAATGGCTTCACATATACTATTACAGCTACTGATGTAAATGGATGTACAAATACAAATACACTTCAACTATTTAGTACCTCACCAGGTCCTTCAATTACAGTGTCATCAATCTCAGATGCCACTTGTCCATTTTCATGTGATGGTTCAGCTCAGATAAATGGAACTAGCTCTTTGCTATATTCCACAATTGGACAAGGAAGCCCCACTATAAGCGCCTCTGGGCTAATTTCAAATTTATGTGCAGGGAATTATCAATTTGTTGCTTATGATTCTAACAATTGTACCACTAGTACGATAATCAATGTTGGTGCAAATACTCCTGTAACCTCATTAAATATAACCAAAACACAAAATGAATCATGTAGTCCAGGAAATGATGGTTATGTTGTTGTCCCTGGATATGGGAGTAATCCGAATTTGATTTATGACATTCAGCCATTTTCACCATCGCTAAGTATTTCAAATGATACTATTAAAGGATTATCAGCAAATATTTATACCATTACTGCAACCGACCCTTCGACGGCATGTTATACTAGTATAACAGCCTTTTTATTCGTAGGATTGAATCCTAATGTTATCGTAAACACTAAAACGCCGCCCTTTTGTAATCTTGCATGCAGTGGAAGTGTTACTCTTTATACATCAGCATTATCCAATATTGCTATTTTCCCCTCTGGTAATATAGTTAGCAACACCTCAATAACAAATCTTTGTGCCAATACGTTATATACAGTTGTTGCCACAGATGCAGCTAATTGCACATCAAGTACCATGTTTTGGATATTTGATCAGAATCTAAATTTATCTCTATCATCCATTACAAAACCTACTTGTAACCCTGGTGGCGATGGCGCTTTTACAGTTACTTCCAATGGTCAAGTTCCGATTACCTATTCAATAGTCGGAAATCAAATGCAACAGAGCAATACCACTGGTATTTTTACAGGGCTATCTTCCTACATATATACAATCACTGTTACTGACGCCAATGGTTGCACAAAAACAAGTATTTATAATTTACTTCCAAATGTTCCATCTGTAATTATAACTTCCTCTAGTGCTCCTTCTTGTATTCCCGGATGTGATGGAGTAGCTACATTCAATACAACACCAGGGCTATCTTATACCATTACCCCCGGAGGGTTTATTAATCCTCAATCTGGTCAACTTAGCAGTCTTTGTGCATATACAAATTATATAGTCACAGCTACAGACGCCGGTGGTTGTTTGGCAACAACCACACTTCAGTTAGTCAATCCACCCACTCAACCTATTTATCTAACACAGATTACACCACCCACTTGTACACCCGGATGTGATGGTTCTGCAAGTATATGGAATCCTATCTTTGGAGGCAATTACAATGTTTCTCCTGGAGGCACCATAAACCCTGCCAATGGACTTATTAGTAACTTATGTACGGGAATAACATATCAAATTACAGTTGTTGATGCAAATGGTTGTACTAGAACTACCTCATTACAACTTTATCAATTTAATACATTAAATTTAAGTATTTCTTCTGTTACCATTCCAAGTTGTTCGCCTGGGTGTGACGCGCAGGCATTTGTTACTAGTACCGGTGGAACAGGGAGTAAAGTGTACTCCATTTCTCCGGCGGCCAATATAAATCCAACAACAGGTGTAGTGAGTAGCCTATGTGCCAACTCTATATTTACCATTACTGTTACTGATGCAAGTGGTTGCACTGCTACAGTTGTTTTATACACACCAAGTAATCCTAATCCAATACTAAACCAACATGTAATAACCGCTACATCTTGTCAACAAGCATGTAATGGAGCTATTACATTTACTATCTCAAACCAAACACCAAGTATGAAAATTTACAGGTATGCAACTGCAACTTCTACTGATAAACTAGATTCTACGCTAGCTTCTAACCCTACTTTTCAAAATCTTTGCGAAGGTTATTACTATTTCCAAACTGTTGATTCAATTTGTACTTGGAATAGACTTGTCTATTATATTCCATATAACCCACAAAGTATCCCTGAGGCAACAGTAATATATCCTTGTAAAAATCAGAGTAATGGGTCAATACGTGTTACCAATCTTCTTCCTAACACAACCTATTCATTAAATCCAATGCCTGCTGGTGTACAACAAATCAGTCCGGGTTACTTTATAAATTTACCACATTCCAATTATACAATATCGGCAACTGACACGATAACCACTTGCCAAAATTCTAAGTCATTCTTCTTAAACCAACCCTCTCCTAACGCTTATTCTTTGACTTCAACTTGTGATTCAAATAGCTTTTGCAACAACAAGCTAAACATGTATCAGAGTAGAATTAACAGGCCTTTTGTTTATTCCTTTTTTCCGAATACTAATATTAACAAAATCAATGATTCAGTATACATAGGATTCTGCAAAGATTCTACTTATCAAGTTACGCTAACTGACTCTATTGGATGTATATATAGCTTTAATGAGTTCATAAACAATGCTCCTCTCAGTATCTATGTACAAACGGTAAATCCTCCCTGCAACATCTGCAATGGATCAATATCTGTCAACCAGAATATTGTTAACCCTTTTCAAAATTTTGAATTAAAAGATTCGTTTTCGGTACAATCAAATCAAACTGGCATTTTCAATGGATTATGTCAAGGAATTTATACCATAACATCCTCTGATACATTCGGGTTCTGCGCAGAAAGGATAGTGGTACTAAGTCCGATTAAAACACAATTAAATATCACCCATAATCCATGCAAGGACTTTTGTCAGGGAACCATAACAATAAATCCATCTGGATCTACTGGTCCTTATTCTACAAGCATATTCCCAAATATTGGCATCGCAAATGGAAATACAATTTCAGAATTATGTGCTGGAACCTATACTTTGCACATTGTTGATGCAATCGGTTGTAGCAAGGATACAACGTTTATCATAACAGAGCCTTCTAAAATTGAAGGCACAATTTCTAATATCTTCCCATCGGTATGTGGCCTTGCAAATGGGCAAATTACGCTAGGGAGAAGCGGAGGGTCTGGGGATGCTAACTATGAAATTAATCCTGGAAATTTTAAAGGCCCTATTACTTCAAGTTTCGGTACACTTGTTTCTAATCTGCCTTCCAATACATATACTTGTGTAATATCTGATGCAAAGCAATGCAAAGATTCCATTCAATTTGTAGTTACTGATACTATTCCCAATTTTATAGACACAATAAAAACTGTACCAACATCTTGTCACAAGGCAGATGGATTGATTTGGATTACACTGAAGTCAGGACTTCCTTATAAACTTGATTCAATTGCACTTGATAACTTGGGATGGACAAGAAACTACTATTTCGAATACATTGATTATGGAACACATACCATTTATATCAAAACCATCGATGGGTGCATCGATTCGGCTACCACTTATGTAGGTTTTAAAAACAATCTTCAGGTTGTAGATTTAAATCTAGAAACCGAACAATGTGCCGGTACGGATGATGGGAAAATAATTTTACCCGTTAATGATTTTACTTATTCAATAGAACCTTACCACCCGGTAAATTATCAAAATCGCGTTATAGAAAATTTACCTGTTGGTCATTATACATTGACTGCAACCGACGCCAGAGGATGTAGCGGAGCTACCGTAGTCTCTATCGCTAAAGCATCTCCTTTGGAACTTTCAACCCAACTGTTATACAGCACTTATGGCGATTGCCATGGCGAAGTTCAAATCACAGCCCAAGGTGGCACGCCACCTTATTCATTCCAAGTAGAACCGGCAAATTTTGCCACTATTTCCGATTCAGGATTATTAAATTATCTCTGCAATACCAATTATACGATTTCAGTTATTGATAAACATGGCTGTCAGCAAATGCAGCAAGTCTTTATTCCTTACCAAGATTTGGATGGAGATGATTTTACTATTTATCCCAACCCTTCGCAAAAAGAAATTAATTTTTTGTTTTCTAGAACAATCGATGTAGTCATTAGCATTTCCGATATTTCAGGAAGAGTCATTGATCATGATATATATTTAGAACGAACTAAAATTTCAATACCTGTAAGTCACTACAGCGATGGAATTTATTTTGTTACTTTAAATTTTGATGGACAAAAATTCATACGTAAAATTCAAGTGCAACATTAAAAAATGAACATTTATATCTTGAATACGTAGATTTCATTTTTCTTTTTACCTTTACTACATCATGGAACAGCTTTCTCTTTTCGATCAGATTAAAAACTTGCAGGAAGACAAGCGAGCGATAGTGATTGATGATTCCAAGCTTACCAAAGTCTATTATACCATCACCGAAGTAGCCGAACTATTTCATGTCAATGCTTCCTTACTTCGCTTTTGGGAAAAAGAATTTCCTGTGCAACTAGGGCATCTCAAAAAGAATAAAAAAGGTGATCGTTTTTACAATAAACAAGATATTGAAAAACTCAAATTACTCTTTCATCTCATCAAAGAAAAACGAATGACTCTCGAAGGTGCACGTGCTTACCTCAAAGAAAATCGTAAAAAAGCTAAAGACGAATTTGACCTTATTGAAAATCTTGAAAAAGTAAAAGGGTTTTTATATGAATTGAAACGAAATTTGTCCGAATCAGAATAAGGACTCTCTTTACATTTTACTTATGTTTTAATCAAAATATTCACTATTTTTGAGTTCTTAACTCACTTTCGAACTCTGACTTTTTAATATGAAACAACTATTTTTAGCCCTCATCCTTCTATCATTTGTACAAATGGCCACAGCACAAGATTATGTAAGAGAAATGGACCGTAAAACCGGCAAGCCTATCCTTCGTGGTAAAATCACCTTTCAACAAATTGAGAAAGAAACTGTCAATAGTTGGTTTCACAAAGGCGCTGACGAATATGAGCCTAATTCACTCGCCATTAAAGATTTACGAGCATTGTGGTCTCCTTATCGTTTTGTAGTGTTTGCAGGCACATGGTGCGAAGATACGCGTGTTCTTTTACCAAAGTTTTACAAAGTCCTCAATATGTCTGATATCGACTTACATGCTGTAGAGATGTATGGGGTAGATCGCAATAAGGAAACCCTTAATCTTGAGCATGTATTTTACAATATCAAACGTGTTCCTACTATTATTGTAATGCACCAAAAGCGTGAAGTAGGTCGTATTGTAGAAAATGTAAATGTGAGTATTGAAGAAGATATGCTTCGCATAATTGAAAAAGACGCCAAAGAATTAGAGCGTATTCGCGCTGCTAGTAAGGTGAACAACTAATCTTTTTGCATTATTTCTAGTAGCTTTTGTAAGATACGTTGCATCTTACCTTGCAATTCTGCATAAGGTATTTCCTCGGGCGATGTGTATATCATCATGATATTCATAGATATAGCTCGCTCAGTCAACTTCATTTTTAGTTCGTTTTTTTGAAGTCGATACACTTCTTTCGAAAGTCGCTTAATCCGATTACGCTTATTGGCTCGCTTGTGTATCCGTTTGGGAACCGATATCACTATACGAAGCTCACTTTCCTTATTGGATTCATCCAATGGGTGTAATGTATAAATGACCTTGTACGGAAAAACAAAAAACGCTTCTCCCGAAAGGAAAAGCGTATCAATAGTTTTTTTGCTCTTTATCCTTTCGTGTTTAGAAAGAGAAAAGGGCTTTTTCATAAAAGTGGTATTATTTCAAACGACTTTCGTCAGAGATTGAAAGTTTTTTACGTCCTTTTTTACGACGAGCAGCCAAAACCCTGCGTCCTCCTGGAGTTAGCATACGTTTGCGAAATCCATGTACTGTTTTTCTTCTGCGGCGGTGAGGTTGGAATGTACGTTTCATACAAGTAAATTTTTAGTTCCTGTTTTTTAAAGGACTGCAAAGGTAATGAAATAATCTAAAATACCAAAAAATACCTAGAATTTATATCCTACATAAGTAGTTTTTGAAGTATTGGCTGGTGGCCAAGTGCTGTAAAGGGTGATTGTAAGTACACCATTATTGAGACTACCATTACCCCAATACTTCCTATCTAGGATCGTTTTCTCAGGTACTGTTATGTAATTGCCGTTGGCTGTGCCATCCAATACCTCTACGATTGAGTCACGAATAGAGAAGAAGGTAATCCCGAATTTATCGTTTTTAGTTTTTACACGTAGGGTATCATCATTGTCATCAACTTGTGTTTCGTTGATCAGTCGTGTACGGATACATGCGTAATTAGAGGCAAATTTTTCATTTACCCTGAATTGGCAACTATCACCTTCGTAGCCTGCCGAACATAAACAATCCCCTTCGCGGCATACGCCATTATTCTTACAAACCACATTGCGTGTTACACATGAGTCGGGTTTGCAGGAAGAAAAATAAGTCATCAAGCTAAAAAGGGCTACAATGGTCAATGATGTAAAAAGTGCTATACGTTTCATTTGATTTATGAATGATTAAGGTTGAGTAAATTTAGTACCATTATAAACACACGTATGAACTTCAGACGTTGCAAGATCAGTCGATTCGATATACAATGTAATATATTTTCCATCGATATAGCCATTACCTATGTATTGAATTCCGTTGATGGTTTGTTGTTCAATGTCTATTTTATCAACATTGATGGTTGCTTTTAGCGCATTTACTTGATCAAAAATATCATATAAACTAACCCTATTAGGTTGTGCTTCTGGAGCAATGACCAAGTTAACGATTTCGGGTATTAATCCATTGCAACGCAATGAACCATCCCATGTTCCAATAAATTTTTCGTACATTTTAGTTGCACAAAAAGGACCTTCGTAGCCAAGGGCACATTTGCATACACCATCTCTGCATACACCATTGTTTTTGCAGATAATATCTTTGCAGGGATCTTTAGTACAGGCATTAAATACAATACCAGATGCTACCATCAGGAACATCATCACTGTACTTAGTATAATAGTAAATCGTCTCATAATCCTAAGAATGAATAACAAACATACCAAAAATAGTTAATTTTTCCATGTTTATCGGTTAATTTTTTATTGGGTTCCAGCCTTGAGCTATCAATTCGATCTTATTATTACCATTTGTAAGGAAGTATTTACCCTTATCTGCGGTAGTGATATGTCCTATTATCTTAAATAATTCACATTCCTTCACTTTTTCATACTCATTGGCCGAAATTGTAAATAATAGTTCATAATCTTCGCCACCATTCAATGCTGCTGTAGTAGCAGCTATACCAAATTTTTCTGCTATAGCGCGCGTATCATCATGTATTGGGAGCTTTTCTTCATATATCAAACAACCCATTTCACTTTGTTTACATATGTGTAGCATTTCTGAACTTAAGCCATCGCTGATATCAATCATAGCGGTAGGTAATATCTTCTTTTCCTTCAGCCATGCGATGGTTTGTCGGCGAGCCTCCGGCTTCATAAATCGTTCCAATATATAGGTTTGATTTTCAAGATCGGGTTTTACATTGGGATTTTCGAGGTATAATTTCTTTTCGCGTTCGAGCAAGAGTAATCCCATATAGGCTGCGCCCAAATCACCTGTTACACATATCAAATCATTTTCTTGCGCTCCACTACGAGTCACGAATTTATTTTCTTCTACTTCGCCGATGGCTGTTATACTTATAATTAGGCCTTTTTGCGAGGTAGTGGTATCTCCACCAATTAAATCGACCCCATAGCGGTCGCATGCCAAATTGATACCTTCGTATAATTCATCCAAAGCCTCTACACTGAAACGATTTGAAATGGCTATGCTTACAGTAATCTGCGATGGTTCGGCATTCATTGCATATATGTCGGACAGGTTCACAATGACCGATTTATAACCTAGGTGTTTTAATGACATATACATCAAGTCAAAATGCACGCCTTCTACCAGCATGTCTGTGGTCACAACAAGTTGCTTTCCAAATGGTTCGATTACAGCACCATCATCCCCAATACTTAACAACGTACTTGCATTGCGTACTTCATTGTGTCGTGTGAGGTGATCTATGAGTCCAAATTCTCCTAGAGAAGCTATTTCTGTGCGTTTTTCTGCCATAGTGTATTATAAATTTTAACAAAGGTAGTATGTATAAATTTATAGGTTCTCATAAATTTCTATGCTATTTACAAATTACCTTTGCAACCATGAAATACATTTCCCTGATTGCCATCGCTCTTATTGTTAGTTTTTCTTCTTGCAAACGAGATAATATTAAAACTCAACAGCAATGGGGCGATATTTTTAAAAAACACGGGATTGATTCAGCTTGTTTCGAATTGGCGGATAATAGTCATGATCAAGTTTTTTTATACAATTTAGATAGATGCAGCCGACGATTTACGCCAGCTTCTACCTTCAAAATATTCAATTCATTGGTTGCCTTAGAAACCAATATCGCTCCCGACGAAAATCTAATAATCAAATGGGATGGGATAACAAGATCTAGAAATGAATGGAATAAAGATATGAATATGCGTGAAGCATTTAAAGTAAGTTGTCTTCCCTATTACCAAGAATTGGCTCGCCGCATTGGTGCTGTAGAAATGCAAAAATGGATTGATACGATTCGTTATGGCAACAAACACATAGGTGGTGAAATAGATATGTTTTGGCTCAATGATACATTGAAAATAACGCCAGACGAGCAAGTAGGGTTTATGAAAAAACTCTATTTCGACAAATTACCCATGTCACAACGTAGCCAACGTATTGTGCGCAGTTTGATGCTTCAAGAAGATAGTACTAACTATCGCCTTTATTATAAAACAGGTACTAACTTCAACGATTCATTGCATAAAACACTCGTATGGATAGTAGGATTTGTAGAACGAAAAGAAACACAAAAAGCAGTATTGACAAAAAAGGAAGAAACAAATTACAAGCCATATTTCTATGCTATGAATTTTGAAACCACTGATACCACAATGAATACCATGGATGTGCGCAAAGCTATTTTGAAAGAAATATTAAAAGAGCGACAGATTATTAAATAATATGAATCATTAAAAATGGATGATTAAGATGAAGTCAACCATAACGTGTGACAATCGTTCATTTCATTTTTGATTTTAAATTCAATACTTTTAGAAAATAAAAACACACCTTGCTGCTTTCCCAACAAGATGTGCTTAAATTAACCCAGATTTTACAGTCAAAATCTTTTTTAAACTCAACTACAAAATCCGTGTTTATGAATACCTGTTTATACAACTGGATATCAAGTAGTATTACTTCATGTTTCCTTTAGTCGAAGCGTGTAGTTGTTTGCTTTTTTCTGTCACAGGTTCTTTTGTTTTCTTCTCTTCAGATTGAGGAATAGGATTCGTTTTTTTATCCTTTGAATCGTCCTCTTTAGAAGTCGATTGAGATTGCTTTGGCAACGAAGCTTTTACCTCATTGTCTTTGAATTTGCGTTCTTCATCTTCGCCAACATTGCCCAATTCATTTTCATGAAGATTGTTTGGATTTGGTTTTTTTCCGTTAAAGTCTTCATTTGTTTTTTTCTTCAGCATAGAATCTTTTTGAGGATCATTCTTGCCCATTTGATTTTTGTCCATGATATGATGTTTTTGTTTGTAATGGAGTTATTACAATACAAAGTTGCTTACTTATCCATTAGGTATTGTTACACTATTCAGTATTACAATTGTATAATTGAGAAGAACGAATGGTCGTGTAAGCTGGATGTACTAGCTAGCTTTTAGTAGTGATAAGTGTCTTTACGAACCACACATCATAGCGAATGATGTTGCGCCATAGCGGAAATTCTTCATGGAATGATGGACCTAAAGAGCAATCTGTAAACAGCATCTATTAAAGCTCATAAAGAAATACAGGGCTGAAGAAAAGCATCAAGAGTGGAAATCAAAACTGAATGAAAATAAGATTATAAAATATCAATTTAATCCTTCGGTACATAATACTTAAGTTTGTATTCGTACCTAAAGTCAATGGGCTTACCTTCTACTTTGGCTGGTTTCCATTTTTTAAGTTTGCGCAATTCATTTTTTATTTCTTGTTCACATATAGGATTTTTACAATGAAGTATTGCTAAATCACTCATGGTTCCGTCTGAGTTTATTTTGCATTTCAATTCCATATCGTGTATACGAAGTGTGGATTCAAAACACGCCACTCGTGTATACAAAAACTGTCTTATACGCTCAGGTGGCTGCGGATATTCAAATGATGGATAGTACTTAATTTCTTGTCCTTTTTCATTCCATAATTTTCCTTTCTTAAATTGATTCTTCACATATACTTCGGTTCGTTTCAGTAATCCATTTTTATAATACTGAATTTGTTCGCCTTCTTTTTTACCATCTTTATAATTGTAGAGCCATTCCAATGAATCGGATTTAAAGTAATACGATTTCCAAATACCTGTTTTCAATTCATATTGATTTATCATGCCTTCATCGTTCAGTTTTCCACTTACCGAATCATACGATTTAAGATAGTAGGTCTTGTCTAGGTTATAATTAATTTGCTCTTTTACTTTTTTTCCTCCTGTAAAATAAGTAGTCCAATTTCCTATTTTAAAACCTTTAGAATAAAAGCCCTCTTCAATCTTATTACCATGAGAATCATAATAACAAGCACTTCCTTCTTTAATGACAGCTTGAGGACTTGTGTAATTGACTTTTCTTCTACATACATGGTTTAGGTCAAAGTCTGTTATTTCAGATCCTTTATTCAAATTTGTTATTATGCGATAATAACTTGCATTGGCTCGAGCTACGTGCGCACCAAGTTCATTGATATAAAGGGTATCTTGCTGTGCATTGCTTTGCAAATAAAATCCAATGAATAGCATCATCCAACAGATGAAGTTTTTTTCAATCGAGACAAACATGACAAAAATAAAGTAGGTTGGGGCAAAAATAAAATATTCATTTGATATAGAGGAATTCAATAGGAAAAAATTCTATGAAGAATCCCAAAGACATCGATTCTTAGGATTTTTGGATTACATTTGTATATCAAACTTTTGTATCATGAGTCTACACAACGAAGAAGCCCTATTCTTAAAAAAGATAGAACAGGAAATAAAAATCGAAGCACGTGATTGGATGCCTGAGGAATATCGAAAAACGTTGATTCGTCAGATATCACAACACGCACACAGCGAAATCGTAGGAATGTTGCCAGAAGGTGCTTGGATTACACGCGCTCCCAATTTACGTCGTAAACTCATCCTATTGGCTAAGGTGCAGGACGAAGCAGGACATGGCTTGTACTTATACTCATCTGCCGAAACCTTAGGTATTACTCGCGACGAATTGATACATCAATTGCATACTGGCAAAGCCAAATATTCTAGCATCTTTAATTATCCAACTCTTACATGGGCTGATATTGGTGCAATTGGTTGGCTTGTAGATGGCGCAGCCATCATGAATCAGGTGATGTTATGCCGTACATCCTACGGACCGTATGCACGAGCAATGGTAAAAATATGCAAAGAAGAAAGTTTTCATCAACGTCAAGGTTATGAATCATTACTGGCATTGAGTAAAGGAAGCGATCAGCAAAAGGCTATGTTGCAAGATGCAGTCAATCGCTGGTGGTGGCCTTCTATCATGATGTTTGGACCTTCGGACAGTGAAAGTACCAATTCGGAGAAAAGCATGCTTTGGAAAATCAAACGTCAGTCGAATGATGACTTGCGTCAGCGATTTGTAGATGCAACTGTAGACCAAGCAAATATCTTGGGTGTAACTCTCCCCGATCCAGCTTTGAAATGGAATGAAGCTAGAGGTCATTACGACTTTGGCGAAATCAATTGGGACGAATTTTGGAATGTAGTAAAAGGCAATGGACCTTGTAATAAGCAACGATTGGCTGCACGCGTGGAAGCGCATGAAAAAGGGCAATGGGTGAGAGATGCTGCCATGGCTTATGCTGATAAGAAGAAGAAGAGGGCTGCTTAATGTATTGAATTGATTATTTTATATCTGTAACTCATACTCTGCTATGATTACAAAGTCTATCACATTTGTATTCTAGATTGAGGTTGGTATAAGTACTTATCATTTCTAATTATATCCTAATAAATAATTTACATTTACGAATGTCTTCTTTTTCTAGAGGCATGAGACGATTATATCTTAAATCTTTTCTACTTTAAAATAATTATGGATACAGAAACATACATTTTTAAAAACAAACAAGCTTGGGATCAACGTACCGAAGTACATATAAAATCTGACTTTTATGATCAAGATTCATTTATGAATGGAAAAAATTCTTTAAAGGAAATTGAACTCAACTTACTGGGTGATGTAAAAGGTAAATCTATCCTGCATCTTCAATGTCATTTTGGACAAGATACTCTATCCTTGGCACGCATGGGCGCACAAGTTGTAGGTATTGATTTTTCGGAGAAAGCCATACAAGAAGCCAACAAGATGAATGATGAATTGAAGTTAGATGCTCAATTTATATGTTGTGATATTTATGATTTGCCAACCTATCTCGATCAGCAATTTGATATCGTATTTACTTCATATGGTACTATTGGATGGCTACCTGATATTCGTCGATGGGCGCAGATTGTATCTCGATATTTAAAACCTCGAGGAACATTTATTTTTGCAGAATTTCATCCCGTTCTTTGGATGTTTGACAATGCGATTACACAAGTTACTTATAATTATTTTCATGACAAAGCTATCATAGAACACGAAGAGGGAACTTATGCCGATAAAGATGCTGCTATACAACCTGAGACGATAACATGGAATCATGCTTTTAGCGAAGTGATGCAAGCCTTGCTTGATGAAAAATTACAACTACAGACTTTTCAAGAATTTGATTATTCTCCTTATAATGTTGTTCCGAATGGAGAAGAAGTGGAACCTGGTAAATATAGAGCTAAACACATGGGAAATAAACTACCCTTGGTGTATGCGTTAAAGATGGTGAAATAGAAACTGAAAAATTACCAAATTGTTTTCAATCCTATGGAAGAATACTTTTTGATATCTTCGTCTTTCGTTATCAATATTGCATCGTAACAAATGGACTGCCATACAAGCATTCGATCAAAAGGGTCTTTATGAAATTCGGCTTTTAAACTATCAAATGAACTTACAACATCGACTGTCAAATCAATCAAACTAAAACCTGTGCGCTCAGCCTCAGCTCTAATTTCTTCTACCGTATATCCGTTTAGATTAATTTTTCCTATTGAAGATTTTAAAGCAAGCTCCCAAAATGAAACCGCACTGACTAAAATTTCGTTCTTGCCATTTGTTAATACTTTCGTTATTTTAGAGGGAATTTTGGCTGCATCATTCAATGCCCATATCAATGTATGTGTATCTAGGATGTATCTCATACTCCAAATTCGTTCAATGATTCAATTTTTTTCAACTTTCCTATTTTCCCTTTTTTCTTTAATTGACCCAACTTTCTAGTTGGATTCTTTTCATTTGGTGCAACCAAATAGGCTACAATTTTTTTTGCTCTTCCATATGAAATTGCAATTTTTTCACCCGCTTGTATTTTGGTAATTAATTCTGAAAATTGAGCTTTAAACTCTCCTACAGTTAGGGTAATCATTGTACATTGTTTTCCCAAAAATAAAATAAACTTGTCAAGTTGACAAGTTTATTTTAAACCCAGATTCAGTCCTGAAAAAAATCGGGGGCTGAAACGATTAATTATTAGTAAACGTGCTGCCCACCATTGATACTATAGTTGGCACCTGTGACAAAACTTGTAGCATCACTTGCAAGGAACGAAACCAAGTGCGCCACCTCGTGTGTGCCACCCAATCGACCTACAGGTATTTGAGCTACGATTTGATCACGTACTTTTTCAGGCACAGCCATTACCATATCAGTACCAATATAACCTGGCGAAATTGTATTGACTGTAATCCCATACTTAGCTACTTCCATGGCCAATGTTTTGGTGAAGCCATGCATACCTGCTTTGGCAGCAGAATAATTTGCTTGACCAAATTGACCTCGCTGTCCATTCACTGATGAAATATTGATAATGCGGCCAAAATTTCGTTCTATCATTCCATTGATAATTGGTCGCGTACAATTGTAAACGCTATTAAGATTGGTATCTATTACAGCATGCCAATCTTCGGGGGTCATTTTTGCAAATCGTCCATCACGAGTTATACCTGCATTGTTAACCAAGATATCTATCGAACCAATACGTTCTTCTATATCTTGAATCATGGCGCACATTGACTCGTAATTACATACATCGCCTTCGGCTGTGTCTATTTCATAGCCTTCGTCCTGTAAGCTTTTAATCCAGTCAGCTGCTTTTGTTTTATTTCTAAAATTACCCACTACACGATATCCATCATCGTGTAATTTTTTGCACATAGCAGTTCCTAAACCACCTGTTGCCCCAGTTACTAATGCGACTCTTTTGTTGTATTTATCCATAGTATTAAATGTTGTATACAATGAAGATAAAAAAACAAATTTGCAAAGTCAATCTAATTGCTTGTTTTTTCTAAATTTAAATGAGAAGTGTAATGGGTCGATTTAAATGGATGACGGTCCTTCCATTTTTCGCCTATCTGCTCTTTGAAACCAGCAGATACTTTTTTATAAAACCAATTAACCACTACATGACGTAATTTGTAAAATGAATATTCATACTCAGGCTCACAACCCAAGATAGCTTTTACTTCCAAGGCCGTGCGACCTAATACCAATTTTTGGCTACGAGTCACTATTGCTTGCTCGAGACAATGAAATAATATATTGAAGTAAACTGCATGTGACTGATTCATGACATAATCAAATCCGATGTAATTCATATCATACACGCCATTGTGTAAAATGGCTGATGAAAACGCAACCATTTTTCCTTCGTAAAACCATCCAAATATTTTATAGTTCTCTTTGTATTGTAGTTTTAAATTAATAAAAAAGGCTTGATTGATTTTACCCATACTCACCAACTGATTATTGGTGACTTGCAAATACAATTGTTCTATTTCTACTGCATAATTTATGATTTCAATTTCACTCAATTCTCTAATTTGAATGCCATCATGCTGTTTGATTATCTTCTTATAGCGTTGTAGATATTTGTGCTTAAGTGCTTTCTCGTAATCGAGCAAGGATGTCCAATGTGGAGGCATATACATCACCATCGATACATCGTCTTCCATTTGCTTATAGGTATGGTCTTGTAAAATTCCTTCTGTGTAATTTTGGGGGATGTCTTTCAAAAAGATGCCTGTTGCTTTGGTATAATCCAACATATACTCAAAGGTTGATTTGAAAAAGCTATTTTGTTTTTCCAACGACATCGTTTCATCTAAAAAATGAAAAAAAGTAACGTCGTGCCGAAATAGATTACCAACTACAAGCAATGTAGGTTTCACTATGCGAAGTGAAACATTGAGACTCTTTTGTTGAAACACTTTATCGTGACAATTGAAATGCTCGGGTGTAACTAGCAACAATTGATAATAGGAAAGCAAAATTGGTTTGTCATTTTGATAACTAACGACATAATAATTTTTAAGATGATTCAGTGTTGAAATCTCGCAAAGCCTGATATCATTTATTTGCAATGGATGACTATCTCCCAACCATTCATTCCACGATGATGGAATATCCTGATAACGTTCATAAACCTTGTGCTCGATAGACATAAACGACAAATGTAGAATTAATCTGTATCATCACAAAACTACATTCTCCATAGCCTATCATTGTTGTATATAATCCTAAAGTTTATTTTAACATCTGTTCTCTTGTTTTATGATTTTGTATAGAAAATGGGCATCTACTTTTGTTTCAATTTACACACTATGAACAATATCATCACAGATACAAGAAAGACGGGACTTCTTATTTTACTGATAGCTTTATGTAGTTTTAGTATATCACTTTCATTATTACGTGTTATAGCTACAGGATCACCGATGTTTTTATTTCTGAATTGGAATTTATTTTTAGCAATAATTCCTTGGCTTTTCACAAGGTATCTTCATGATCGAAAAGCCACTATACATAAAAGGATGTATATCGCATTACTTGCCACATGGTTATTGTTTTTTCCCAATTCACCTTATATTCTGACTGATTTATTTCATTTGAAAAAATCGACCTCTATGCCTATTTGGTACGACTTGGTTTTAATATTATCATATGCTTGGACTGCGCTTGTGTTTGGCTTTATGAGTTTACACGATATCGAAACGATGAGTGAGAAACGATATGGTGTCAAGAAAACAAATATCATATTGATAACACTCCTTTTTATGGCAAGCTTTGGAGTTTATCTGGGTCGTTTTCTTCGATGGAATAGCTGGGATATTATTGCCAATCCGTTTGGTTTAGCAAGCGATATTAGCGATCGATTTATCAACCCATTGGATCATCCTCGCACATGGGGTGTTACCGTTCTATTGGGTGTATTTTTGAATTTGGCTTACTTTTCTATGAAATATATAAGGAAACAAAAAAACTAATCCATCAATTTTTTTGCCTTGGTATACACTCTCCATCGTTCGAGCACTTGTTGCATATCGCTGGGCAATTCGCTTTCGAAATGAATTTTTTCACCGGTGCCAGGATGAATAAACCCAAGTGTTTTGGCATGTAAGGCTTGCCTTGGAAGTAGGTCGAAACAATTCTCTACAAACTGTTTGTATTTAGCAAAAACAGTTCCTTTCAGTATACGATCACCGCCATAGGTTTTGTCATTAAAGAGTGTATGGCCTATATGCTTCATGTGTACACGTATTTGATGTGTACGTCCTGTTTCTAATTGGCATTCGACCAAGGTCACATAATTGAATCGTTCGATCACTCTATAATGTGTGATAGCATGCTTACCCACTTCGCCTTCTTCATATACATCAAATATTTTGCGTAGCCTTAGGTGCCTTCCTATATAGGTATCTATAGTACCTGACTCTTCGGCTACATCGCCCCATACGAGTGCATAATATTTTCGATCTACGGTATGATCTTTGAATTGTTCTGAAAGAAGATTGATTGCTTTTTCGGTTTTGGCAATGGCTAAAAGTCCTGTTGTATCTTTATCAATTCGATGTACCAAGCCTATACGAGGCAAGTCGCTACTTTCTTTTTCATGTTGTAGATAAAAAGACAATGCATTGACCAATGTACCCGAGTAATTGCCATGACCGGGATGCACCACCATATTGTAAGGTTTGTTGATGATGAGCAATTCCTCGTCTTCATACTCAATCGTAAGAGGAATGTTTTCGGGAATAATTTCGGTACTTTCAGGTGCTCGAAACGTATATGCTACTAAGTGATCCAATGGTTTCACTTTATAGTTTTGCTTTACGACCTTGCCATTCACTTCTATATTTTCGTCATCGATCGCTTGCTGTACTTTGTTACGGGTAATACCTGCCAACTTCGTAATCAGAAACTTATCGACCCGAAGTGGTTCTTGACCACGATCTACTATCAAATCGAGCAAAATATGCCGTTCTTGTTCCTCTTCGGCGCCTAACTCTTCGTCTTCAAAATCTTGATTTAGTATGGTGGGGTTTATACTCATGTATTACAAAGATATGCTTTGAGGGAGGGATATCAAAAAAAACACCCATTCTATCAATCGTTGTTCTATTTTTCGATGCTTGAAAATAAGTATTTCCGCTACCTTTGCTCCATGGAGAACGTGGCTATACATTATCAGGATCTGGGTAGAATCGAATACAAAACAGCTTGGGATATGCAAGAGCAATTGTTGCAATCCAATCTCGATATCAAAAAAAGAAATCGAGATCGTGAACTAGCGAATAGCAACGAACCTATTGAAATCACGCAAAACCACTTTCTGATGTGTGAGCATGATCCTGTGTTTACCCTTGGCAAAAGTGGCCATATGGAAAATTTGTTGGTCAATAATGAATACTTACTTTCGAAAGGTATTACCTTTTTCAAAACCAACCGTGGGGGTGATATTACCTTTCATGGACCTGAGCAGATTGTAGGGTATCCAATCCTTGACTTAGAGCGCCTCAAACCTGATATAGTCCTTTATATGCGCAATTTGGAAGAAGTAATAATACGTACCATAGCCGAATATGGCATCGTAGGCGAGCGTACACAAGGCGAAACAGGTGTATGGATTGATAAAGATATACCACATAAAGCACGTAAGATATGCGCGATGGGTGTGCGTACAAGTAGATGGATCACTATGCATGGCTTTGCCTTGAATGTGAATACCGATTTGAGCTATTTTGAACTCATTATCCCTTGTGGTATTCAAAACAAACAAGTTACGAGCATGGAACGCGAACTAGGACATACAATAGACCTGCACGAGGTAAAACAAAAAATCAAACATCATTTTAAGGATGTATTTGGTGTCGTGATAGAGGGCGAATAGTATTGAATTAATAATGCCTTCTTGATATAATTTGTTTGAATTAAACTATTTTACTTTTCCATTTTGGGGTAACATTCCTATTTATAATTCAAATCTCTCAATACAAAGTTTGTTTTTTTCTATGATTCTACGATTTTGATGATTAAATTTGCCAAGTTTTAAGACGATTTTTGCAAAAAAATAGCTTAAAATGAATAATTCAATGAGTACACTAACAGCGCAACGTCAAAAAATTCATCCACACAAATTGTTGATGTGGATTGCTATTGCAAGCATTTGTATGATGTTTGCAGGCTGGACGAGTGCCTTTTTGGTACGTAAAGCACAAGGCAATTGGCTTATATTCACCATGCCAGTAGCATTTTGGATATCGACTGCAGTGGTAATGATTAGTAGTGTTACCATGCACTTTTCCATTACTGCCTTCAAGAAAAGAAATATGAAGCAATACAAAACGCTGATATCTATTACAGCCGTATTGGGTTTTCTGTTTATGGTATTGCAGTTTTTGGGGTTCTTCGAAATGCATAAAGCTGGTGTAACCCTTGCTAGCACAGCCGAAGGCGTATCGGGCAGTTTTGTATATGTTATTTCAGGTGTGCATCTTTTACATATGTTGGGTGGTGTGATCGCCTTGATTATCGTATTCATAACGGTCAACTTTCGTCGCAAGACAAAAGTATATAGTAGCACCGGATTAGAAATTTTAGGCACTTATTGGCATTTTGTTGATGTGCTTTGGATATATTTGTTTCTCTTTTTCTTTATCAATCAAAAATAATACGAACATAGACTATGAGTTCAGTAGCAGTAGACAGTAAAAAGAAAGTATGGGGTGGTGGACAGAGTCCATTCAACCTTAGTTATGGTAAAATCATGATGTGGTACTTCCTCATGAGTGATGCTTTCACCTTTGGTGCATTCCTTATTTCATATGGTACTACCCGTTTTTTCAGTTCATTGTGGCCCGATCCTAACTCGGTATTCAAATCATTTCCTTTCATGGGTGATGCGAATCTTCCATTGATGTTTGTGAGTTTGATGACATTTATCCTCATCTTGAGTTCGGTTACCATGGTACTGGCCGTTCATGCAGGTCATTGTAGAGACAAAGCCGGTGTAATCAAATGGATGATATGGACTATCATTGGTGGTATTGCCTTTTTGAGCTGTCAGGCTTGGGAGTGGACACACTTATTTCACCACGGTGGATGGTGGGGATCGTTCCGCAATGGTGCAGATGCAGCTAACTTACCTCACTTTTTTACACATGATGTAAATCCTACCTTATTTGCAGCAGAAGGTGCAGATGCAGCCCACAAATTCTTTAATTTCTTCTTTACCATTACAGGATTCCATGGTGCTCACGTAGCTTCTGGTGTTGTATTGAACATTATCATTTTGTTGAATACGATTAATGGTACCTACGAAAAAAGAGGACATTATGAAATGGTAGAGAAAGTAGGTCTTTATTGGCACTTTGTAGATTTAGTATGGGTATTCGTATTTACATGCTTTTATCTTCTGTAGTATTTCATTTAGATCAAAAAAAAATTAATCGTTTATAAATTAAAATAAAAAATTATTATGTCAGGTTTTAGTAATTACGAATCAGATCAATCCGCATTATACTCAGGTACTCACCATGAAGATGCGAATAGTGAACATAGCAAATCTAAAGTAAGAAAAATATGGGTCGTAACCGGAATACTTACAGTAGTAACCATCGTAGAGGTTTTACTAGGTTTGTATGGTACACACGCTGGAATGCCTAAAGGTCTAATTAATGGGTTCTTTATTTTGCTCACTCTTTTTAAGGCAGGATATATTGTAAAAGTGTTTATGCACCTTGGCGATGAATTCAAAAATATGATTTTAACTATACTGATTCCATTGGTATTATTTGTATGGTTTATACTTGCATTCCTTTGGGATGGTTCCTTCTGGTTGTGGATTAATCATGCATTTACGATTCGCTAATATCCTCTAGAACAAATTTTAACCCCTAATACAACTATTAGGGGTTTTTTATTGCATTTTACCTATTCTTGGCACAATTCTTTCATTTATATTGAAATTAATTATTATTTTACATTTTCAAAAAAAAACAACATGAAGAAAATCGTACTCAACCTGCTCACTTTATTGGCTTTAGCGCCTTTGGTGACAAATGCACAAAAGCGTGTTTGCGGATCGCATGAACACCAATTACAACTTTTGCAAAATGATCCTGAATATGCTGCAAAACGTGATTTGATAGAAATGCAAACTGCAGACTATATAAATCAACCAAATAAACAACGTGCCCTGAAAACGATTCCGGTTGTTTTTCATATTGTATATAATACAGCAGCACAAAATGTAAGTGATGCTCAAATTCAATCCCAATTAACTGTTCTAAACAATGATTTTAGAAAATTAAATGCCGATTGGACTAATACTCCTACAGTATTCCAAGGAATTTCTGCTGATTGTGAAATACAATTTTGTCTTGCACAGCAAGATCCAAATGGTAATGCAACCACTGGTATCAACCGTGTAAGCACCTCTACAACTTCATTTGGTACCAATGATGCAGTTAAATATACTGCACAAGGTGGTGCAAATATTTGGGACAGAAGTAAATATTTAAATATCTGGGTATGTAATTTAAGTGGTGGTGTATTGGGCTATGCTCAATTTCCTGGCGGACCTGCTGCTACCGATGGTGTAGTAATTACTTATACCGGATTTGGTACAATGGGAACTGCTTCTGCACCTTTCAACAAAGGTCGTACTGCTACGCATGAAGTAGGCCACTGGTTGAATCTTTATCATATCTGGGGAGATGATGGAACAAGTTGTAACGGAAGTGATTTGGTAGGTGATACACCAAACCAAGCTGATGAAAATTATGGCTGTCCTGCTTTCCCAGCAGTTTCTTGTTCGAATGGACCTAATGGTGATATGTTTATGAACTATATGGACTATACAGATGACGCATGTATGTTCATGTTCTCTGCTGGCCAAAAAGCACGTATGGATGCATTATTTATTGCAGGTGGTTCAAGAGTTTCATTACTTACATCTCCAGGATGTACTGCTCCAAATCCAGTAGCATGTGGTGCTCCAACTGGCTTATCAGCAACAGGCATTACTACTACTACAGCTACATTGAATTGGGGTGCTGTAGCAGGCGCTAGCAGTTACAATGTACAATATAAGTTGACATCTGCTGCTTCATGGACTACTACTACTTCTTCAACAACTTCTAAATCATTAACAGGATTAACTGCAGGCTCTCCTTATCAATTCCAAGTACAAGCAGTTTGTACTGCAGGTGCTGGTGCTTATTCTTCTGTTGCAAGCTTTACAACTACTGGTGTAGTAGCTACCTGTACCAATACGTATGAATCAAACAATACACGTAACACAGCTGCATTGATTCCAGTAAATACTAACATTAGCTCAATGATAGGATCTAGCACAGACAAAGATTACTATAGAATCACAACAACTGCTGCGGCTCCTAAATTAAAAGTTACATTGAGCAATCTTCCATTGGATTATGACTTAAAACTTTACAATTCTGGTGGTTCATTATTAGCAACCTCTGCTTTGGGTAGCACATCTACAGAAACAATCAAATATAACAATAGCTCTGTAGCAGCAACTTATTTCATTTATGTATATGGTTACAATGGTGCGTTCAGCACTGCTAATTGTTATACATTGAATGCAAGTACAAGTGCAAGCAACTGGAAAATTGGAGAAGAAATAACGGATGAGAATAAAGCCGCTATCAATCTTTATCCTAACCCTGCAGGCAATAAATTAAGTGTACAATATTTCTCTACGAATAATCAACAAATGATATTCAATGTATACAATTCAATGGGTCAAAAAGTAATTTCTAGAACTGAAATTACAAGCAACGATGGAGAAAACAATGCTTCATTTGAATTGAGCACATTATCAAATGGTATCTATATCATGGAAATGATTGATAACGAAGAGCGAAAAATTCAAAAGTTCACGATTCAAAAATAAGTTGATTCACAATCACTAAAATTAAGCCATCTCCAATGAGGTGGCTTTTTTATATCGCATAGATTAAAATTAAAAACAAATTCAAAGGATTTGACTATTTTGAGCCAATGTATCAACTGACCAAAAACAAACACTTTCTGATAGGTGGTATCGTAATAAGTATGTTGATATGGGGTGTAAGCTGGCCAAGTGCAAAGGTATTATCACATTATGGTCAACCAATTGAAATTGCTTTTATACGATTTATATTTACGTTTTTGGGTGTATTGATTTTATTAAAATCCATCAACACCAAAATCTTTATTTCTAAAAAAGGAATACCATCATTGTTGGGAGCATCGGTCTTGATGGCTTTTTACAGTTTATTATTTTTTACAGGTATACAAAAGGGAATGCCTGGTGCAGGTGGAGTTTTGGTTACCACTACAACTCCATTAGTTACTTTTGTACTAGCCGTAATTTTTTCAAAACGCTCATTGAAACAAAAAGAAATCATTGGATTATTGATTGGGGTACTAGCCGGTTGTTTCCTACTCAACATCTGGAATAAATACGATAAAATATTTGATTCAGGCAATTTGTTTTTTCTAGGTTCCACTATTGTATGGGGATTCTTAAGTCGCTTTACGTCTACCTCGAATCAATACGGCTCTCCACTCTCTTTTAGTTTGTGGATCTATTTTTTTTGTATTGTGTTTCTATTCTTTTTCATTGATTTGGATTCTATCAAACAGGTATTATATAAAGCCAATTCATTGTTTTGGTTTAATATGATATTCAATGCCGTGATTAATACTGGATTAGCCACTACATTTTATTTCTATGGCACTTCAAAATTGGGTCCTGAGAAAACAAGCAGTTTTATTTATATAGTTCCTTTTGCTGCTGCTTTATCTTCTTTTATTTTTATTCAAGAACAAATTAAATGGAATACGATCGTAGGTGGAATACTTGGTATTGCAGCCGTGTGGATGATAAATAAAAAAAGTAAATCGATTGAACTGTAGTCTAGTATAAATTCTATCGAGCATCAAAATCAATCACAACCCTTTCGCTCGTTGGATGAGCTTGACAAGTTAAGACAAATCCATTTTCAACTTCATCTTTTTCCAATGCATAATTAACTTCCATTTCTACAGACCCTTCCATTACCTTGGCTTTGCAGGTACAACAAACTCCACCCTTACAAGCAAATGGCAAATCGGCACCATGCTTCAACGCAGCATCCAAAATCGTATCTCCTGCAAATGCCAAAGGGATGTCGAAGCTTCTATCATCCACTTTTATAGTCACAATACTCATCTTCCCTTGATCAGCTTGATGCGTTTCTTTATAAGTTTGTCGTTCTTTTTTGGAAACAGAGGTATTGAATAATTCAAATCGAATCTTTGAAGTTTCTACTTGATTATTTTCAAGATAACTTTTAACACTCATAATCATTTCCTCTGGACCGCACAAGAAAAATTGGTCAATGGTTTTAATATCAATTAATTTTTCGAACAGTTGATTGCATTTAGTAGAATCGATACGACCGTTGTTTAAATCTGTTTCCATACGTTCGCGACTCAGTACATGAAATACTTGGAATCGACCAATATATTTATTTTTCAATGCTTCTAGTTCCTCTCGGAAAATGATTGAATAAAAATTTTGATTTCCGTACACTAAGGTGAAAGAACTGTGAGGCTCTTTGGCAAGAATCGTTTTAATTAAACTCAACATGGGTGTAATACCACTACCAGCAGCAAAGGCCATATAATGCTTGTGATTTGTTGCATCAATAACTGTTGTAAAATTTCCAAGTGGAGTCATGACATCCAATACATCTCCAATTTTTAATTCATGATTGGCATAAGTCGAAAACAATCCACCGTGAACTTGCTTAATAGCGACTCTAAAATCATGTTCAATCGGACTACTACACAAAGAATATGAACGACGAATTTCTTCTCCATTTATCTCTTTTTTAAACGTGATATATTGACCCGGTTGATACGTATACTCATTGATTAATTCAATTGGAATGTCCAATGCAACAGAAACACATGTTTCAGTTTCTTTGCGTACGTCCTTGACAATTAATGAATGAAATGATGGATTAGACATGACTTAAATATTAAATGAATGCTGGCAAAGATAATAGAAATGACTTAGAATATTAGGCTGTTTTAGATTCAATCATTAAATACAATTCGCTGCATTTTGAAATACTTAATGTGATATTTAAGATAATTACCTGAGTGCGCTTTTTTTCATTTCTGAAGCTAGGTGATGACCTAGGTATTTTTCAATCCATGCGTGTACTAAATATATTACAGGTGTAATTAAAATGGCAACAAAAAATTTATAAAAATAGCCGACCAATGCAATGGCAATTACTTTAGGCCAACTCCAATCCTGTCCTAGTTTGAACGCTATCGTAATGACAATAAGACTATCGATTAATTGCGAAATCAAGGTAGAACCTGTAGCACGTAACCATATCATTTTTTCACCCGTTCGTTCTTTTATTTTATGAAAAATAAATACATCCAATACCTGTCCTACCAAAAAAGCAATGATAGACGCAACAATAATCCACATGCCTTGTCCAAAGATTTGAGTATATGCTTTTTGAGTATCAGGGATTCCCTTCTTTGCATTCACGCCCACCCACCAATCAGCCGGAGTAAGATGTATAGCACCATAGGCTGCAAAGAATGAAAGACTTATCAATGCAACTGTAAGATAAGATAAAAACTGTACCCCTTTCATACCATAATACTCATTGATAATATCGGTCATGATAAATACAACAGGCCATAATAAAACACCAGCGGTTAAGTTAAACGACAATCCTTGTTCTCCAAACATTGAAAACGTAATTGGCTCTATACCGATCGTTTTCTCTAATGAAAATATTTTACCGCCTATAAACTCTGCTACAATGGCATTGGTACTAAATAGCCCCGCTAAAATAATATAGAGTTTGACAGATTTATCCTTAAGTATTTGGTGAATCATATTGAAGTATAAAATTATACAATAAATTTAAACAAACTAATTCTCACTATTTATAGTGTATATCTCATCCTATCATTCTATAAGTGCTCATTCACCAGCAATCGATGTTTTTATTTTATTTAACCTTTCATTTTACTTTCTTTAAGATACAATGTTCGTATTGTTATTCGTGTGAAAATACTTTTGTTTCATAAAAATATTCACATGAAAAAAATCCATTTAATCATTTTAGTCGTGTTATGTTCATCATCGGCTTTTGCCCAAACAGGGAGTTCCTATCTAATGATGAACTTCAATTTAAATAGTGAGAACAATAATCGAAGCTATTATCCTTCTGTAAGAAATCGATTTTCAAACAAGGACGTATTCCCTATAGGCATCCAATGGATTAAATACAAAAATGAACATTCAGCCATGCGATATGGCTTTACATTGTTTTCAAAAAGATTGTTTTCAAATTTCTCCTATTCAACCATTGGAGATACCTCTGTATATAAAGGAAATGCATATGAATTACTAATGCCAAAATTTACGGTGGGTAAAGAATGGCAAAAACATATTCATAAAGATATAGTGGTTTATGGAGGACTTGACCTTGGATTTGGTATGATGAAAAATCCAAAAATGAATATTGAAGAACGATATACTTCTTCTAGTTTTATGGGATATTCTGCAGGTCAAACAGCCTCTGTATTGGCATTCAATCTTTCTGCACGACCATTTATGGGTACTCGAATTAATTGGAATCGATTTGTAGTGGGCTATGAAGCTTCCCTACCGGTCAATTACACACAAGTAATTGGTGAAGATATTCGTAATACAAGTGGATTAAAACTTCAACATCAGTTGAATTTTGGATACAAGCTAAATACAAAAAAGAAATAGTGTTTTCATAAGTGAATAGTTGCTTCTTTAGGTTTATAAAAGAGGAAATAAATCTTTTATCAATTTTAAAAAATTAACCTATTTTGCATAAAATATTAAATCATGAAATACGTTTTAACTTGTCTTATACTTTTAAGTTCTACTTTTTTACTTCGTGCTCAAAATGCAGATGATGTAATTGGAAAATGGAAAAACGGAGAGGGTACAGGTATTGTAGAGATTTATCGTACGACATCGGGCCATTATGCTGGTAAAATTATTTGGTTGAAAGAACCTATTGACCCTGATACTGGCAAGCCAAAATTAGACAAGCGCAACCCTGATGAAACTAAACAAAATGTACCAACTCTTGGACTCGTAAATATGCACGGATTTACTTTTAACAATGAAGATAAAGTATGGGAAAATGGCAGTATTTACGATCCTAAAAATGGGAAAGAATACTCCTGTAAAATGGAGATGAAAGATCAAAATAACTTGAAAGTAAGAGGGTATATTGGCGTATCACTTATTGGTCGTACTGACAATTGGACAAGACAGATAAAAAAATAAAGAAGACTAAGGAGTAACTAAATTGATACTAAGGTTGAAATATGGAGAGCCTCCCCAATTATTTACAAATACTTCATTCCCATCTTGACCATTGTAACGATTTACAAAATTAAAGCGTCCATTGATGCGGTAACCAACTTGTGCACTCATCCAAAAAAATCCTATGAGTTTTTTCTCAAATACAAGTCTTGGTTTTATTTCTCCGCGTTGCAAAAAAAGATTATTCGATTGCAAATCAAACTGTTGTCCTTCGAGTTCGTAACCTGCCATGAGTAAACTATTGGAAGAAAAATTATATCGGATATGTGCTCGAGCTGGTAACAAAGTTTCTAGTCCCCAATGATCATTGAATGTTTTATTGTACAAAATAATTGGTACAATAATGGGTCTGCCTAATCTATAAGTTCGAGATACACCAAAGCCAAGCATGCGATAATCATTCTTTTTCCAACCAAAAATAGCGCTACCATAATAAGTCAAAGCAGAAGATGAAGCTCCTAAATTATTAGTTATGCCTATATGAGATAAATCGGTATTCGCTTGCGCGATTATAAAATGTTTTTCATTCAAAGGTTTAAACAATACGGCATTCAGTCCTACTATATCCATGCGATTGGTATAAACCTGATTGACGTTTACATTGCTAGATGCATTTGAAGTACGAATTTTGGAACCCCAGTAATTCGCTCCAATACTGAGGATTAATTTATTGGTGCTTAACGCCAATACATTGGCAGTCGCACGAATGCCACCCATTGAATTAATTTTTTCAGTTCCATTTACATTGCTATTGCTAAACCCAAGATTCATCTCATAACCCAAACTGAATTGTTTGGAAGGCGCTTGATTATTTACTTTTTGAGTACAATACGATTTACTATCTGATGCATCACCATACTGACTCATATCAAATACTTCGGTAGAATCTTGTGCATTGAGATTTAAACTCATTGCAAGCAACAAAATAACTCGTAGATATTTTATCATAATAATTTTATGTTTGATTATATACACAAACCACCGCATACACTGATGGTTTGACCTGTAATGTAATTGCCCATATCAGATGCTAAAAACAATGCTGTGTTCGCTATATCCTCAGCACTTGCAAAACGACCTAATGGAATGCCTGCTTTATATTTATCAGCACCTTCACCATCTTGTAAATACGATGTCATATCAGTTTCTACAAAGCCTGGTGCTATGGCATTGCAACGAATATTGCGACTACCAATTTCTTTTGCAATAGATTTAGTAAATCCTATTACGCCTGCTTTACTAGCTGCATAGCTGCTTTGACCAGCATTGCCCATTTCACCTATCACCGAACTCATATTGATAATACTTCCTGACTTTGCTTTCATCATAGGACGCATCACTTGCTTGGTCATATTGAAAACAGACTTGAGATTAATGGCCATCACATCATCCCATTGCTCTTCGGTCATACGAAGCAATAAATTATCTTTTGAAATACCAGCATTGTTCACACAAATATCAACCGTTCCAAAATCTTTTACCACTTCAGCTACAAAAGACTCGCAATCGGCAAAATTACCTGCATTGCTTTTATAGGCTTTCGCTTTCACGCCCATAGCCACACATTTATCGGCCAATGCTATGCTACGATCAGCACTGCTATCGCTAATATAGGTAAACGCCACATGACAACCTTGTGCTGCAAATTTCAATACGATGGCTTCGCCAATTCCACGGCTTCCACCTGTGATAATGGCAACTTTATTTTCGAGTAATTTCATATAAATTAGATTTGAGATATGAGAACTCTTCTATCTCATTCTTTTAATGTCACAAAATAGGTATGAATCTTCAAATTTTCAAATTCACTCATTTTCAAATTGATATTCTTTGCATTTCTTATATCGATAACAATCCACCAAATGATCATTCACCATACCTGCGGCTTGCATATAGGCATACAAAATGGTAGAGCCGACAAATTTAAATCCTCGCTTATACAGATCCTTGCTCATCGCATCGCTTTCGGGTGAGGTGGCTTGTATATGTTTATGTTCTTGATGTTTGTTGATGATGGTTTTGTTGTTTACAAATTTCCATATATAATTATCAAAACTTCCAAATTCTTTTTGAATAAACATAAATGCCTGTGCATTTGTAATCGTAGCACGTATTTTTAATTGATTCCGAATGATGCCTGCATCTTGCAGCAGTTGCTGCACTTTCTCCTCATCGTACTTCGCTATTTTTTTGTAATTGAATTTATCAAATGCCTTGCGAAAATTTTCGCGTTTGTATAAAATCGTTTTCCAACTGAGCCCCGCCTGAAATGTATCCAATACAATAAATTCAAAATGCTTGGCATCATCATGTACAGGCATACCCCATTCTTCATCGTGATACTGAATCATGAGTGGGTCGGAAGCGGGCCAATGGCAACGAGTGGGAGTGGGCATGGGATGAATAAGTTTAATCTACCTCACCGAATGCAACGCTACACGATTCCCCTCTGTATCAACTATGAATGCATAGTAGCCAGTATCTTCTCCTATCAATGTTTTAGGCACTATAATTTTGCCACCAGCTTGTACGGTTCTATCTAATATCAAATTCACATCAGGGTTGGCATTCAAGTACATGAGTGAGCCAGCTCCACTTGGAATATATCCTTCGCCAAAACAGATTGCACCACTTACAGTGCCTTCATAGGCCGGAAAAAAAGCCATCTTATAACCTTGAATTTCTGTCACTGTCATCGTGATAGCAAAGATCGTTTCATAAAAATGTTTGGCTCTGTCAAAATCTGAAACAGGAATCTCAAACCAATTGATCATATTCTGTCCTTCCATGGCTGGATAAATTTTAGGAAATATACAAAGGGTTTTTAAAATATTCTACATTCTTAGTTGAATTTATTATTCATTCATTCCAAAAATAGAAATGCTTCCCTACAATTACGAAGGGAAGCATTTCGTTTTTACTTTTTGACTTTGAATTAGTTATTCACTATATGTATGTGTTAATCCTCTTTTTTCACTTTGCTTACATGAGATAAATGATTGTTTTCATACACTTGAATTGTATAATGGAATTCCAAGAATAAAGTGGACAAATTAAATTGATCATTAAGCTGCATTTTTTAAATTGTTATTGTTAATTAATTTTTGAAATTCTAAAAGGGTTAAATTATTTAAATGTTTGTGTCGTCTGGTGGTGTTGTAAAAAGCCTCTATG